>JAHFUP010000136.1 GCA_023265025.1 Acidimicrobiia bacterium | reverse complement strand
CCCAGGCCTGATTCCGTTCAGATCCTGTTCCGATCCTCGTCAGAGGCGCATTTATGCGCGGTTCTGAGCCGCCCGGGCCGTTCGAGAGGGCGGCCATCGAGCACGACCTCGGGCCGGATGTGTGGATGAGGCTGTAGGGGCAGGTCGACCGAGATACCGAGTTCATTGTTCAGAAAGGAAACCATAAGAACAGCCTAGAGACCGTGCACATGTAGTTGTGCCCGACTCCCTATTTGTAGCTTGCTTAAAAGTGGCTGGCCCAGTACAGTAATTTGCAACGGCGTGTTGGGGTCATGGTAAAGGGAACGAGAGGTTCTTAGCCCACCCGCGCCACGTCACCCCACACCCCAGGAGGAACGAATGCGCAACGAAGACTTCAGCCTCGAGGAGCTCGACGCTCAGCACGCTGCCGAACTGCCTCGACGCCAGCTGCTGTTGGGAGTGTCCGTCTTGGGCATCCCCCTGGCTGGCATCGATGGTGTCGCCGTGAACGTGAACACGGCCGGCCCGCGCTGGCTGTTCTGATCGGTACGAAGGTCTGACGCGACGTGTCGCCAAACCGTGTGGAGGCAAAGACACGTCGCGTCAGCGATTGGTCATGACCGCAAGTCCTGAGAGAACTGTGACATCAGAAGGTCCCCGCCGGGCTTCTCCTCGCTTGGCGAAGGGCACCGAGCTGCTCGGCGTCTACAAGGGCTCGGGCTGTATCGAGGCGCCGTACATCGCCCGTCTCGCCGACGGGCGGATGCTGGAGGTGTCTCCACTTCTATATCAGTTGGTCGCCGCTCTCGACATTGAGGGTGAACTCGAAGGTGTTGCGGCACGCCTCAGCTCTGAACTCGTGCGACCCATCAGTGCCGACAGCGTCGAGTACCTCATCGATCGCAAGCTTCGCCCACTTGGCGTCCTAGCCGATCCGGCGGAGACCGAATCCCCCCGTCCATCGGCACCTGCGCTGCTGGGCCTGACGCTGCAAGCCGGCGTCGTGCCGCCGCGCGTGGTCCGGGCCTTCACCACGCTGTTGCGGCCCCTTTTCCTACCCCCTGTGGTCGTCGGTGCTCTCGTGGCTCTGCTGGTCGGCGACGTCGCCGTGCTGCGGGGACACGCTGTCGGGCGGAGCGTCCATCACGTGCTGACCGAGCCGGGCCTTCTTCTTCTGGTCGTGGCCCTCACCGTCGTCGCCGGTGCCCTCCACGAGCTGGGTCATGCCACGGCCAGCCGCTACGGGGGGGCGGAGCCGGGAACCATCGGTGCCGGGGTCTACCTCATATGGCCGGTCTTCTACAACGACCTGCAGGACTCCCACCGCCTCGGCCGCGGTGGGCGCCTCCGCTGCGATCTCGGTGGCGTGTACTTCAACGTTGTCTTCATCCTACTGCTGTTCGGCCTCCTCGGCCTGACTGGCTTCGGTCCCCTACTCGTCGTGATCGTCGCCCAGCATCTGGCCATTCTCCAGCAGTTCCTGCCCTTCGTCCGCCTCGACGGCTACTACGTCGTGAGCGACCTGGCCGGGGTGCCCGATCTCTTCGGGCGGATCAAGCCGATCATCTCCAGCCTGATCCCGGGTCATGTCGCCGGCCGGCTCGTGACGCAGCTGAAGCCCAGCGCCCGCGCCATCGTCACCGCCTGGGTGCTGATCACCGTCCCCCTGCTCGGCGCCGCGCTATTGCTGTTGGGGACCAACATGCCGTCGCTCGTCGTGGGCACGGCCAAGGCAGTCGCCACCCAGGCCGGTGCCTTGGCCAGCGCGGTGCGAACAGGCGCAGCTCCGACCGCCGCCCTGAGTGGGATTCAGCTCCTCTTCGTGATGATTCCCGTCGTGGGCCTCACGGTGACCCTGGCCCGAGCGCTTCGGCCGGTGCGGCTATCCCGGTTCCATCATCGCCTGGGAAGGCTTGTCCTCACTTTCGGGGCCCCCCGGCCATGACCTCGAAGCGGGTCGAGAAATTCGCGATTCGCCAGCGAGCGGATGCAATCGTCAGAGACCGCCGGGCACTGGAACGCAGCGACAAGAGGCTCCTCAGCGATCACACCCCGGCTGCTTCCACAACCCCTGACGTTGTGGCCGGCAGGCAAGGGCACCGAGTGTCCTGTAAACCTGAAGCGCCACCAAATTGGGCAATCAGGCACGGGTCGCCTCGTTGACGGCGGCGCAGTAGCCGGCGATGCGCTCGAGCTGCACCGTGGACCGGACGGAGGCCAGATCAGGCGACCACTGGGCATCGGGTTTGTGTCGCCGCAGAAGCGCCTTGACGTCGGCTCCGTGGCCGACCTTCATCGGCTCCAGGCTGGCGATGGCCTTGCCCCGCCGAAGGATCGTGAACCGTTCGCCCGGTGCTCGACGGCATCGAGGAGATCGGCGAAGCTCCGTGCCGCCTCAGTCGCAGTGATCTCGGCCATGTGAAATCAGATTGTCAGGCGCCGCGTCGAGCTCCTCGCCATCCTCGGGCCCCAAGGGGAGCGCATGCACCTCCACGGCTGACGGCGGGTCTGGCGCTCAGACGGTCAGAGATGCTCCGTCCAGCGCGATGCCGACGACGCCGGCCACTCTCGACAGGTCGGCGTCCTGGGCGAGGAGCGTCGCGTCGTGCCGGCGGGCCACGGAGGCGATCAGGCAGTCCACCATCCAGCGGGGCGTGATGCCCTCCCGCCGGCATCGCCGGTAGATACGGGCGGCGGGCTCGAAGTCGGCCGCCGGGTCGAAGGCCAGGAGGCTGCAGCGCAGGAGGAGGCGACGGAGGGCGGCTTCCCGACGATCGTCACGGGCGCCGGCCATCACCTCCATGACCACGGGCTCCGTGGCCGCGAGTGGACCGGCGTCTCTGATCAGCTCGGTGAGCCGGGCGTCCACCGCGCTGCCGGTCGCCCGGTCGTACTCGACCCAGGCAGATGTGTCCGCGAGGATCATCCGAGAACGGTCGGTGTGGCGTCTTCCGGGACATCACCGATGGCGTTCCCACCGCGCATGGCCAGGGCCTCGGTGCGCGTCATGGGTTGGCGGCCAGGTGGCGCAACGCCAGATCGACGGCCTCGGTCTTGGTGTGGATGCCGTAGCGGTCCATGATCGTCCGGAGGTACCCCTCGTCGATCTCGATGTTCGTCCGGATCCTGCTCATACACCTACCGTACAACGTTGGCGTTTCGCGTCAGCGTGCCGGCTCGGTGCGCAGGTACTGGACCCTCACGCGGCCGGGCTGGAGCTCGGCCAGCCGGCGGGCCAGCGGCTCCTCGTAGGTGGTGACGAAGATCTGCTCCAGGCCGCCGGCCGCGCTGAGGTGGGCGAGGGTGCTGCCGACGAGCTGGCGGGACACGGGGTCGAGGTGCTCCAGGGGCTCGTCGATCCAGCAGAACGGCACCGTCGTGGTGGCCAGCAGGGTGGTGAGGCGCATCATCAGCTTGGCCACCGTCTGCTCGCCGGCGCTGAACGCGCCGAACTCCAGCGGAGCCCCGTCGATCACCCGGGACAGCTCGCCGTCGGGCGTGAGGTGGAGGTTGGGGCGGTCGGGGAACACCGCCTCCCACCGGCGGTTCACCTCGGCGGCGAGCGGTTCGAGCTGGCGGCCGAGTACCGCGGTCACCGTCTGGTGGAGCGCGGCCTTCCCAGCTTCCAGGAGCGCCTCGGCGCGGTACTGCTCGGTGAGCGCGTCGGCAGCGGCGATGTCGGTTCGGATGGACTCGACCTTGGTCAGCATGGCCTGGGCCTTGAGCTCGGCCTCGCGCTGGCCCGCCACGGCCGCCTCCAGGACCGCCAGCGCGGCGGCCTCGGCCTCGATGCGGGCGTCGAGGTCGTCGTTCCCCGGCACCGCCGGCGCCGGCCCCAGACTGGCCGCCTCCCGGGCGAGTTGGCGGACGGTGTCCAACGAGACGGCGGCGGACGCGTCGTCGAGTGCGGCCAGGTCGGCGCGTACCGACTCCAGCGTGGCCGTGTGAAGGTGCTCGGCCCGGCCCCGGCTGTCGTCGTCGAGCTCGCGCAGGCAGACGGGGCAGCTGGCGCCGGCGACGTGCAGGGTGGCCAGCGATGTTTCGGCCGCCTCCAGCCGGGAGCGGAGCGCCGCCTGCTGCGAGCGGATGGCGTCGACCTCCGCGGCCAGCCGGGTCTCTGCCTCGACCAGCGTGTCGGCGAGCGGGCCGTCCGCCCTCACGGGGCCGACGACCGGGACGGCCAGGGCGACCAGGCGTTCTCGGCTGTCCCTCCACGTGGCCGCCGCGGTGCGGAGGGCGCCGGCGGCGCGGGCGACGTCGAGCTCGGCGCCGGCCTGGGCGTGGGCGGCCCGCGCCGACTCGACGGCCTCGCGAGCGCCGGCGACGCCGGCGGTCAGGGCGGCCAGCTCCTCGGCGGCCTCGCGGAGCTGGTCGTGCGTCCCGGACAGCTCGGCCCGTGACGCCTTCAGGCTGCGGGACAGCTGGCTCAGCACCGGCTCGATCTCGGCGATGGCCCGCTGGAGGTCGTCGAGGGAGTACGCCCGGCACAGGTGGGTGCGGAGGTTGGGGTCGTCACCGTCGCGGCGGAGGTCCTCGGTGAGGAACGCGGTGCGGGAGACGAACCGGGCGTCGGCCGACCACGATCCCTCCAGCAGGCGGACGGCCCCGGCCGGCTCGACGGCGCGGCCGTCGAGGGTGGCGGTCGTCTCGGCGGTGAGGCGGGAGCGGGCGACCTTGAGCGACCGGGTGATGGCCAGCTCGCCCTCCGGGACGGCGAGTGTGACCGACACGCTCGCCCGGTCGTGGCCCTGGCGCACCATCGACGGGCGCTGCTCGACCTGGCCGGCGCCGAGCGCCCAGCGCACCGCCTCCAGCAGCGAGCTCTTGCCGACGCCGTTGGCGGCGACCAGGAACGTCGTGCCCGGGTCGACGTCGAGCTCCAGGTTCCGGTACGCCCGCCAGTTCTCCAGGCTGATGTGGGTGATCACGTGGCGTCGTCCTTGCGGGCCAGTTCGAGCAGGGCGTCCACGACCGAGGTGTCGGTGAACGCCGTGCCAAGTGCCTCGCCCAGCGCACCGGCCGTGTCCACCAGGGACTCATAGCCCCGCCGCTTCGGGGCGATCTTGAACCGGGCGCCCTGCTTGACCGCGTCGGCCGCGGCGCCGGCGGCCGCCTCGCGCAACAGCGCGGCGACGTCGACGTGGGCCACCGGGCCGCGGGCCGGCGCGCTCATGGCCCGTGCGCCGGAGTGCTGGTCGAGGTACTTGGCGATGGCGTCGAAGGCGACCAGGCCGGCGATGAGGGGGCGGGGCGGCGTGTGGGCACCGGAGGGCATGTCGATCCCGTGGTTGAGCGAGGAGGCGTCGAACACGTCCGCCGACGAGCTCAGCTCGCCCGCCAGCACGACCAGGGCGCTGGCGTTGAAGCGGGTGAGGACGGCGCGGGCGGCGTCGAAGTCGGCGTTGTCCACCAGCCCGTGGGGCGTGTCGAGGACGACGAGCACGACCCCGACCTCGTCGACGGTGGCGAGGTGCGTCCACCCCTCTTGGTCGGCGACCACGAGGTCGGGCCACCCGTCGAGGGCCCGCACCGTGCAGGCCGCGCCCCGCATGGCTCGGAGGTCGGCGATGAGCGTCGACCGGACCTGCTCGGGTCGAGGCGGCGGGCCCTCGTAGGAGGCACCGGGCGCCATTTCCTCGAGCGAGCCGAGTTGGTCGACCAGGTGCTGGCGCCGCTCCAGGCGGGGATCGCCGGCGCCGGCGACGGCGGGGCCGGCGGTCGCACCCGTCCGGTCGACCGGGCCCGGCAGCCGGCCGGCGAGCGCCGAGCGGGGCAGCTCGGCCGCCAGCGACGGGTAGAGCGCCACAGCGAACCCGAGTGGTGAGTCGACGATCTCCGCTTCGTCGTCGGCGGCCTCGACGTCGAGGGTCACGGGGGCGACGAGAACCCGCTCGCCGGCGGTGCGCAGGACGACGACGAGGATCCGCTCGTCCCCGCCGGCCAACCAGAGCTCGCCGGCCGCCGGCTCGTCCCCGTCCTCGATCGGCAGGACGGCGAAGGCGGGCGACGGAAAGGGCCCGCCCCGGGCCGGCGCCGCCGGCGGTGCGCCGGTGAGTCGCCAGTGCTTCAGGCGGCACAGCACACAGTCGGCCAGGTGGGCCTCGATGGCGGCGGCGGTGTCGCCGTCCACCAACCCGTCGACGAGGTCGGCGAGGTCGACATCGAGCGGGTGCGCCGGCCGGGGGCTGGTCATCGCGCCACACCTACGGCGGACCGGGTGTCGGTGTCCATAGTGAGGGCCCAGCGCCGGCACAGCTCGATGACGAGGAGGGCGACGCCCTCGGCGTCGTCGTCGTCGAGCAACTCGGCCTGGATTACCGCCGCCGCCCGCCGGCGGATCAGGTGGGACTGCGACGCGCTCACCCCCAACATCGGCGACAGCTCCCGCACGGTGTACTCCGGCCAGGCGACGGAGAGCCGCTCCCGGTCGTTCAGCTCGGCGACCACCTCGATGGCCCGGAGGTAGCGCAGGGCCTCGCTGCCGGTGCGGTCGGCGCCGGCGGTGTCGCCCAGCGCCGGGTGGTCGAGGGCGTTGACGTCGGCGGAGACCGGCGCCTGGCCGATCCCGAGCCGGTGGCCGATGGCCCGGGCCAGGGCCCGAGGCGTCAGCGAGCCGCCGGCGGCGTCGAGCAGCGTTCCACAGAGGTTGACGATGGTGGATCGGTCGGCGACCGGCGCCTCCCGGGCCGCATCGTGGCCCCACGCCGGCACCACGACGGTGTGGCCCTGGATGGCCCGGCTCAGGCGGTCGGGGTCGTCGGTGCCGGCGGCGGCCGGGCCCGTGTCCCGGGCCCAGCGGCCCTCGACGCGGACGAATCCCGACTCCCGGGTGAGGACGTCGTTGATCCTGACCACCAGCTTTCCAATCGGCGTGCGCCGGCCGAGGTCGGCGAGGAAGTTCCGGACCGTGCCCTGGAGCCGGGCCCGCACCGCCTGGTCGGAGGCGCAGTGCAGGGCGAGGTCGGTGAGGCGGCGGGGCGTCTGGCTGTCGGTCATGAACTCCGCGGCTGCCGAGCCCACGGCGTCGATGTCCCACTGGCCGTGCCCCTCCGGCGGGGGAAAATTGCGGGCCACGCCGACGGCGCGGATCGTCCGCTGTAGCAAGGCCGTGAACTCGTCGCCGGCCGCGCCGGACCGCAGCTCGGCGAGGACGCTCACCGGGCGAATCGGGCCTGCACGGCGGCGAAGGTGGCGTCGTCCAGCCGGCCGGCGGTGGCCACGACGGCCGCCGGCCACAGCGAGCCCTGGACTGGGACCAGGCGGGAGAACTCGCCGGCGCCGGCCCGCACGGCAACCGTGATCGTCCCCGTGACAGCCGCCGGCAGGTGGAGGACGACGGCCAGCCGAGACGGCTCCGGGTCGACCGCCGGCAGGACCGTGGTGTCGAGCCAGTAGAGGGACTGCACCTCGGGCATGGCGGTCATCCCGCCCTCCCTACGTCGGAACGGCCGGCCATGTTCGACAGAAGATGTGACCGGCAGGAAACCGCCCGTTCACGTCTGACGCCTAGCTTGCATGCATGGAAACCTTCGTCGTCCGCGTCTGGGTGCCCGACCGCCCGGGGGCCCTGGGCCAGGTGGCCAGCCGCATCGGCGCCGTCCGGGGCGACGTCGTGGGCATCGACATCCTCGAGCGGGGCGCCGGCCGGGCCATCGACGAGCTGGTCGTCGAGCTGCCCGACGCCAGCCTCGTGTCGCTGCTGCTGGCCGAGATCGACCAGGTCGACGGGGTGGACGTGGAGGACGTGCGGCCGGCACCGCCCCACCTCGCCGACCCCCGGCTCGACGCCCTGGAGACGGCCGCGCTGCTCGTCGGCGCCGCGTCCTACCAGGACCTGCTGGCCGCGCTGGTGGCCCACGCCCGGCGGGACTTCGGCGCCGAGTGGGCGGTCATCATCGACCTCGACGACAAGGCCCTGCTCGCCTCCCACGGCGCCCCGCCACCGCCGGCGTGGCTGGTCGCATTCGTGGCCGGCAGCCGGTCCTCGGCCGCGGTCAGCTCGGGGGAGTGCGGGCCTGACGACGTGGCGTGGGCCGAGCTCGGCGACACCCGCCTGGCCCTGCTCCTGGGCCGCCAGGGCCGGCCCTTCCGGTCGAGGGAGCGCCACCAACTGGCCGCCCTGTGCAGGATCGCCCAGTACGTGATGAAGAATCTTGGCGTCGACCGGGCGGTCCCGGTCAGGCTCTAGTCGCGGGGGGAGGGGCCAAAGCCCCCTCCCCCCGGCCCCCTCCCGTTCGTCGAGCCGCCTCCGGCGGCACTCAGGCTCCTCGGCGGCAAAGCCGCCTGCGGGCCACCTGTGGGGGGCAGAGCCCCCCACACCCCCACGCTCTAGTCGCGGGGGGAGGGGCCAAAGCCCCCTCCCCCCGGCCCCCTCCCGTTCGTCGAGCCGCCTCCGGCGGCACTCAGGCTCCTCGGCGGCAAAGCCGCCTGCGGGCCACCTGTGGGGGGCAGAGCCCCCCACACCCCCACG
>JAHFUP010000051.1 GCA_023265025.1 Acidimicrobiia bacterium | reverse complement strand
TGGTGGAGCGAGCGGATGCTCGAGTGGGCGATGTCGCACCCGTCGTTCAAGACCCAGCTGTTCCGCTTCGTTGACGTGTTCCCCGCCACGACGGGCGACGAGGACGTCGTCCGCCACCTCGACGAGTACCTGCACGGCGGCACGGACGTCCCCCGGATTCTCGATCTGGGTTTAGATGCCGCGGAGCACCTCCCCCTCGGAAAGGCGGCGGCGGCCGGCCTCGCCCGCCGGAGCATCTCCCGTGTGGCCGAGCAGTTCATCGTCGGCCAGACGCCGGCCGAAGCCGTCCCGGGGCTCCGGAAGCTGTGGGCCGGCGGCAGCGCGTCCACCGTCGACCTTCTGGGCGAGAAGACACTGACCGAGGCCGACGCCGACCGGTACGCGGCGCGCGTCCGCGAGCTCTTGCGGACCCTGACCACCGCCGCCCCCCGCTGGCCGGCCAGCCCCATCCTCGAGTCCGACGACCTCGGACCGCTGGCCCGGGTGAACGTCAGCATCAAGTCGACCGCCCTGGCCACCCGGTACGCCCCGCTGACCCGGGCCGACGGCGTCGCCGGCGCCAGGGCGCGCCTCCGTCCGCTGCTGCGGGAGGCGGCGGCCGCCGGGGCCTACGTCCACTTCGACGCCGAGCACTACGACGTCAAGGACCTCACGTTGCAGCTCTTCCGGGACGTGCTCGACGACCCCGAGCTGGCCGGGCTCGACGCCGGCATCGTCATCCAGGCCTACCTGAAGGACGCCCGCGACGACCTGGCCGACCTGATCGCCTGGGCCGGCGGCCGGGCTCGGCCGATCACCGTGCGCCTGGTCAAGGGGGCGTACTGGGACACCGAGACGGTCCACTCGCAGGCCGAGGGGTGGCCGGTGCCGGTGTTCTCCGAGAAGGTCGAGACCGACGCCAACTACGAGCGCTGCACCCGCCTGCTCCACGACAGCCACGGCACCGTGCGGGCTGCCTTCGGCACCCACAACCTCCGCTCCCTGGCCTACGCCGTCGAGTACGCCCGGTCGGTCGGCATCCCCGACAACGGCTACGAGATCCAGCTGCTCTACGGGATGGCGGAGCAGCTGCACGCCGCGGTGCGCAAGATGGGCCTTCGGCTGCGGGTCTACGCGCCGGTGGGGGAGCTGGTGCCGGGCATGGCCTACCTCGTCCGCCGGCTGCTGGAGAACACCGCGAACGAGAGCTTCGTGCGCCGGCGGTTCGTCGAGGGCGAGGACCTCGACGCCCTGCTGGCGCCGCCGGCGGTCGAGGAGATCCCCGAGCGCGAGCCGGCCGTCCACCGGCCGCCGACCGATCAGGCGGCGCCCGCGGCATACGAGCCCGAGCCGATCGGGGAGTGGCGGCGGGCGACGGTGCGGGCGGCCATGGGCGCGGCCGTCGCCGGACTGGGCGAAGGGCGCCTCCGGCTCGCCGTGCCGGCCAGGATCGGCGGCCGGGCGGTCACCACCGCCGGCGAGATCGAGTCCAACGACCCCGCATGCCCGTCAACCGTCGTCGCCCGCTCGGCCCGGTGCGGCCCGGACGAGGCGGAGGAGGCGCTCGACGCAGCCCGGCGAGCGTGGCCGGCGTGGCGCCGGCTGCCGGCCCGCCGGCGGGCCGCAGTCCTGTTCGGCGCCGGCGACTGGATGCGCCGGCGTCGCAACGAGCTGGCCGCGCTGGAGGTCTTCGAGGCCGGCAAGCCGTGGCGCGACGCGGACGCCGACGTCTGCGAGGCCGTCGACTTCTGCGAGTACTACGGGCGGGAGGCGATCCGCCTGGAGGAGGGCGGTCCGGTCCAGTCGCCGCCGGGCGAGCACAACCGCCTGACCTATCAGGCGCGGGGGATCGGCGTGGTGATCTCGCCGTGGAACTTCCCGCTGGCCATCCCCACCGGCATGGTGGTCGCCGCGCTGGTGACGGGTAACGCGGTGCTGTTCAAGCCGGCGGAGCAGACGCCGGCGATCGCCTCGAAGCTGGTCGAGGCGCTGTTGGCGGCCGGCCTGCCCGACGGTGTTCTCGGGTTCCTGCCCGGCCTCGGCGAGGAGGTCGGCGCCTACCTGGTCGAGCACCCCGACGTATCCTTCGTCGCCTTCACCGGCTCCAAGCCGGTCGGGCTGGGGATCGTGCGGGCGGCGGCGGAGGTGCGTCCCGGCCAGCGCCACGTCAAGCGGGTCATCGCCGAGCTGGGCGGCAAGAACCCCCTGATCGTCGACGCCGACGCCGACCTCGACCAGGCCGTGCCCATCGCCGTCGGCTCCGCCTTCGGGTACGCCGGCCAGAAGTGCTCGGCCTGCTCCCGCCTGATCGTCCTCGACGACGTCTACGACGAGCTGGTCGACCGCCTGGTCGGCGCCACCCGCCTGCTCAAGGTCGGCCACCCCCGGGCCATGGCGGTCGACGTCGGCCCGCTGATCGACGCCGAGGCCCACGTCCGGGTCCGCTCGTACGTCGAGCTGGCGCCCGCCGAGGGCGATGTGGTGCTGGCCATGGACGAAATCCCGGAAGAGGGCTACTTCGTCGGCCCGACCGTTGTCTCGGAGGTCCGGCCGGGTGGACGCCTGGCCCGGGAGGAGATCTTCGGCCCCGTCCTGAGCGTCTTCCGGGCCGGCTCCTTCGACGAGGCCCTGGCCCTGGCCAACGACACCGAGTTCGCGCTCACCGCCGGCGTGGTGTCGAGGTCGCCGGCCCACATCCGCGTGGCCGCCGCCGAGCTGCGGGCGGGCAACGTCTACGTCAACCGCACGATCACCGGCGCCGTGGTCGGTCGCCAGCCCTTCGGCGGCTACGGCCTGTCCGGTGTGGGGTCGAAGGCCGGCGGCCCCGACTACCTCCTCCAGTTCGTCGAGCCCCGCACCGTGAGCGAGAACACGCTGCGTCAGGGCTTCGCCCCTGTGGAGTCGGGTAGTCTGCTCGCCGAGGGCCGTTAGCTCAGTTGGCAGAGCACCTGCATGACGCGCAGGGGGTCAGGGGTTCAAATCCCTTACGGCCCACCCTGAGGTCTTCACCGAAGTCCTCTGATCTGTTCACGCAAGTGCGACAACTGGGGGACTTCGGTGGCGACCCCCTTTCTGTCAGCATGAGGCAAACGCTCAGGCCAGCGGATGGCCGGCTGGGCACTCCGTCTGCCAGCGGAACCCCTGGAAGCCGCAGACTTCACACGTCTTGCCGGGGACGTCGCTGAACCCGGTCGACAGCATCGTGCGGCGGACGTGCTTGCCCGCGGCGGGGGCCGCCGCGGGCGGCGATTCGTCGGCGTCGTTGCCCGCCGTTTCGACAGGCTGCTCGCTCATGAAGCAATCGTACGCACTCCCGGGAGCTCAGGTGGACGAGGATGCTCCGATCCACCCTGTCGCGCCCGTCCGGCGCTTTAACTTAGCCTCCCCCGTGAATGAGCGGCCAAGGTTGCCGCAGTTGCCGGTTCGGCGTCGCGACAGCGCCCGCTCACGCCGGCCGCCGGAGCTGTGTGACCCGCCAACCACCTTCTGAACGGGCGACGTCGAACACGTAGCGGCTGCCCCGATGCTCGAAGGTGCACGCCTGCGCGTCGGTGCCGGGCTGCGCCGAACAGCCGATGAACGTCCCGGCAGGAGCCGACCACCGCTCCCGGAACAGGACGTCGACCACGTCGAGGGACGCGAACGTGGCCGCCCTCGTCCGATCGTCCCGCTCCCAGCTCTGGAAAAGGCAGCGAGCAGCCTGCTGGGCACTCTGGGCGGCGACGCCGACGCCCGACGGGCAGCCACCCGGGATCGCGGCCGTCGTCGGGGTCGTGCTCCCGATCGCGCTCGACGGGGCGGTCGTGGCGCTCGGGGTCGTGGAGGAGGTCGACGCCGGCACAGGACCGGCGGCCGGCGGCGTCGGTTCATCGTCGGACGAGCAGGATCCGAGAGCGGCGATCAGGACGAGGGCGGAAGCCAGATGGACCAGTCGCCGCTCTCGCACGGTGACGATTCAAGCACCGGAACGGCGTGCCGCCGTTGACACCCGTACACTCACGGCCGTGCCTGCTGGCGGCGACCATTGTGTGGGCCGATCGACGTGACGGCCCTCGACGGGATCCAAGCCACGGCCACGGTCCTCCTCGGTCTGCTCGTCGTGGGGCTCCTGAAGAGCCACGCCGAGATCCTGCGCCAACTTCACGAGCTCGGCGCCGGAAGGACCGAGGAGGCACCTCAGCCCGTTCCGGTCGACCTCGCCGTCGGGGGCTCCACCGGAGCGAAGGCGCACGACATCTCCGGGTTCACCCCGGACGGCGAGTCCGCCGCAATCGCCGTGCTCGGGGCGCCACACGAGACGCTGCTGGCCTTCCTGTCGAGTGGATGTCTGACGTGCAACGGCTTCTGGGAGGCGCTGGGGGACGGCGGGGACCTCGGCCTGCCGGCGGGGATGCGGGTGGTGGCGGTCACCAAGGGGCCCGGGGACGAAAGTGAGTCCGCTGTCCGCGTCCTGGCCACCGGCGGGCAGACGGTGCTCATGTCCACCGAGGCCTGGTCGGACTACCAGGTGCCCGGCTCTCCGTACTTCGTCCACGTCGACGGCACCACCGGTCGGGTGGCCGGGGAAGGAACTGCGGCGGCGTGGGATCAGGTCGTGGGCCTGGTGGCCCGCGCCGCCGGCGACCGGCGGAGGCTACGCAACGGCGCCGGCCGACCGCGCGACGGGGGCCGGGGAGATCACATCGACCAGGAGCTCACCGCGGCGGGGATCCTGCCCGGTGACCCGAGCCTGTATCCCACGACGCCGCCACTGACCGGCGACAACGCGTGACCGCGGTCCGATCATGAGGATTTCCGCCCACGGTCTGGCCGTGGATCTCCCCACGGGCTGGGAAGGGCGCATCCGCCGGCAGCCGCTTCCTGTCGAGGCGGGATGCGCCGACACCCCGAAGTTCCGCTCCCACGCGATGCTCCACGCCGCCGACTTCCCGCTCCCCGACGAGCGGGGCGACTTCGGCAGCGGCGCCGTCGAGACCATGCGCTCCCACCACGCGTTCATTGCATTGGTGGAGTACGGCTCCGGGAGCGCCGGCACCGCGCTGTTCGCCTCGGGCGGCATGCCACGGGAACTGCGCACCGACGAGTTCAGCGGCCGGCAGCTCCAACGCACGCTCCGGGGCCAAGGTGGAGTGCAGCGGTTCTTCGTCGAGGAGGGCCGGGCCTTCTGCCTGTACGTCGTCCTGGGCAGCATGGCGGACCGTGGCCGTGTGGTCCCGAGGGTGAACGCGGTGCTCTCGGCGATCAGCATCTCGGCCGCACTACCTCCCGAGTGGCTCGAGGCGATGTGAACAAGGAGATGGCCGACGCGGCGGCGACGTTCCTCGGCGCGAAGTCGAGCCGGCGGAGCTTCCTCGTGCGCATGGCGGTGGTGGGGTCGGCGTTGACGGTGACGCCGTTGCGCTACGTGCTTCAGCCCGTCACGGCCTATGCCGCGGTCTGCGGGCCGGATTCCTCGTGCGGCGGTGGGTACACCGCCATGTGCTGCACCGTCGCGGGCCAGAACCGTTGCCCGCCCGGCTCGTTCGCCGGCGGGTGGTGGAAGGCCGACACCTCGGGCCTCTGCTGCGGGAACGCGGCGCGCTACTACATCGACTGCAACCAGCTGTGCGGCGCGGAATGCACGTGCCGGTGCGCCAGCGGGACCTGCGATGAGCGCAAGGTCTGTTGCAACGTGTTCCGCTACGGCCAGTGCCACCAGGAGATCGCCTGCTACGGACCCATCGTCTGCCGGGTGATCAGCTGCAACCCGCCGTGGACGTTCGACGAGACGTGCTCGGGCGACGTGCTCACCGACAACGCCACCGCGCAGCACTCTGCCCCGTGCCTCGCCCCTGGATGCCCTCCGCCCGTCCCACCACCGGCCGCCGTCCCTCCGCCGGCACCGAACCTCCTGACCCAGGTGGGAGAGCTCGTGAGCGGGCTGCTCCAGTCCCTCGGACGCAGCCTCAGACCCCCCGGTCGTTGACCTGATCACGGGGTGACCGGCGCCAAGCGCCTCGCGGCCGGCGTGCTCGTCCTCGCGGGGTGGGTCATCGTGATCCCGCTGGCGGTGGTGGCCCTCGCCCGACTCGTGGCGTGGGACGCGAGGACTTCCCTCGTCGAGCTGAACGCCCTGACCCCGGTGCTCTTCTTGCCGGCGTGGCCGGTCGCAGTCCTGGCCGGCGCCCTCCGTCGGTGGGCGCTCGTGGCTGCCAGCGCGGTGGTCGTCGTGGCTCACATCGGCCTTGCCCTGCCTGAGGTCCGGGCCGGCGAGGCCATCCCTGCCGCGGCCCGGTCGGCTCCGCACTTCCGGGTGCTCGACGCCAACGTCTATGCCCCGAATCGCGACACGGTGGCCTTCGCCGCCGAGATTCGCCGTCACCGGCCGGACGTGCTCATTCTCCAGGAGGCGACCCCCACGTTCGTGGCCGACCTGGACGCGACCGGCGCCACGGCCGACCTGCCGTTCCGGATCACTGTTCCCCGTGACGACCCTTTCGCAGCCGTGGTGGCGTCCCGGTGGCCGGTCACCGAGGACGACATCGTGGCCTCCCACGGGCGACCGATCCTGATCCGTGCGACGGTCGAGGTCGAAGGTCGCGCCGTGCGCCTTTTCGCGGTTCACACCGTCGCCCCGACCGGCGGGGCGCGGGTCGCGTGGATCGAAGACCTCGAGGTGCTGCGGTCGGCGGTCGCCGCCGAGGACCGCCCTGTCCTCGTCGCCGGCGATTTCAACGCCACATGGGGACACAGGCATTTCCGGTCGCTGCTCTCGATCGGGCTGACCGACGCCGCGGCCGCCTGCGGGAAGCCGTACCAGATGACCTGGCCACGCGACCTCCCTGTCGTGCCACCGCTGCTCAGGATCGACCACATCCTCACGACCCGAGGTCTCGTGGTCACCCGCATACATGCCGGCGCGGGGACCGGCAGCGACCATCGCCCGCTCGTCGCCGACGTGTCCGTCCTCTAGAGCGCCGGTCCGACGTGACGTTCGGTGCGTTTCTGGTCGTGATCCGGCGCGAGATGTCGGATTCTGACGACCGAAAACGCACCAGGGGTTCAGCGTCGATTGTGATCTGCGCGGCACCGCTAGCGCCCGGTTCGGTCCCGTCGGCGGGCGAGCGCGAGACTGGCGGCGATGACTGACGAGCACGGGACGCAGGAACTGGACGAGGAGGAGTGCACCGCGCTCCTCGCCGGCGAGCTGGTGGGGCGGATCGGCGTGGTCGTGGACGGCCAGCCGCTCGTCTTCCCGGTGAACTACGTCTTCGCCGACGGCAGCGTCGTGCTGCGCACGGGCTTCGGCGCCCTGTTGAGCGGTGCAGCCCTCGGGCTGGTCGCCTTCGAGATCGACGGGTTCGACGCCGGCCGGCGCCGCGGGTGGAGCGTGCTGGTGCAGGGCGTCGGGCACGACGTCACCGACGCCCTCGACCTCAAGTCGGAGCACCTCCAGACCCTCGACGTCTCACCCTGGGCGCCCGGATCGAAGCCCCGCCTCCTGCGCATCGACGCCAAGACCGTCACCGGCCGCCGCTTCGGGAGCGCGACCGGCAGCTAGGGCCTGCGGTTGTGTCGAGGCAGGACGGCTATTTCCCCTTGCCCATGGCTACGGCCACGATGATCCCGACCACGACGATCGCAACGATCACCAGGAGGACAATTCCGTCGGAAACTTCTCCAAGGATGGGCACGAGCGGGAGCATACTGAAACGCCCGCCGGAGTCAATGACCGATGCCTCTAGCGTCGACGCCTGCGTCCGGCGCCACCGCCCATGCGGCGGGCGATCGTGTGCGTCGGCTGGAACACCGTGCCCTCGGTGCCCGTGGCCGCCTCGTCGGGGGGGCCCCACACGTCGTCGGCCAGGGTCCGCAGCCGGGCGTCGTTGGAGAACAGCTCGACCAGCGGTTGGCGGATGCCGAGGCGCTTGCGCAGCTTCTCGGCCTCGTCGACCTGGTCCCACAGGAGCAGGCTGACCGCCACGCCCTTCTCGCCGGCCCGGGCCGTGCGCCCGGAGCGGTGCAGGTACGCCTTGTGGTCCTCGGGCGGGTCGTAGTGGATGACCACGTCGACGCCGTCGATGTCCAGCCCACGGGCGGCCACGTCGGTCGCGACCAGGAGGCCGACGTCGCCAGCGATGAAGCGCTGGAGGGCGCGCTGGCGGGCGCTCTGCGTCAGATCGCCGTGCAGGACCTCTGACTTCACGCCCTCCTTCCGGAGCGCGAGGACGAGACGGTCGGCGCCCCGCTTCGTCCGCACGAACAGCAGCGTCCGGAAGACGCCCTGGGCGATGGCCGAGGCGACCTTCACCTTGTCCATCTGGTGGACCTTCAGGAAGCGGTGCTCCATGCTCTCGACGGTCGGCGCCTCCGAGACCACCTCGTGGCGGGCCGGGTTCCGCACGTAGGTCTGGACCAGGTGGTCGACGTCGCGGTCGAGGGTGGCCGAGAACAGCAGGGTCTGGTGCTTCTCGGGCAGCCGGCGCAGGACCCACTCGACCTGGGGGAGAAAGCCCATGTCGACCATGCGGTCCGCCTCGTCGAGGACCAGCATCTCGACGTCCGCCATCGAGATGTCGCCCCGGTCGCCCAGGTCGATGAGCCGGCCCGGGGTGGCGACGACGATCTCGACGCCCCGCTTGAGCGCCTTGACCTGGCGGTCCATCGGCGCCCCGCCGTAGACCGCGCTCAGGCGGTGACCCCGGGATGCGGCGAGCGGCGTCAGCACCTCCTGGACCTGGTGGCACAGCTCGCGGGTGGGGACCAGGATGAGGGCCTTGGGCCGGTGGGGCCTGGCCTCGGTCATGCGCATGATGACCGGGAGGCCGAACGCCAGCGTCTTGCCCGACCCGGTCTCAGCCTTCCCGCAGACGTCGCGGCCGGCCAGAGCATCGGGGATGGTGAGGGTCTGAATCGGGAAGGGACAGGTGATGCCGGAGGCGGCCAGGGCGTCCGAGAGGTCGGGCGCCACGCCGAGCGCGGCAAATGTTCTTGTCGTGGTGATGAGGAACTCCTGAGCTGTCGAAGGTGGTGGGCCGAACCCGCCATCTCGACGCCCGGCTTCGGAGAACCGGTGCTCAGGAGGAAGGAAAGGCCCCGACCGAAGGTGCCCATTGCACCCTGGCGCGTTCCCAGCATACCCCGAGCCTGTCTCCGGAACGGGTAACCCTGTCTCCGGAACGGGTAACGCGGCCGCGCCGTGGGTACGTACTGCGGAACACAGGACTCGGGAGGGTGTCATGGGCATCGGCGTGAGCATTTTTCTGATCGCAGTTGGAGCGATCCTGGCCTTCGCGGTGAACGTCTCGTCGGGCGGCATCGACGTCAACACGATCGGCGTGATCCTGATGGTCGTGGGCGTGATCGGCTTGGCCGTGACCATGCTTATCCTCAACGGCGGCACCGGCGGGTGGTACGGCGGCCCCCGGCGCCGGACGGTCGTCGAGGACGCCTACGTCGACGCGGATCCCCTGCCCGCGAGCCGCCGGCGGGTCGTTCGCCGCCGCGAGGTCCTCTAGAAAGTCCCGCACCAGTCACTTTCTTGGCAGAATGGACCTGCCACCAGGAAAGGGAGACTGCGCATGAAGCTCGGGGTTGTCGGCAAGGGCGGCGTGGGCAAGACCTCGTTGTCGGGTCTCATCTGCCAGGCCTACATCGCACGGGGCAAGAAGGTGCTGGCCGTAGACACCGACTCCAACCCCAACCTGGCCATGAGCCTGGGGCTCGACGAGAAGACGGCCAACGAGGCGCCGCTGGTGCCCCGCAAGCTCGTCGTCGGCCTCGGTGACGGCACGCTGTCGCCGGGCGCCCTCATCGAGCAGTACGGCCTCCCGACGCCCTCGGGCGCCACGCTCCTCCACGCCATGCGCATCGATCAGGCCGGCGCCGGCTGCAGCTGCGCCGACCACTACATGGTCCGCAGCCTGCTCGGCACCGCCATCGAGGAGTGCGCCGACGTCACCCTCGTCGACATGGAGGCCGGCCTCGAGCACCTCAGCCGCTCGGGCGGCACGCTGGCCTACGCCGATGTCCTCCTGATGGTCATGGAGCCCACCCACAAGTCGGTCATGACCGCCGGCCGCACCGTGCCCCTCGCCCGCGAGCTGGGCATCCCCCGCATCTACGGCGTGGGCAACAAGGCCAAGGGCGAGGCCGACATCGAGCTGTTCCACCGCCTCTCCGAGGAGTACGGCGTGCCGCTGGCCACCGTCGTGCCCTGGGACGCCGACGTCCCCAAGTGCGACCGCCGCGGTGGTCCGCTGTTCGCCGATGAGGCCCAGCCCGTGCGCGAGGCGGTCGAGCGCATCATCGAGGTGATCGAGTCCGGCGAGTCCGAGAAGGAGGCGCTGCTCGCCGAGCGCGACCGGATCGACGCTCGCATCGCCGAGCTGCAGAAGAGCTGACCGCGGGCTTCACCACCCGGGCCATTCACGCCGGCCAGGAGCCCGATCCTGCGACCGGGGCGGTCGTCACGCCCCTCTACCAGACCTCCACGTACGCGTGGACGGGGCTGGACGCTGACCCGGACTACTCCTACGCCCGGACGGCCAACCCGACTCGGACCGCCCTCGAGACCTGCCTGGCGTCGCTCGAAGGCGCGGCGCACGGGCTGGCCTTCGCCAGTGGCATGGCCGCGGTCGACACCGTCGTACGGCAGCTGGCCGCTGGCGACCACATCATCCTCAACGCCGACGGGTACGGCGGCACCCACCGACTGCTGACCCAGGTCCACGACGCCTCGTTCACCCTCGTCGACCTCGTCGACCTCGACGCGGTGGCCGCGGCGTGGACCGACCGCACCCGCCTGGTGTGGGCGGAGTCGCCCACCAACCCGGGCCTGGCGGTGGTCGACATCGCCGCCCTCGCCGCCCTGGCCCGGGAGCGGGGCGCCTGGTGCGCGGTCGACAACACCTTCGCCACCCCGTGGCTCCAGCGCCCGCTGGAGTTGGGCGCCCACCTCGCCGTCCACTCCACCAGCAAGTACCTCAGCGGCCACTCCGACGTCATCGGCGGGTTCGTCGCCACCGACGACGACGCCTTGGCCGCCGCCCTCAGATTGGTGCGCAATGCGGCCGGCGCCGTGCCGGGGCCGTTCGACTGCTTCCTGGTGCTCCGGGGGGTCAAGACGCTGGCGCTGCGCATGGAGCGCCACTGCGCCAACGCCCTCGCCATCGCCGGCTTCCTGGCCGCCCATCCGGCGGTCCAGTGGGTGAACTACCCCGGCCTGGGAGACCATCCCGGTCACGCCCTGGCCGCCCGGCAAATGGCCGGCGGCTTCGGAGGCATGCTCTCGATCGTGATGGCCGGCGGCGCCCATGCCGCGGCCAGCCTGGTCATCGGCACCCGGCTGTTCACCCTCGCCGAGTCCCTGGGCGGGGTGGAGTCGCTGATCGGCTATCCGGCCCGCATGAGCCACGCCAGCCTGGCCGGCACCCCGCACGCCGCCGACCCCGGCCTCGTCCGCCTTTCGGTCGGCATCGAGGACGTCGAGGACCTCCTCGCCGACCTGGAGCAGGCGCTGGCTACCTGAACGCCGCGATCACCGGGGCGAAGGCCTCGATCGTCTTCTGGTCGAGGGTCGACAGCCGGACGATCGCGGTCTGGACGCCGGCCTCGGCCAGGGTCCGGAAGCGGCCGACGTGGTCCTCGACCGTGCCGGCGACGTTGCCGACGCCCCGGTCCGCCGGCTCGTCCGCCATGGTCACCGACCCGAGGTGGGTGACGGCGATGTCGGCCGGGTCCCGCCCGACATCGGCGCAGTGGCCGTGGAGCACCTCGAGCTTGTGGCCGACATTGGCCACGCCGCCGGTGAGGTTGCAGGCGTCCGCGTACCTGGCCACCAGCCGGAGGGTGCGCTTCTCGCCCGAGCCGCCGACCAGGATCGGGACGTGCTCCTGGAGCGGCCGCGGGTAACACACGGCCTCGGCCACCTTCATAACCTTGCCCTCGAACGCCGGCGCCCCAGGTCCCCACATCAGCGGGAGGACCTGCAGGGCATCCTCCAGCAGATCCAGGCGCTCCCGGGCCGGCGGGAAGTCGAACCCGTAGGCGTTGTGCTCCCGCTCGAACCAGGCGGCGCCGACACCGCAGTAGGCCCGGCCGCCGGAGAGCACGTCGAGGGTGGCCACGATCTTGGCCAGGTGGGCCACGTTGCGGTAGGTGATCCCCGTCACCATGGTGCCGAGCGTGGCCCGGGTCGTGTGGGCGGCGAGGAACCCCAGCGTGGTCCAGCTCTCCAGCATCGGGTCCCAGTGACGGCCGACCTGGGGGATCTGGATGAAGTGGTCCATGACCCAGAAGCCACCGAAGCCGGCGTCCTCGGCGAGGCGGGCGATGGCCGCCAGCCGGGGCCCGATGGCGGCCGACCCCTCCGGCCAGTCGAAGCTGGCGATCTGCAGGCCGAACGACAGCGGCATCGGGTCCTCCTGTTGGCGGGCGGCGGCGTCGGGGGCGGTCAGCAGCTCGGGGTGCACGATGCGGACGGGTCCCGGCGGGACCACCGCGTCGAAGCCGTCCTCGGCCAGTTCGGTGTCGCGGACGACCGGCCACCGCTTGAGCTGGCCGGCCAGCACCTTCGCCGGCACCGGCCGGTCCCGCCGGCCGTTGCGGGCCCGGCACTCGCCGGCGGGCACGTCGAAGGCGACGGCGACCACCGCCCGGCCGTGGCGGCGGGCCAGGGCGACATAACCCTGCCGCCGGTCGCGGTCGAGGCCGAGGGTGTCGACGACGGTGAGCAGCCCCCGTCGCAGCCGGCGCTCCAGCACCAGGTCGAGGACGGCGAAGGCGTCGGTGCCGGCCCGCTGGTCACCCTCGCCCTCGCCCACGAGGGCCCGTAGCCGGTCGGCGGAGACCACCTGGGCGGGCGCGAACCACTCGTGCGCCCACGCCGTCTTCCCGCTGGCCGACGGGCCGACCAGCACCACCACGCAGCCGCCCGCCAGCCGGATCACCGGGACGGTTGGCGCCGGGCTGCTTCGCTACTCGCTGAGGGCGGGTTCGGCCTCGCCGGCGGCCACGTCGTCGTCGCCGGCCTCGCCGTCGACTCCGTCGACGATCAACTCGTCCGCCACCGCGCCGTTGTCCGCATCGCGGGGACCGTCGGGCCGGGGACCGCGGGGACCGCCACGCCCGCCGCCACGCCCTTCGCGCCCGCCGGCCTTGTCGCTCACCGTGCGCTGGGTGTACGGCAGCAGGGCCAGCTCACGCGAGGTCTTGATGGCGACGGCCACGTCGCGCTGGTGCTGCAGGCACGTGCCGGTGGTGCGGCGGGCCTTGATCTTGGCCCGGTCGGAGATGAACCGGCGCAGGACGTTGACGTCCTTGTAGTCCACCCACACGACGTGGTCGCGACAGAAAACGCAGACCTTGGGCTTGCCGCGGCGGTTGGTGTCGCGAATCGGCGTTCTCTTCTTGCCGCGATCGCGGTCGTTGTTCCGTGCCATCGCCGTCGAGTGTAGCGGTTGAGGTCGCACCTACCCGTTCCTGGCGGTCGGGCGTAGGGTGGAACGGTCGCCTCAGTGTTCGATCGGGCGACGGGGGAGCGGTGACGGCAAGCAGCGCGAGGGTCGCTATCGGGGGAGCGGTCGCGGCCCTGCTGGTGGTCCTGTGGGCGGCCGGCGCCGGCGCCCAGGCGGCGCCGCCGACCCTGCTGCCGGCGACCGCCTCGTACGGGCCGGTCATGGCCGGCGACTCCACCTCGGCGCAGACGTTCACCTTCTCCAGCGCCTCGCCGGTGATGCTGAACAGCGTGGGCACGACCGGGCCGTTCGGCATCACGGGCGGTTCCTGCACGCCCGGCGTGGTGGCGAGCTGCACCGTCAACGTCGCCTTTTCGCCAACCGTCGTCGGCACTCTGAGCGGCTCGGTGTTCGTCGTCTACAACGCCGACAACACGGTGCGGAGCACGCTCACGGGCGTGGCCACGCCGGCGACGACCACGACGGTGCCCGCGACCACGACGACCGTCGAGGAGACCACCACCACGGCGCGGGCGACGACCACCACCGCGACCACGACGGCCCCACGCCCGACCACGACGACCGCGACGGCGACCACCACCACGGTCGAGTCGACGACGTCGACCCTCGAGTCGACGACGACGACGGTGGCGGAGACAACGACCAGCACGAGCACGAGCACGACCACCAGCACCCTGGCGCCGGCGCCGGCCGGCCGGGGACCGACCCTCGACGCCACCGCCGCCGGCGGCCGGCGGTCGGGGCCGCCCGGCATCGGCATCACCGTGACCGGGGCCGGCTACCCGGCCGCCCGCGACGGCGCCGGCGAGGAGGCGGCGCCGTCGCGGGCCCAGTCCGGACCGGCATGCCCGACGGTGTACTTCTTCGTCGACGGCCGGCGCATCGGGTCGACGGGCCCCGACACTGTCGGCGACGTCCGCAAGAGCGGGCTGTCGGTGCCCGGCGACGTCGACCCCGGCCGCCACGACGTCGCCGCCAGCTGCCGCTCGGCGGGTACCCCCGTGCTGGCCACGTCGACCTTCGAGGTGACCGACGCCGCCATCCACCGCAATGCGCTGGCCACGTCGCTCCCGCAGGTCGACCAGATCGACTTCGGTGCCGACCAGCTTCTGATCAGCGCCCTGGCCGTGCTCGGCCTGCTGGTGATGATCGCCTTCCCCGCCGAGCTGTTCAACACCACCCTGGAGGAGCACTACGACGAGGTCCGGGGGTGGTTCGGCCTCAAGCCTCGCCCGCTCGGCGGCGGGCGCCATCACGGCGCGCTGCTGGCGGCCTTCCTGCTCCTCAGCGGCCCGTTGTGGTTCGCCATGCAGGCCAGCAGCCGCCTCGACGCGGCGACGGCCGTCGGCGCCCTCGGACTGAGCCTGGCCACGGGCGTCGTCGTGCTCGCCTCGGACCTGCCCGAGGTCGTGCACGTCCGGCGTCGGTACCGGGAGCGGGCCAGCCCCATCGCCCTCCCCGGCTCCTTCGTGATCGCGGTCGCCTGTGTGCTGCTGTCCCGGGCCGTGCACTTCCAGCCCGGATACTTCTACGGCCTGCTGGGCGGGCTGGCCCTCAGCCGGTCCCTTGAAAAGGACGAGTCCGGCCGCCTGGCCGGCCGCACGGTGGCCTTCCTCCTCGTCCTCAGCATCGGGGCGTGGTTGGCGCTGCTCCCGGTGTCGGCCGCGGCGGCGGAGGACGGGAAGACATTCGGGACGATCCTGGTCGAGAACCTGCTGGGCGGCATCTTCTGGTGCGCGCTCGACAGCCTGGTCATCGCCATGCTGCCCCTGCGGCTGCTGGAGGGGTCGAAGGTCGTCGGTTGGAGCCGCCTTGCCTGGGGGGTGCTCTACGGCGTGACCCTGCTGGCGTTCGTCCACATCCTGCTGCGGCCGGGCACCGGCTATGTGTCGAACACCTCGGTGTCGCCGGCCGGCGTGGTCATCGGCCTGTTCGTCGGCTTCGCCGTCTTCTCGTTCGCGTTCTGGGGGTACTTCCGCTTCCGGAAGTCAGACCCCGAAGCGCTCCCGGATGAGGTTGAGGGCGCTACCCGCCCGGTACCAGTCGACGTGCTCGTCGCTGAGGGTGTGGGTGCAGGTGAAGTCGACGGTGGACCCGTCGGGGCGGTGGATCGTGCAGGCGACGGGCAGGTCGGGCGCCAGCCGGTCGAGCCCGAGGATCGAGATCCGGTCTAGCTCGCCGATCGCGTCGTAGGTCGCCGGGTCGGCGAAGACCAGGGGCAGCACGCCCTGCTTCTTCAGGTTTGTCTCGGCGATGCGGGCGAAGGAGCGGACGATCACGGCCCGGCCGCCCATGAACCGCGGCTCCATGGCCGCGTGCTCCCGCGACGAGCCCTCGCCATAGTTCTCGTCACCGACGGCCACCCAGGCCAGGCCGGCGACCTTGTAGTGGCGGGCCACGTCGGGGAAAGGCTCGCGGGCCTGGTGGACGTCGCACCAGCCCACACCCGACGCACCGGTGTAGGCGTTGGTGGCCGACAGGAAGAGGTTCCCGCTGATGTTCTCAAGGTGGCCCCGGAAGCGCAGCCACCTGCCGGCGGCGGAGATGTGGTCGGTGGTGCACTTGCCGCGGGCTTTGAGCAGGACCCGGAGCTCGAGGAGCTCGACGTCGGTGTTGGGCGGGAACGGCTGGAGGAGCTGGATGCGTGAGCTGCCGGGGTCCACGACGACCTCGGGCGCCGAGCCGTTCTCGACCGGGGCGATGAACCCGGCGTCGCCGGCGGCGAACCCGCCGGTCGGGAGCTCGCTGCCCTGGGGCTCGTCGAGGGGCGAGTCGCCGATGGGATCGGTCAGGGGGTTGAAGTCGAGGGTGCCGGCCAGGGCGTAGGCGACCGTGGTCTCCGGCGACGCGATGAAGGCGTGGGTCTCGGCGTTGCCGTCGTTGCGCTTGGGGAAGTTCCGGTTGAAGGACGTGATGATCGAGTTGCTCTTGCCCTCGATCACGTCGGAGCGGGCCCACTGGCCGATGCACGGCCCGCAGGCGTTGGCCAGGACGGTGGCGCCCACGGCCTCGAGGTCGCCCAGCAGGCCGTCCCGCTCGACGGTGGCCCGCACCGAGTCGGAGCCCGGCGTGACCAGCAGCGGCGTGCGGACCCGGAGGCCCCGGGCCGTGGCCTGGCGGGCGACGCTGGCGGCCCGGGCGATGTCCTCGTAGGAGGAGTTGGTGCACGAGCCGACGAGGGCCTGGGACAGTTCCAGCGGCCACCCCCGCTCCTTGGCCTCGGCGCCCAGGGCCGACACGCTGCGACCGAGGTCGGGCGTGTGGGGGCCGACGACGTGGGGCTCCAGGGTGGACAGGTCGATCTCGATGACCTCGTCGAAGAAGGTGCCGGGGTCGGCGAGCACCTCGTCGTCGGGGCGGAGGTGCGCCTCGACCGCGTCGGCGGCATCGGCCAGCGGCCCTCTGCCGGTGGCGACCATGTAGGCCCGGGAGCGGTCGTCGTAGGGGAAGATCGACGTGGTGGCGCCTATCTCGGCGCCCATGTTGCAGATCGTGGCCTTCCCCGTGGCGCTCAGGGCGGCGGCGCCGGGACCGAAGTACTCGACGATGGCACCCGTGCCCCCTCGCACCGTCAGGATCTCGGCCACGCGCAGGATGACGTCCTTGGGCGCCGTCCACCCCGAGAGCGCACCGGTCAGGTGGATGCCGATGAGCCGGGGCCAGCGCAGGCCGAAGGGGCCGCCGGTCATGACGTCGACCGCGTCCGCGCCGCCCACGCCGATGGCGATCGACGCCAGCCCGCCGGCGTTCGGCGTGTGGCTGTCGGTACCGATGATCATCCCGCCCGGGAAGGCGTAGCGCTCCAGGACGATCTGGTGGATGATGCCGGCGCCCGGCTTCCAGAAGCCGATCCCGTACCGGCTCGATGCGGTGCAGAGGAAGTCGTACACCTCCCGGTTGGCCTCTTCGGCCACGGCCAGGTCGGCGGTGGCGCCGTCCTGGGCGAGGATCAGGTGGTCGCAGTGCACGGTGGTGGGCACCTGCACCGACGGCAGGCCGGCGGTCATGAACTGGAGGACGGCCATCTGGGCGGTGGCGTCCTGCATGGCCACGCGGTCGGGACGGAGCTCGACGTAGGAACGGCCCCTGACCGGTGCCTCGATGTCCCGGTTGACGAGATGGGTGACCAGCACCTTCTCGGCCAGGGTGAGGGGACGGCCGAGGAGGCGGCGGCCGGCCGCCACCCGGTCGTCCAGTTCGGCGTACAGGCGCTGCACGAGCTCCACGGGCGTACTGGCGGTGACGGTGATGACCTGCCTCCTTTCGGTCCGCCATTGTCGCGCCTGCGGGCAGGATCGCCTTCATGCCGGCCGGGTGCGGACTCCCGGCCCGTATGCTGGGTCGGCATCGGAACGCTCGAGCGTGACGGCGAGCCGGGCCGGCGGCCGGAGGTGCTCTGGAGGAGGACATGGCAGACGACGACGCAAGAGCGCGGCGGGTGGGCAAATCCACGACTGGCTCGCCGGCGAAGCGGGCGGCGGCCAAGAAGGTGGTCGTCGGCAAGGCCGCGGCCAAGAAGGCGCCCGTGAAGAAGGCCCCGGTGAAGAAGGCACCCCTCAAGAAGGCCGCGGTCAGGAAGGCGCCGGCGGCGGCCAAGGCGCCGGCCCGGAAGCTGACATCCCAGACGCCGAGGGCACAGAAGGCGGCATCGACACCGCCGCCGGCCCGGGACCGCGGCGCCATCCTCTCGCCCCGGACGAAGGCGCCCCCTCGGCTCCGGTTGGCGGCCGAGCAGACCTTCGACGACGACTGGGAGGAGCCGGCCCCCAAGCCCGTCCGCGAGGATCCGGGCGCCCGCATCCGCGGCCTCATCCGGGCCGCCGCGCTGCGGCTGGAGGAGAACCAGGCCGCAGCCGGCGGGCGGGCGGCGCCGGCGCCCCGCCCGGTCGCCCCGCCCGCGGACCCCGACGAGCCGGTCACCCGGGTGCTGGTGGCGCCGGCGTCTCCTGAGCCAGAGCTCGGCGACGACTTCGACGACGACCTCGAGGACGACGACTTCGAGGACGACGACTTCGAGGACGACGACTTCGAGGACGACGACTTCGAGGACGACGACTTCGAGGACGAGGTCGATGAGGGCGACGACTTCGAGGACGAGGAGGACTTCGAAGAGGAGGACTTCGAGGACGAGCCGGACGAGGACGACGATGACGACGATCCGGACGCCGAGCTCGAGGAGGAGCTGGAGGTCGCGGAGGACGACCTCGACGAGGACGAGGACGAGGACGAATGGGATGTGCCGGAGGTCCTCGACGACGGGACGTCCACGCCACGGCCACCGCCACCGCGCCCGGCACCCCCGCCTCGCACCTGGACGCCCCCGCCGGCGCCGAAGCCTGAGCCGCCGGCACCGACGCAGACATTCGAGCCCGCCCCCCACGCCGCCGCCACCTTCGAGCCGGCGCCTTACGGGAAACGGAAGTCCGGCCGCGGCATCCGGTGGTCGGTCGTCGCCGTCGTGCTGCTGGTCGTGGTGTTGCTGGTCGGCGGCGGTACCTTCGCCTACCTCGCCCTGCGCGAGGACGGCGTCGATTACTCGAAGCTGAAGGTCGGCGACTGCTTCGACTCGGCGGTGTCCAACGAGGTCCGGGGCGTGAAGGTCAAGCCCTGCGCCGAGCCTCACAACTCGGAGATCTTCTTCCTGGTCAACCACCCGGCGCCGGCCGATGCGCCCTACCCGGGGAAGGACGCGCTGGTGCAGTTCGCGGCCGACGCCTGCCTCGGCCAGCCCCTCACCGAGTACCTGGGCGTCCCGATGGAGCAGTCCAAGCTGAAGGACTTCGAGATCGTGCCCCAGGAGTCGGCGTGGAAGGACGGCCGCCGGGTGCTGGTCTGCGGTGTCGACACGGGTGTAGAAGGGGGTCTCGAAGGCTCGGTCAAGGGGACCCGTCGGTAAGCCTCCAGGACCAGGTCAGCACCGCCGGCTGGCGACCGCACCCTCTCAGGTGCCGGCTTGGCTCTCGTCGTCGTCTGCCGGCACCGCTGACCCTCCGGCCCGCGTCGACTCCACCATGTCGCCGGCGACGTCGCGGAGCTTGATGTTCAGGCGCTGCGATGCCCGCCGGAGCATGTCGAAGGCCTGGTCGGCGTCCACACCCTCGCGCGCCATCAGGATGCCCTTGGCCTGACCGATCAGGTCCCGCGACTGGAGCGCCTGGCCCATCTGTTCGTCGTGCATGGCGGACGCGAGCGCCATGGCCGCGTGGGCGGCGTAGACGAGGCCCACGGTGCGCGACCCCTCGTCGAACGCGTCGACGGTCTCGGAGTACAGGTTGAGGGCACCGAGAGTGTCGCCGGCCACGAAGAGCCGGAAGGAGAGCATGCTCGACACGCCGGTCTCCTTGGCCGCCCGCGCCGCGAACAGGGACCAGCGGGTCTCCGACGCCAGGTCCCCGCTCTGGAACACCTCGTGCTCGCGGATCGCCGAGAGGCACGGGCCCTCGCCGGTCTCGTACTGGATGGCGTCGACCAGACGCGGCACGCCGTCGCTCGCCGCGGGCGTCGAGCCCTTGCCGTCCTTGAGGACTGAAATCCCGGCATGGTCGCAGCCGACGACCGTCTCCACGGCCAGGTCGACGATTTTCTGCAGCGTCTCATGGACGTCGCTCTGACCCGAGAGGGCGCGCGCCAAGTCGGCGAAGGCCTCTGCACTGGGTTCGCCGGGCCGGGAACTCATTGCGACCCCCTCTGTACTCCCTTTACGCGCTGGCTGCCACCCGTGTCGCCTGCTGGGCCTCCATCCGCCGGATGTGGTCGACCGGGGCCACCAGCCAGCTGTGGGCCACCGTCGACAGCCAGTCGTCGAGCAGCCGTGTGGCCTGGGCCGACCCGGTGAGCTCCTGGTGCCGCTCGATGTGCCAGCGCAGCTCCTCGAGCGACTCCGAGTCGGGCCGTGCCGCCTCGACCAGGGCGGTGTTGAGCCGAGCGGTGAGCTGCGCCCCGGGGTCCCAGACGTAGGCCCGGCCCCCCGTCATCCCGGCACCGAGGTTGTAACCCACGGGGCCGAGGACCACGATGGTGCCGCCGGTCATGTACTCACACGCGTGGTCGCCGACGCCCTCCACGACGGCGGTGGCGCCCGAGTTGCGCACGCCGAATCGCTCGCCGGCGGAGCCGGCGATGTACAGCTCGCCGCCCGTGGCGCCGTACAGGCAGGTGTTGCCGGCGAGCACCGGGTCTCCAGCATCATCGACCGGTGGCCGGATGACGATGCGGCCGCCGGCCATGGCCTTGCCGACGTAGTCGTTGGCCTCGCCGGTCAGCTCGAACTCGATGCCGTGGCCGAGAAAGGCGCCGAAACTTTGGCCGGCGGAGCCGGTGAAGCGCACCTCGGCGGAGCCGGGGGGCGGCGTGGAGCCGAACTCCAGGGCCAGGGCACCGGACAGGGCGGCGCCCACCGTGCGGTCGGCGTTGCTGATCTCGTACTCCAGCTCGATGTCGTCGCCGTCCCACATCGGACGGTAGGCGTCGGCCGCCAGCCGGTCACCGAGCGCCGAGCGCGGCTTCTGCAGGGCCATGGGGCGGAGGAAGTGGCGGGGCGCGTCGAGGTCGTCCGGCGGGGTGATGAGGGGCGTGAGGTCCATGCAGTCGGGCCGGGTCTCGCCGATCACCCGCTGGCGGAGGCACTCGACCCGCCCGATGGCCTCGTCGACGGTGCGCAGCCCGAGGGCCGCCATCTCTCGGCGCATCTCGTCCGCGATGAACAGCATGTAGGCGGCCACGCCCTCGGGCGTGCCGGCGAACTTGGCCCGCAGGTGGGGCCGCTGGGTGGCGATGCCGGTGGTGCAGGTGTCCTTGTGGCAGGCCCGCAGCATGATGCAGCCCTCGGCGATCATGGCCGCGGTCCCGAACGAATACTCGTCCGCGCCCAGGAAGGCGGCCATGAGGACGTCGCGGCCGGTCATGAGCCCGCCGTCCATCCGGAGGCGGACCCGGTCGCGCAGGCCGTTGTCCATCAGTGCCCGCTGGGTCTCGGCCACGCCCAGCTCCCACGGCAGGCCGGCGTGCTTGATGGAGCCGAGCGGTGAGGCGCCGGTGCCGCCGTTGGCCCCCGAGATGTGGATGACCTCGGCCAGTGCCTTGGCGACGCCGGCGGCGATGGTGCCCACGTTGTCCTCGGCGACGAGCTTCACCGACACGTCGGCCAGCCGGTTGACCTGCTTCAGGTCATAGATGAGCTGGGCCAGGTCCTCGATGGAGTAGATGTCGTGGTGGGGCGGCGGGGAGATGAGGCCGATGCCGGGCTGGGTGTGGCGCAGCGCGGCGATCTCCTCGGACACCTTGTTGCCCGGGATCTGGCCGCCCTCGCCCGGCTTGGAGCCCTGGGCCATCTTGATGTTGAGCTCGTCCGCGAAGGCGCAGTACTCCGGCGTGACGCCGAAGCGCCCGGAGGCGATCTGCTTGATGCGGCTGTTCGAGTCGCGCGTGGGGTGGCCCCGGGTGATGAACCGGGCGTGGCTCTCGCCCCCCTCGCCGCAGTTCGACTTCCCGCCGATGAGGTTCATGGCCATGGTGAGGGTCTCGTGGGCCTCGCGGCTGAGGGCCCCATGCGACATGGCACCCGTCGAGAACCGCTTGACGATCTCGGTGACCGGCTCGACCTCGCCGACCGGCACCGGGGGGCCGGCGGGGACGAACTCGAGCAGGTCATGCAGCTCGGTGGGCGGGCGGCTGTTGACGAGGGCGGCGAAACGATCGTATTGCTCGTTGTTCCCGTCGCGGATGGCGGCCTGGAGCAGGTGGGCGGCCTTCATCTCGTTGAGGGCCTTCACCACCGGGTCGTTGTGGGTGTGGAACTCGCCCTTGTTCTTGAGGGCCCGGTAGTAGCCGCCCTCGACCATCCGGCCTTCGGCATGGCGGCTCAGGGCATCCTCGCCCAGCTCGGCCCAGCCGACGCCGCCGACCACCGACGGCGTGCCGGCGAGGCAGACGTCGACGACCTCGGGGCCCAGCCCGATGACCTCGAAGATCTGCGCGCCCCGGTACGAGTCGACGGTGGAGATGCCCATCTTGGACATCACCTTCAGCACGCCGTCCTCCAGGCCGGCCTGCAGCCGGTGCTGGGCTTCAGCCCCGTTCAGCTCGGAGTCGACGTTCTGGTCGGCCTCCCGGGCCACCGTCTCCAGGGCCAGGCCGGGGCAGATGGCGTCTGCGCCGTAGCCGAGCAGGCAGGCGAGGTAGTGGACGTCGCGGGCGTCGTCGGCGGAGACGACCAGGCTGGTGTTGGACCGCAGGCCCCTGTCGACCAGTCGGTGGTGGATGGCGCCGGTGGCCAGCAGCGCCGGCACCGGGGCCCGCTCCTCGCCGACGCCGCCGTCGTCGACGATCAGGATGCCGGCGCCCTCGGTGACCATGCGCTCGGCCTCGTTGGCCAGCCGCACGACCGCCGCCCGCAGCCCGTCGGGGCCGTCGGCGATCGGGAACGTGGCGTCGAGGTGGCCGCAGCCGAAGGTGGAGCAGTCGCCGGTCAGCAGGCTCACGATGGTCGACGGGTAGACGAAGAAGGACTTCAGGACCAGCAGCTCGGTGGACTCGGCCCTCGGGGTCAGGATGGGGTGGCGGGGACCGAGCAGCGTGCGCAGGCTCATGACCAGGCGCTCGCGCAGGTGGTCGATGGGCGGGTTGGTGACCTGGGCGAAGCGCTGGCGCAGGTAGTGGTGGATCGGGCGGGGGCGACCGGCGAGGTGGGGGAGGGGCGAGTCGTCGCCCATCGAGTACGTGGGCTCCTTGGCCTCGTTGGCCATGTACCGCAGCACCATGGCCAGCTCCTCGCGGGAGTACCCGAAGATGGACTGGCGGCGCTCCAGGATGGCGGGGTCGTCGGCGGGGTCGATCGGTCTGCCGGCGGCCTGGTGGCGGAGGCCGTCCTGGGCCCAGCGGGCGTAGGGACCGCCGGCGGCGAGCTGCTGCTTGTTCTGGGCGTCGAAGATCACGCCGGCGGTGGGGGAGACGTAGAGCATTTGCCCGGGCCCGAGCCGCCCCCGCCGGATCTGGCCCCGACCGGCGAGGTCCACGGCGCCGGCCTCGGAGCAGCACACGACCAGGCCGTCCTCGCACACGGCCCAGCGCAGCGGGCGCAGGCCGTTGCGGTCGAGGGCGGCGCCCACGCCGGCGCCGTCGGTGAAGATGAGGCCGGCGGGCCCGTCCCAGGGCTCCATCAGGGAGGCGTGGTAGCGGTAGAAGCCCTTGACCTCCGACGCGATGTCGCGCTCGCCTTCCCAGGCCTCCGGGATGGTCATGGCCACCGAGTGGCGGATGTCGCGCCCGGCGAGCGTCAGCAGCTCGACGACGGAGTCGAGCTGGCCGGAGTCGGAGTCCTCGGCGTCGACGACCGGGCGGCACAGCGCCTCGGGGCCGAGGCCGGCGGCTTCGGTGCCGAGCACGGCGCGCGCCCGCATGCGGTTGATGTTGCCGGCGACGGCGTTGATCTCGCCGTTGTGGCAGAGGGTCCGGAACGGCTGGGCCCGCTCCCACGTCGGCAGGGTGTTCGTGGAGAAGCGCTGGTGGAAGACGGCGAACGGCGCCTCGAAGCGCTCGTCGGCCAGGTCCAGCCAGTAGCCGGCCAGTGAGTCGGCGGTGATCAGGCCCTTGTAGACGACGGTGCGGAACGAGCACGAGGCCACGTAGGTGCCGGTGGTGGTGGCGGCGATGCGCCGGCGGAGGCGGAACGCGGCCCGCTCGTCCGGACGACCATTTGGAACCCCGTCGGCGTCGGCTTCGAGGACGGCCTGGAGCATGACGGGGGCCGACTGACGGGCCAGTTGGCCCAGGACGGTGTCGTCGGTGGGCGGGGTGCGCCACTCGACCACGCGAATGCCCTCGGCCTTGGCCGCCTCCTCCACCGCGGCGCGGGGGTCGTCGCCCCGGACGAAGAGCATGGCCAGCCCTCGGCCCGCGCCGAAGATGGCCGGCGGGATCGGGAGGAGCAGGCCGGAGCCGTCGGACGACCTGGCGTCGGCCGCGACCGCGCCGCGGTGCTTCACGCAGGCCAGGCCCCCGAGGGCGGCGGTGACCACGTCGCGGGAGGCACGGCCGGAGCTGTGGGCGACGAAGCCGATCCCGCAGGCGTCGAGCTCTCGTGTTGGGCTGATGGGCACGCGTCACCTCGCGACGGGTCAGGACTGCTGGCGGGAGACCGGGGACGCTTCCTCGTCGAAGCCTTCATTGGCGAAGAGGCGTCGTTGCCTCTGCCCCGGGTGAAGTGCGGCAGGACAGTATCTCAGGTGTCCGGGCGGTCGTCCGACGGTTTTGCCAGGCGGGACACGTGCCCGAGATGGGGGCTGACCGTGGCCGAGACGGGCGAGCCCTGGCTGAGGCCGGCGGCGTCGAGGGTCACCGGCTTCACGAGCCATGCCTTCAGCCGTGTGCCGGAGCCCTCGTCCACCGCGATCCAGGTGGCCTTCTCCTTCCGCCGGACGCGCAGGACGATTCCCTCCACCTCCCTCTTGGCGAACACGTCGGGCACCGCGGCCCGGAGCATGAGGGCGGACCGGACGAGCCACACCGCGGTGACCGTGGTCGGGATGGCCAGAATGGCCACGCCGATCAGGTTTACAACGTCGAATCCCTGGTCCCGGGTCTCGTTGAACAGCTCGCCGGCGGTGTCGGCCATGAGCGGGAAGAAGATGTTGGCCACGAACAGCCCGGCCAGCAGGCTGGCGGCGCCGATCAGGGTGGCCAGCGCCGGCGGCTTCCCCCATCCGGGCGGGAACTGCTTCGGGTAGTCGATCTTCACCATGCGCCAGGTCCCACCGTGCGACGTCCACGCCACCTTGTCGGACTCGCTGCCCAGGGGCAGGGCCCGGACCGCGCCGGCGGCCACGCCGAGGGCGGCGCCGTAGGACAGGTAGCGGTCCCAGATGGCCACCGCGGCCGGCGGGGCGTCGGTGAACCCGCCGCTGCCCTCCAGGTGCTCGCGGAGCCCGAGCCAGCGGGCCGCCGCCTGCTGGCCGGCCGGCGTCTCCCGCTCCGCCCGCATCTTGCCCGGGATGGCCATGAGCCCGAACCAGCCGATAGCCGTGATCCCGATGAAGGCGCCCACCGGGTTGTCGTCGTCGCTGGCGTCCTCCTTCGGGGCGGTGACGAGGGCCAGGGCGACGAGGATGGCCGGCACGAGCGCGGCGGCCCCGAGGACGCCGAGCATCCACCTGCTCCACCGGCCCCTGGACAGCCCCCGGTCCCGGGCGTCCTTGACGACCGCCTTCTCGAACCTCGACCACCAGTGCTTCGACTCGTCCTCCGGGCCGGTGGTGAGCGCCTCACCCGGCACGGTGCCGTCACTGGAGGCCAGCCGGCGGACGTGGTCGAGCACCTGGTCCTCGTACGGCGCCAGATCGGACCGAGTGGCCGGCGCCGGCCGGAGGCGCACGACGAACCGGTCGAGCCCGACCCCTTCGATGGCCAGGACCTTCCGGGCCGCCAGGTCGATGAGCGTCGCGGGCACCGCCTCCCGCCCGACCTCCCACCCGTCGGTCAGCATGGCGACCACCGCTGGCGACTCCTCGCCCGGCAGCTCCACGACCGCCGGTCCTGGGTCGGGCGTGCGGGCCCGGGTGGCGACGGCGAGCAGGCCGAGCAGCACCAGCCAGGCGGCGACGGCCACGCCGGCGGCGAGGCCGAACCGGGCGGCGTACTCCGCTCGGGTCAGGGCCAGCAGCACCGCGGCATTGTGCCTCATGCTCAAGGACGGCCGGCGAAGTGCCGACAAGCCCTGAAATGGCGATAGCTGGCTCGCGAGCGCTTGTCGGCGGTGCCGTTGCCGCCCTCCTCGTCCTGAACGGGATAGTGCTGCTGGCCCGCAGCGACGAAGGGCCCAGGCCCTCGGATCGGGTGTCGGCCGAGGGGCAGTCCGCCCGGTCGTCCGCCCTCGGCGTGAGCGCAGTCGAATCGCAGCTCGAACCTACGACGACTGCGGCTGCCCCGCCGACCAGCGTTCGGCCCACGACGACCCAGCCGCCGACGAGCCAGCCGCCGACGAGCCAGCCGCCGACGACCGCAACGACCCGTCCGCCGGCATCCACGTCGACGACCGCCCCGGCGCCGGCGCCGGTGGGCGTGCGCGGTGCCGGGCTCTACGTACTCAGCGCCGACGGCAGCAGCCCTCGTCGGGTCATGGAAGGCCCTGGACAGTTCACGTGGTCCCCCGACGGTCGCCGGTTGGCGTATGCAAACGGAGCCGACCTCGTGGTGGTCGAGGCCGACGGGTCGGCGCGCACGACGCTCTCCGCCGGCCGGGGTGCCCTGGGCCCGACGTGGTCGCCCGACGGAGCCCGTATCGCGTTCACCCGGTCCGGGGGCGGCCTGTACATCGTCGCCGCCGACGGTTCGGGGACGGCCACGCTGGTCGACGCGGAAGGAAGTGTCCCGGCGTGGACGCCGGACAGCCGCCTCGTCGTCATTACTGAACGCCCGGCGGTCGCGTCGACGATGACGATCCACGACGCGGGGATTCGCCGGGTGCTGGCGACCGGGGCCTCGTCCTTCGTCCCGCCGGCACCCTCGCCCGATGGTCGCCTCGTGGCGTACATGAGCAACCGGATGGCCGTCGCCAGCATCGACGGATCAGGGTCCCGTGACCTCACCGGGATGTGCTGTGGTTCCGAGTCTGTGGGATCGCCGCTGCAGTGGTCGCCCGACGGCCGGTTGCTGACGTTCATCGACCAGGGCGACATCAAGATCGTCGGGGTCGACGGGACCGGCGAGCGGGTGTTGGTGCCCCAGGCGACGTCGCCGGCCTGGTCGCCGGACGGGCGCCGGCTGGCATTTTCCGATCAACGGGTCATCCGGGCGGACGGCTGGGCCCACCAGACGCTGCAGACGACAGCCGCCGACGGTTCGGACCGGCGCACCGTCTTCGATCCAGGCGCCGATCTCGGCGTCCACCAGCCTGATTGGTCGCTGGATGGGCGCAAGATCGCTGTGATCGTCGTGACGTCAGCGGGTCCTCCGCTCGGCTAGGGCCAAGTCCAGCCGTTCTTTGTGTCCGTGACAACCGAGGCGGTCGCTCAGCTCACAAAGAACCGTGCGACTACGGCCAGGAGCGCCGGCCCGACCTCGACGTGGCGTCGGCGTCGAGGGCCCACGCCCGCCGCCACGCCCCGCCCGCCGGGCCGGTCAGCGCCGGCGTGACGCCGGCGGAGGCCCGCTTGCGGGCCGTCCACCAGTCGGTCGACCACTCGTCGGCCAGCGCGCCGACGGTCCGCTCGACGCGAGCGGCCAGCCGGCGGGCGTCCTCGCCCTCCTCGGGCCACATGGGGGCGCCGAAGGTGACGTGCACGCCCTCGCCCTTGCCGGCGACCTTGGGAAAGCGCTTCCCCCGCCGCCACAGGCGGCCGGTGCCCTCCAGGTAGAGCGGGACGATCGGGCGCCCGCACCGCAGGGACAGGTAGGCGGCGCCACCCCGGAACGCCCGGCCCCAGCCGTCGGGGCTGCGCCCACCCTCGGGGAACATGACCAGGTTCCAGCCGTCGTCGAGGAGCTCGGCGGCCAGGTCGGCCGACCGCCGGCCCACCTTGGTGCGCTCCATCGGGATGGCCCCTATGGCCAGGGCCGAGAAGGCCCCCTTGGCCCGGGTGGTGAAGAAGTAGTCGGCGGCCGCAGCCACGATGGCCTTGTGCCGGAACCGCTCCGGCAGTGACGTCAGCACCAGGCCGGTGTCGAGGTGGCTGTGGTGGTTGGCCACGAAGATCGCCGGCGCCTCCAGGCCGACGAGGCGGTCGGCGCCGTGGACCGTCGGCGAGGCGATGGCCCGGAGCGCCGGCCGCAGCACGTCGTCGACGATGACGGCGCGTGCCACGCGGGCGGGGTAGGTGCGGGACCACTCCGTCTCGTAGTCGACCCCGGTCCGGCGCTCGACGGGCGGTCGGGGCACCGACGTCGGCCAGTTCGGCTTCCCCAGCGGGAACCGCGGCCCGATGAACCTCATGTCACGTCGGCCAGGAAGATCGGCGGGTTGTGGATGTGGGTGATCGACGGGTTGCGCCCCACCACGTCCTCGGCCATCTCCAGGGCGTCCCGCAGGGTCGACGCCGGCTTGAACCCCATACGGCGGACGGCCCGGGGCTCTCCGCCCACGATGATGACCTGGCCGACGTGCTGGAGGGCGTGGGCGCCCCAGTACCACATGTAAAAGGCGTGGACCCCGTGGTAGGCGTAGCTGTTGCGGTACAGGTGGATGTACCAGGGGTCGGTGGCGAAGTCGTCCTCGAACTTCTTCTCGATCTCCAGCGGGTCGGTCGTCTCCGTCAACACTTGCTCGAAGAAGTCGATGTAGCTGGGGTGGTGGACGGGGTGGAACTCCCACCGCGTGGGGTGGCTGAGGATGACCACCCCGCCCTGCCGCACGAGCGGCTTGCCCCGGTAGAGGTTGAAGAAGTAGCCGAGGCCGAGGCACATGACCAGCAGCGGGTTGAGGACCGAGTTGACGTTGTACGGCCCGACATAGGGCAGTCCCATGGTCAGCACGTCGGCCTGGCCCTGGACCGGCACGAGATGCTGGCGGTGGACGTTCTCCAGCGTGATCTTGTGGACGGCCTCGACCTCGCCGGCCTGCACGCTCGTCATCTTCTGGGGCGACTTGATGCCGTGGAAGATGCTGCGGGCGATCCGGGGCGGCACCCGCTCGAGGCTCTTCGAGACGCCGAAGTACGACGCCCGGTCCCGGGCCGACCACTCCCACTCCCGCTTCTGCAGGAAGGCGAACTGGCTCGGGAAGGTGTCGGTGTTGACCGTGGTCTCGATCTGGAAGATCTTCACCGCGTCGGCGAGGAGCCGGCCCATCCGCCACGTCGAGTTGTGCAGCTCGGAGTTGGGCGGGTCCATGAACGACCGGCTGTGCTGCATGCCGGTGACGTTGTGGTGGTGCTTCAGGCTCCGGTACGACGAGATGCCGGTCATGGTCGACTTGTGGCCGCCGTCCATGGCCACCAGGTTCACGTTGACGTAGATGAGCAGGTCGCTGGTGACGGCCCGCTTGTTGAGCTCGACGTGCTCACCCTGCTCGGTGCGGCCGACCAGGATCAGGTTGTCGTGGTCCTCGGCGTCGTGCTGGGTGAGCATGCCGTGAGGCGCGAAGGCGTCGTAGATGCGGTCGCCCAGCATGTGGCGGAGCTCGGCCTCGGTCTGGCGGCGGTGCAGGCCGTGGGCGACGATCAGCTCGACGTCGTCCACGCCGGCGGCGGCGGCCATGTCGAGGACGATTTCGATGACCCGCTGGCGGTTGTCCGGCTGCTGCATCGGGGGCAGCGGCACCGCCTGGTTGTCCATGGCGATGGTCAGCTTCATGCCCGAGTGCAGAAGCGAGGGGAGCGGTTGGCTGTCGCCCACGGGGTTGAGCAGGGCGTGGCGGATGGCGGCGTCCGGGTCCTTCAGGGGCGCCACCGGCTCGGCCGGGTACACCACCCTGCTGCCGGCGGGCAGCCGCTCCAGGCGGAACCCCTCGCCGTGGTGGAAGAGGATGGGCGGCGTCGACCGGTCAACCTCTAAAACAAACCCGGGACGACTCACCGGGCCGCGGCCTTCGGCCGCTGTCCCGCTGAGCGGGACACTGTGCTTGCTCGTTCGCTCGCCAGGGGCTCGCTCACCTGTTGCGCTCTCCTCGTAGATCGAAAACCACCTTGACGGCCCCCCGGGCCCCGGCGTTGGCCGCGTGGTCGATAGCGTCACGGTAGCGGTCGAGGGTGTAGGTGGCCGAGACCAGGCGCCCCAGATCGGCATCCCTGACCAGGTCGAAGGCCAGGTCGAAGGTCCGCTCGCCGGTCGACTCCTGCCCGTAGGCGTAGGCGCCGGCCAGGCGGACCTCCTTGTGCCACAGGCCGGTCAGGTCGAGGGCGACCCGTCCCGGCATGCCGACGAGCACCACGTGCTCGCGGGGCCGGACGACGGCGATGGCGTCGTCGATGCTGCCGGCGCTGCCGACGCAGTCGAAGACCACCTCCGCTCCCTCGCCGACGCTGTCGCCCACCATCGGTGACCGGCTCATCCGCCGCACCGCCCGGCGCACTTCACCGGGTTCGACCACCACATCGGCGCCCAGCTCGACGGCCAGCTTGCGCTGGTCGGGGTGCTTGGCCGAGGCGATCAGCGTGCCGGGTCGCAGGTGCCGGCGCACGGCGGCGATGGTGCACAGTCCGACGGTGCCGGCGCCCAGCACGACCACCGTCTCCGGCTGGTCGACCGCCGGCCGGCGGGCGGCGTGCACCGCGCAGGCGGCCGGCTCGACCATCACCGCGGCCTCGTCGGACATGGCGTCGGGGACGGCGTGCAGCTGGCTCTCGTGCGCCACCATGGCCGTCGACCACCCACCGCCGGTGTCGGCGCAGTAGCCGATCTGGAGGCCGGACTCGAGCTCGCCGAGGGCGATGTTCTGGCAGCTACCGGTGAGGCCGGCGGCGCAGAAGGAGCACGGTGGGTCGATGCCCCGGGGGAGGCAGCTCAGGACGGGCTCGACGACCACCCGCCCGAGGTCGCTGTCGGCGACGATCTCATGCCCGGGCACGAACGGGAAGGACACTATGGGCTCGAAGTAGCGCGAGGACTTGCCGTCGATCGTCGAAAGGTCCGAGCCGCAGATGCCGGCCAGGCGGGGGCGGATGCGGCGCCAGCCCGGCCCGGGAAGGTCGGGCTCGTCGACGTCGGCCAGCCGCAGCGGGCCCACGCGCGCCCCGAGGCCGGGCACCACCCCGCCGGCCACCATGGCCGCCGCGTACTTCGGCAGATTGCGACGGAACTGCAGGGCCCGCATCACGCCCCCCGTCGGGGGGCGAGGGGAAGCAGGGGTATCGGTGCCCCGGCCGCCTTGGTCCACTGCTCGATGTGCCACCCCCGCTTGCGGGCGATCGCCGCGAGCTTGGGCTCGGCGTTGACCGCCACCGGATGCCCGACCGCTTCCAGCATCGGAAGGTCACTGGCCGAGTCGGCGTAGACCACGGACTCGGCCAGGAGCAGGCCCTCGGCCTGGGCGTAGTCGGCGATGGCGATGGCCCGGGCCTCGCCGGTCGGCGGGGCCTCGATCATCTCGCCGGTGAACAGGCCGTCCCGCTCGCCGAGGCGGGCGCACACGATGTCGTCGAAGAGGGGCCGCAGGGGCTCGATCACGAAATCCAGGGCGCCGGTGATGAGCAGGGTGCGGTGGCCGAGCGCCCGGTGCTCCCGGACGCGGCGGATACCGGCGGGGAACGACTTGGTGAGGATGAGGTCGCTGAAGAGCTGCCAGGCGTCCTCACGGATGTGGGCCGCCGGCGCACCCTCGTACTTCCGGTAGAAATGGCGGAGGAAGTCGCCCCGGTCCTTGCGGTCGAGGGCGAGCAGGCCGGGCCCCTGGCGGAGCATGTCGAGGGTGAAGCGGGCCCGCTCGTCGTTGGGGAGCCGGCGGGACGCCAGGTAGGAGTACGACTCGACCACGTTCGACGCGATCAGGGTGTTCTCGAGGTCGAAGGCGGCGATGTGGCGCTCGGGGGAGAGGATGGTCCGCTTCCCGCGCTCGTGGCGGGTCTCGCTCTGGCGGGCGCCGCCCGTCGTGCGGACCCGGGCCTGGCGCACGACTGAGGGCAGGTGGATGACCTGCACGTAGTGCTTCCAGTCGATGACGTTGGTGTCGAGGCCGAAGGCAGCCTGGTCGTCAGGACTCATGCCAGCGAGGAGCCCCCGGAGGCGGGTGTCGTCGAAGAGCGCCTCGGTCTCGGCGTAGGAGCCGTAGAGCTTGACGTAGTCGAGCGCCCGCTCCCCCATGTCCCGCCGCTCCTCGAGGCGGGCCATCACCTCGGCCCGCTTGCCCCGGATCGGGAGCGCGGCGACGACCTTCTCGGCCTGGCCCAGCGCCCTGACGCCGCGCTGGAGCTGGCGGAGGGCCTTTCCCCGGCCGGAGAACGACCAGTCGGGGGCGACGATCGGCTGGCCGTCGGTGTCGTACAGCGGGTTCTCGAGGAAGTACTCCCGGACCAGGTTGACCAGGTTTCGGTAGTACAGGGGGTTCCGGTTGCCGGTGGCGACCTGGTAGACGCCGGTGCCGTCGGGCTCGGGGCCCTTGGCGGCCACGGTGATGATGGTGGCCACGACCATGTCGACGGGGATGACGTCGACCACGCCCTCCGGGATGCCGGGGAACTCGCTCAGCAGGCCCCGGCCGTAGGAGATGAGGACGGGCTCGGCCATGCGGAAGCCACGGATCCAGCCCGGGTGCGGCTCCTGCCAGGCCGACTCGATGATCGACGGCCGCACGACGGTGACCGGCACATGGCCCCGGACCTCCTGGGTGGCCCGCTCGGCCAGGGCCTTGGTGTAGGCGTAGGCGTCGGGCCAGCCCAGGCTCTTGGCCCGCGACCGGCCGGCCTCGACCAGGCGGTCGGCCACCCATTTCTCCCGCCGCTTCTCCGTCTTCGCCGCCAGCAGGGGCGGGCCGGCGGCGCCCAGCTCGGCCCGGGCCTCCTTGGCGAACTGGGCCAGCAGGTCGGGATCCCGGCTGGCGGCGTCGGCGTCGGCCCTCGCCCGGCGGGCGGCGGCCATCTCGGCCCGCCAGTCGACCTCGGTGCTGAACGGCGTGTCGGCCAGCGCCGCCTCGGCGGCCCGGCCCCGACGGGTGCCGGCGACGTAGGCGGTCGACACGGCGACCATGTGGGCTGACGATCCTGACTCACGAAGGAGCTCAGCCATCCGGACGGGCCCCATGAGGTTGACCTCGGCGGCGACGTCGATGGGGGAGTCGAAACTGACGATGGCGGCCGAGTGGATGACGGTGTCGCAGCTGGTGACCAGGGCGGCAGCCTCGTCGTCGAGCCCGAGCCCGTCGACGGACACATCGCCGGCGACAACCTGGACCCGGCGGGCGATCTCGGCGTCGAACTCCTTGCCGAGCTGGGCCCGCAGCGTCTTGAAGGCGTCGTTGCCGAAGATCTCCCGCTTGGCCCGGGCCGCGGGGGTCGTCCGCCGGCCGGCCCGGACGATCAGGACCAGCTCGCAACCGGGGACGGCGCGCAGCAGCCGCTCGACCAAAGCGGTGCCCAAAAAGCCGGTCGAGCCGGTGATGGCGATGCGTTTTCCGGCCAGAGCCTCTGCGATCACGGACCCTTCTCTAGCATCAGGGCACCCATGGCCTGCCAGACGGACATCTAGATGCGCGAGTGGTTCGACCGCCAAGAGTGGTCCGGCGTTGCAGGTCACGGTGCGAAAATCGTGCTGGTCCTCGTGCTCGGGATCATCTTCATCCGTGTGGGGAGCCGGCTGGCGGACCGGTCGATCCGTTCTCTCGGGGCCCGATCACCACTGCGGGAGGCGTCGCCCCGGTCGGAGCAGCGGTCCCAGACGCTGGCCGGCGTGGCCGTCAGCATGGTGCGGATCGTCGTCTGGTCGGTCGCCGTCCTGCTGATCCTCGAGGAGGTGGGCCTCAACCTCGGTCCGCTGATCGCCGGCGCCAGCATCGTCGGCGTGGCCGTCGGCTTCGGCGCCCAGAGCCTGGTGAAGGACTTCTTCTCCGGGTTCTTCATCCTGGTCGAGGACCAGTACGCGGTCGGCGACGTCATCACCATCGCCGAGCAGACCGGCACCGTCGAGGAGATCAACCTGCGGATCACCCGCCTGCGGGCGACCGACGGGACCGTGTGGTTCGTGCCCAACGGCGAGATCCGCAAGGTCGGGAACTCGGCCAAGGAGTGGTCGCGGTCGATCGTCGACGTCATCGTGCCGAACAAGGCCGACCTGGCCGCAGCCACCGCCGCTATCGCCGAGGAGGCGGCCGCCGTGGCGCGCGAGCCGGCGTGGATCGATGCGGTGCTCGAAGAACCGGAAGTGCTGGGCGTGGAGTCGCTCGGGGCCGACAACGTCACCGTGCGGGTGTCGACCAAGATCACGCCGTCACACCGTGCCCCGTTCGCCCGGGAGATGCGCTCCCGGATCACCGCCCGGCTCCAGCGGGAGGGGATGGTGGCCACCGAGCCGCCGCCGGCTCGGCCGTCTACGAGCGGGAGTTGACGACCCTGGCGTAGAGCTCGGCGTGCTGGCGGGCCATACGCTCGGTCGAGAACCGCACCTCGACGTCGGCCCGGCACTCGGCCCGGTCGATCTGGTCGATGGTGAGCAGTTTGGCCGCCATGTCTGACTCGTCCTTGCACAGCCAGCCGGTGCGACCGTCGGCGACGACCTCGGGCGCGGCGCCCTCGGCGAAGGCCAGGACCGGCGTGCCGCAGGCCAGGGACTCGAGCATCACCAGGCCGAAGGGCTCGTCCCACCGGATCGGGAACAGGGTGGCCTGGGCGTCGGACAGGAGGCGCAGCTTCTCCTCGTAGGGGACCTCCCCCAGGTACTCGACCCCGTCGCCGAGCAGCGGCTCGATGTGGGACTCGAAGTAGGCGGTCTCCCACGGCTCGCGCATCTTGCCGGCGAGCAGGATGGGCACGCCGGCCTCCCGGGCGGCGACGATCGCCCGATGGGCACCCTTCTCGGCCACCATCCGGCCGAGATACATGCAGTAGCCGCCCTTGCCGAGGCCGATGGGGAAGTCGTGCACGTCCACGCCGTGGTGGATCACGCCGGCGACAGGAAGGTCCGGGTCGGCGGTGAGCTGGACATGGGAGATCGCGATCAGCGGCACGCGGCTGGCGATGCGCTGGTAGAGGTCGATCAGCTCGACGTTCAGCGGGCCGTGGATAGTGGTGACGACGGGAACGTTGGTGAGGGCGGACGCATAGACCGGCCCGACCATGGTGTGGTCGTGGATCAGGTCGCAGTCGCCGACCGCGTCGTACGCGGCGAGCACGTGGCGCAGCTCCGGGACGGTGAACCCGATCCGGTTTCCCTCGGACTTCTCGAGTAACCACTTGGTCGGCACGGGGCAGGTGGAGTCGCCGGTGGCGAACAGGAGGACCTCGTGGCCGGCGGCCACCAGGCCCCGGCAGAGGCAGTCCACGGCCTGCTCGATGCCGCCGTAGAGGTCGGGGGGGATAGGGGCCCACGGCGGGGCGATGATGCCGATGTTCACCAGGGGAGTTGAGCACACGCCGGCCGGTAGTGTGGAGGTGTGAGCTCGCAGCCTCCGCACGCACCCTGGGTGCTCGGTGGCGAGTGCATCATGGCCCTGGCGTCGGCTCGGCCGTCCGTGGGCGACCTCCCCGAGGGCCTGGGCCGGCTGCCTGGGCCCTGCACGGTCACCGCGGCGCGCTACGACGACTCGCCCGTCGGTCCCTACCGTGAGCTGGCCGTGGCCCAGCCGGCGCACCTCGGCGCCCGCCCCGGGATGTGCATCACGACCATGGCCGTCACGTCGGTGGACGCCCGGCTGGGCGGGCGGGTGAACTGGGGCTTCCCCAAGGAGCTGGGCACGCTCGTGTGGTTCGACGAGGGCGACGGCAGGGTCTTTCGGTGGGAGGAGCGGGAGATCGTCGTGCGGGCGACCCCGGTGGGCCCGCCGCTTCCGGTGCTCATCCCGTTGCGGGCGCTCCAGCGCCGGGCCGACGGCCCGGTGTCGATCCTCGGCCACGCCCGGGGCCGCGGCCGCGTGGCGCGGGTCGAGATCGACGTGCCCGAGGACGACCCGCTCGCCGGCCTGGCCGGCCGCCACCGCGGCCTCCTCGTCGCCGGCATGCGGCTGGTCGTCTGCCCGGCTCGCCGCCCCGTAGGCCTGACCGCCACGCTGCGAGCCCCGCTGCGGGCCCCCGAGCCGGCGCTAACGTGGGCCCCGCAGTCCCAGCACACCCTCACGGGCGATTAGCTCAGCGGCAGAGCGCTGCCTTCACACGGCAGAGGTCGGGGGATCAAGACCCTCATCGCCCACTCGTAAAAGTCCAGGTCAGAGGGGGTGTGACTCCTTGACTCGGCGGCTCGGGCGCCCCGCCCCCCGCGAAAAACCCGCGGAATTCTCGTGCGGTACCGGTCCAAGGGGGTCAACGGTGGTCGGCGGCGGGCTCATGGCGAGGGCGTCGAGGCGGGCCAGCACGTCGTCGTCATGGCCCGGCAGGAGGTGTCCGTAGCGGTCCAGGACGACCGCCACGGAGGTGTGGCCGGCCCAGGTGGCGATCTGCTTGGGACTGGCGCCGGCGGCGATCCAGAGGGCGACGGCCGTGTGTCGGAGATCGTGCGGACGGAGCGGTTGCAGTCCGGCGGCGCGCACCGCCGGACCCCAGTGGCGGGCTCGGAAGCCGTTGGCCCGGAGCGCGCCACCGTCGGGGCCGGGGAAGACCAGGCCGTCCGGTCCGGTCTGCGAGAAACTCTCCAGGTGGTCGGCGAGTCGATCGGCGACGGACGGAGGAATGGGGACCGTTCGGTTGCCGGCCCGGGTCTTCGGAGCGTTGAACAGGACTGCGCCTTGCACCTCGACCGCCGTCTCGATGACCCGCACCTGCCGTCGGATGAGGTCCACCCGTCCGCGCCGTAAGCCAGCCAGTTCGCCGAGACGGAGCCCGCAGTAGGCGTCGAAGACCACCATTGCCTCGTATCGGTCGGTCATCGACGCGGCCAGCCTGGCGATGTCCGTCGGCGTGAGGAACCGCATCTCCTCTGTTTCGATCTTGGGGAGCTGGACGCTTCTGCATGGTGACTGCGCAATGAGCCCGCCGTCGACGGCGGCGCGCAGCACCTTGGAGAGCGTCTGGTACGCCTTGTGGACCGTCGCCGGCGCGCGCCCCGAGGCGGCGAGGTCTGCCACCCAGGCGCGGACGTCCAGCTGGGTAATCCGGCCGAGCGCAGTTGTCCCGAACACGGGAAGCACGTGGTTGCGGAGGTAGCAGTCGTCCCGAGCGCGGGAGGACGGCCGGAGGTTCACCGTCGTCGCCCACCATTCCTTCACCCAGTCGTCAAGCCGGATGCGTGCGTGGCCGGGATCACGCCACTCGCCCCTTTGCTGGTCCGTGCCGATCCGTTCCAGGAACTGCACCGCCTCCCGCTTGGTCGAAAAGCGCTTCGAGCGCTCCCGCGCATCCGAACCACGGTAGCGAGCTTCCCAGCGCCCATTCGGAATCCGGCGTACGTGGCTCATCGCGACTCCTTCCGACCGACCGTCGCAATCAGCCTACGAGGGGGTGCGACATTTCGTGTGTTTCTACGCTCGGCAGCCATCGACGCGCGTACCGGACGTCGCATGGACTGACGACGGCCTTCGACCCGGCGCGCATCGAGCCATGCGTCGAGGTCGACGTCGGCGAAGCGCACGTTATGCAGGGTTCGCCCCGCCACCGGGGTGCTCTGCCTGGGTGGGTGCGTGGAGGACATGTCGCTGTAGGACGACCGGCATATCTACACGTTGTGATCACGAAACTCCGTGCAGCGCGACTGGCGCCTCATCGGTAGAGCGTGCGCTACGAGGGGGCTGACCCTGCACTCCGCCGAAATCGCATGACAACTAGGCACAGATTCCGTACGATTCCAGACCTCCTGACATAGAGCGGCGGGCACCCTCCTGACCAGCACCTATCCGCCACTTCCCGTCCTGGGAGTGCGATAATTGTTGCACTGAGGCGAGCGGCCGGGGAGGGTGCTGG
>JAHFUP010000180.1 GCA_023265025.1 Acidimicrobiia bacterium | reverse complement strand
GACTAGCGGTCAGCGGGGCCGGCGCTCGATGCCATCGAGGAACCCTTCCAGCGCCATCTCCACGTCCCCCACGCTCGACCGGAACCGGCTGACCCCGACCCGGTGACCGATGGCCACGCCGGACGCGGTGACCGCCGGCACGACGACGACCGCCTCGGGCATGCCGAACAGAGCGACGCCGAGGCTGGCCGCAGCCAGGCCGAAGCCGGCGCCCTTGCCGACCGCCAGCCGGTGGGCCCGCCGCAACGGCTTGACGTCGACGGCCAGCTTGACCATCACCATGCCGGCGCCACCGGGCTCGTCGACCACCGCGATCTCGACCTGCTCGGCGTCGCGCAGCACGAGCCGGCGGTGGATGCTCTTGTCGTACTGGATGCGCACCCGGGCGCCGACGTCCTGCCGGCGGGTCCAGACGGAGCTGGCACCGAAGTCCCGCCGCAGGTGGAACTGCTCCTTGGCGAGGAACCGGCGGAGAATGTCGTCGACCTCGCGGACGGGCCCGGGCACGCACCGGGCGACGGTGAGGCTGGTCGGGCCGAGGCGGGCCCGGCGGGCCGGGACCGTGTCGCGCGAGAGGGTGCCGGCGCGTAGTTCGGCGACCGCCCGCCGGACCGATTCGCGTGACAGGCCGGCTTCGACCGCCGCCTCCTCCAGCAGGACGAGGTCGAGCCCGGGCTGCCCGGCCGGCGACTGGTTGTCGAGCTCGGTGGCCCGGCGTAGTACCAGCGCGATCTGATCCTCGTCGAGGCGCTCGCCCTCCACCACCTTCCGACGGTACTGCTACCCCAGCCGCTCTTGTGACCGGCTCCAGCCCGGGTCGACGGGGACCACGCCGGCGCCCAGCACCGGGCCGGCCTCGATGGCCCGGGCGACGAACCGCTTGGCCGCCACGGAGGCGTCGGCCGGCTCCATGCCCCGGGCCAGCTCGGCGCAGATGGCCGCCGACAGCACGCACCCGGATCCGTGGGCGCCGTTCGCGGGCAACCTCGGGCCTTCGAGCCAGACGGGCGCCTCGCCGCCGACGAGCAGGCAGTCCGGCGACGTGTCGCCGGCCAGGTGGCCACCCTTGACCAACACCACGTCCGGGCCCATGTCGGCGAGGACGCGGGCGGCCCGCTCCATGGCGGCCCGGTCGGTGACCTCGAACCCGACCAGCACGCCGGCTTCGGCCAGGTTGGGCGTGAGCACCGTCGCCCGGGGAAGCAGGAGTCCGACGACCGCCCCGACCGCGTCCGGGTCGAGGAGCCGCCCGCCGGCGGACGCCACCATCACCGGGTCGACGACCAGCGGCCGCACTCCCAGTTCGACGACCGTCCGCACCACCGCCTCGACGATCTCGGCCGACGCCAGCATGCCGGTCTTGGCCGCGTCGACCCCGAGGTCGGCCACCACGGACATGATCTGCGCCCGCACCACCTCCGACGTCAGCGTCTCCACCGCCTGCACGCCCAGGGTGTTCTGCGCCGTGACTGCGGTGATCGCCGCCGTCCCCCACACGTCGTGCGCCTCGAAGGTCTTGAGGTCGGCGACGACGCCGGCGCCCCCACTGGAATCGGAGCCGGCGATGGTGAGCGCCACCGGCCGGCGGGCCATCACCGCTCCTGCCCGACGATCTGGCTGCACTGACGTGCCAATAGACCCGTAGCTGCAGCCAAATCGGAGGGTGTCACCGGTGTTCCCAGCCCATGACGGGCAGGTCGGCGTGGCGGAGCCGGCGCTCGGCAACCTCCGCGGTGCAGCGGCCGATCCGCAGCGGTGTGCCCAGGCCGCGGGCGGCGAAGGTCGCCTCCACCAGGTCGGGGTCGCCGGCGGTGAACAGGAGCTCGTAGTCCTCGCCCCCACCGAGCGCCATGGCCTCCGGGTCGTCGCTGACCCGGCTGACGCCGATGGCGACCGGCACCCGGTCGAGCACCACCCCCACGCCCGACTCGTCGGCGATGTGCCGCAGGTCGGCGGCTAGGCCGTCGGAGACGTCGATCATGGCCGTCGCCCCGGCGACCCGGGCCGCGGTCCCCTCGTCGAGGCGGGCGCGGGGCCGGCGGTGGGCCAGGACCAGATCCGGCGCCTCCGAGACCCGCGAGGTCCGCAGCAGCTCCAGGCCGGCGGCGGAGGAGCCGAGCGGGCCGGTGACGAAGATCGTGTCCCCCGGTCGGGCACCCGACCGCAGCACGGGCGGCTGGGGAAGGTCGCGACCTTCGCCCACCATCGCCACGGAGACGACGAGGGTGACCGAGGAGGAGAGGTCGCCGCCCACGATCGGGCACTCGTAGGCGTCGGACGCGGCGATCAGGCCGTCGTAGAGGAGGTCGAA
>JAHFUP010000050.1 GCA_023265025.1 Acidimicrobiia bacterium | reverse complement strand
TCGATGTTCTGCCGCCCAGCCTTCACGGGCTGGTGCGCCGCCAAGCCCTTGCGCTCAGCCCGGAGCGCTTCGACACCGACATACTGCGCCTCGTCCGGGTGCTAGAGAAGGCCATCCAGCGCGCGCAGACGGGATCGCCGGCGGCGAGTTCAGAGGCGGAAGCCGTGGACCCGAGCGAACAGGATCCCGGCCCCAAGGCTGCAACAGCTGCGAACGCCGTCGTCCCGACCCCGCCTGGATCCAACCCGCCCCGCGCCGCACGACCCCAGCGTGTAACGCCAGCCCACGAGGGCGGCACCAAGGCAGTCGCCAAGATTCGGGCCGCGGCCCCCCTCGCTGCTCGAAACCGGCTCATAAAGAAGCTCGAGCAACTTGGCTATTCAACCGACCCCTGGTCCGAGAACATCTACTACATCGACGACTATCTGCACGGGCATACGCGACCCCGCGTCGTGCTTAGAAGTTCGCGTATACGTATCGAGGCCCATAATCGAATGAGCAAGGAGTGGGGTCTCTGGAAGTCATTCTCCTTCCCAGGCGAGATCGACGAGGCCGTCGCTGAGATCACCAAAGTGAGGAAAAGGGGGATTCGTTAAACGGCTTAGAGATAGGGTCTGCCGACGGATCGTTCCACAAATCTAGCTCGTGCAGCGCCGGCGGCCGGCACACGGTCGGCCTGCTAGGGCGCCTGGTCGATCACCTGGAGGTTGGCAGTGTAAATAGCAATGGCGGCCTGGTCGCCGACGCAACGGCCGGCGTCGAGCGCCCTTCTCGTGTGCTCGCGTGCGGCAGCTCGGTCACCCAGGCGGTACTGGATCATGCCGAGAAGCCCGTGGGCCTTGGCGCGATACCGGTCGTCGACCTCGCCGAGTACGGCGATGATGAGATCGCGCGCCTCGTCGAGTCGACCGCCGTCGTGCAGCTGCTGCGCCCGCGCCAGCCGGGCTCGCACCGCGGACAAACCGTCGTCGCCTGCAGCGGCGGCGATGGTGGCCAAGTTCTGGCTGTAGATGCTGACGCCTTCGGCGTCACCGGTGCGTTCGCATTCTCGCAGGGCCTCGTCGGTGAGTCGCAGCGCCTCGTCCGTGTCACCCACATCGAAGGCGTTGGCGCCGGCCTGACCGAGCGCCTTGCCGAGAAGGGTGTCGACGGCCGAGCCTCGTGCCGCCCGCAACTCCGGGATGATGGCGGCCAGAAGCTCTGCCGCCGCCTCGAACCGCCCGTCCTGGCGAAGCAACTGGGCTTCGCTCACCGTGTCCTGCCATCTGGCGATCGGGTTGTCGTCGGACGACATGATCCGCGAGAGGAGCCGTTGGTCGCCTCGTCCCGCCAGCAGCCGCCCGACGGTCACGGCGAACTCCACCCATGCCTCTATGGCAGAGCTGTCGCTCCGAAGGGGCTCGGGGACGATAGTGAAGCGATCGGTCGCGGCTCCGAGCGCTTCAAGGTAGCGGTCGACATAGGCCTCGACGGTCCCGATGTCACCGGCCTGGAATGCGCCCCACATTCGGGGAACGACATCGGCGAGGTCAGTCTCAGCCATCGTCCGCACCCGAAACGAACACGGCGAGATCCCGTCGGTAGACCCCGCCGAGGCGAGCCGGGCCCCCGGGCGGAAGGGCGACGATCGTCAGTCCGGAGTCGACGTCGCCGGCGTCCCGCTGAGCAGCCGGGAAGCCGTCCTCAACTGCCACTGCGCCGTCGTCGAGCAGGACCCACCCCAGTGCGAGACCGGCCCGCCGGGCGGTCGTGGCGAGCATCGACGTCACCGTGCAGTGCTCCTTACGGACACTGGTGGTGACCAGGATCCAGTTCGGCGCGGCGATCGGCTCGCGGCCCAGCCCGGCGAAGACGAGCGCTCCCACCGGGGCGACGTCGTCGGCCAGCCACGACCGGGAGGTGACATCGACCCCGAAGAACTCCTCGAGCTCGCCGAGGCTGCGCTCGAGGGAGTCGGCGATGAGGACAGCCTCGCCCTCGCACGCGGCGATGATTGCCACGTGTGCCTCGGGCCGCCCGCGGCCGGCGGGACTCCAGCGCACCAGAGGAACAAAGGCCGACTCCCGAGGCGGGGCCGTCGCCCCGACCGGTCCTCGCCCTTCGAGGGTCGGGACGTGGGCCCATGGTGCCTCGCCGACGGGAGTCGTCGGCAGCGGATCGATCGGACGGGAGCCGTCGTTCGGAGCGGCGACGATCCCGGGCGCCAGCTCAGGAAGCGGCACCACGCCGGTGATGAGGTCGCCCGCCATGGTGTGGAGCCGGACGGGCGCTGGGATGGCCCGGAGTCGCTCGTAGATGTAGGGCAGGTCGTCGGGGTCGGTGACGTCGAGATCGAGCCGGGCGAGCGCGTCGCGCCACGCCGTCGTACCCAGCACCTCTGTGTCCAGGAGCGCCCGCCACACCACGTGCGGGAGATCGAGCAGGAGCCTGGAGAGGTGGTCGTAAGGGTCGCCGGCCGGGTCGGTGTTCTCCGCGAGCGACGAAAGGACGTCGAAGCCGTTGGACCACCGGTCGGCGGTGAGGGCCTCGAGAAGGCACCACGCACGACGGGTGTATTCCTCCACCTCGTCCAGGAGTATCACCGTTCGTCCCATGAGCTGGACCGCGTTGAGCAGACGGAGGCCAGCGCGAAATTCGAGCTCCTCGTCGTCGATCCGGGGTGGCTGGGGCAGGCAGCAGTAGTCAATCCAGAGATGGATACGACCGGTCAAGGCCGCGAGGACGGGACGGTTGTCGAGAACCGCCCGGAGCCGGGGCAGTCCCGTGTCGGCATCGGCGAGAGCGACGAGGCTTGAGCCGAGAAGCTCCTCGACCGAACGCGCTTCGGAGACGGCGCGGCGGAGGAGTGCGTCGTCGAATGTCGGTCGTAGGAGGGCCACGATCATCGACTCGACCAGATCGGACCCACCGACGCCCGCCCGGCAGCCGAGCGGGGCCCACTTGCGCCGCGGTTCGTGGAGGCCTCGCGCCGCGGCGACCTCCACGGCCTCACAGGCGGCGGCTACGAGCTGCCACGCCGTGAGTCGCGCCTGGCGGCCGTCGGGATCCGGTCGCGCGGTGTCGAGCCACCGATGGGAGATGAACAGCGGCAAGGCCCCCGGCGTGACGACGGAAACCAGCTCATCACGAACGTCTTGCCACCGATCGATCGCCCCCCGCCGCACGAGCGCGTCGAATGGGAGGAACCACACGCCCTTGACGGGGTCAGCGATCCGCCACGCCAACGGCTGGGCGACGTCGTCGGGGACAACGCCGGACGACAGCGCCGCCGGCGGGAACGTCAACGAGAAGCGCCACTCGATCGGGGACTCATCGGTCCGAAAGGTGATGTCGCTGGCCGTGACGGTGTACGAGAGGTGCCCATCGATGTCGGGCAGCTCAATCGGCCGGTGGCCGAGCTGGTCCTGCTCCAACCGGACCGCCTCGAGGTGGGGCGGGCGACGCGTCCGCCGGGCATGCTCAGTCTGAGTCCGCATGGTGCGCCGCCCGGTAAGCCCGCCGGCGGGATCGCGTGGCGTCACGGCGCTCACCCGCTCTGCGACCTCGTCGTACCCGATGACGCCCCGCCTGCTGTACACCAGCATGACAGCCGGGTCGGCCACGTAGTCCCCGAGCATCGCCTCGGTTGGGCTCAGGTCCTCCCAGGGGCCGAGTTCGACGCCACCGAAGACCTTGGGCAGGTGGAGGTCGGCAGGGGCATGGACGGGCCCTCGCGGAGCCGAGTCAGTCGTCGGCACCTCGCACACGCTCTCCACCCCCCGTACCCCTCGCACCGGGCGGGCCACCGAGTTTCAGCCGGTGGCGGCCCGCAGTCGCAAACAGTACGACGCGCGACCAAACACCGCCTCAGCGAACGACAGTCGCTGGATCCGCCTCGCCCAAGAACGTTGCACAGTCGCCGAGAGGTGGTCTTCCCGGTCTATCGCGGCGCCCCAACGGTGAGGTCCGCCACGACCGCTGCGTGGTCGCTGCCGGTCGCGATGCAACTTTCGTAGTGATAGTCGATGTGCAGCACATCGAAGTGGCGACTCACCCAGATCGAGTCGAATCGCCGTCCGGCGCCCGGACTTGTGCGTCTCTTACCGGTTCGGTGCGAGACCCGAAGAGGACCGTCTGGACACGATGCGCGCAGGTTGGCGACCTCATCGGGGCGGTCGGCGAGCCAGCGCCGCAGCGCGTCGTCGCGGTCGTGGATCTTCGACGGACCGACCAAGACGTCATCGCCGCCATCATCAACGGTCAACGTCGCCGGAGCCTCAACTACCAGAGCCCCACCGCCCTCTACGCTGCCCTTACCGTGCGTTGATCGCTAGAACCAGCCGTACCTCTAGCCGAGAACCTTCCGGTCCGTAGGCTGAAGCGGCCACTCCCTGTCGCTGGGATTGTCAGATCTACACAACGTTGCGCTGGCGCAGACTACGGATCGACCACATCCGCGAACGGGATGAACCAGTCCCGCGGGTGGAGGTTGGCGAAGCGGTAGTACTCGGCGAGCTCGCTGGAGTCGTCCTCGATGCCGTCCAGGGACACGTTGAAGAGCATGAGCACGTCGTGGTCCCGGAACAGGACTTCTCGGGCCCAGTCGAAGTCGGTGTCCGCCGCGCCGCGCCGGGGGAGCTTCCGCTGAACCGGCGCCATCCCGTCGGCGACGGACGCTTCGGCGAAGTCGATCACCATGTGCAGCGCCATCTCCTCAGCGGTGCACGACGCCAGTTGCTCCGAGGCCAGCCCTGTCCCCAGCCGGACTGCCAGCGACTCGAAGCAGGACACGAAGCGGGCCAGCCATGCGTCGTCCGACAACCTCCGGGCGATCGGGGGCAGTTCCTGCACCAGCATCTCGGACTGGGGGTCCTCGCCGTAGGTGTCGGACAGGTAGACGGCCGCCACCCACAGGTGTGCGGCCAGGCGAGGCGTCAGCACGGCATCGCCGGCATAGACCGACGCGAAGTCGGGCTGGTTGGCGTCGCCCGGCTCGGACCGTCCGAACCTCGGCATGCGGTCATGTTGTCACGACGTACGCTTGTGCCTCCATCCGCCCTCAGTGGGCCGGTCGATGGCCCGACGCCGCCGCCAAGAGCGTCCAGCATGCGCATGACAAGGAGTTCCTTCTCCCGCCGGTGACGCCGGGCGAGAAGACCCGCCGGACGGACCTGCGTGACCAGCGCCGCCGGCGCCAACACGGCTGCTGGGACCAGCTGATCGCCGCCCCGCTCTGGGTGGCGTACGAGGCGAATCTCGGGACGTTGCTTCGTACGTGCGACGCCGTCGGCGCCTGCATGGCCGTGCCCGGCACGGACCACTATCACCGGGCGCTCGACAGGGGCGACACCCTGCCTCGCCGGCCTCACGTCCACTGGGTGCGGCGGTCCAAGCTGAGCTGGATCGCCGAGCAGCGCGAAACGAGTCGGATCGTCGCCGTCGAGCTCGCCGAGGACGCAACGCCGCTCACCAGGCTGGCGGCGGCACGGACGCGTACCGTCGTCCTGCTGGGCCACGAGCACGCCGGCGTGCCGGCGGAGACGTGGGACCTCATCGACGAGGTCGTCGAGATACCGATGGTCGGGCGCGGTTCGAGCCTCAACGTGGCCGTGGCGGGGTCCCTCGTGCTCTACATGCTCGCCGGTTTGATGTAGCCCTGCGGGGACGTGCACGCCGAGGCCCTCCGACGTCTCGGTGAGTGACGCCGGCGTCGAGTTTGCTCTTCGGCAACCCACTCGTCGAGCACGGTCCCGCCGGGCATGGCCAACGTCACCTACCCGTGGCGTTTCAGGCGCCCCGTCCGCTTTGCCCACCGCTCGCCGGCGGAGAACACGGACACTGATAACGGGATGAGGACCACGGCGAACGCAGTCATCGCCGCCAGGTCACCCCATGCGCCCGTAACGCCGCGCCCGTCGATCAGCGAGGCGCGGACCGACCGCAGCAGGTACGTGGCCGGTGAGAACCACGACGCGATCCTGAGCAGGCCCGGCAACGTATCCACCGAGTAGTAGACGCCCGAGACGAGCAGTACGACCGCCTGCACCATGAATGACAGCTGCTCGCCCCGCTCGGGGTACACGAGGGGCAGCACGCCGGCCAGGATGCCGAGGCCGATCAACGAGAAGCTGCCTACGAGCACGACGACGGCCACCGCCGGCCAGTTGGCTCCGGCCAGGTCCACCGTGAAGAACGGGAGCGAGATGGCCATGATCAGCGACGTCCGCAGGAGCCCGTGCATGACGCCGAACGCCGCGGTGCCGATCAGATGGGCGACCCGTGGCACGGGTGCCATGAGGGTGTGCTCGATCGTGCCCTCCCACCGCTCCCAGGTCACGACCAGGCTGATGTCGTCGAGGACGGCGGACAGGTAGGCCCAGACGAGAGTGCCGATCAGGAGGAAGAGCACGAGGTCGCCGGCGGCGTCAGCACTGACGACACCCTGCTCGCCGAGCTGCTTGGCGATGAAGGTGACGGCCAGCGTGTTCACCACGCCGTAGAAGAGCCACACGACCTCCCAGGCCCAGTGGCGCTTCCACAGGTTCGTCTGGCGCTCGACAAACGCCCAGCCCAGCCCGAGCTGGGCCCGCAGTGTCAGCGTGTCACTCATCGTCCGTCGTCTCCTCCTCGTCGTCCTCCACGCTGCGGCCGGTGAGCGCCATGAAGACGTCCTCCATGTCGACCGACTCGACCGGCCGCCCTCCGGCCACCTGCCTGCGCAACTCCAGCGGCGTGCCCTCGGCCACGATGCGACCGCCCACGAGGAACGCGATCCGGTCGCACAGGACCTCGGCCTCGTCCATGTCGTGGGTGGTCAGGAAGATCGTGGCGCCGTGGTCGCGCTGCACCTCGCGGACGAAGGCCTGCACGTCGCGCTTGCTCCTGGGGTCGAGGCCGGTGGTCGGCTCGTCCAGGAGCATCAGGACGGGCGACGTGAGGAACGCCCGTGCCACGGCGATCTTCTGCTGCTGACCCCGGGAGAGCTCCTTGACCATGGCCCGCTGCCGGTAGCGATCGAGCCCGAGGCGGTCGAGGATTTCAACCGCCCGCCGGCGGACCTCGCGGCCGGGCAGACCGTAGATGCGTCCGTAGAACTGGAGGTTCTCGAGGGCCGACATCTGCCGGAAGAACGACGGGTCGGCGGACACGCGGTTGATGAGCCGGCGTACCTGCATGGAATGCAGTTGCACGTCGTACCCGAAGACGCGTACGTCGCCGGCGTCGGCCAGCACGAGGGTCGACAGGGTTCGGATCAGCGTGGACTTCCCTGACCCGTTGGCGCCGATCAGCCCGTAGACGGAGCCGGCGTCGACCTGGAACGAGACATCCCGCAGGGCACGCACGCGCCTTCGGGGCTTCGTGGACCACGGCGCGCGAGTGCCGGGACCGAAGCTCTTGGTGAGGCCGCGGACCACAAGGGGCCGGGCATGGTCAAGGGACGGCTCGGGGCGAGCCAGAGCGGGAGTGGAGCGTGACATTCGACAGTCCTCATCCGGAGAAGGGCTACGGGAGCGGGCAGGGCGGCAGGGCCGGCCTGGGCTGGGAGGACTGCGGCAACGAGGCCACCGCGTCGAGCGGCGGCAATCGTGGACCTAGGCGAAGCCCTCCGCGGCGCGGCCACGGAACCTGCTGAGCAGCGACCTGTAGACCTTCATCCGGACCTCCTCGTGGCTTCCGCCGGGGCGAGGTCGATCGTACATGCGCAGTCAATCGGTCCGCGTCGAATTTCTCGGCCTCCCGTGGCTGATCAATACTCTCGCCGTGGAAGCGGCGGACGCTCGGCGATCCCGCAGGGCTCGCCGTTCCTCGCCGGTGCCGGAAGGGGACTGGCTGGCGTCGAACGAGGTCGCGTTCGGGTTGTGGGCGTTGGTCGACGTCGTGAAGGAGCGCCTCGACGCCGACTCCCGTCCGGACGGGTACAACGTCGGCTTCAACGCCGACTCCGCCGCCGGCCAGACGGTCGAGCACTTACACATTCACGTCATCCCCCGCCACGCCGGCGATGTAGTGGCCCCCGCGGCGGCATTCGCAACGTGATGCCGGGACGGGGGAACTATCTGTTGCGCCCGCAGTCCGTACTCCCACCGCTCGTCGATGGCCGGGGGCGCACGCTGCGCCTCGAGCTGTGCCGGGCGTGCGGTCTTGTGCCGCTCCGGAGTGGGACGCGCTGGTCGGTGTGGTTCTGCGGGCCCTGCGCGAGACAGGCGAGAAGCCTCAACGAGCGGGTGGGGCGCTGCGTGGTCCCAATCGGCCGTCACAGCCTGATGAACAAGGGTCACGGTCGGCGGTGGCTCTCCCGAGGACATCAAGGCCTTCGCCGGTCAGCTCTCGAATCTGTTCGATGTGATGGCCGCCATCGGGCAGTGGGCCGGCGCAGTCGTCCGGGAGAACCTCGTTGCTGCCGGCCAGCCCCACGACGTCGATGTGGACCTGTCGGACTACCTGGCTTCAGTCCATGCCTCCGCGACATCGGAGCTGCGGTTCGCCGAGATGGTGGCGCACCTGCGCGAGCCGGCGTCGGCCGACCTTGTCCCACCCTGGTGACATCATGACTTTCATGGCCATGCCCCCGACCGGACGGTTCGCCGAGGCTGTTGCGTGGGCCGTCGAGCTCCACGGGTCGCAGATGCGCAAGGGGACGACGGTCCCGTACCTGACGCACCTGCTCGCGGTGTCCTCGCTGGTGTGGGAGAACGGCGGCGACGAGGAGGACGCCATCGCCGGCCTCCTCCACGACGCCATCGAGGACACCGATGCCACGGCGGCGGACATCGAAGAGCGCTTCGGGTCGAAGGTCGCCGCCATCGTGTTGGCCTGCAGCGACACCACGGTGCGCCCGAAGCCGCCGTGGCGGGAGCGAAAGGAGGCCTATCAGGCCCACCTCGCCGATCCGGCGACGCCGACGGACGCGCTGCGAGTGTCGGCCGCCGACAAGCTTCACAACGCCCGTTCCATGCTCGCTGACTACCGGGTAGTCGGCGACGAGTTGTGGGCCCGGTTCAACGAGGGCGTCGACAGCCAGCTGTGGAACTACGGGTGTCTCGCCGACCTTCTCCAGCGCAGGTTCCCCGGCCCGCTCACCGACGAGCTGGTTCGGACGGTCGACATGCTTCGGGCGGAGGTCGCTTCGGCGGCCGTCTGACGGCCCGGAGATGACCAGGTTGGACAGGGCCGTCGGCACCCTCCTCGGGCTCGCCTGTGGTGACGCGGTCGGCACGACCCTGGAGTTCAAGCGGCCCGGGAGCTTCGAGCCGATCGCGGACATGGTGGGTGGCGGGCCGTTCCGGCTGACGGCAGGGGAGTGGACCGACGACACGTCGATGGCGCTCTGCCTGGCGGAGTCCATCCTCGACACCGGATCGCTCGACCTGGCGGACCAGCTGCGGCGGTACCTCCTGTGGAAGGACTCGGGCTACCTCTCCTCGAACGGCCGCTGCTTCGACATCGGAATGACGACCCGAACCCAGCTCGAGCGGTTCCGGCGGAACGGTGAGGCGATCGACCCGGCCTGACGAGAAGTCGGCGGCCAACGGTTCGTTGGTGCGCCTGGCCGCCGTGCCGATCCCGCTGGGCCGACGATCCCGCAACGGCGGCGGAGCGCTCGGGCGAGTCGAGCCGGACGACACACGCCGCCGAACGGCCGGTGGGCGCGTGCCGGCCGGCTGCTGGCCGGCGAGTACCCGGGCCATATGTCGCCCACGCGTGCCCCGCCAGAAAGTCGACCTTCTCGTCGACGCGGGCACCCGCACCGTCGGTCGATCTGACCACGCCGGCGGACCGACTGGAGCCGTACCAACCGCTGATCGCCGAGGTTGCGTCGGCCCGGGGCCTCGACGTTCGGCATGTCCCGTTCCGGATAACGGACCTCGGGGTCGTCGACGACCATCGGTACGACGACGTGTGCGCATCGATCGGGGAGGGACGCCGACGAAGGGCTCAACCTACGAGGAGGTCATCGACCGGCTGGCGTCGCTGCGCCGGAGCAGCCGCAAGGCTCGCCGTCCGGCCCCTCAGACGCCGGTCCAGCACGATGCCATCAGGCGGCGAGTCGACCGCCGGCGCTGGTGATGCAGGAGTCTGTTCACGCCCGTGCAGCGTGAACCTCCGGCGTATGCTTGGATCCATGATGCGACGCACATCAATCGAGATCGACGATGCACTCCTACGCGAGGCGCAGCGCATACTGGGAACGGTCGGCGTGCGCGACACTGTCGAAGCGGCGTGGCGGGAGCTGGTGCGACGCGAGCAGCTGGCCCAGCTGGCCGACGATCTCGCCGCCGGCCGCTTGATCGACACCGACCCGGGCCTCGTCAACGAGGCGCGGCGGTCGTGACTCTGCTCCTGGCCGACACCAGCGTGTGGGCCCGCTCGGCCACCGGCGAGGTGGCCGAGCTGTTCAACGACGCGATCGTCCGTGGTCGTGTAGCCATCACGCCCGTCGTTCGCCTCGAAGTGCTGTTCATGGCCCAGGGGACAGCTGCGTACGACCGGTTACGTACGAGCTTGGACGCCCTGCACCAGGTGCCGCTCGACGCCGGCGTCGCCAGTCGGGCCGAGGAGGTCCAGTCCCAACTCGCCCGGCGGGCCATGCATCACCGCAGCGTGGGGGTCAACGACCTCCTGATCGCCGCCGCGGCTGAGGCGGCCGGGCTGACGGTTTGGCACTACGACGAGGACTACGACCGCATCGCGGCAATCACCGGACAGCCGGCCGAGTGGATCGTCGCTCGGGGTTCCGTGCCCTGAGCCCGCCACCGAGCGCTGTTGACGGCTCGGATCCCCCCGACCGCACCTGCGCCGGTTGTCGCTCAGGCGTGGCGTGGGGGGCGGGCGACAGGCATTGTTGGCTCGGCTCCTGCGAGGGTGCGACATCGAGGTGCTCGATGATGGACGGGCCAGAGCAACGGGGGCACTCGCCGCGAGGGCCGGAACGACCGATGTTGTCGACGCTTGTGTGACCGAGGGGGCTTTGCGTCGTCGGGACCTCGTCATCAGCTCCGACCGCGAGGATCTCAAGACGCTTGCGGCTGCGGTGCACAAGAACCTGGAGCTGGAACGCCCATAGATCGCCCGAGTCCGAGCCTGGGCGCGCGTGAGCGGTCCCGACGCCATGTTCAATGTTATGTTTCAACCTTGAACATGGGAGCCAATTGAGCAAGGTTGTGCGGAGGCGCTGGCATTCGTCGTTCGACGGCATGTCCCGCCGCGACCGGCAGGGATGCGAGTACGAGGCGTACATCCCGGACCCGCTGGCGGGGCGCCAGGTGCGGCTGGACGGCGATGTGGCCGCCGACGTGGCCGATGCCGAGGCGGCGATTCTGCGGCTGAACGCATCCGCCGTCGCGCGGGCCGATACCGAGGCCCTCGCCCGTCTCTTGCTTCGCGCCGAGTCGGTCGCTTCGTCCTACATAGAGGGACTGGTCATCGGAGGCCGCCGGCTGGGTAACCCTCCTGGCGACGTCACGGCAGAGGACGTTCTCGGCAATATCGATGCGATGGCCTGGGCGGTCGACATCCTGTCGACGGGTGGCGCGATCACCGTCGACGGGCTCTTGGAGGTCCATCGTCGCTTGCTGGTCGGCTCACGGCTGGCCGACCACGCCGGCAGGATTCGCACTGAACAGAACTGGATCGGGGGGAGCAGTTTCAACCCCTGCTCCGCAGCGTACGTGCCCCCTCCTCCCGAGAACGTTCCGGGCCTTCTCGCCGACCTCTGTGCATTCAGCAGCCACGAGGCGTTGCCTGCCGTCGCTCAGGCGGCGATCGCCCACGCGCAGTTCGAAACGATCCACCCCTTCGTCGACGGCAACGGCCGGGCGGGGCGCGCCCTCATCCACGTGATCCTCCGCCGCCGGGGGTTGGCGCCTCGGATGTCGCCACCGGTCTCGCTCGTGCTGGCGACGTGGTCGAGGTCCTACATCGACGGCCTGGTGGGTACCCGATACGAGGGACGCCCGGATTCCGACGCTGCACATGACGGCCTCAACAGGTGGATCGCACTCCTCGCCGGGGCATGCCGGCGGGCGGTCGACGACGCCCTCGCCTTTGAGCGCACGATCGACGACATCGAGCGGGCCTGGCGCGTCGCACTCGGCCGGGTGCGGCCAGGGTCAGCCGTCGAGCTGCTCCTCAAGGCATTGCCCGGAGCGCCCATCCTCTCCGTGGGGGCGGCCGCGGACCTCATCGGCCGCAGCTTCCAAGCAACCAACGAGGCCGTTCGTCGGCTCGAGGCAGCCGGCGTCGTGGCTCAGGTCACGGTCGGTAGACGGAACCGGGCGTACGAGGCTCGTGCGATCATCGACGTGTTCGCCGCGCTGGAACGCCAGCTGGCCAGCCCGGCAGGCGACACCCGTGCCGCGCCTCCCCAGCGGCTGACCCCGGCCCGACCCGAGAGATCATGGCCGAGCTGACCAGGCGCACGACCGAGCGGTGGGCCGAAGCGCGACAATGTCGGAGATGGGCGACGGCTGTCGACTGATCTCGGTCCGCTTCAGAACACCGGTCGAGAGCGTCAACCCGAACGAGGGCAAGGTGGTCGTTTCGGCGCGGCATAGAGTCGCGGCCGTCTACGTCCGCCAGGATCGTTCGGAGACACTCTTCGTGAACGATGAAGGCGAAGTTGTCGCCCGCTGGGCGACCCGCCTCATCGAACGCATCGACTGGTTTGACGAGGTGGAGCAGACGACTCAGGTGCCGTCACGACCTCGTCATGGGCACGTGCTCCATCTGCAAGTTCGACGGTCGCCCGGCCGTGTACCCCATCGCCGGCGGTCGTCACTATCACGCAGGGCCCGATGTCCCGCGCTCCTCGATGGGCAGCGCGCCGTCGACGCACGCGGCGGGACGACTGAGCCGATCGAGATCGTGCAGAGGGGCTCGTCCCGGCTCGAAGGGCGCGACCCGTGCCTCAGGTGCGTTCCGAAGTGACGGGCTCGGGCCACCTCCGGCTCTGACCCATGACCCACCGGGAGAACGACCCGTCGTCGAGCCAAGCCGCGTCCTCGGGTGTGAGGCCCAGCGCCGGCAACCCACCCTCGGCGACGAGCTCCCGGAGACTGGCCCAGTCGACCGCCGGCTCGGCCGGCGGCGGGTGCGTCGGCAGCCCGAGGGCGCGCTGCAGGCAGTCGATCGTGACGCCGTAGGCGGGCGGCTCGGTGATGATTTCATCACCATGGCGGGCGCGGCCGACGACCCGCCCGTCGCGCACGACGAGCACCACGACCTCGGCCCTGACGCGGCGACCCGACCGGTCGAGCGGCCGCGCCCATCCGCACGTGGCGACGCCGAGGACGGCCCACTCCGCCGGCGCCACAGTACCGAGGAGCACATCAGCGGGGGCGAGGCCGTCGAGCGGCAGGATGCCGACGTCGGGGCCGTCGGGGCGGGGCACGACGTGGACGAGGACACCGCCCCCGTTGTCGGCGATCGCCCGGCGAAGGGACTCGGCGAGATGGTCGAGGAAGGCTGCATCGAGAGAGGGGTGGACCGGTTGAGGCACGGCAGGCACCTTCGCTTTCCACGGGGCGGATTCACGTGGCCGTCGTGACCTCGACAGCGAAGGGCCCGCAAGGGGCGCGGCCGGAAGTCTGGTCCGCCGCGGTGGCGCTCGTCAAGGTCTCGTCGTTCGCTCCGTTACGCAACGGCGGCGGCGAACGATGTGTACAGGTCCGCGGGCAGGGGGTGGTCGAGCCTCCACACGAAGGCGATGGGCCGGTCGCCCTCGTGACTGCGGTACCGGGCCGTGCCGAGGCACCAGAACGCCCGGTCGTCGGCCCGCAGCCGGCCGAAGAGCACGACCTTGGTGCCGTCTCGCGCCTGGTTGATGTAGCGCCGGCCAGTGTCACTGTCGGCCGCGGTCGCCGACTGGCTCTCCCAGTGGATGAGGTCGCGGCTGATCGCGTAGTCCCGGTACCGGGTGGTGGGGGAGAAGCCGCCGGCGCTCTTGTCGAGGGTGAAGGCGAACAGGTCGGTGCGGGTCTCGCGCTCCCACCACACGCCGGTCTGCCACGTTGGCGGCTTGGCGCCAGCGCCGACTGCGAAGGCGGCGAGGATCTCGTGGCGCGTGTACCGGGCGTGGGCTCGCAGTGGAACGCGGGCATCGAGGTCGAGCGCGGGCTGGAGGTGGTCGACGCGGCCGGCGAGGAGGTCCAGCAGCTCGACCAGCTCGGCCCGCACCTGCGGGTGGCGCCACAGTTCGTCGACCGCCTCCTGGAGCGGGTCTGACGGCCGCAGGGTGGTGATCGACCCGAGCAACATGCGCAGCCGGCGCCGGCCCCGCTCATCCGCAGGAGAATGACCAGTGACGAAAGACCGGTACGCCGCGATCCGCTCCTGGTCGTCGACGTGCAGGAGTCGCCCGACGGCGCGCAGCAGCGGTAGCTCGTTCGGTCCCGCGGCCAACGCCGGCAGGCCGGCGACGCGTCGCATCTCGGACCAGCTGTGGTTCGACGCGTAGACGTCCTCCAGTTCGAGGCCCGTGCGTTCCAGGTACTCGCCCAGCGAGACGTCACCCAGCGACCGTAGCTCGGCGCACTTCTCCCGCCACACGCTGGGGACCGCGTTGCGGATGCTCTGGAGCACGATCTCCCGCGCCACTGGGTCCAGCTCGAGGTGGCAGCCGGCGGGCAGGAACGGGAAACCCTGCTGGAGCTGGCGCTCGACGTCCTTGCGGGAGCCGCCCAGGAGGGCGCGGAAGCGGTGGTCGTACCGGAATTCCTTGCGGTGCGTGCCGACGAAGTCAAGGACGGTGCACACCGTCTTGCCCGTCGCCTTGCGGAGGCCGCGGCCGAGCTGTTGCAGGTACAGCGTCGGGCTATCCGTCGGCCGCAGGAGCAGGAGGGTGTCGACGGTCGGCACGTCGATGCCCTCGTTGAACAGGTCGACGGTGAACACGATCCGCACCTTGCCGGTGCCGAGGTCCCGGAGCGCGGCCCGGCGCTCCTCCCTTGGGCTGTCACCCCAGATAGCGACGGCGGCCAGTCCTGCGTCCCGGAATCTGGCGGCCATGAACAGCGCGTGATCGATGCTCACGCAGAAGGCGAGGGCCCGCATGCGCGACGGATCGGTCACCTTGCGGCGGACCTGTTCGAGCACCCGCCGGGCCCACGCGTGGTCGGCGGTCAGCACGTTGGTGAGCGCGGCGACGTCGTAGCCCCGCCCCCGCCGCCACGGCACGTCGCGGAGGTCCATGCCGTCGTGGATGCCGAAGTAGTCGAACGGGGCCAGGTACTGCTGGTCGATGGCGTCCCAGAGGCGCAGCTCGGCGGCGATGCGGCCGTCGAAGTGGCGAAGGACGTCGAGGCCGTCGGCCCGCTCCGGCGTAGCGGTGAGGCCGAGGAGCTCCCGGGGACGCAGCCGGTCGAGCAGCGCCTCGTAGGACGGCGCGGCGGCGTGGTGGAACTCATCGACGATGACCACGTCGAAGTGCTCCGGATCGATGGCCCCGACGCCCGCGGCATTGAGGCTCTGGATGGAGGCGAAGACGTGCTCGAAGCGGGTGGGACGGTCGCGGCCGACCCATTTCTCGCCGAAGGCCGTGTCCCGCAGGGCGTGGCGGAAAGTGTCCCGGCTATCGTCGAGGATCTCCTCGCGGTGGGCGACGACGAGCAGCCGGTCGCGGGGCAGGGTCGAGCGCAGGCGGGCATAGTCGACGGCCGCCATTACCGTCTTGCCCGTACCGGTGGCGGCGACCAGCAGGTTCCGGTGATGGCCCTGCAGTCGGCTCACCGCCAGCCGCTCGAGCAGCCGGTCCTGGAAGGGGCGGAGCTCGATCTCGACGGGGCTGAGCATGAGGCCGGGGCCGGCGTCGGCCGTCGCGGTCCGCTGCCGGAACTCCTCGGCGTCGTAGGGGACGAAGTCGGTGCTGGCCCAGTAGCTGGTGAAGACCGCTGCCATCTTGGCCACCGCGTCGGGGTTGCGGACACCCGAGAGGCGGACGTTCCATTCGAGTCCTGTTACCTGGGCCATGTGGGTGAGGTTGGACGAACCGAGGTAGGCGGTCGAGTACCCGGTGGCCCGGTGGAAGATCCACGCCTTGGCGTGGAGCCGGGTCGACGACGTGTCGTAGGAGACGCGGACGTCGGCCCCCAGCTCGGCCAGTGCGTCGAGGGCCCGCTGCTCGGTGCTGTTCGTGTACGTGGTGGTGAGCACCCGCAGCACCCGGCCTGCGTGGCAGTGCCGGCGGAGGACGTCGACGAGTGATCGCACGCCGCTGAAGCGGATGAACGCCATGACGATGTCGACGGCGTCGGCGGATGGCACCTCGGCCCGGAGCTCGTGGGCCACCACCGGCTCTCCGGGCGCATTGGTGAGGATCGTCGTGTCGAGGAGCGGCGTTAGCGGCCGCTCGATCGGGTGGGGCGACCCGTCCGGGCGGAGGCGGAGGAGCGCGTGCAGGATGCGCCCGGGCTCGATGGGCACGTCGTGATCGAGACCGAGGTCATGGGTGGCGAGCGCCTGCAGCCGGCCGAGGAGCGCGGCAGCCAGGCGCACGCCCTCGGCCGCCCGCTCCCGCTCGGGAGCGGCGTCGATGGCCCGGGCCAGCAGGTGGGCGACGTGCCGCGAGATGCGGTCGGCCGACTCGGCATCGAGCAGGTCGGCGAGCTGGGCCACGAGCTGGTCGGCAGGAAGCCGTCCGAGCACTTCGGCCAGCCGGCCGGTGAGGAGTGCCTCGTAGAGGCCGGCGCCGGGGGCCTGTTCCACCGGCGCAGTCTGGCCTGGCGTTCACCCGCCCGCCGGACGCCTACTCCGGCGAGTAGACCCAGCCGATCTCCTCGTTGGGGACGCCAATGGAGGCGTGCGTCTGGACGAACCTCCAGACGCCGTCCTCGAGATGGAAGACCGAGCTCCAGCGGGGCGAGACATGCCGACCATCCGGCATCGTGATCGTGACGTGGGTCGTCGCCCAGCCAACCGTCCCCTCGCTGAAGGCCTCGGTGTCGGCGGGGGTGAACGTGGCCGCGCCGCCGGCGCTTTCGACCTCCCCCCGCAAGAACTCCAGGACCGCACCACCGCCCTGAAACAGCTCGGCCGGATCGCTGCCGATCAGCCGAACGCCTTCGGCGCGGGAGACGTGGGCGTCGACAATGGAGGCATCGCCGCGCGAGGCGGCGTCGAACCATGCGGCGACGAGTTGCTCGATGTCGGGCGATCTCTGCATGCGAGCCTCCTGCACGGGGGACATGCCATGTCGTAGTGCATCGCGTGCGGACCGTCAACGGCCGCGCGCCTTTGACGGTGCCCGGCTCAGCCCGGCGGATCGACGCTCTCGTGGTCGTACCACCGGCGCAGACGGGCGAGGGCCATCGGAAGCGACCCGTTGCCCATGGCCGCATCGATTGTCCCGTCCCCGAACCGTTCGCCGCGCACGACGGATGTCAGGTACCTGATGGCGTCTGCCGCGGGACCGTCTCGCATCCGAGTCCCGTCCGGGTCGTCCCACAACTGGCGCCACGCCGGCCAGTCGAACGCCGGCGTGATCGCGCCGACTCCACCGAGCGCAGCGAGTGTGGCGTTCATCGCCGGCGAGTACTCGGGCCAGCCCATCACAATCACGCCGTCCGGTCCCTGCTGGGGCTTCACCCAGGCGACCCACTCGCGTTCATTCAGGAGCTGGTCCACAGCGGCCCAGAGCGCCGCCCACTGCGCCGGCGTGGCCTCGACGGGCCCGGCCATGACCCGCTCGTCCTCGGTCGGCATGGCGACATCATGGTCCCCTCCGGCGGGCCCTGGCACGCACCGGAGGGGAGTGGACGTTCCCGGTTAGAACTTCTCCGGGTACTTCTTGACCGTGGCGTCGGCGAGCACGTCGGCGGTGTCGGACATGTGCTTGACCGCCTCACGAAGCGAGGTGGCCGTCTTGGTGGCGTCACCGGCCTTCTGCGCGTCGACGACGGCCTTGAGGGTGGTGACGTGCATCTTGATGGCGTCCTCGACCGCGGCCGCCGGAAGGTTGCTGTTCACCGAGTTCATGGTGGTGCCGAACGTCTTGGCGTACGCCAGCAGGTCGGCGACAGCCTTGTCGGCCGCCGTCTTGTCGTTGGCCGCCAAGGCCTGGGTGTATGCCACGAACGCCGGGATGTGGCCGTTGCTGCGCCACAGCCCGTCGAACGCCTTGCCGACCTCGGCGCCGTAGATCGACGTGATGGCGGCGACGATGTCAGCGGTGTTGCTGTTCGTCGGGCCGTTCAGGGCGGCTGCTGCCGCCTCGAACTGCGGCATGCGACCGCCGAGGGCGGCACCGGTGGCGCTCGATGCCAGCAGGACGTGCTCACGCAGCAGGGACGTGAGGCCGGCCCGCAGGGTGGCGGCCTTGGCGTCGGCGGTCCCGCTGAACGCCTGCGGGAACTTGGTGACCGTTGCCCCGGCGAGCGTGCCGGCGAAGGTCCCCATGTGGCCGTACGCCTCACGCAGCGACGTGTAGACCTTGGTCTGGTCGCCGGCCTTCTGGGCGTCGACGACGGTCTTGAGCGTGGTGATGTGCATCTTCACGCCCTCCTCGACCGCCGCGGCGGGAAGGTTGCTGTTGACCGAGTTGAGTGTGGTGCCGAACGTCTTGGCGTAGGCCAGCAGGTCGGCGACCGCCTTGTCGGCGGCGGCCTTGTCGTTGGCGGCGATGGCCTGGGTGTAGGCGACGAAGGCGGGGATGTGGCCGTTGCTGCGCCACAGGCCGTCGAAGGCCTTGCCAACGTCGGCGCCGTATGCCGACGTGACGGCGGCGGTGATGTCCGCGGTGTTGCTGTTGGTCGGGCCGTTGAGGGCGGCGGCGTAGGCGTCGAAGCCCTTGGTGTCGCCGCGGAGCGCCGAGCCGGTGGCCAGCGCCGCGAGGTAGACGTGCTCGGTGAGCAGGCCGGTGAGTCCGGCGCGCAGGGTGGCCGCGCCGGTGGTCGAGGACGGCACGCTCTTGGTCGCCGCAGGGGCGAGCGTCGTCGCGGTCGACGCCGCGTCGTCCGCGTCGTCGCTCCCGCAGGCGGCGCCGGTCAGGGCCAGCGCGACGGCCGCGCTTGCCAGTCTCAAGGGCAGTTTTCTCAAAGGATCCTCCGTGGTAGGTGCTTAGGTGACCGTGATCTCGCCGCGCATGGTCGCCGGGTGGACGTTGCAGTAGTACGCGTACGTGCCCGGCGCCGAGAACGTGAACGAGAACGTCTTGCCCGACCCCAGGGACCCGGAGTCGAACTTGCTGTCGGGCGTGGCCGTGACCCCGCCGCCCTGCTGCCGGACCGTCCCGGACGTCACCGTGTGATCGCTGCCGTCCTCGTTCTTCCAGTTGACCTTCGTTCCCGCCTTGACCGAGAGGTTGTCGGGCTTGAACGCGATGAGCTTCAGGGTCACCGCGCTGGCGTCGGCGGAGGCGGGGGCGGCGTCGCCGCCACCGTCACCGCCACAGCCGGCCAGCAGGAGGGCCAGGCCGAGCCCTGCCGCCGTCAGGCCGCGGCGTGTCGGGTTTCCTCTTGCGTTCACGGAGCCTTGTTCGTTCCACCGCGTCGCTACGGATGACGAAAGTCGCGAACGTCCAACGGATGGCATCGCTCCGAACCACTGCCATGCCCCGAAGCACAGGTTCAAGGATCGGACGCGCGTTGCGCGCCGGCGTGGTGGCCGGCCTCATCGCCGTGGTCGGCGTGCTGGTTGCTGGTCCCGCCGTGGCCCACGAGACGCCGACGACGACCGTCGCCTCGTCGAGCGCCGGCGACGCGGAGGGATCAAGGAGCGGCGCGTCGCAGTTGCGGTACGTGCTCGTGGTGGTGGCAGCGACTGCAGTTGGCTCGCTGGCGCTGCGCCTCGGGCTGTTCGTGTTCAAGCGCGACCTCCGACCGCGGCCCACCCAGACCGTCGCCGCGGCCGCGCTGGTCTTCACCGCCGTCGCCCACTTCGCGTCCGCCCCGGAGCACTGGGCGGAGGGCTGGCATCTCGGGCTGTTCTTCGTCGCCTCCGGCGTGCTGCTGCTCGGCCAGGGTGTGGCGGTGTGGGTCAAGCCGTCGCCGCTCGCCTACTGGTCGGTCGTGGCCTCCAGCGTGGGCCTGATCGCCCTCTACTTCCTGGTTCGCGTGTTCACCCTGCCGCTCGTGGACCACACCGATCCCTACCTCGTCGAGGAGCTCCCGGTAAAGCTGTCCGAACTGCTGGCTGCGGCGCTGGCGGTGGCCGCGCTCGTCAGGGCGGCGACGTTCGCGAAGATCTGAGGTCCCGTCAAATTTCGGCGAGGGAAGGTACCCTCATCGACGATGGCCGAGACACAGAGCGGTCCGAAGTGGCCATCGTCGGCCAAGTTCTTTCGCACCGGGTTCCTACGGCTGGCGGTCGTGCTCGGTGCGCTGGTCGTGGCCGGGGCGATCACGGCATGGCTCGGGAGCAAGGCGACTCTTTCCTGCCCCGGGAATGCGCACTCGATTGTCGACCTCGAGTTGGCGGGCACGGTCGAGCGGTCCGCCGCCGCGTTGGCCGGATGCACGGCGAGCGCCGTCCACACCGGCCTGCTCTGGGACCTCCTCTTCATCGTCTGGTACGTGCTGGCGCTGTCGCTCGGAGCACTGTTCGTGGCCGGCAGGCTGGGCCCCCTGGGCGGCTTTCGGGTCCGCAAGCTCCGAGGTGCATGGGTTATGGCGGTCGGCGGTGCGGTTACCGCCGGCGTGCTCGACCTGATCGAGAACGCGGCGCTGGCCGCCGGGCTGCATGGTCCCCGGGGCGCGTTGCGGGAGCACGCCTGGGCGGCGATGACGGCGGCGACCGTGGGCTGGGCGAAGTTCACCGTGATTGTCCTGGTGCTGGCGTACGTATTGGCGGGGTTGATCGGGTGGCTCACGATGCCGCCCCGCAACCTCAACGCCGCCAGCCCGACGGCGCCCGACGCCGCCGGCGGCATGGGCATCTGCCTCTCCGGCGGAGGAGTGCGGGCGGGCACGTTCGGGTTGGGTGTCCTGCAGGCGCTCGACCGCGTGCAGCTGGTCGACCGGGCCCGGTGGCTGAGCGCCGTCTCCGGCGGGAGCTATATGGCCGGTGCGTGGGCGATCGCCCGCCGACCGGGTGCCACCGGGGCGACCACCCCACCGCGACCGTGGTCGGACGAACCCGGGAAGCAGTCGCCCGAGCTCTCGCACCTGCGCCGGCATCTCAACTACCTGTTCGGGCGGGACGGCAAGCTGCCGGGCGCCATCGCCACTCTGCTGGTGGGCCTCGCCATCAACGTGGGATCCCTGTTCGTCCTGCTCTGGCTGATGGCCCGGCCGCTGGGGTGGGTGGTGGGCTGGATGGCGGGTAGCGATGCCGGCGCCGGCAGTCCGCTGTCCTACACGGTCGAGCGCCGTTTTTGGTTCCCGGTGGCGGTGTGGGGCGCGCTGAGCGTCTTGTCCTTTGTCGTCTGGGTCCTGCTGCGCCGGCTTGCATCGGTGCGTCTCGAGCTGGCCAAGCCTCGCTGGCGCAACGCGATGTGGAAGATCGCCGTCGGGACGATGACCGTCGCCGCGCTCCTCGCGTTCGTTCTCATCGCCGTCCCGCTGGGGACGACGGCGTTGCCAAAGCTGATCGGTGATCACGCCGAGCTACTGAGACTGGTCCAGGTGGTCGCCGGCGGCGGCGTGGCCGCCTCGATCTTCGGCCTGCTCCGCAAGCCACTCGGGCGGGCGGTGCCACGACTCGGCGGCGCCCTCGTGCTGTTGCTCGCCGTCGTCGCCGGCACGGAGATCGCGGCCGGCGGTGCGAGGGTCGGCCCTGGCGACGACGCCGGCCGGTGGTTGGTGGTGCTCGGCGTGTTCTCCCTTTGGTACTACCTGGCGGACCCCGACTGGTGGTCACTGCAGCCGTACTACCGCGGCCGCCTGCGTGAGGCCTACGCCACCCGAAGGACGCCGGATGGGACGGCCGAGTCACTCGATCCGTCCGAGGAGCCGAGCCTCTCCGAGCTCGGCCGGCTCACCGCCGCCGACCCGAACCGGCACGGTCCCGAGGTCGTCGTGTGCACGGCGATGAACGTGACCGGCGCCGGCCCGATACGGGTCGGCGTGCCGGCGTACAGCTTCACGTTCAGCCCGAGCTCGATCCAGTTCCACGTCCCGGCGACCGACGACGGTGGTTGCGACGACTACTCGGTGCCGACCGAGCAGTACGCCAGGATCTTCCAACGGTGGGACACGCCGCGCCTCACGGCGATGACTGCGGTGGGCATGTCGGGCGCCGCGGTGTCCTCGGCGATGGGCCGGTTCAACTACGGATCGACCAAGGCGCTGCTGGCCCTCGCCAACGTGCGGCTCGGCATGTGGATGCCGAACCCACGCTTCGTGCCGGTGGGCAACCTTCCCGAGAACCCGGGCTATCCCCGCCGGCGGCTCAGCTACCTGGTCAAGGAGATGTTCGGCGTCTACGACGCCGAGGACCTGTACCTGTACATCACCGACGGCGGCCACTGGGAGAACCTGGGCCTGGTCGAGCTGCTCCGGCGCCGGTGCACCGAGATCGTCTGCGTCGACGCGTCCGGATCGAACTCCACGAGCTTCGGCACGGTCGCCGAGGCGATCATCCTGGCCGCCCAGGAGCTCGGCGCCAGCATCGAGCTTCCCTATGAGGCGCTGCGCGCTGGGATGGTCGACGGCCGGGTCTCACGGACAGTGCCGCGCGACTGCGCCATGGGGCTCATCACCTACGCCGACGGCCGGATGGGCGTGCTCTGGTACCTCAAGGCCAGCATCACGGAGGACAGCCCGTCGAGACTGCACTCCTACAAGGAGAAGAACGACATCTTCCCCTCCGACCCGACGTCCGACCAGGTCTTCGACACCGAGCAGTTCGAGGTGTACCGCCTGCTCGGAAAGCACGTCGCCAGTCACATGATCGAAATGCGCGCCGGCGTCATCGACAAGCTGAACGGTGGCGCCGCGGACCTCTCGGAGGACGAGGCCAAGCTCGTGGCTCGGATCGACCCCACCCTGAAGGCCGACCTTCTTTCGAGGTGACAGTGCGTGCACGTCCACTACGCGGTGACGGGCTCCCTCACAACATGAACGGCCAGGCCGCGTTGCGGCCGTCCTCCAGCACCTTCATGACGGTGAAGGTGGCGTCGGAGAAGCCACCCAGTGTGTAGCGGCCCCGCTCACCCGCCGGGAGGGCGGACGGGCTGTAGCCGGCGAGGTTGAAGGTGTAGATCAGCGGCACGTGGTCGAGCCGCACCCGGCCCGAGTCGTGCTGCTGGTCGTCGGTGAAGATGACGACGCGATGGTGGCGCTTCGGGTCGAAGTGCTTCGCAATGGCGGTGTGGCCGAACGTCGAGTGGCCGACCGAGCCGACCAGGTCGACGACCGTCGCCACGCCGGCGAGGACCGAGGCGCCGGCCGGGTTGGCGAGCCGGCGGTTGCCGTCGCCGAAGATGACGACCTCGACGTCGGTGGCCCGCTTCGCCGTCGCCATGGCCATGACTGCGGCCACCTCGACACGCGACAGCTTCGACCGGCCCGACACCGGCGCCGTCATCGACGACGACGTGTCGATCACGACGAGGGTGTTGTCGAGCCGGGGAATGTTGGCCACGGTCAGGTCGAGCGTGCGGCCGAGGGCACGCTTCCAGTTGTCCGACGGCGCGTGCTTGTACGCCGCCCACACCTGGTACGGGAACAGCCGGGCCTTGGCCACCTGGTCGGGATCGGTGATCTTGGCGATGACGGTGTCGACGGTGGCGTCGTCGACGCCGGCCTCGTCGAAGTTGCGCAGGTTGCGGACCAGCGCCATGACGCCCATCGACGGGATGACCGAAGGTCCAGGCCTCGGCGTTCATGCCGCCCGGCAGCCAGCCCGACAGCCGCTCCCACGAGAAGCCGGCGTCGGCCAGCGCGGCGGGGCCGCGGTCGCGCAGGACCGGCCGGCGGTTCTCCGCCGGCACGGCCTCGAGCTCGCGTGCGGCGGCGAGGACGGGGAGGCGGTCGGCGCCGGCGACGGCGTCGTCGTGGTGGCGACGGTCGAGCAGCCAGCGGAACAGGGCCGACTGCCGGTCGTCGCGCGGCTGCGGATGGGTGAGCTCGATGACATCGGCCATGCGGACCTGGCGCGACAGGCCGTCGTAGCGCAGCACGGCCCGCTCGTTGTAGAGGCGCCGGGTCGCGTCGGCGACGCCGCGCTTGACGGCCATCGGCACGTTCCGACCGTGCGCGGTCAGCCAGTAGCCGAGCAGCTCGGCCGGCTCGTCGGCGCGCTGGAGCACGCCGTCGACGACGGCGCGGCCGTGCGCGCCGCCGGCGGCCACGTACTCGGCGGCCATCACAACTGCGGGCGAACGCATGAGCAGCGACGTCCGTAGGTACGGTGCGAGGCCGGCGACGAACGCCGGGTTCGTCTCGGTCACGTGACGGACCAGGGCCACGAAGCGGGCGTCCCGGTCGGGGGCGCGCTCGTAGAAGGTGTCCTCGCCGACCATGTTCGTGGCCGCGAGCAGGAACAGCTCCGACTCGGCGTCGCGCAGGAAGCCGAGGCCGCCCTCGTGCGTGAGGGTGCGCAGGCCCGACGTGCGGACGGGCGCGGTGAGGTTGGCCCGCAGCGGGCGCCGGCGGGTGCCCGAGAACTTCGACATGGTGGTGCTCCTTCGTTGGGTTGTGCTGTGAGATTGTCCGGTCAGGGAACACGGCGGACGAGCGGTGCCGAGTCGAACGGCGGACGCACGGATGCGTCCCTCTCCAAGGAAGGAAGCCCGTCCTTCGCAGCTGACCGGATGATCGAGACGGCCTGGGAACCAGGACGGCGGGGGAGCACTTCCGTTGCTCTCCCGATTGAGCTACGCCGTTGCCGGCGCCGGGACTTGAACCCGGAACCTACGGATCAAGAAGGAGCCCCCGCCTGCGCAGCAGGCCGTCTCGCTGCAGAACATCGTCGTGGGGCTGCGAGGCCAGGATTCGCACGGACCGGCGAGCGAATCGAAGCGAAGCGGAGGTGAGACCAGCCGGCCGGATCTCCTGGTTCAGAGCCAGGCGTGGTGCCGGTTGCACGGAGTCCCGAGCGAATCGGCGCGAAGCGGAGATGAGACCAGGGACTACCTCGCATCGGTCTGGACGGGGAGACTCGAACTCCCAACCCCCGGCTCCCAAAGCCGGCGCGCTCCCATTGCGCCACATCCAGGCGGAACTCAGATTCTGTACTGACGGTCGGAGTCGAACCGACACTGGCGGCGGTCTGAGCGCCGTGCCTCTCCCGATTGGGCTACGTCAGCCTGTGTGTGTGGACCGAGCGGGAGTCGAACCCGCACCCTCCTCCTTGCAAGGGAGTCACGCTTCCAATTGCGCTACCGGCCCGTGGTGGCGGGGGCGGGGATCGAACCCGCGCGCAGGGCGTATGGGGCCCCGCTGATCCCCAGATCCCCGCATCGATGGGGTGACCGGCCGGACTCGAACGGAGCGGCGAGCGAATCGGAGCGAAGCGGAGGTGAGACCAGCCGCCGGCTTCCTCCGGGGCCACGTCCCGGCGTGTCGTCCACTTCTACTTCGGCCACAGTCGACGAGGGAGGAGTCGAACCTCCGGCATCCTCCTTGTAAGAGAGGCGGTCTGGCCACTGACCTACTCGTCGTGGTGGTGGTCCCGGCAGTGTTCGAACCTGCTCCTGCCGGGCTTCAACCGGCCGCTCCACCGTCAGAGCTTCAGGACCATGTCTCGCCCGGGAACCGGACGACCGGAGGGTGCGCCCTTTCGGGCATTCATTTGACAGATGAAGTAGCCCCCGGTCTGCGCATCGGGCGAGGTGGAAGAGCCGGCGGCGGGGATCGAACCCGCTGTGTCTCGATTACGAAACGAGCGCCCTTACCTTCAGGGACCTCGCCGGCAGGGAGGTCCCGCCCGAGGTGGGCACGTCGGGCGGGACCGGGTACTGCAGGCTGCCTCAGGTCCCCTTGTAGTTCAGGACCTGATGCAGGGTGTGCAGGACGGTGACCAGGTCGGCCTGGTCGGCCATGACCTGGTCGATGTCCTTGTAGGCGGCCGGGATCTCATCCAGCAGGGCGCCGGCCCGGTCCGCCAGCCACACCTTGCCGGCCATGGCCGTGGCCAGGTCGGCGTTGGTGAACAGCTTGCGGGCCTTGGTCCGGCTGTGGCGCCGGCCGGCGCCGTGGCTACACGACGTCCAGCTCGCCTCGTTGCCCTTGCCCTCGACGATGTAGCTGCGGGTGCCCATCGAGCCCGGGATGACGCCGAAGTCGCCGACGTCGGCCCGGATGGCGCCCTTGCGGGTGACCCACAGCTCGCGGCCCTGGTGGACCTCCTGCTGCGTGAAGTTGTGATGGCAGTCGATCCGGCGGGTCTGCTTGCCGGTGCCGATGAAGCGCAGCACCTCGGCCAGAGCCCGGTCCATCATCGAGTTGCGGTTGGCCTTGGCGTAGTCCTGGGCCCACAGCATGTCGGTGACGTAGGCCTCGAACTCCGAGGTGCCCTGGACGAACCAGGCCAGGTCGGGGTCTTCGAGGCTGAGGGCGGCCACCTTGGCCAGGCGCCGGGCCTTGGCGATGTGCATCTGGGCCAGCTGGTTGCCGATGCCCCGGCTGCCCGAGTGCAGGACGACCCACACCCGGCCCCGCTCGTCGACGCACAGCTCGAAGAAGTGGTTGCCCGAGCCGAGCGTGCCGAACTGCTTGGCCGCCTTGTCGGCCTGGGCGCTCGACAGAGCGGTGGCCGGACGGTGGTTCGACAGCCAGCGGCCGGCGGCGTTGCCGGCCTTGTCGTGGCCCTTGCCCACGATGGCGGGCACGGCCCGCTCGATGCGGCCGAGGAGCGGCTCGATGTTGTCGGGCAGCTGGTCCTCGGTGACGTCGAGCTCGGCGGCGATCATGCCGCAGCCGATGTCGACGCCTACGGCCGACGGGATCACGGCGCCCAGCGTCGGGATCACCGAGCCCACCGTGGCACCGATGCCCACGTGGGCGTCGGGCATGAGGGCCACGTGGCCCTCGACGATGGGCAGGCGGGCGGTCTTCTCGGCCTGACGGATGGTGTCAGGCTCGATGTCGCTCGCCCAGGAGACGAGCTTGGGGTTGATGGTCGTGGGCATGGTGGACACCTCCTCTCGGTGTAGTTCTCTCACGGTGTGGTCGGGGAGACGGTGTGGTTGGGGAGACAGTGTGGTCGGGGAGAATCGAACTCCCATCGCCGGCGTGGCGTACCGGGATCCTTGCCGTTGAACGACGACCACATGTGCTGCCAGGGAAGGGGTCGAACCTTCGTCCTCCGGGTAACAGCCGGCTGTCCGTGCCACTGGACCACCTGGCAATCGATTGGGTACCGCGACGGGATCGCGGCAGAGCGGAAGCGGGCGACTCGAACGCCCAAGGGCCGCAGGCCCGTACCTGTTTTCGGGACAGGCTCCTCATCCAGCCGGGTCGCTTCCTGGGGCCTCGCCGGCACGATTCGAACGTGCGACGCCCGCCTTCGGACGGCGGTGCTCTCTCCCCTGAGCTACGGCGAGGTGGCGTCGACGGCAGGGGTCGAACCTGCACCCTCCGGCTTCGTAGACCGGTGCCCTGTCCATTGGACTACGTCGACGTGGCGCCACCGACAGGATTTGAACCCGTGACTCTCTGCTCGACAGGCAGTCACTCTGACCAACTGAGCTACGGCGGCATGGTGCGCGCCCTGCTCGCCCCGGAAGAGCGACGCGTGTTCCGAGGCTCGGGGCCTCGAACCCAGTCTGGGTCCGGGGTAAGGGCCCGGTGCCCTACCTGTCAGGCGTGACGCGCATTGGTGATCGTGGGTCGGAGAGGACTCGAACCCCCCATGTCGGAAAGACGGCTGGATTACCGCCAGCTGCGCCCCATGGCGCGACCGACCCATGCGGGGCCATAGCGAAATGGCCCCGACGACGATGCTCTGCAGTTGTCAATATGCTGATGTCCGGACTGGACGCCCGGCGCGTATGAGCAGGCCCGGAAGGTGTCGAACCCCCGGCCATCGGTGTTGGAAACCGCGGCGCCACCACTGGCTCGAGCCCAAAGGATGCAACGCGCATGACGGAGTGCGCGGGTGAGACGGGTGCGGCGCAGACGCGTGGAGCGTCGGCTACCGACGAACGTCGAGGCGACCGGTATTCCCGGCTTCCCGACTCGCCGCTTGCCTCTCATCGAGAGACAAGAACGGCAGGCACGGGTACGCGCCGACGCTCGACGGGGCTGTGCCCCGGAGCTTCGTTTCGACGAGCTGCATGCGTGCCATGGACATCGATAGTACCCATGTGACGGGTGATGTCAACGGATTATCGGACGGAGTCCGTCGGATCTAGGTAGTGCCAGCACCACCGTTCGGCTGGTGAGCCAGCACCCTTGCCCCGCCCGTCGAGCACCTGTAGCTTGGCCGTCGAATCGGCGGAGCGGCGGGGGGAGCAGTGACGGAAGGTTGTCTGGCGGCCAGTGCCGGTCGAGCACAATTGGCGGTAGTCGACCCGCCCCTACCGTCGCCTCCCGCCGGACTACCGGTGCCCGTGCTGCTCGTGCTTGCGGGGCTCACCGCCGCGGTCCTGGCCCAGGGCGGCTACTACGGCGCCGGCCAGCGGGTCGTGACCGTCCTCCTCGTGGCGGCCGCCGCTACCGGCGGGGCGCGATCGTTCCGCGCCCCGACTCGGCGGTCGACGGCGCGTGCGTGCGCGGCACTGGCGACGTGGTCGGTCGTCAGCGCCGTCCTGGCCGGCGACGGCGCGGGTGCGCTGTCGACCGTCCTCGTCCTTGCCGGTGTCATCGTCGTCATCGGGAGGTGCCACCGCCTGGACGCGCGGCAGCGTGACCAGGTCACGGTCGCGGTCGTCGTCCTCGGCCTGACCGTCGCGCTCACCGGCTGGGCCGGGGTGGCGTGGCACGGCACGCCCTGGGCCCTGGTGGACCAAGGCCTGTGGCGGGCGGCAAGCACCCTCACCTACGCCAACGCGACCGGTGGTCTGCTCGCCGCCATCGTGCTGCTGTGCCTGGCTCGCTTCGGCTCGTCGGCGTCAGTGCCCGCGGCCGCCGCCGGCTGCCTCCTTCTCACGGGCCTCGGCGCCACGCTAAGCCGGGGCGGGCTCGTTGCCTTCCTCGCCGGAGCCGTCGTGCTGGCGTGGGCCCTCGGCCCGCGGGTGGCGCTGCGCGGCGCGGCGGCGCCGGCCCTCGGGGCGCTCGTGGCCCTCGGCGGCCTGTGGCCGTCGATCCCCTCCGATGCCCCAGCGCGGCCTGCGCTCGCCGCCGCGGCGCTGGTTGCGGGGCTGCTGGTCGCCGGCGCGACGGCCCGGCTTGCGCTCCGCCCGCTCCTCGCATCAGGCGGTGCCGGCGTGCTGATGCTCGTCGTGTTGGCGTCGGGACCGATGGTCGACGCCACTCGGCGGATCTCCGGTCCGAGGTTCAGCGTGGCGTCGACGGATCGGGCCGGTGAGGCCCGGGCCGCATTGCGATCGGCGGCGGGCCGGCCCCTGACCGGCGTCGGGCCGGGGAACGCCGAGCTGTCCTGGGACCGGTCCGACGGCGCGGTGCTGGTCGCCCGCTTCGCCCACAACGAGTACCTGCAGACGCTGGCCGAGCTCGGCGTGGTCGGCTTGGTGCTGCTGCTCACGTTGTTGGCCGCGATCGGGCGCGACGTCCGCCGGGCTTGCCCGCCGGCGGTGTCGCCGCCGCTACGTGCGGGCGTCGCCGCCGGGCTGGTTGCCCTCGGCGTCCACGGGCTTCTCGATTTTGGCTGGCACCTGCCAGCCATCTGGCTGACCGGGGCGCTCCTGGTCGGCATCGCGACAACCAACCAAGGAGACAACCAGGCATGACGAAGAGAAACATCGTGCGGGTCCTCGGCGCCTTCGCCGTCGGGGGCGCAGTGGCGTTCGCCGTCCCGGCACTGCCGGCGGTAGGCCAGCTGTCACCCCCGGCAGTCGTCTCCGTCGAGGTCGGCGACGAGGCGACGTTGGTAGCCCGAGGCGCAGCCGTGTCGGTCCCGATCGAGGTGCTGTGCCCCGCCGGCGCCACGGGCTTCCTGAATGTCCAGGTGACCCAGCGGGCCGGCAGCCGCATCGCCAGCGGCTATGGAGGCACCAGCGACTTCGTGTGCACCGGGGCGACGCAGACCGTCGACTTGCAGGTGCCGGCCCAGGGCCAGGCCTTCAAGAAGGGCGGCGCAGTAGCCGAGGCCTCACTGTCGGTCTGTCCGGACTTCTTCTCGTGCGTGTTCGTGAGGGACAACGAAAACATCCAGATCGCCCGGTAGGGGCCCGCTGGCAGACGGCCCGCGCATCCCCCACGCGCGGGCCGTCTGCCCGTCACGCGCGCACGGTCATGTCGTCCCCCACGCGTATGCACTCGACCAGCCGCTCGCCGTGGTGCACGACGCCATCCGGCCACACAACTGACCGCACGAGCTCGCCCTCGACCCGGGCGCCCTTGCCGACGACGCTCTCGCCCCCTGACGCGGCCAGGTTGGCGGCGAGGTAATCGGCCGGCGTCCCGCAGTCGAAGAAAGGCCCGGTGGCGGGGACGAGCTCGAGGCGGCCCTCGGCCCACCGCCGCGCCCAGCACTCCTCGTACAGCCCGCCGAAGACTGCCCGCAGCCGGCGCACCTCCGTCCACGGCATGATCGACGCTCCGCACACGCGCCACCGTCCGAAGTCACCGCGGGTGGGGTCGTCGACGACCATGAGACACACCCGCTCGCCGTCCCAGCCGTCCACCAGGCTGGACAGGTCGAACCGGTGCCAGGCGTCGGCGTTCACGACCACCGCCGGCCGCCCGTCGATCCAGTCGCGCAGCCGCCCGAGCGCGCCGGCGGTGCCGAGGACCTCGGGCTCCTCGATCGAGAAATGGACCCGGCCGGCGAGATGCGACTCCAGCAGTGCGCGGCCGTGGTGGACGTTGACGGCGATCCGGGACGTGAGCGGTCGGACGCGGTCGATGGCCAGGTCGACGAGGGCCACGTTGTCGACCGGGCACAGCGCTTTGGGAAGGATGTCGGTGAGCGGCCGCAGGCGGGTGCCGGCGCCGGCGGCCAGCACGACGGCGGCCAGCTCCTCACTCACGCGGGCCACCGCGAACACGCTGGCGGTATCGGGGCCTCTTTGCCTGTGCAATGATTTCGTGCCGCACGCCGGTGTTCCTCCGTCGGTCCGGGAGGTTGTCGATGGCCCGTAGGAATTCGCTCTTCGCCGCACTCACGGCTGTCGCCTTGATGGGTGGCACGTTGGTCGTGCTCCTGGGCCGGCCAGCGCGCTGACGAACTGCACCGTGACGTCCGGAGACCAGGCGGTCGACTCCGAAGAGCAGCAGATGCCGGAGCTCATCAACGCGTACCGCATGGCCAACGGGAGGGGCGCTCTGGCCCTCGACACCAGCGTCACCCGAGCGGCAGCCTGGTTCAGTCGCGACATGGCGACGAAGGATTACACGTCGGCGAACCATGTCGACTCGCTCCTTCGCGACATCCCGACCCGGCTAACCCAGTGTGACGTGGTGTACACGGTCTGGGCCGAGAACATCACCTGGGGCTTCGAGAACGCCGAGGACGCGTTCGCCTGGTGGCAGAACTCGCCGCCGCACAATGCCAATCTGCTGAACGGGTCGGTGAATCTGGCCGGGATCGCCCGGGCGTTCGACCCGGCCTCGACGTTCGGCTGGTACTGGGTCCTCGACCTGACGGCGGGCACGCTGACCACGTCATCCAGCTCGACGACGTCCAGCAGCACGAGCACGAGCACGTCGGTACCGCCGAGCAGCTCGTCGACGTCGACCTCCACGAGCACGTCGACATCTACGAGCACGTCCACGTCGACGAGCACCTCGACCTCTACGTCGACGACGCTCCCGCCGACGTCGTCGACGACGACGAGCAGCACGAGCACCTCGACGAGCACGAGCCTGCCGCCCACGAGCACCTCGACCTCGACGACGGCGACCACGACGCCGCCCGCCGGCGATCAGTGCGCACGCCTGCTCGCCCAGCGAGCCCGGACGAACGCCGAGATCACCGCCATCGAGCAATCTCTGTCCGCAACGCTCTCCGGCGCCGAGCTGCAAGCCAAGGTGGCCCAGCTTGAGCAGCTCCGGACGGCCGGTAACGCTTCGATCGACCGGGCCCTGGCGTTGGCGGGTTGCCCGCCAGCAGCGACGTAAGGGCCTGTCCGACCACCTCGAACTCGTTGGGTCGCCCGCGACGGTGGCCGCCAAGATCGTGCGTGTGGCCACACGGTTGGGACTGGCGCGGTTCGACATGAAGTACAGCGCCGGCACCCTGCCCCACGAGAACCTGATGCGCTGCATCGAGCTCTACGGGATGGAGGTGGCGCCGCTCGTCCGTCGGAATCTGGCCGAGCTCGCCGGGTAGGCCGGTGCCGCGCCACCCGGCGCGGCTGACCATTTGGCGCTCGACCGCTCAGCGTGGATCAGGCGGATTCGTCACCGAACCCTTGTGGTCGGGGCCGGTCCTCCGCGACGCGTCTGCCTTCGAACCAGGATCAGGGCGAGTCGGGTTCATCGCGCGCGAATGTCGAAACGGTAGGCCCCGTCCCTCCCTTCGCTCTGCTTCCGTTTTCCAGACGTGATTGCACTTGCGACACCGGTAGACGTCGCGAAGCACGTCGTCGTAGCTGGCCATTGGGTTCTCACGGGCTTCCTCGACGTCGTCGTATTGCCAGCCCCAGTACTGCTCGTGGTAGGGGTCGCCCGTATGGCAGCGCGGGCAGGAGAGTTGCGGCTGCCTCGACCATTGCTCGCCGCAGCGATCGCACGTGAGCAGGATCGGTCCGTTCGGTTCCGCTTGTCGGCCATGTATCTCGTCGGTACCGCAAGCGGGGCAGCGAATGTCTTCCGCCATACGCCAAATCGTACGTCGTGGGTGGGACAGCGCGACGCTCGCCGGGACTCCTGGCCCGCCCTCAGCCCTTGACCGCGCCCATGGTGAAGCCGGCGATGAAGCGCTTGAGGAACGCGTTGAAGATGAGCGCGATCGGGATGGCGACGAGGAGGGTGGCGGCTTGGAGCGACTGCCAGAAGAACACGTCGCCGCGAACCAGCTCGGTGGGCACGCCGACGCTGATCGTCTTCTGGCTGGTCTGGGACACGAAGGCGAGCGCGTAGATGAACTCGCTCGCCGACAGGGTGGCGGAGAAGACGATCACCGCCACCATGCCGGGGAAGGACAGCGGCAGGACGGTCCGCACGAAGGCCCCCAGACGGCTGTAGCCGTCGACCATGGCCTGCTCCTCGATGTCCTTCGGGATCCCCTTGAAGAAGCCCATGAGGAGCCACACCGACACGGGGATGGTGATGGTCGGATAGAGGACGACGAGCGCCCAGCGGGAGTCCTGCAGACCGAGGAACGACACCATCCGCGACAGGGAGATAAACAGCAGCGAGGGCGGGATCAGGTACACCATGAAGATGGCGATGGCCATGGCCCCGCCCCAGCGCAGGTTGAGGCGGGCCAGGCTGTAGGCCGCCGGCAGGCTGGCCAACAGCGTGATGGCCACGACGAGAAGGGCGACGACGAGCGTGTTCCACACGAAGGTGTTGAACGCCGTCCCCTCGAAGAGCAGGCGGACGTGCTGCATGGTGGGCTCGATGTTGAACAGGAACGGGTTGTTGTCGCGGTTGTACAGGTCCTGATCGGCCTTGAAGGCGGTGATGGCGCCCCACAGGAACGGGAAGGCGGCGAAAAGGGCGAAGCCCACGACGAGCGTGTAGAGCCCGACCCGTCCGAGGCGCCGGCGCCGCCGCCACGTGGCCGCGCTGGGAGCCTCCACTTACAGGACCTCCATCCGGCGCACCGACCTCAGGATGAGCACGGCCATGGCCAGCAGAAGGGGGAAGAGGAACAGGGCGACCGCCGCGCCCTGGGCCAGGTCCCCGCCCTGGATGCCCCGAAAGAACGCCCACGTCGGCAGGATCTGGGTGGCGTCGACCGGTCCGCCCCGGGTGAGCACATAGACGACGCTCATGTCAGTGAACACCAGGACGGCGCCGAACAGCGTCGCCACCGCGGTGACCGGCAGCGTGAGGGGAATGGTGATCTCGAACAGCTTCCGCCAGAAGCCGGCCCCGTCGACCTCCGCCGCATCGTTGATGTCCTGGGGGATGGCGGCCAGCCCGGCCATGATGATGACCGCGGCCAGCGGCACGATCCGCCACACCTGCACGGTGATCACCGACGCCACCGCCAGCTTGGAGTTGCCGAGCCAGTGGAGGTTCCCTTCGAGCAGGCCGAGCCGGCGCAGGGTCCAGTCGATGGGGCTGAACAGGGAGTCGAGCATCCACAGCCAGGCGATCGCCGCCAGCGGCACGGGCGTCGTCCACGGGAGCAGGATGAGGAACCGGACGCCCCACTTGCCCCTGAAGTCGCGGGTCAGCACCAGGGCGAGGATCTTGGCCAATACCAGGACCAGCACCATCGTCACCGCCGTGATGAAGATGCTGTTTGTCAGGGACCGCCTGAAGACCGGGTCTTTCAGCACGGCCCGGAAGTTGCGCAGGCCGACGTAGTCGAACGAGGGGTCGCCGACGGTGACGTCGCTCAGGCTGTAGGCGATGGCCAGGAAGAAGGGGACGGCCACCAGCGCGACGATGTAGACGACCGAGGGCAGCAGCATCATCGGCGCCAGCACGCCGTCCCGGTCGAACAGGTACCGCCGGCGGCGAGTAGCGCGAACGGCGCTCACAGCCGGCGCCGGGCGGTGCGCCCGCCGGTGTCCTTGTCGAAGAACCGCAGATCAGCGCCTCGGATGACGAACTCCGCCGTCTCGTCGACTGGTACCTCGACCGACACCGTCGACGGCAGCATGGCGATGACCCGCGTGTCCGCGCCGATGCCGCTCACGGTCCCGACGAGGTGGCGCTCGGAGCCGAGGTTCTCTACCCGGTGGACGGAGAACGGGACGCTGACCGCGTCGTCGTCGGGCTCCACGACCCCTTTGGGCAGCAGACTCTCGGGCCGGAAGCCGACGAGCACGTCGTCGCGTTCGACGATGTTCATCGGCGGTGAGCCGAGGAAGGTGGCCACGAAGGTGTCGGCCGGGTCGTGGTACACCTCGTGCGGCGTGCCCAACTGGCGGATGCGCCCTTCGGACATCACCGCGATCCGGTCGCCGAGGCCCATGGCCTCCACTTGGTCGTGGGTGACGTAGATCGTCGTGGTGCCGACCCGGTCCTGGAACTGCTTCAGATCGTCCCGGGCGGTGGCCCGGAGCTTGGCGTCGAGGTTGGACAAGGGCTCGTCGAGCAGGAAGACATCGGGCTCACGGACGAGGGCCCGGGCCAGCGCCACCCGCTGGCGTTCCCCGCCCGAGAGATGTCGGGGCCGGCGGTCGAGCAGGCGGGTGATGCCCAGAAGCTCGGCCGCCCACTCCACCTTCTTGGCCCGGTCGCCTGGCTCCATGCCCGACGCCTTGAGCGGGAACTCGATGTTCTTGCGCGCCGTCTTGTGCGGGTACAGGGCGTAGCTCTGGAACACCATGGCGATCTTGCGGGCCCTCGGCGGCAGCCCGACCATGGGCTCCCCGCCGATCAGCACCTCGCCCGAGGTGGGCTGCTCGAGGCCGGCGATGAGTCGCAGCAGGGTGGTCTTCCCGCAGCCGGACGGCCCCAGCAGGACCAGGTACTCGTCCTCGGTCGTGGCCAGATCGAGGTCGTCGACCGCGAAGGTGGCGTTGCCCTCGAACTTCTTGGTGAGGTGGCGGACCTCGACGATCGCCATCGGCGGCTGCTACGGCTTTCCGCCCACCAGGCCCCGTTCCCGCCAGCGCTGGAAGATCGGCTTGATCTGGTTCTCGGCGTCGATCACCGCGTCTCTGGCGCTCAGCTCGCCCCGGGCGGCGCGGGCCATCATCTTGGCCAGGATGAAGGTGTCGAAGATCTCCCCGATGGCCGCGTTGGCCGGGCCGGGGTGGCCGATCGTCGTGCTCCACTTCTCGGCGTCCTTCAGGAAGGCGAGCTTGTTGGCCGGCTGCGATCCGTACGGGTCGTTTTCGAGCCAGCCGTTGAGCTGCGGCACGGTCTGGGCGAAGGCCGGGAACGTGTACAGCTCACTGTTGTTGGTGGCCTGCGCGTAGTTGGCCACCAGGTTGAGGATGAACTCCCTGGCCGCGTCGGGGTTCTTGGCGTGCTTCGGGATCACGTAGATCGGGATGACGTGCTCGCTGGCCAGCGCGACGCCGCGTGGGCCCTTGAGGGGTGGCGTGAAGAACACGTCATTGGCCACGTCGGGGCTCGCGGTCTGGGCCGTGCGGTAGGCCGAGATGGAGTTGAGGATGTAGGAAAGGCTGCCGGCGATGAGGCCCTGGTTGTTCGACGCCGCGTTCCAGGCGAAGACCTCGTCGGTCATCGTCGCCTTGAACAGCCGGGCCATGTAATCGACGGCCTCGATGGTCTGGGGCGAGTTGAAGACGACGTTCTCCCTGTCGTCCTGGATGGACCCGCCGAAGGACCAGATGATTGCCCGGGCGGCCATGTTGGAGTCCAGCTCGTTCGACATCCCGATGCCGAGCTGGACGCCCTGCTCCCGCTTGATCCGACCGCCGACGTCGAGCAACTCCTGATAGGTGGTCGGACCATTCGGCAGGCCGACCTTCTCCCACATGGACTTGCGGTAGTCGCCGGGGTCGGGGACCCATCCGTGGCAGAAGCCGTAGTACTTCTTGGTCGTCGGGTTGTAGGTGCTGCGCGTGCAGAGCGCGAGCTGCTTGCCGAAGCGTTTCTCGGCCTCCTGGTTGAGGTCGCTGAGGTCGAGCACGCTCGGCTCGAACGCGGCCGGCGGAGACAGGAACTCGATGAGGTCGTGGCCCTCGTTGGCCGAGAACTCAGCTGCCGCCCGGGCCGGGATGTCGGCCAGGCCGATGTGGTCGACGGTGACGTTCACGCCGACCTGGCGGCCCCAGTCGGCGGCCCAGGGGTCGAACCACTTGTCGTGGCGGGGCACGAAGTGGCTCCACTGGAGAATCTTGAGGTCACCCGAGAGCTTCTTGCTCGGCTGGACGAGAGTGGATGTCACGTCGGTGGCGCCGCCACCGGTTTCCTTCGCCGATTTTCCGCAGGCGATCAGGACGGTGAGGCCGGCCGAGGCCTGTATGAACCGGCGCCGCGACCACCCGGATGCCTGGCTGTTGCTGTCCACTGACTTTGTCCTCCCGTTGGGTGCTCGGTTCCTCCTCGAGGTCTGGCAGGGCGACGAAATGCTGTGAGCAGCGACGGTACACCTGCGCGTCAGGAAGGTCGGACAATCCGAGAGAGCGCCCCGTTCAGTGGTTGCCGGCGGACTGCTGGGCCTGGATCAGGTGGTACAGGAGGATGAGCTGGGTGAGGGCCAGCGGCTCGTCGCGGCTCTCGGAGTCGAGCCGGCCGAGCGACTCGGGGACCGGCTCGTGCACGCCCAACTCGTCCCAGATGGCCTGCTCGACCCTCTTGGTGTCCTCGCGGTCGGCGTAGGAGTGGATGTGGACGGAGTCGACCGGCTTTCCGTCCTCGTCCCGCCGCAGCTTGAGGTGCATGCCGGCCTTGACGTCCTCGTCGAGGATGGTCGTGAGGTCGGGGTGGCTGATGGTGGGTCTGAGCAGCAGGTAGGCGCTCAGCGGGTCCTCGGCGGTCTCGCCGCGCTCCTCGATCGGAGAGAAGCGCACGACGATGTCGGCGTTGGCCCGCTGCGGGCGGATGAACTCGGCTGACTCCGGTTCCCGCTTCTCAAGATCCTTACGGACCTGCTCCTCGGTGTAGCCCCGCTTCGTGGTGTCCCGGCGCAGCTTCCAGGCGATGCGGATGTCCTCAGGAGGGTCGAGGTAGACGGTGATGTCGAAGCACGCCCGCGACCGCTTCGTGTACAGCGGCAGGAGTCCCTCGACGATCACGAACTCGGCGGGCCGGATGTATTCGGGCCGGCCGAGCGCGCCGGTGTCGTGGTCGTAGACCGGCTTCAGGATGGGCTGGCCCATCGACAAGTGGTGGAAGTGCTGGTCCATGATGTCCATGTAGTTGCACTTCGGGTTGAGCGGCGTGAACGGGAGGTCTTTGCGCTCCTCCCGGTCGTAGGCGTGGTAGTCGTCGGCGGCGACGGAGGTGATGCGGTCACGACCGAGCGCAGCCACCAGTCCGGCGGTGAGGGTGGTCTTCCCCGTGCCGCTGTCGCCGGCGATGGCCAGCATGATGGGGCGATGGGCCTTGGCGCTCGCGCCGGCGCCCTCACGGTGGATGTTCACCTGCTTGTCGGACATTCCTACCTCCGGTGGTCAGGGGGACTCTAGGAGGCTTCTGGAGTAATCGCTGAGATCCACCACCTGAGGGCCCCGGTGCCCAACACTCAGGGGATGGCCCTGGGAACCGTGTCGGCGCAGGAACGCTTCGAGAGCCCGAGAGAACT
>JAHFUP010000049.1 GCA_023265025.1 Acidimicrobiia bacterium | reverse complement strand
GTACAGCGGGCGGTGCAGGTCGCCCTCCTGGGCCGGTACTTCGAGCGCATCGCCGACCACGCGGTCAACATCGGCGAGCGGGTGGGCTACATGGTCACCGGGACGTTCGGCACAGACTAGGCGTCAAACCCGACCGCACAGCGGAGCCGTCGTCCACGGCTTCCAGCCGTCGCGGGCATAGAGCTTGCGGGCCGCCTCGTCCTGGACCGCCGGCGGGTAGTCCTGGGCGCTGCCGGTGTAGCCGAGGGAGTGCCACGTGGCGTCCTGGAACTGGTAGGCGCCACCACCGGGGGACTGGTAGTTGTTGCCCGACTCCAGCTGGCGGATGCAGGCGAAGGTGGCGTCGACGGAGGCGGACGGGCCCGGGAGAACGGCCGGTGCCGCCGTGGTCGCCGGCGCCGAGGTCGCCGCGGTGCCGACCGGCTTCGGCGCCGTGGTCGACGTGGCGGCTCGGGCCGCGGCGGCCCGGGCCTCCTCGGCGTCGCGGCGGGCCTGCTCGGCGGCGACCAGTTGGGCCAGCTCGCCATTGGCTCGGGACAACAGTGCCCGCTGGCCATCGATGGCCTTCTCCAGCCCGGCCAGGTCGGCGCCCTTGGCGTCGGCCTGGCGGGCGGCGGCCTTGCGGGCCTCGACCAGGTTCCGCTGGCGCACCTGGATGTCCTCCCGGGCGGCCTGGAGCCGGCCGATGGCCTGGCGGTCCTCGCCGGCGATGATCCGGAGGTAGGTGCGCCGGGCGCCGGCGTCGGACACGGTGGCCCGGGTCATCTGGGCGAGGAAGGCGATGCTTCCACCGCCGACGTAGGCGGACTGGGCGTGGGCGGCGAGGAGGTGCCGGGCCTCGTCCTGGCGGCGGCCGGCGGCGGCCAGGTCGGCCTCGGCCCGGGCGACCGCGGCGTCGGCGGCCTCCAGGTCGGCGGCTGCTCGGCGATGCTCCTTGTCGAGGGCGACGATTTCCTTGGCCTGCTGCTCGAGCCTGGCCGCGATTGCGGCCGCCTCGGCCCGCTTGTCCTCGACCTGTCCGGCGCCGGCCGGTGCGGCGGCGAGCGCCAGGGCGAGCAACACCAAGGCCAGAGCGCCGTTCGTCATCCGGTGTGGTGCGGCCATCAGCCTCCTGGCAAAGGGCACGCCGGCCCCGTTCCGGCGCTCCGCCGCCCTCCGGGGTGCCCTCACCATACCGGCGGGGGCCCACGCGTCGCATCCTGGGCGCACGTTGGGTTCCCGTTCACCTCCTGTTCACCTGCCGTCCACTGCCCGGACGACTGTGCTCGGTAGGTTCCGCGTATGGGGAGCCGACGAGCCGTGGTGCTCGCCCTGGCCTTGGCCGTCGGCGCCACCACGTCCTGCGGCACCGACGACAACAGCGCCCGGCTCAACGCCGGCCGGACCCAGCAGGCGCCGGTCGTGGGCAGGGACGACCAGGCCACCCTGTCGGGCGCCGGCGCCACCTTCCCGGCCACCATCGTCCAGGAGTGGATCAAGCAGTACCGCCCGCTGGCGCCCGGTGTCACGGTCAACTACCAGCCCATCGGCTCCGGCGCCGGCATCCAGCAGCTGACGTCGAAGACGGTCGACTTCGCCGGCTCCGACGTCCCGCTGAAGGCGAGCGAGGTGGAGGCCACCGGCGGGCCGGGCGCCGTCGTGCAGGTCCCGTGGACGGCGGGCGCGGTGGCGGTCGAGTACAACCTGCCGGGCGTCGAGGGGCTCCGGCTGACCCCCGAGACGCTGGCCGGCATCTTCGCCGGCACCATCACCAGGTGGAATGACCCCGCCATCAAGGGCGAGAACGCGAGCGCGTCGCTGCCCGCCTCGGGCATCCAGGTCGTCCACCGCTCCGACGGCTCGGGCACCACGCAGGTCTTCACCGACTACCTGAAGGCGGCCGCGCCGGCCATCTGGATTTTCCCGTCGGGAAAGGACTGGCCGGCGGACACCGCCGGCACCGGCGCCAAGGGCTCCGACGGCGTCACGGCGGCGGTGAAGCAGTCCGCCGGATCCATCGGCTACTCCGAGCCGAGCTTCCCCAAGCAGGCCGGGCTCGGGATCGCCACCGTGCGCAACGCCGGCGGGCGGTTCGTCGGACCGGACGCCAGGGCGGTCAGCGCCGCGCTGGCCGCGGCCACCGTGACGCCGGAAGGCACCCTGAAGCTCAACTTCACCCCGACCAGTCCCGAGGCGTACCCGATCAGCAGCGCCAGCTACCTGATGTTCTACCGATCGGCGCCGGACGCCGCAAAGGACACGGCGCTCAAACACTTCGCCACATGGGTGCTCACCGAGGGGCAGGCGCTGGCCGAGAGCCTGGACTACGCACCCCTTCCCGAGCCGATCCAGATCAGCGCCCTCGGCGCGGTGAAACTTTGAGCGAGCACGCCGGCCAGGCCGGCGAGCGCAGCGACCAGAAAACACAGTGAGCGCGACCGTCGAGACAGACCCGGCGACGCCCGGGCCCGCCCTCCTCACGCCCGGCGCCGGCGGCGGGCAGACCGGCGACCGCGTGTTCCAGGGCGTCACCACGACGGTCGCCATCACGGTGGTCGTCATCCTCCTGGCCATGACCGCATTCCTGGTCGTCCGGGCGTGGCCGGCGGTGCACGAGGCCGGCGCCGGCTTCATCACCGAGCGGGAGTGGTTCCCCGACGCGTCGCCGGCTCGCTTCGGCATCGTCGCCCTCGTCTGGGGGACGCTCGTCTCCAGCGTGCTGGCCCTGGCCGTCGCCGTGCCCGTCGCCCTCGGCTCCGCCCTCTACGTCACCGAGTACGCCCGGCCCGCCACCGGCCGCTGGATCGGGTACCTGGTCGACATCCTGGCCGCGGTGCCCAGCGTGGTCTACGGGCTTTGGGGACTGCTGTTCCTCGTGCCCCGGATGGTGCCGCTCCAGCGCTTCCTGGCCGGCCACCTGGGCTTCATCCCGTTCTTCGACAACCCGGACGACATCTACGGGAAGTCGATCTTCGCCGCGTCGGTCGTGCTCGCCCTCATGGTCCTGCCGATCGTCGCCGCCGTCTCCCGCGAGGTGTTCCGCCATGTGCCTCGCGAGCTCCGCGAGGCGGCGCTGGCCCTCGGTGCGACCCGGTGGGAGGTCATCCGGACCTCCGTCCTCCCCTCGAGTCGAAGCGGCGTCGTGGGGGCGATCATCCTGGGCTTGGGCCGAGCCCTCGGCGAGACGATCGCCGTTGCCCTCGTGCTGGCCGCCACCTTCGACGTCCACCTCCGCATCCTCGAGCCCGGCGGAAACACCATCGCCGCCAACGTCGCCACCAAGTTCGGCGAGGCCGGCGGGACCGGGCGCTCGGCCCTGATCGCCAGCGGGCTCATCCTGTTCGCCATCACGCTGGCCGCCACCGTCGCGGCACGGGCCATCATCCGCCGAACGGCGATCAAGGGGGCCCGCCCGTGAGCACGCGTGCGCCGGCGAGCACGTTGCGCTCCGGACGGCTGGCCGCCCGTTCCGCGGTGGCGGCGGTGGCCGCCGGGGTGGCCGTCACCACCGTCGCCTTCTGGCTGACCCCGCTGCAGGGCCGGGCCGACTTCCTTCTCGTCGCCTACCTCGCCGGCACTGCCGCCTACCTGGCCGTCGCGGCCCGCACCGAAGGCCGGCGGTCGGTGGTCGACCGTCTCTTCGCCGTCCTGATGGTGACCGCAGTCGGCATCTGCCTGCTGGCACTGGGCTCAGTGCTCGTCTACACCGCGGCGCGTGGGGTCAAGGCGCTCGACTGGTACTTCTTCACCCACTCGATGAACGGCGTCGGACCACGCGACGACGCCGGCGGCGCCTACCACTCGATCATCGGGACGCTGGAGCAGGTGCTGCTGGCCACGCTCATCTCCGTGCCCTCGGGCCTGCTGGTCGCCATCTACCTCTCCGAGTACGGGCGGGGCCGGCTCGCCTCCCTCGTGCGGACGGTGGTCGACGTCATGGTGGGCATCCCGTCGATCGTCGCCGGCCTGTTCATCTACGCCTTCTGGGTGCTCGGCCTGGGCCGGGGCTTCTCAGGGTTCGCGGCGGCGATGGCCCTGTCGATCCTCATGCTGCCGATCGTCGTGCGGTCGTCCGAGGAGATGATCAAGCTCGTGCCGGCGTCGCTGCGGGAGGCGGCGTACGCCCTCGGCATCCCCCGGTGGCGGGCCATCCTCAAGGTGGTGCTCCCGACGGCGTCGGCGGGGATCACCACCGGCGTGATGCTGGCGGTGGCCCGCGTGACAGGCGAGACGGCGCCCCTGCTGCTCACCGCGTTCGGCTTCGACTCCATCCACAACGACCCGTTCTCCGGGCCGCAGTCCTCGCTGCCCCTGTTCGTCTTCAGCCAGGCGTCGTCGGCGTTCGGCGCGGCGGTGGACCGGGCGTGGGCCGGCGCGCTTACGCTCATCGCAGTGGTCCTACTCCTCACCGTGGCCGCCCGGCTGGTGACGCGCCGCAACAGGTTGGTCTGAGCTGTGAAGCGCATCGAGGCCAACCACGTCAGCGCCTGGTACGGCGGCTTCAAGGCCGTCGACGACGTGACGCTCGCCATCGAGCCCAAGCAGGTCACCGCGCTGATCGGCCCGTCGGGGTGCGGGAAGTCCACCTTCATCCGCACCCTCAACCGCATGCACGAGGTCATCCCCGGCGCCCGGATCGAGGGTGAGGTCCTGCTCGACGGCGAGGACATCTACGCCTCGGGCATCGACCCCGTGTCGGTGCGACGGACGATCGGGATGGTCTTCCAGCGTCCCAACCCGTTCCCCACCATGTCGATCCGCGACAACGTGTCCGCCGGATTGCGGCTCAACGGCATGCGCAAGAAGGCCGAGCTGGAGCCCGTCGTCGAGAAGGCGCTCCAAGGCGCCGGCCTCTGGAAGGAGGTGCGCGACCGCCTCGACAAGCCGGGCGCCAGCCTCTCCGGCGGCCAGCAGCAGCGGCTCTGCATCGCCCGCGCCATCGCGGTCGAGCCACAGGTGCTGCTCATGGACGAGCCGTGCTCGGCGCTCGACCCCGTCTCGACCCTGCGCATCGAGGACCTGATCGCCGAGCTGAAAGACATGTACACCATCGTCATCGTCACCCACAACATGCAGCAGGCCGCCCGGGTCAGCGACTCGACCGCCTTTTTCACCCTTGAGGTGTCCGGCGACCCCGGCCGCCTGGTCGAGGTGGGGCCGACGTCGAAGATCTTCACCAAGCCCGGCGACGAGCGCACCGAGGCCTACATCACCGGCCGGTTCGGTTGAGCACCATCGCGACGGTGCTGGTCACCAATGACGACGGGGTGGCGTCGCCCGGCCTCGCCGCCCTGGTGCGGGCCGTGATGGCACCCGGTCGGCGGGTGGTGGTCGCCGCCCCGGCGAGCGACCAGAGCGGGACGTCTGCCGCGGTGGCGCCCCGGCCGCCCGAAGGAGTCCGCATCGAGCCGGTGACGCTGAGAGGCCTCGAAGGCGCCCACGCCGGCGAGCTGATCGCCTTCTCCGTCGACGGCCCGCCGGCGCTGGCCGTGCTGGGCGCCCGCCTCGGCGAGCTGGGCCGACCGGCTGCGGAGGCGTCAGTGGTGGCATCCGGTGTGAACCTCGGACCGAACACCGGCCTGTCCGTGCTGTTCTCGGGCACGGTCGGAGCGGCGATGGCGGCGGCCCACCTGGGCCTCTCGGCCCTGGCCGTCAGCATCGACTCGTTCGAGCCGGCGCACCTCGACACCGCCACCACGGTGGCGGCCGCCGCCCTCGACTGGATACTCGGCTCGCCGGCGGGCACGGTGCTGAACGTCAACGTCCCCGACCTGCCTCTCGACCGGCTGGCCGGCTTCCGCCACGCGCCGCTGGGCACCGCAATCGCCACGTTCCAGCCGACCATCCACGAGCGCGACGCCGGGCCGTACCTCGCCAGGTTCCAGATCGAGTCGCACGAGCCGGCGCCCGGCACCGACGGCGCCTTCCTCCGCGACGGGTGGGTGACGCTCACCGCCCTCGTCGGCATTCGCGCCGACGACCGCGTCGACGCCGCCGCGTTCCTCGAACGGGCGATCAGCGAAGCCGCCTGATGCCCGAACCGACCACGACGATCCTCGTCGTGGAGGACGAGGAGTCCTTCGTCGAAGCACTCACCGTCGGCCTCAAGCGCGAGGGGTTCCGGGTCCGCGTCGCCCGGGACGGGGTCGAGGCGTTGGAGCTGTTCGACCTCGTACAACCCGACCTCGTCCTGCTCGACGTGATGCTCCCCCGCATCTCCGGCATCGACGTGTGCCGGGAGATCCGGACCCGGTCGCGGGTCCCGATCATCATGGTGACGGCCCGGTCGTCGGAGATCGACACAGTCGTCGGCCTGGAGGTCGGCGCCGACGACTACGTGTCCAAGCCGTACCGGCTGCGGGAGCTGGTGGCCCGCATGCGGGCCGCGCTACGCCGGGCGCCCCTTCCGGACGAGCCGGCGGCGGGGCCCGGTGCGCTGGAGGTCGGTGACGTCCGGCTCGACCCCGACCGCCACGAGGTCTTCGTCCGCGGCCAGGCGGTCACCATGCCCCTGAAGGAGTTCGAGCTGCTCGCCGCCCTGCTGGACAACGCCGGCCGGGTGCTGACCCGCGAGGTGCTGATCGACCGGGTCTGGGGCGCCGACTACGTGGGCGACACCAAGACCCTCGACGTCCACATCAAGCGCCTGCGGGCCAAAATCGAGGTCGACCCCTCCAAGCCCAACCGCATCGTCACCATCCGCGGGCTCGGCTACAAGTACGAGAGCCCGTCCCGCGCGCTGGAAAAAACCTGAAATCCCCAGGTTGCGCCCCTTCCAATGCACAGCCGGTCCGGGCCATACTGCTCCTCGTCCGGAACGGAACGGAGGACGCGCAAGCGGCCACCGGGAAGTGAAGGGCCAGGCATCACACACACGCCGGTGTTCCTTCCGGGGAATATCGGGCCGGCCGGTGCCCGCCTCCGGGCGGCGCTAGGCGGTTGTGGGTTGCCCGTGAGGTCGGTCCCGAGAAGTTCGGCAGCTTCGGTTGCAGGGCTACTCGGGGCCGCTTCGCGTCTGCGCCCCGGTACCATGCCAGGCACGTGACCGACCTGGACCAGGCCCCCGCGGACCTCGAGCCGGCCGAGTCCGACGCGCCGGGACGGCCCCGGTACATCAACCGCGAGCTCTCCTGGCTGGACTTCAACGAGCGGGTCCTCACCCTGGCCGAGGACCCCGACACGCCGACGCTGGAGCGGGCCAAGTTCCTGGCCATCTTCAGCAACAACCTCGACGAGTTCTTCCAGGTGCGGGTGGCCGGCCTGCACGACAAGCAGGCCGCCGGCCTGGGCAGCACATCACCCGACGGCCTGACGCCGGCCGAGCAGCTCCGGGCCATCCGGCCACGGGTCAACGCCCTCATCGCCCGCCAGGCCCACGTCTTCCTCAACGAGATCGCGCCGGCGCTGGCCGACGCCGGCATCGTGCTGTCGGACTGGGAGTCCCTCGACGCGGACGACCGCGAGTACCTCGTCGACGTCTTCCACCGCCGCATCTTCCCGGTGCTGACGCCCCTCGCCGTCGACCCCGGCCACCCGTTCCCCTACATCTCCAACCTGTCGCTGAACCTGGCGGTCAGCGTGCACGATCCGAGCACCGGCGCCCGGCGGTTCGCCCGCCTCAAGGTCCCGCCCCTGCTCCCCCGGTTCGTCGTCATGCCCGACGGCGAGCGGTTCGTCGCCGTCGAGCAGCTCATCGCCGCCCACCTCGACACCCTGTTCCCCGGCATGGAGATCGAGGAGCACGACACGTTCCGCGTCACCCGCAACGCCGACGTCACCCTGGAGGACGACGAGGAGGCCGACGACCTGCTGGCCGCGGTCGAGCTCGAGCTGCGCCGGCGCCGCTTCGGCCGGGCTGTGCGCCTCGAGGTGTCCACCACCATGTCGGAGGAGACCCGCGAGCTGCTGCTCCGGGAGCTCGAGCTCTCGGCCGACGACGTGTACGTGGTCGACGGGCCGCTCGAGCTGAACGGGCTGATGGCGGTCTACGACCTCGACCGTCCTGACCTGAAGGACCCGCCGTGGGTCGGTGTGACCCAGCCCCGGCTGGTCGACGACGACGGCGACGCCAACGACATCTTCGCCGTCCTGCGGGAGCGCGAGGTGCTGGTCCACCACCCCTACGACTCCTTCTCAACGTCGGTGGTGACCTTCATCGAGCAGGCGTCGAAGGACGCGCAGGTGCTGGCCATCAAGCAGACGCTCTACCGGACCTCCGGGGACAGCCCCATCATCAAGGCGCTGATCCGGGCCGCGGAGACCGGCAAGCAGGTTGCCGCCCTGGTCGAGCTCAAAGCCCGCTTCGACGAGCAGGCCAACATCGCCTGGGCCCGGGCCCTGGAGGAGGCGGGCGTCCACGTGGTCTACGGCCTCGTCGGCCTGAAGACCCACACCAAGACCGCCCTGGTGGTACGGGAAGAGGGCGACAGCATCCGTCACTACTGCCACGTGGGCACCGGCAACTACAACCCCAGGACCGCCCGGACCTACGAGGACATCGGGCTGCTCTCGGCTGACCCGGAGCTCGGCGCCGACCTGGCGGAGCTGTTCAACTACCTCACCGGTTACAGCCGGCAGACGAAGTACCGCCGGCTCCTCGTCGCGCCCGCCGGCCTGCGACAGTCGATCCTCGACCTCATTGCCGCCGAGCGGGACGACCCCGACCGCGCCGGCCGCATCGTCATGAAGATGAACAGCCTGGTTGACACGACGATCATCGACGCGCTGTACGACGCCTCGCAGGCCGGCGTGCAGATCGACCTGATCGTCCGGGGCATCTGCTGCCTCCGTCCCGGCGTGCCCGGCCTCTCGGAGAACATCCGGGTCCGGTCGATCGTCGGCCGCTTCCTGGAGCACTCCCGGATACTCGCGTTCGGGGAGCGACGCGAGCGCCACTACGTCATCGGCTCCGCCGACCTCATGCCCCGCAACCTGGACCGGCGGGTGGAGGCGATGACCCCCATCTTCGACCCGGAGCTTCAGGACCGCCTGCAGGAGATCCTCGACGTCAGTCGGGACGACGACACCCTGGCCTGGACGCTGGCCGGTGACGGCAGGTGGAGCAAGGTCGCCACCGAGAACGGCGTCAACACCCACCTGCGACTGCAGGAACTGGCGTTCGAGCGGGCCCGCCGCCGGCGCGGACCGGACCTCGGGTGAGCATCGAGACAGAGGTGAAGATGGGGGCGTGGGCCGGCTTCGAGATGCCGGTCCTCGACGGCGTGGCCGACGACGTGTCCGCGGTGGCGCGGGAGCCGCGCACGCTGATGGCCGTGTACTACGACACCGTCGACCTCCGCCTCGCCCGGTGGGGCGTCACTGTGCGCCACCGGACGGGTGACAGTGGCGGCTGGACGGTGAAGCTCCCCGAGGGCGAGGAGGGGCCGGCGCTCGTCCGGCGGGAGCTGAACTTCGAAGGCCCGCCCGGCCGGATGCCGGCGGGGGCGGCGTCGCTCATCACCGCCTACGCCCGGGACACCCCGCTGGTGCCGGTGGCCCGCATCCGCACCGTCCGCACCGGCATCGACCTCCTCGACCACGAGGGTGCGGTCGTCGCCGAGGTCGTCGACGACGAGGTCTCGGTGCTCCATGGCGGCCGGGTTGCCACCCGCTTCCGGGAGGTCGAGGTCGAGCTCGGCGACCGGCCGCCGGCCGGACTGCTCGACGATGTGGTCTCGTTGCTCCGCGACGCCGGCGCCGGCGAGCCGGACACCATGCCCAAGGTCATCCGGGCCCTCGGCCCCCGGGCCCTGGAGCCGCCCGAGGTGGTACCCGCCGCGCTCGGAAAGAGCCCGTCGGGGGCCGAGCTCGTCCGCCACGCCATCGCCGCGGCCGTCGAGCGGATCATGCGCCACGACCCTGGCGTCCGCATCGGCGACGACCCCGAGGACGTGCACCAGGCCCGGGTCGGCACCCGCCGGCTCCGCTCCGACCTGCGGACGTTCGCGCCGCTGCTGGACGAGGAGTGGCTGGCGTCGTTGCGGGAGGAGCTGCGCTGGCTCGGTGGTGCGCTCGGGGCGGTGCGCGACGGCGACGTGCTGATCGAGCGCCTCCGGCGCCAGGCCGCGCAACTGCCCGAGCCCGACACCGCGGCGCTGGCGCCGCTGTTCCGCCGGCTGGCCAAGGAACGAGACGAGGGCCGCGCCGCCCTTCTCGACGTCATGGGCAGCGCTCGCTACGTCAGCCTGCTCGACCGCCTGGTGGCCGCGGCCGCCGACCCACCGTGCGGCAAGGCGGCGCAGGCGCCGGCGGCCGATGTCGTCCCGGGCCTGGCCGCCGGCCCCTGGCGCAAGCTGGCCAAAGCGGTGAAGGCGCTGCCCGCCGACCCGCCGGACGCCGACCTCCACCAGATCCGCATCCTAGCCAAGCGGGCCCGCTACGCGACCGAGGCCGCCGCTCCGCTGGTCGGCAAGAAGGCGTCGGCCTTCGCCGTCGCCCTGGCCGGGCTGCAGACCGTCCTCGGCGACCACTATGACGCGGTGGTGGCCGAGGCCTGGCTGCGCAGCGCCACTGACGGCCTCGACGGCGTGTCCCTCGCCGCCGGCGAGCTGATCGCCATGGAACGGGCCGAGGCCGCGGAGGCTCGGAGGCGGTGGCCCCAGACGTGGGCTCGGGCGTCGGACAAGAAGCTGCGGTCCTGGCTGTGACTGACCTGGTGCATGCCGCCGGCGGCGTCGTCTGGCGGCGCAACGCCGACGGGGAGCTCGAGATCCTGCTCGTCCACCGCCCCCGCTACGACGACTGGACGGTGCCCAAGGGCAAGCTCGAGGCCGGCGAGAGCCATCCGGCCGCCGCCGTGCGCGAGGTCGAGGAGGAGACCGGGCTGCGCTGCGAGCTCGGCGCCGAGCTGGCGTCGACGTCGTACACCGACCGAAAGGGCCGGCCGAAGGAGGTTCGCTACTGGGCCATGACGCCCGCCGGCGGCGGGTTCACGCCCACCGACGAGGTCGACGAGATTCGCTGGCTGACCGTCGACGCCGCCTTCCCCCTCCTCACCTACCCGCGCGACCGCCAGGTGCTCGACGCCCTCCGGCAGGCAGTCTGATGGCCGTGCTGCTCGTCCGTCACGCCAAGGCCGGCGACCCCGAGGAGTGGGACGCGCCCGACGACCTGCGCCCGCTGACGGCCAAGGGCGAGGCCCAGGCCGAGGCGCTTGTCACCACCCTGGGCCGCTACGACGTCACCAGAGTCCTGTCGAGCCCGTACCTACGGTGCAGCCAGACCGTCGCCCCGCTGGCCGCGGCCCACGGCCTCGCCGTGGAGCCGTCCGACGACCTCGCGGAGGGCGCTGGGCGGGCGGGCGTCGAGTTGGTCCGCGGCCTGCTGGCCCACCCGCACCACGTCGTCCTCTGCACGCACGGCGACGTGATGGAGGAGGTGCTCGACAGCCTCGGTGTGCGGCGCGACGGCTACGCCCGCAAGGGCGCCACGTGGGTGCTCGACGGGCACACCGCCCGCCACATCCCCGCCCCCTGATTCGTCAGGCCGCGGGGTGCTCGACGAGCGCCAGCACCCGGCTGGCCATGAACCGGGCCGTCCGCACCGGCGTGCCGCCCCGGGTCAGCTCGCTGACCTCGACCAGGCCGCGCCCGGTCCGCACGTCCACCCGCCGGCCGGCGCGGGTGGCCGTCACCTCGTATGTCTTGGCCTCGCCGCCGGCGTCGATCACGATCTCAACACGGTCGCCTCTCACGTAGGGAACAACGCCTGAGCCCGCCCGTTTCATCCCGGCGCGAAGCGCAACTGTGTGACCGGCCTACCCTCTCATCACATGCGTATCGCCGCCTTCGACCTCGGCTCGAACTCCTTCCACCTGCTCGTGGTCGACGCCCACGCCGACGGCACGTTCGTGCCCCTCATCCGGGAGAAGGACATGCTCCGGCTGGGCGACGCCGTCGGCCGGGAGGGACGCATCCCCGACGCGCTGGCCGACCGGGCGGTGGCGACCGTCGACCGGTTCCGGAAGCTGGCCACAGGCGCCGGCACCGAGGAGATCCACGCCCGGGCCACTGCCGCCCTCCGGGAGGCGGAGAACGGCGGCGAGGTGGTCGACCGCATGGCCTTCGAGGCCGGCGTCAAGGTCATGGTCATCAGCGGCCAGGAGGAGGCGCGCCTCATCTTCGAGGCCGTCCGGGCCGCGGTCGTCATCGACCCGGGCCCCGCCCTGTGCCTCGACCTCGGCGGCGGAAGCCTGGAGATCATGGTGGGCGACCGGAAGCGCCTCCAGTTCACGGCGAGCGTGCGCCTCGGGGTCGCCCGTCTGGCGGCCGAGCTGGTGACCGGAGACCCGCTTAGCGCGGACGACGTCCGGCGAGTGGAGAAGCGGGTCACGACCGTGCTGGCGCCCCTCGCCGACGACGTCGCCGGCCTCGGCCCGGCCATGGCCGTCGGCAGCAGCGGCACGTTTTGCGACCTGGCCCAGATGGTCGCCGCCCGGCGCACCGGCAGCGTCCCCCGGTCGATCAACCAGTTCACCTTCACGCGCGACGAGCTACTGCCGCTGCATGAGGAGCTGCTCCAGCTGCGGGCATCGGAACGGGCGGGCCTGCCCGGGCTGGAGGCCAAGCGGGCCGACATCATCCCGGTCGGCTCGACCCTCCTGCTCACGGCCATGGAGCTGTTCGGGTTCGACCGCATGACGGTGAGCGAGTGGGCCCTCCGGGAGGGCATCATCCTCGACGTCATCCCCCGCCACGAGGAAGCCGACTGGTCGGGCGACCCCGGGGCCATCCGGGCCACGTCCGTGCTGCAGCTCGCCCGGCGGTGCAACTGGGACGAGAGCCACGGCCGCCAGACGGCCAGGCTGGCGCTCGACTTGTTCGACCAGACCGTCTCGCTCCACGGTCTGGGACCGAGCGACCGGGAGCTGCTCGAGCACGCCAGCCTCCTCCACGACATCGGCGAGCACGTGTCGACCGAGTCGCACCACAAGCACTCGGCCTACCTCATCCAGAACGGGCGCCTCCGCGGCTTCACGCCCGAGGAGGTCGACCTCGTCGCCGCCCTGGCCCGCGCCCACCGGGGTGGTGGCCCCAAGCCGTCGCACGAGCCGTTCGCCTCCCTCGACCGCGAGGGGCGCGACCGGGTGACCCGGCTGGCCGCCGTCCTCCGCGTGGCCGACGGGCTCGACCGGGGCCGGGCTGGCAACGTCGACGGCATGGAGGTCATGATCGACGACGGGCGGGTCCGCCTCGTCGTGAAGGCGCAGGGCGACATCGCCATCGAGTTGTGGGGCGCCCGCCGCAAGCGCGAGCTGTTCGAGCGGACGTTCCGCCGGCGCCTCGACGTCGTGCCCGGCTAAGCCTCCGCCTTGGCCTGTACGCAGGTGGGGCTGGCCTGGCTCACCTGGTCGGCGGCCGCGCACACCCCGTTCACGAAGCGTGGCTCCTGACCGTTCAGGCGAGTCCCCGCCTCCCGTGCGGCCGACGACCACTCGGCCAGGCTGGCGCAGGCCTTCACCGACGGCAGGAAGGCCTGGACGGTGGGGTCGCCGGCCGTCTCCCGGGCGTGGCCGGCGTCGAACGCGTCCCGGCACGCCTTCGAGACCGTCACCACGTCGCCCGGGCGGAGAACGGGATCGTCCTCGGCCGAAGGCTCCTCGCCGTCGCCGCCGCAGCCGGCAAGGAGGGCGCCGGCGACGAGCACCACGGCCAAGCGCCTCACGAACCCGACGACGCGACGCTGATCACCGGCGGGGTGGTGAGGGTCTGGAGCACGACGCAGTAGCGCTCGGTCTTGTCGAGGACCGACGCCAGCTGCTCCGGAGTGGCTTCCGGTGCGGCCACGCCGAAGCTCAAGCGGACCGCCGTGAACCCCACCGGCGTCTCGGTGTCGATGCCCAGCGTGCCCCGCAGATCGAGGTCCCCCTCGGCGGTGACGTGCACCGAGGCAATCGGCACAGCCATGGCGGTGGCAACCATCTGGTAGGTCACTTGGGCGCACGCGGCGAGGGCGCCGAGGAGGAGGTCGCCCGAACACGGGGCGGTGCCCGGCCCGCCGGCGCCGGCGTGGGCCTGGGCTGCGTAGACGGCGCGGCCGATGTCGACCGAGCACGCCATGGGGCTTTCCTGCTGGCTGGCAGTGGCGCGGAGGGTGAGCAGGGCGGTGGCGGGGTCGGCCCGGTACCCCTGCTTCAGCGGGCGCTGGAGCTCTCGAGGATCCATTCGCTCAGAGTACGACGCCGCGGTTGCAGGCCCCGCGACCGGCCAGTACGGTCATCAACCTATGTTGATTCGTGGAGGGGCTGCATGACGTACGAAGACCTGAGCCGTCGGCGATTCCTGGGCCTGGCTGCCGGCGGCGCGGCGGCCGCCGCGCTGCTCGCCGCCTGTGGGAGCGACGACGACACGGCCACCACGGCCACGACCACGCCGGCCCCCGGGAAGGCCGCGGTCAAGGACTTCGGCGGCAAGACCATCACCACCGCCGTCTACGCCAAGAACCACGCCTCGTCGATGCTGGAGTGGCAGCGGTTCGCCCCGCCCGGCCTCACCGTCAAGCCGGTGATCGTCACCGCCGCCGCCGAGATCAGCCGGCTCCTCGCCGCTGGCGAGCTCGACTTCGGGCTCATGGGTTACTACAACACCATGATCGAGGCCACGACCACAAATACGTTCAGGGCCAAGGTCATCACCATGTGCTCGCGCCAGGGGATCGGCCTCATCGCCCGCTCCGACCGGGGCATCAAGACCGTGGCCGACCTCAAGGGCAAGAAGGTCGCGGTGCCGCCGCCCGGCGTCCAGGTCCTCGCCCTGACCGCCGCCCTCGACAAGGTGGGGCTCAAGCTCGACCGCGACGTGACCTCCATCCCTTTGGGCTTCGCCGACCAGCCGGCCGCGCTCGAGCGGGGCGACGTCGACGCCTACATGGGCACCGAGCCGCTCTGCACGCAGAGCGTGGTGTCGGGCCGCGGCGTCCGGATCAACGAGGTCTACGGCACGCCCGCCGGCGACATCAACACCGCCATGTGGGCCGCCCCTAAGAACCTGAACGACCCCGACCTCCTCACCGCGGTGGCCAAGATGCAGCGCGATGCGGCCGAGTACTTGACGCCGAACGGTGTCAACGCGCCCGACCCGTGGCGCAAGTTGCTGGTGGAGCAGTTCGAGTACTCCGAGCCGGTGTACAAGGCGGTGCTCGACAACGTCGGCGCGGTCTGGAAGTTCGACGCCGCCCGCAAGGCCCAGTTCGAGGGCGCAGCGGAGATGATGCTGGCCCAGGGCGTGCTGACCACCAAGCCCAAGATCGACGACCTCCTGCTCCTGGACTTCCAGCCCAAGAGCTGACCCATGGCGCTCCGGGAGGCCGAGGGCGACGCCGGCCTGGACCTCGGCGAGGTGCTGGGCCCCAGCAGCGAGATCGCCACCCGCCGGCGGCTCAGCGGCTGGCGCCGGCTCGCCGTCGGGGTGGCCCTTCCCGCCGTCCTGATCGGCCTGTGGTCGGTCCTCAGCGCCACCGGCGTGGTGTCGGACCGGTTCCTGCCGGCGCCGGCCGACCTGGCCCGCACCGCCCGCGACTTCGTCGTCGCCCCCAAGCGGCCGCCGATCCCGGGCGTGGTGCCGTTCAAGGGCGCCGCGTTCGAGCACATCCGGGCCAGCACCGGCCGGTGGTTGGTGGCCTACGCCATCGCCGTCGGCGTCGGCGTGCCGCTGGGCATGGGCCTGGGCCTGTCGCGGTGGATGGCCGCCGCCGTCGACCCTCTCTTCCAGGCCCTGCGCTCGGTGCCGATCACGGCCTGGCTGCCCGTCGCCCTGGTGTGGTTCGGCCTCGGTGACGGCGCGGCCCGGTTCCTGGTGTTCATCGGTGCGGTGTCGCCCATTGTCGTGGCCACGGCCGACAGCACCGCCCGCGTGCCCCGCCAACTGGTCGACACGGCCCGCATGCTGGGCACCCGCCCGCGCGACCTGGCCGGGCGGGTCTACCTACCCTCGGCGCTGCCCGGCATCGTCACGGGCCTCCGGCTCGGGCTCACCCTGGGCTGGACCACCGTGATCGTCGCCGAGCTCACCGGCTCCCGCCGCGGTCTCGGGGCGATGATGTTCGCGGCCCGGGAGGTGAGCCGGCTGGACCAGATCATGGTCGGCATGGCCACGTTCGCCATCATCGGTTTCGCCGGCGACCTACTCCTGCGGGCGGTCGCCCGGCCCTTCATCCGTTGGGCCGACGGGTGAGCATGGCCGTCGACACAACGGCACTGGCCGCCGCCGGCGTGGCCAAGGCCTACGGACCTCTTCCGGTGCTCGGCCAGATCGACCTGTCGGTCGCCGCCGGCGAGGTGGTCACCGTGCTGGGGCCCAGCGGGTGCGGGAAGTCGACGCTGCTGCGCGTGCTCGCCGGCCTCGAGCCCCCCGACCGGGGGCGGGTGGAGGTGGCCGGCGAGGCGGTCCGCGGCCCGTCGCCCGACCGGCCCATGGTCGTCCAGGGGGCGACGCTGTTTCCCTGGCTGTCGCTGCGGGCCAACCTGGAGTGGGGCCCCCGGGCCCTCGGCGACCGGGACGCCAAGACGATCGTCGATGAGCTGCTCGACGCCACCGGGCTGAGCGGGTCCGCTCACCTCCTCCCCCGCCAGCTCTCCGGCGGCATGCGCCAGCGGGCGGCCATCGCCCAGGTCCTCGCCAACCGGCCGCCGCTGCTGCTCCTCGACGAGCCCTTCGGCGCCCTCGACGCCCAGACCCGCCTGCGCATGCAGGAGTGGCTCATCGGGCTGCTGGCCGAGCGGAGGACGGCCACGCTGCTGGTCACCCACGACGTCGAGGAGGCCCTGCTGCTCGGACACCGGCTGCTGCGGCTGTCCCACCGGCCGGCCGAGGTGGTGGAGGAGCTGGCCGTCGACCTGCCGGCGCCGCGGGGCCGGGCCACGCTGGCCGACCCCCGCTTCGTCGAGCTCAAAGCGGCCGTGCTGAGCAGGGTCCTCGACGCATGAGGCCGCGGTGACAGACCGCTGGGCCGGCTACCTGGTCGACTACCACCGGGCCCACGCCGGCATCACCGAGGACCTGCTCGGCGACACCATCGACCATCGGGGCCGGACCCCGTACCAGTGGGTCGTCGACGCCGTGCCCGCCGAGGCGACGACGGTCCTGGACCTGGCGTGCGGTAGCGCCCCCCTGGCCCGACTGCTCCCCGGCCGGCGGGTCGTCGGCGTCGATCTCTCGGCGGCCGAACTGGCCTGTGCCGGCGGGCGCGGCGTCCTGCTCGCCCGGGCGGGGGCCACGGCGCTGCCGTTGGCCGCCGGCATCGCCGGGGCGGTCGTGGCGTCGATGGCGCTCATGCTCGTGAAGCCCCTCGAGGACGTGCTGGCCGAGGTGGCCAGGGTGTTGCAGGTGGGCGGGGTGCTCGTGGCGACGGTGCCGATCCGCGACGTCGGCAGCGTTCCGTTCGCGGCCATCCTCAGTGTGCTCGGCCAGGCCGGGATCGGGTACCCCGAACGTTTGGACGCCGGGGTGGCCGCCCGGTTCGAGACGTCGGGGCTCACGCTGCGCAGCGACGAGTCGGCCCTGTTCGGCCGGGCCGTCCGCGGCCCAGACGACGCCGAGCGCGTCGTCCGCTCGTTCTACGCGCCCGGCGCCGGCCCCGACCGAGTGGCCGCCGCGGTCGCGCTGCTGCAGGCCCGGGTCCGGTCGGCGCCGGTCGAGGTCAGCTACCGGATACGCCGGCTCGTGGCGACAAAATGAGCGCCGTCGACGCAGCCCGCCGGATGGCGGGGCCCGTCGCCGCCCTGTCGGCGGCCATCGAGGCGACGGGCCGGCTTCCTGTCCACCTGGTCGACGACCTCAGGGCCAGTGGCATCCCGGCCCTCTGGCTCCCGACCGAACTGGGCGGCGCCGAGGCGACGCCGGCGGAGGTGATGGACGCCATCGCCACCCTCGCCGCGGCCGACGGCGCGACCGGTTGGTGCGCGGCGGTGGCGGTCGGCACCAACGCGCTGGCTGCCTTCCTGCCCGAGGCCGGCGCGAGGAAGATCTTTGCGTCGCCGGCGACCCTCACCGGCGGCTCGTTCAACACCGCCGGCCGGGCCACGGTCGACGGCGACGGCAACCTGGTGGTCACCGGTCGCTGGGGCTTCGGCAGCGGCGGCTCGCACTCGGACTGGATGGCCGGCGCCTGCCTCCTCGTCGACGACGCCGGCGAGCTCCTCACCACTGACGACGGCCGCCCCCAGCCCCGGCTGGCCCTCTTCCCGAGGTCGTCGATGATGATCCACGACACCTGGCACACCTCGGGCCTGCGAGGCACCGCCAGCCACGACTATGCGGTCGACAGCCTCCCGGTACCGGCCGCCCACACCATGGCCTTCGCGTTCGCACCGTGGGCGACCGGCCCGATGTGGCGGACGCCGCCGATGCCGCTGTTCTTCGCTCCGCTGGCCGCCGTCGCCCTCGGCATCGCCCGGGGCGCCATCGACGACGTGGTCGAGCTGGCCCAGACCAAGACGCCGTACCGCAGCGCCCGCCGGCTGGCCGACCGCGACGTCGTGCAGTCGATGGTGGCACGGGCTGAAGCCCTGACCCGGTCGGCCCGGGCCTTCCTGGTCGAGTCGCTCGACCGGATGCTGGCCGCCGGCGCCGGCGCCGGCATGGACGACCGGGCCATCGCCCGCCTGGCCGTCGTCAACGCCGCCTCGTCGTCCCGGGCCGCGGTCGACCTGTGCTTCGAGGCCGCCGGCACCACCGCCCTGTTCGACGACCACCCGCTCCAGCGCCGGCACCGTGACGTCCACGCCCTCGGCCAGCACGTGGTGCTGGCGTTCCCCGGCCTGGAGACAGTCGGGCGGGTGCTGCTGGGGCTGGAGCTCGACACCCCGCTGGTGTAGCCCCCCTCCCACCCCGAATTGGCTGCACTGACGTGCCTCTAGGCACGTAGCTGCAGCCAGATGGGCTGTCAGGCCTCCTGCATCCGGCGCTCGACCCGTTCGGCGACCAGGCTCACCACGTCGCCGTAGGTGCGGACGCAGCCCAGGACCTCCTCGGGCAGGGCGATGTCGAACTCGTCCTCCAGCACCATGGCCATGTCGATGGCGGCGAGAGAGTCGACGCACAGGTCCTCGCCGAGGCGGGCCTCGGGCTGCAGGCGGGAGGGGTCGACGTCGAGGTGGAGGGCGACGACGGACCGCACCCGGGGCTCCGTCGCGTTCGTCTCGCTCATCGACGCAGCTCCAGTTCCATGGTCTCCCTCAGTGCCAACTTGTCGATCTTGCCCGTGCGGTTGCGGGGGATCACGTCCACGATGCGGACGTGCCGGGGGACGGCGAACTCGGCCATGTGGCGCGCCACCCAGTGCTGGACGGTGCTGGCGTCGACCGAGCGGCCGGTGGCGGGCACGACGTAGGTGGCGACCGACTCGAAGGCCAGGCGGTCGGGCACCCCGAACACGGCCGCCTCGGCGATGTCGGGATGGCTGACGAGGAGGTACTCAAGTTCGACCGAGTACACCTTGTTGCCGCCCCGCATGATCATGTCCTTCTTGCGGTCGAGGATGAAGACATACCCCTCGTCGTCGACCCGGGCGTAGTCGCCCGAGTGCAGCCAGCCGTCGGTGAACGCGGCGGCGGTCGCCGCCTCGTCGCCGTAGTAGCCCGTGGTGACCATCGGGCCGCGGATCCACAGCTCGCCTGCCTCGCCCGGGGCCACGTCGTGACCGTCGTTGTCGACCACCCGGACATCCGCGCACGGCAGCGGCCGCCCCACCGAGCCCGGCTTCCGGCGGAACTCCGAGTCGAGGAGGATGGTGGCCGGCGAGTGGGTCTCGGTCAGGCCGTAGGCGTCGTACAGCCGCAGTTGGGGCATCCGCCGGCGGAGGGCGGCGATGGCGGAGATGGGCACCGGTGACCCCCCGAACGCGCCGATCTCGACGTGGGCCAGCTCCGGCCATGTAAAGCCGGGGTCGCGCAGCAACAGGGGCCAGATCGAGGGGACGACCATCAGATAGGTGATACGGCGCTGACCGATGAGCCGGACGAACTCGCGGGGGACGACGTCAGCGACGGTGACCGACGTGCCCCCCACCAGCATCATCGGCGTGACCTGGGCGACGTGGCCGGTCACGTAGTACAGCGGGAACACGATGGCGGTGCGGTCGCCGGCGGTGAGGGCGAGGGTGCGGACGTAGGCGATGGCCGAATGCATGGTGCCCCGGTGGACGAGGCGGCTGGCCTTGGGCCGCCCGGTGGTGCCGGACGTGTAGATCACGCCGTAGGTGGCGTCCTCGTCGGGGAAGGCGATGGCGTCGCCCCGCCAGGGTCGCCGGCGGCCAGTGAGGTGGTCGCCGACCTCCCGCACCCGGTCGGGGGCCATGCCGGCGTCGGCGGCCGCGGCCCGGAGGCCGTCGCCGTACTCGGGGTGGCCGAGGGCCAGGGATGCGCCCGAGTGGGCGAGCATGTAGGCCCACTGGGTGGGCGCCAGCTTGGTCGACAGCCCGACGAAGACCAGGCCCGACCGGGCCGCGGCCCAGATGGCGACCACGATGTCGAGGCCGTTGCGCATGCAGACAGCCAGGCGATCGCCCGTGACCAGGCCCTCCTCGGCCAGGCGCTCGGTCGCACCCTCGACGAGCTCGGCGAGCTCGGCGTAGGTGACGTCGCCCTCGGGCGTCTCCAGGGCGACGACGTCGGGGAACAGGCGCACGGCCCGGTCCAGCGCCTCCACGATCGTGCGCACCCGATCGGGGTAGCAGCGCACCAGGCCGTGGGGTGACGGTTCCGCGACCAGCCTGCCCGGCTCGGTCGCCGCGATCAGCACGGGTCGTCGGCCGCGGCCTGGGCCTCGGCCACCGCCCCGGAGGCGCCTACCAGGCGCCCCATGGTGCGGTGCAGCTCCTTGACCCGGTTGTGGTCGGCGGCGTAGCAGGTGAACCGACCGTTGCGGCGCTTGGTGATGAGGCCGGCGCCCAGCAGGACCGACAGGTGGTAGGCGGCCAGGGGCTGGGGCAGGTCGAGGGCCTTGGCCAGGTAGCCGGCGCTGCGGGGCCCCCGGCGCAGGTGGCGGAGCATGAGCAGCCGGTGGGGCTCGGCGATGACCGCCAGGTCCTCCGAGAGGCGACCCGCTTCTTTCTGTGTCACGGCGCTGACCATGGCGCCCAACTGTAGACCGGGGGCCAACGAGGGCATCAAGGGACGCTGATATCGTCGGCGCCGCCGTGACGGACGCCGCGATTGCGATCACGGGCGTCGGGGCCGTGACACCGCTCGGCGACGCCGCCGGCACGTGGGATGGGCTGCTCGCCGGCCGGTCGGGCCTCGAGGCGGCCCCCGAGGGCCTCCGGCGGGCGGGCTGCGGTGTCGTGGGGCCGGCGGGGTGGTTCGACGCCGGCGACCACATGGACCGCAACACCGCCCGGCGGATGGGCCGGTTCAGCCAGTTCTCGGTGGTCGCGTCGACGATGGCCATGGCCGACGCCGGCCTGGAGGGCTACGCCGGCGACGGGCTCGGGATCGTGATCCACACCGGCGCCGGTGGACTGCTGGAGGCCGAGGCCGCGGCCGGCGCGGCAGCGGCGCGGCCGGCACGGGTCAGCCCGCTTTTCACGCCGGTCTACGGGCCGAACATGGCCGCGTGCCAGCCGTCGATCGTCCTCGGCGCGACGGGGCCGGTCCTGGGCGGCGTCGGCGCGTGCGCGGCCGGCGTCCAGGCGGTGATTGACGGGCTGCGGGTCCTGCAGCGCGGCGACGCCGAGGTCGTCCTGGCCGGCGCCACCGACGGGGCCCTGTCGCCGCTGATCCTCGGTTCCCTGGCCAACGCCGGCGCCCTCGCCGCCGCCGGCGACGACCCCGCCTCGGCGTGCCGGCCCTACGGCGTGCGCCGGACCGGGATGGTGGCGTCGGAGGGTGCCGCGGTCTTCGTGCTGGAGCTACTCGATCACGCCACGGCTCGGGGTGCGCGGGTCCTGGCGGTGGTCGCCGGCGGAGGCAGCGCCGGCGACGCCTACCACCTGGCTGCGCCGCACCCGGAGGGCCGGGGGGCGGCCCAGGCGATGTCCCGGGCGCTGGCCGACGCCGGGGCCGGGCCCGGCGACGTCGACGCGCTCGTGGCCCACGCCACGGCCACCGTGGCCGGCGACCTGTCCGAGGCCCGGGCGTTGCGGACGGTGTTCGGCCCGGCTCCGTCGCTGGCGGTGACCGCGCCCAAGGCGTCCCTGGGTCACGGCCTGGGCGCGGCCGGCGCGTTCGGCGTGCTGGTGGCCGCGCTGGCCGTGCACCACCAGCTGCTGCCGGCGACGCGGGGCCTCTCAGCCGGGACGGTCGACCCCGACTGCCGCTTCGACCACGTGGTGGGCGCGCCCCGCCCCATGGTCCTGCACTCGGTCATGGTCAACGCCGCAGGCTTCGGCGGACAAAACGCCGCCCTGCTCCTGCGCAGCTATCAGCCGGGTTGATCGTCTCGGCTGCGCCGGAAGGCCTCGACATCGGCCGCCCGGAGCCGGATCATCCAGCCGAACCGGTACGCCGGCAACTCACCCCGGTCGATGAGGCGGAAGAGTGTCGTCCGGGACACCTTCAGCCGACGACACGCCCCCGCTACGCTCAACCACTCCGTACTATTCATGATGTCTCATAGTCTTTCATGTTTACTCCGCCGGAGACGATCATTGCTAGATGTGTCGACGCCGGCGGCCCCTCGCTTGAGGCAAGCTGCGGGGATGGTCGGATACTCGGGCACGCCGCTGTCGAGGAAGCTCGGCATCAAGGAGGCGGCGCGGGTGGCCCTGCTCGACGCCCCCGAGGGTTTCGATGCCGAGCTGGCCCCGCTTCCCGACGGCGTGCAGATCCTGCGCCGGCTGCGCCCCGACCTCGACGTCGTCCTCCTCTTCGTCACCGAGCGGCGCCAGTTGGAGCGGCGGTTCCCGGCTGTGGCCGCGTCGATCACGCCGGCCGGCGGGTTCTGGGTCGCCTGGCCCAAGCGGGCGTCCAGGGTGCCGACCGACCTCACCGAGGACGTCCTCCGGGAGGTCGGCCTGCCCCAGGGCCTGGTCGACAACAAGGTGTGCGCGGTGACCGAGGTGTGGTCGGGCCTCCGCTTCGTATGGCGGAGGGAGAACAGGCCGGCGCCGGCGTGAACTACGGGCTTCCGGTCTTCACCGCCCTACTGGTCGCCATGGAGGCGGGCGTGCCGATCCCGCTGCCGTCCGACGTGCTGCTGCTCGTGCTCGGCGAACGTGCCTCGGCCGGCCGGTTTCCACTGCTGCTGGTCATCCTGGCGGTGGAGCTCGTCGCCGCCGTCGGCACCGCGTCGCTGTTCTTCGTGGTACGGGGGCCGGGCCGCGCCGCCCTCGACCGCCTCGGCCCCCGGGTCGGCCTCACCCCCGAGCGGCTGCAGCGGGCCAGCGGCCTGCTCGAACGGCGCGGCCCGCTCGCCCTGCTCGTCGGCCGGGCCACCCCGGGGCTGCGCACGGTCACCGTCGTGGCGGCCGGCGGATCGACCCTCGCCCCGGGCCGGGCGCTGCCCGCCCTGGTCGTCGGCAGCAGCGTGTTCGTCCAGCTCCACATCGCCCTGGGGTACGTCCTCGGCCCCGCGGCGCGCGATGCGCTGGACGAGGCGAGAGGGCCGACGCTGGTGGTGCTGGCCGCCCTGGTCGGGGTCGGCGTGGTGTTCTGGCTGCGCCGGCGAGGCGCACGGCGGGGCCTACCGGCCGCCGGCGAGGCGTGCTGCCCGGCCTGCCTGGCCCTGGGCGCCCTCCTACCCGCCAGGTTCGCGCTCGACGAGCTCGCCTAGCGAACGGCTCGATTGTGCGGGAAATCCGCCGTACACTTATACGGGAACCATCCCGTATAAAAGGAGCCTGGTATGGGGACCGAGCAGCTGCCACCCATCCGACCGCTGCACCCGTCGCCGGGCCATCAGATGGACCCGCCGGACATCGTCGGTCGGGATGGGGCGGTCGCCGCCATCTGGGAACTACTGGGCCGGTCCCGGGCCACGCTCCTGCTGAACGAACCCCGCCGGATCGGGAAAACGAGCGTGCTCGTCAGGCTCTGCCACGAGCCACCGGCCCCGTGGCTGTGCGTCCGGCAGTCCCTCCAGGGCGTGAGCAGCACGGTCGGCCTGGTCGAGCTGGCCCTGAACGGCATCCAGGGTCACCAGACGCTTGGTCGCCGGGCCAGGAATGCCGCCCGCGCCTTCCTGGGAGCACGAAGGCCAAGACCACCGTCAAAGGCGTCGAGTTCGAGCTGGCGTCGCCGTTCAAGGCCGACCCCATCGCCGATACCGAAGGCGCGCCGGCCGCCACCCAGGCACTGGCACTGCTCCGCCGGTTCCGGGAGTCCCGGGACGCGGTGTCGGTCCGGTGGCTCCTCACCGGGTCCGTTGGCTTCCACCACGTCGTCCGCCGGCTCGGCCGGGACGACCTGCTGAACGACGTGGAGAACATCGACCCTCGGTCCCCTCGACCCGGCGTGGACCAGATGGCTGAGCGAGAGCCTGCTGCTCGGCGCGGGCATCGAGCACCCGAGCGGGGCTGTGTGGACGAGTTGGCCGAGGCGAGCGGGGGTATCGCCTTCCTGATCCACCTGGCGGCCAAGGAGGTGCGCGACCGCAAGAGGAAGGCACTCGCACCCGGGGAGATCGTCGAGTTGCTCGACCACGCCCTCGGCGACCTGGACCGCAGCCACCAGATGACCGCCTTCCTCACCCGTCTGAACCGTCACTACGGCAAGGACGCCGAATTGGCGGCGTGGCTTCTCGACCAGCTTGCCGCAGGTCCCCGGGATCGCGCAGAGCTGCTGGCCCTCGGTCGACCGGACGGCATCGCCATCGAAGGTGACGGCCACCTCCGGACGGTCCTCGACTGGTTGCGGTCCGACCACTACCTCGATGCGGTCGTCATCGACGGTGCCCGTCGCTATGAGTGGCGGTACCCCGCGCTGCGCCGGATATGGGTCCTGCGGAGGCTGTGACGGTCATGACGACCGGGGCCCACTTCACGCCGAGCCTGCTCGACGCCGACACGCTGGAGCGGCTGTTCGTCAACCGCCACCACCTCCTCGACGACGCCGTCGGCCGGGTCGAGCGGGCGGCGACCACCAGCGAACGCGCCGCCAAGCTGTTCGTCGGGCCACGAGGCGCCGGCAAGACCCACCTCGTTAGCCTGGTGTACCACCGGGCCAAAGCCATGCCCGGCTTCGGTACGGACTTCCAGCTCGCATGGCTGCCCGAGGACATGTGGACCATCGGGTCTCTTCACGACCTCGCCACCGAGATCGTCGAGGCGCTGGAACCGGCCATCGAGCCGACCGACGCCGATCCCCTCGACACGATCGTCGAGGTTGCCGGGCGACGCGGGCCGATCGTCGTGATCATCGAAAACCTCGACACCGTGCTCGAGGCCATCGGCAGCGAGGGCCAACGCCGGCTCCGGGCCCTCTTGGAGAACCACCGCCCGTTGTTGCTGATCTCCACCGCGACCCGGCTGGGCGAGGACCTACTCGACCAGGCCGAGCCGTTCTACGGCTTCTTCGACACCACGACCTTGGAGCCGTTCGACGTCGACGACGCGGCACGGATGCTGAAGCGGATCGCCGAGGTGAACGGCGACGCGGCACTGTCGGCCCGGCTGGACGAGCGGCGCGCCAGGAGCCGCCTCGCCACCGTCGCCCATCTCGCCGGCGGGCAACCTCGGGTCTGGGCCCTCCTCGCGTCGGGCCTCACCATCGACCGCCTCGACGACCTCGTCTCCGCCCTCGTCGAGCGCTTCGACGACCTCACGCCCTACTACCAGCAGCAGCTCGACCGCCTCTCGCTCAACGAGCGGCGGGCCGTCCGCGCCCTGGCTGCGGCCGACGGCGCCCTCACGGTGGCCGAGGTGGCCGATCGCACCGGGATCGATCCCCGCAGCCTGGCGAAGACGGTCACCGACCTCCGCCGGCGCGGGTGGATCGTGCGCCGCACCGGGCTGCTCGCCGACATGGGCGACCGCCGGCGCAGCTATTACCAGCTCGCCGAGCCCCTGGCCCGGCTGGCATTCCAGTTGAAGGAAGCCAGGGGTCGACCTGTCGCGCTGGTGGTCGACTTCCTCAAGGCCTGGTTCGATCAGGAGAGCCTCGGTGCCATCGACGACACCGGCACGTCGACGTACTTCTACCGGCACGAGGCCCGTCAATCGATGCTCACCGACGCCCCGCTGGCCGTGGCCGGAGCGCTCGCCGACCGGACGCTCCTCCGTACCGTCGCATGGGCCACTGACCCCACGGCAGGCATGTTCCATCCCGACCCCAAGGCGGCGATCAACACGCTGGCGCAGCCCGTCCTGCTCGATGTGGATGCGGCCATCGCCTCGTTCCAGGCCGGCGACCCCGAGCCGCTGCTCCGGCAACCGCCGGCGATCTCCCACTTGGTCGAGCGCCAGCTCACCGAGGTCTCCCCGGAACGGGCACGCCTCGGGCTCGCCCATCTCGGGCTGCGGGGCGACCGCGGGGAGGAGTGGGTGCCCCGGCTCGACCAGCTCTGCGCGAGCCCGACCGAGGATGTCCGTATCGAGGCGACGGCGCTGCTCGCAGTCCACCAGGTCCGCTGCACAGGCCATGGCCCGGCGGATGTCCTGCTGGATCGGGTGGCCGGCTCCGCGTCCACTGAGACGGCTGCCGTTCTTCTGTGGCTCGGCGAGCGGCTTCTCGAGGAACGGGAGCCGGCGAGAGCAGGGGTTGTGCTCGAGGCGGCGAGGGCAGATACGCCGGCCAACCTGCACCTGCAGCTGGCCATCGCGCTCGATGCCAGCTACGAGCGCTCCGGCCGGGTCAAGGAGGTAGAGGGCGTGTGGGAGACCGCCCGGACCACTCTCGAAGCGGCATTCGGTCCCGACCATCTCGACGCCCTCGCCAGCCGCAACAACCTGGCCTACGCCTACGAGTCGGCCGGCGACCTGGGCCGCGCCGTCCCGATGTATGAGGCCACCCTGGCCGACTGCGAGCGGGTGCTCGGTCCCGACCATCGCGACACGCTCACGACCCGCAACAACCTGGCCTACGCCTACGAGTCGGCCGGCGACCTGGGCCGCGCCGTCCCGATGTATGAGGCCACCCTGGCCGACTGCGAGCGGGTGCTCGGTCCCGACCATCCCTACACGCTCATGAGCCGCGCCAACCTGGCCTCCGCCTACGAGGCCGCAAGAGAGTCGAGCTGACCTAGGGCTGCAATGCGGCACGGAGCAGCGAGCGGAGGTGCTCCAGGCGGGCCATGACCACGTCGAGCGCCAGCGGGTCGCCACCCAGCAGGCCTTCCAGCAACGGGATGTCGCTGAAGTAGCTCACCAGGGCGCCGTAAATGGTGAAGAAGAGCTGCTGGGGGTCGTGACGGCGGAGGCGGCCGGCGGCCATCTCCCGCTCGAAGAAGCTCACCGCGGTGTTGAAGTAGGGCCGCAGGCCCTCCCCCAGCTCCATGCCCAGCCGGCTCCCGCCTTCCAGCGCCTCCCGGCGGACCAGGCGGACGAACTCGGGGTGGTCCATGAAGAACCGGAACCCGGCGGTGAGGATCTTGTCGACTTGCGGCCAGCCCTCTTCGGGAACCTCGGTGGCGGCGTCCACCTCCAGGTACCAGTCGGCCAGCGCCCGCTCGAAGACCTGGCGGTACAGGGCCTCTTTCGACGGGAAGTGGTGGAGCAGGCTCGGCCGGCGGATGCCGACGCCGGCGGCGATGTCGTTGAGCGACGTGCCCTCGTAGCCGTGCTCGGCGAAGCACCGCAGCGCCTCGGCCAGGATCGCGTCGCGGGTCGAGAGCGACGGGCCCGCCGTCGTCATCCGGCTCATCGCCCGCTCAGTCAGAGCGGAGGCCGGACGCGCTCGAAACCCACATAGCACCGCAGGCTACCCCGCCCGGAGGGATTTCCGGGCGGGCAGCGACTCGTACTGTTCAGCCTGCGAGCTTGCGGGCCGCGCCGGCGATGGCCTCGGCGTCGATGCCCGCAGCGGTGATGCACTCGTCGGGCTTGGCCGAGCCGGGCAGCTTGGACACCGCCAGCTTGACCAACTTGACCGGGATGTCGAGCTGGGCCTCGGCCAGGGCCGAGGCCACCGCGTCGCCGATGCCGCCCTCGGGCCAGTGGTCCTCGACGGTGATGATGCGGCCTTCCGTGGCGCGCACCGCCTCGGTGAGGGTGGTGGCGTCGAGGGGCTTGACGGAGTACAGGTCGATGACCCGCACAGCCAGGCCGTCGGAGGCGAGCGCGTCGGCGGCCTTGAGCGCCTCGTGGAGGGTGATGCCGGCGCCCACGATCGTGACCTTGTCGTCATCTGACGACCGCAGCACCTTCGAGCCGCCCACCTCGAACGTCTCGTCGGCCCCGTAGAGGATGTCCGTGTTGCCGCGGGTGGTGCGCAGGTAGGCCACGCCCTCGGGGATGTCGGCCATGAGCGCGACGAGGGCCGCCGTCTGCGTCGCGTCGCTCGGGTACAGGACGGTGCTCTTGTGCACCGCCCGGAACGAGGCCAGGTCCTCGAGGCCCATCTGCGAGGGGCCGTCCTCACCGATGGACACGCCGGCATGGGAGCCGCAAATGTTCATGCGGGCCTGGCTGACCGCGGCCATGCGGATGAAGTCGTAGGCCCGGCTGAGGAAGGCGGCGAAGGTGGACGCGAACGGGACCCAACCCCGGACCTGCAGGCCGATCGCGGTGGCGATCATCTGCTGCTCGGCGATGTAGCACTCGAAGTAGCGGTCGGGATGGGCCTCGCGGAAGATCTCCGAGAACGTCGAGTTGGACACCTCGCCGTCGAGAGCCACCACGTCGCCTCGGGCCGAGCCCAGGGCGGCCAACGCGTCGCCGTAGGCCTTGCGGGTGGAGACCTTGTCCCCGCCCTTCTCGTACGTCGGCAGCTGGAGGGCGCCGGCGTCGAAGACATGCGGCGTACCGTCGGTGGGCGGCTTCGGCACGGCGACGCGGATGTCGCGGTCCCCGCCGAGCTCCTTGACGGCGTCCTCCCAGTCGGGGACGGCCTTGCCGTGGGCGTTGAGCTGGTCCTCGACCGACTTCACGCCGGCGCCCTTCTTGGTCTTGGCGATGATCACCGAGGGCTTCCCCTTGGTGGCGACGGCCTCGGCGAAGGCGGCGTCGACGGCCTCGACGTCGTGGCCGTCGACCTCGATGGCGTGCCAGCCGAAGGCCTCGGCCCGATTGCGGTAGGCGTCGAGGTCCCAGCCGTGACGGGTCGGGCCGCTCTGGCCCAGGCGGTTGACGTCGATGATGGCCGTGAGGTTGTCGAGGCCGGCGAAGCTGGCCTCTTCGAACGCCTCCCACATCGAGCCCTCGGCCATCTCCGAGTCACCGCACAGGACCCAGGTCCGGTAGTCGAGCTGGTCCAGCCGCTTGGCGGCGAGGGCGACGCCCACCGCGATGGGCAGGCCCTGGCCGAGCGATCCGGTGGCCACGTCGACCCAGGGGATGTCCGGCGTGGGGTGACCCTCCAGGCGGCTGCCCAGCTGGCGGTAGGTCGCCATCTCCTCGCCGGTGACCGCGCCGACCGCCTTGTAGATGGCGTAGAGCAGCGGGGAGGCGTGGCCCTTCGAGAAGATCAGGTGGTCGTTCGCCGGGTTGTCCGGGGCGTCGAAGTCGTAGCGGAGGTACTTGCTGATCAGCACCGCCATGAGGTCGGCGGCCGACATCGACGAGGTCGGGTGACCCGACCCGGCGACCCCGCTCACCCGCACCGCATCCACTCGCAGCTGCTGCCCGAGCTCCTGCCACCCCTGCTTCTCGTCGTCCATGGCGACAATCCTATGTTTTCTTTCTGGCCGGTCCTCAAACCCGAACCGTGGTACACAGGGTGGTACAATTCAGCCATGGACCAGCGGCTCACGCGGCTCCTCGACCTGCTCGACCTATCCGATGGAGAGACGGTTGGTACTTCCATTCGCCTGCCATTGGCACTCCGCGACGCCGCCGTTCTGGCCGCGGAGATGGGACTGGCAGATTCGACGACCGAGTTGACCGTGCGGGGGCTCCGGGACCACCTGGGAGCGGTGGCCCAGCGAGCAGTGCTCGACGCCCATTACCGGGACCACCCGGAGGTCCGGCCCGACCTGGCCGAGATCGCGCTCATTGCGGCCGAGATGGGGGGGAACCCGCTGGCCGAACGGCCGGAGCTCATTCGTCGGGCTGCGTCGGAGATCATGCAGCTCAGCGAGAACCCGACTCCCGACGATGTGTTGCTGTACGCGGCCGGTCTCGCCGCCGCCGCATGAGCGGGGCGCTGACAGCCGTCCTCGACAACGAAGCGATCCAGGCGCTCACCGACGTCCGCCACCGCAAGCATCGGCGGGCGCTTGCCGCCCTTGAGGTCGTCGCCTCCGGCAATCTCCGGAAGGCTGGATCGTTCCGGCTGTTGGTACCTGCCGCAGTCCGGGTGGAGGCCGGTTGGGACCGGCGCCGGCCTGAGGTGGCTATCATCAACCGGTTTCGCGCCGAGGATGTCGTGCTTGGTGGCGAGGTCGCTGACGATGCTGCTTCGCTTCGCAATGCGCTCGACGTCTCGGTGGCCGACGCACACCTCGGGGCCGTGGTCCAGCGGGCGCCCGCCCCGGTGGCGGTCCTCACCAGCGAGGGCACCGACCTCGGACGCATTGCCGGCCACCTTGGCGTCGCGCTCAACGTCGTCGCCCTCTGACACGCCGGCCGACAACTAGCGTTCAGCGTATGGACATCGTGTCGGCTCTTTTCGTGGAGGGGATCGAGCAGCGCTCGGTCGCCGGCCCCTCGACCCGCTTCGACCTGACCGGCGTCATGTTCTCGCTGGCGGCTCCGGGGGAGCTGCCGGTGCACGTCGCCCCGCACCTGGTGGTGTTCGTCCGCTGCCCGGTTGACGACAGCGGCGCCGGCACCCTGGAGGTCGAGTTCCTCGACGCCGCCGGCGCCGAAGTCGCTCGCAACGCGCAGCCGGTCAGCGTCCAGCCCGGGAAGTTCGGGCGGCTCCTGGTGAAGGGCGAGCTGACGTATGAGGCCTACGGCACGATCGAGGCCCACGTGAAGCTCCTGCCGGGAGACTCGTCGGTCGTCGTGCCCCTCACGCTGCTGGCGCCGGCATGACACGATCCTTCGCGGCAGCGATGTCGGAGCACCCCGACCCAGCGGTGGCGACCGGCGACGTCGTGGGGCGTGTCCTCGCGGCCCTCGGGGATCCGGGCATCGCCCCGGACCTCGCCATGCTCTTCGTGACGCCGATCCATGCGCCGGCCATCGAGGAGATCGTGGCCACGATCAACGCCACGTTGCGCCCCAAGGCCATGCTCGGCTGCGCGGCAGTCTCGGTCGTGGGCGGCGACCACGAGGTCGAGCGGGGGCCGGCGATCTCCCTCTGGGCCGGGCGCACGGGCACGGTGACCCCGTTCCATCTCACCGCCGGCGACTCCCCCGACGGCCTGACGTTCACCGGCTGGCCCGACTCGATCCCCGACGATGCCAGCGCCCTGCTGCTGATCCCGGACCCCTTCACATTCCCGACCGACGACCTCCTACGCCGGATGGAGGAGGACCGGCCGGGGATGCCGGTGGTCGGCGGGATGGCCTCCGCAGCCCGTGCCCCCGGCGGCAACCGTCTGGTGATCGACGACCGGGTGGTGACCGCCGGCGCGGTCGGAGCGTTCCTCAGCGCCCAGGTCGAGGTGGCCACCGTCGTGTCCCAGGGCTGCCGGCCGGTGGGCAGCCCGTTCGTCGTCACCCGGGCCGAGCAGAACATCGTCTACGAGCTGGCCGGCCGCTCCGCGGTCGAGCGCCTGCAGGAGGTCGCCGCCACTCTCACCGACGAGGACCGGGAGCTGCTCGCCGACGTAGTGCAGATCGGCCGGGTGATCGACGAGAGCAAGGTCGACTTCGGCCCCGGCGACTTCCTCGTGCGCACCGTCGTCGGGGCCGACCCGAACAGCGGGGCCCTGCGGGTGGGCGACATCCTGCAGGTGGGCTCGACCGCCCAGTTCCAGGTCCGTGACCACGTGTCGGCCGACCAGGACCTGCGCCGCATGGTGGACGGCCGTCGCGCCGACGCCGCGCTGGTGTTCACCTGCAACGGTCGGGGCACCAACCTGTTCCCGAAGCCCCACCACGACGCCAGGGTCGTCTCCGAGAGCCTCGCCGGCGCCCCGATCGCCGGCATGTTCTGCGCCGGCGAGCTCGGCCCGATCGGCGGCCACAACTTCATGCACGGCTTCACCGCGTCCGTGGTTCTGCTTTCGGTTCCGTAAGCCCGCCCAGGAGGAATAGCGTCGCGGTATGACGCGACTCGAGCGACTCTTCGGTGAGCAGGGCCAGAGTCCCTGGCTGGACAACCTCAAGCGGGGGTACATCACCAGCGGCGACCTGACGCGGCTGATCAACGAGGGCATCCGGGGCATCACCTCGAACCCCACCATCTTCCAGAAGGCCATCGCCGGCCAGGCCGAGTACGACGACCAGTTCCGCAGCCTGATGGAGCATCACGAGTCCGTCGACGACGCCTACTGGGACCTCGTGATCGACGACGTGACCCACGCCCTCGACCTGCTCCGTCCCCTTTACGAAGAGAGCGCCGGCGGCGACGGGTTCGTCTCGATCGAGGTGTCGCCCACGCTGGCCAACGACACCGAGGGCACCATGGCATCGGCGCGCCAGCTCGACGACCGGATCACCCAGCCCAACCTGCTGGTGAAGATCCCCGCCACCGCAGCCGGCATCCCGGCCATCCGCCAGATGATCGCCGAGGGCCGCAGCATCAACATCACCCTCATCTTCTCCATCGAGCGCCACGCCGAGGTCATCGAGGCCTACCTGTCCGGCCTGGAGGACTGCGACGGCGACCTGTCCCGCATCCACAGCGTGGCCTCGTTCTTCGTGAGCCGGGTCGACACCGAGGTTGACCGCCGGCTGCAGAAGATCGGTACCGACGACGCCCTCGCGCTGCGGGGCAAGGCGGCCATCGCCCAGGCCAAGCTCGCCTACGAGCTCTTCACCTCGAAGTTCCGCGGCGAGCGGTGGGACGCCCTCTGCGACCAGGGTGCCCGGGTGCAGCGCCCGCTCTGGGCATCCACGTCGACCAAGAACCCCGCCTACCCGGACACCCTCTACATCGACAACCTGATCGGCCCCGACACCGTCAACACCATGCCCGACGCAACGATCGACGCCTTCGAGCGCCGGGGGACGCTGGCCTGCACCATCAACCGCGACCTCGACCAGGCCCACCAGGTGATGGACGACCTGGCCAGGGTCGGCGTCGACATGGCCGACGTCAGCCGGGTGCTCGAGGACGAGGGCGTGGCGTCCTTCACCAAGTCCTTCGACGAGCTGATGGGGTCGCTGCACGACAAGGCCACCGAGCTCCTCCAGTCGAGTTGACCGCCCACGGCGCGGTCCCCTCTCCCCTAGCATCCGACGCATGAGCGGGCCCCTGTCCACGAGCGGCGAGAACCCGCTGGCCGAGGCCACCGTCGAACGGGTGGCCCCGCCGGCCGTCCTGGTGGTCTTCGGGGCGTCGGGCGACCTCACCAGCCGCAAGCTCATGCCGGCGGTCGAGAACCTGGCCCTGCGCCGGCTGCTCCCCCCCGGCTTCTCCGTCGTCGGCGTGGCCCGCACGCCGATGACCGACGAGGAGTTCCGCGAGCGGATGCGCGCCGCGGTGGAGGTGTCGGGCGGGGGCGGCGAGGACGCCAAGCACGTCTGGGAGGCCTTCGCCGGCGGCGGGTTCCGTTATGTGGCCGGCGACTACTCGCACCCCGACACGTTCAAGAGGCTCAAGGACGTCCTCGACGAGCTCGACGAGCAGCGGGGCACGGCCCAGAACCGCCTGATCTACCTGGCCACGCCGCCCGACACGTTCCCGACCGTCGTGCAAGGCCTGGCCGGGTGCGGCCTGAACCGCCCGGCCAACGACGATGCCTTCGTGCGCATCGTGATCGAGAAGCCGTTCGGGCGCGACGCCCGTTCCGCGGAGCGGCTCGACGCCGTCGTGCACGAGGCGTTCGAAGAGCGCCAGGTGTACCGGATCGACCACTACCTCGGGAAGGAGACGGTCCAGAACGTCCTCGCCCTGCGCTTCGCCAACGCCATCTTCGAGCCGATCTGGAACCGCCGGTACGTCAACCACGTGCAGATCACCGTCGCCGAGTCGCTGGGAGTGGGCCACCGAGGCGGCTTCTACGAGAATGCGGGCGCCCTGCGCGACATCGTGCAGAACCACGTCATGCAGGTGCTGGCCCTCACGCTGATGGAGCCCCCGGCCACCTTCGACGCCGGCGGCATCCGCGACGAGAAGGTCAAGGCGCTCCGGGCGGTTGACGTCATGAGCCCCGAGGAGGTGGCCCAGAACGTGGTGCGGGCCCAGTACCGCTCGGGGTGGGTCCAGGGCTCGGAGGTGCACGGCTACCGCGACGAGGAGGGCGTCGACCCGCACAGCCAGACCGAGACCTACGTAGCCATGCGCCTGAAGGTCGACAACTGGCGGTGGGCCGGCGTGCCCATCTACGTCCGCACCGGGAAGTACCTGCCGAAGCGGGTCACCGAGGTGGCCATGGAGTTCAACCGGGTCCCCCATCTGCCGTTCGCCATGAGCCAGGCCGAGGGCCTGGAGCCCGACGCCCTCGTGCTGCGCATCCAGCCCGACGAGGGAATCACCCTGCGGTTCGGCGCCAAGGTGCCCGGCCAGGCGTTCCGGGTGCGGTCGGTGTCGATGGACTTCTTCTACGGCGCCGCCTTCCTGGAGGAGACGCCCGAGGCCTACGAGCGCCTCCTGCTCGACGCCCTGCTCGGTGACCCCACGCTGTTCATCCGCTCCGACGAGGTGGCCCAGGCGTGGCGGATCGTCGACCCGGTGTTGGAGGCCTTCGGGGAGGGCGACCTTCCCCTCGCCCGGTACGAGGCCGGCACCTGGGGCCCGCCCGAAGCGGACACCCTGCTCGACCGCGACGGTCGGCGCTGGCGCAAGCCGTAGGCGTTCATGCCCGAATCCACCACGGTCACCACGATCGGCTCCTGGGAATCCGACAACGTCACCATCGGCCAGGTCGAGAACGCGCTCACCGACCTGCGCCGGCACGAGCAGCGGGCCGCGGTGCGCACCAGCGTGCTCACGCTCGTCGCGGTGGTCAACACCGACGCCGAGGCGGACGGCGCCCGCCAGATCATCGCCGATCTCGGCGCCCGCCACCCGTCGCGGTCGCTGATCATCGTCGCGGTGGACGACGAGCCCGACGCGGCCAACGGCACCGACGCCTCGGTGTGGGTCCGCGCCATCGAGCGCGAGGGGCGGGCTGTGTGCTTCGAGGAGGTGGTGCTCCGGGTGCGGGGCAACGCCCGCCACCACCTGGACTCGATCGTCGAGCCCTTCGCCCTCCCCGACGTGCCCATGGTCGTGTGGCTGCCCGCCGGCCTGCCGTCGCCAGGTGACCCGCTCATGCAGGCCGCCAACCGGGTGGTGGTGGACAGCCGGGCCGTGGCCGAGGCCGGCGGCGACGTCCTGGCCCGGAGCCTCACCCTGGCCAAGAGGCTCCCTGTCGCCGACCTGTCGTGGATGCGCCTCGAACAGTGGCGCAGCATGTTGACCGGGCTGTTCGAGGGCGCGGTCTACCGGCCGTTTCTCGGGGCGGTCGACCGGGTCGAGGTGCGGGGAAACCACGGGCCGCGGTTCCTGCTGGGTGGGTGGCTCCTGCGCCGGCTGAACCTGCCGCCCGTGCGCGTCCACCTTGCACGCGACGACCATGTCTCGGTCACCATCCACGGCGTCTACGACGGCAGGAGAGGGACCTTCACGGTGGCCCGTCTGGGCGCCGAGCGGGAGATCAAGTCCTGCGTCGACATCGAAGACGGCCCCAAGGTGGAACAGACAGTGAGGATGCGCGAGCAGTGGCCGTCGCTGGCCCTGGCCTCGGCGCTCACCAGGTTCGGCCACGACGAGATCTACGAGGAAGCCCTGGCCGGCGCCCGTGACCTGCGACTGGCCGAGGGAGACCAAATGGGGCCGACACCGTGAACGGAGAGGTGATCACGGTCGACGACGTGCCCGGAGAGTTTTCCGAGCGGGTGGTCGAGGCGTTCCTGAACCGTCCGGGCGACGGGTTCTCGCTCGTGCTCTCGGGCGGAGGGACGGCCCGCCGTTGCTACGAGCGCCTGGCCGCCGACGGCGCCGACCAGATCGACTGGTGGCAGGTGGATGTCTACTGGGGCGACGAGCGCTGCGTCCCGCCGGGCGACGTCGACTCCAACGAGCGGCTGGGCCGGGAAGCCCTTCTCGAGCGGGTGGGGGCCGCGAACGCCGTCTACCCGATGCGCTGCGAGGAGGGACCCGACCCCTACCAGCAGCGGGTGGCGCAGGTGGGCCGCCTCGACCTGGTGCACCTCGGCCTGGGCCCCGACGGCCACACCGCCTCGCTCTTCCCGCGGTCGACAGGCCTCGAGGCAGACCCGGGCCGGCTGGTCGTCATGAACACCGACCCAGCCGGTCGCAATCCCCACCAGCGCATGACGCTGACCTTCTCGGGGATCTCCCGGGCCCGTCTGGCGGTCGTCACCGTCGAGGGCGAGGAGAAGCGGGAGGCGTTCGCCGCCGTGCGCCGGGGCGACCCCGACGTCCCCGCCACCCGGCTCAAGGCCGACCGCCTCATCTGGCTGGTCGACCCCGCCGCCGCCGGCTAGCACGTTTCACCAAAAGGCCGGGTTGATGGCATAGCGACTGGGTGAACGCCAGCAGGTCACAGGCCGAGTCGACCCGGCCAGCATCCATTCGCCGTTCTCGCGGTCGACCTTCTTCGTTCTTACCGGGAGCTGGGCCATCACGCTGGCGTAGATTGCGGCCGGGGGCATGAATCCGATTTCTACGGCGAATAGATGCTGAGCAGCGACCTACGGGACGAGCGTGAGCGTGTAATCGTCATATCCGTTGATGTCGAGGAGCCGGTACCCGACGCTCCTCGCGCCGGATTGGCTCGTCCACTCGCACCAGTCGAATGCTTGATGCGGCACGGACCGCATATATGGCCCCGACCACACCGCCCCATCTGCGGCCTGGGCGTAGAAGCACCAGTAGCGGTTCACGTCGTCCAGGTCATCGCCGAAGGCGACCTTGCAAGCACCGGGGACGATCTGCCACCAGCCTGCCTTCTCCCAGTTGCCGCCATCGGAGCAGTTCGGGTGGTACCACATGATAGTCACCCACACCGTGCTCGGATAGGAGTTGCAGAACTTGAGCACGATCGCTCAACCGTCCTTGGGGTTCGAGGTGGGACGCGACGGCTTGGCTTCATCCGTTCGATCTAGATCGGGCAGCACGGCGGGGCGATGCGAATGCGATTGGTCCGTGGCGCCGGGGTGGGAGGCGACGTGAACGCCCGGCCGGTGTAGAGCCCCGCCTGACCGGCGCCCCTTGGGCTCGTCGGAAGCGCCGAGATCGACTCGGGCGTCCACCGTCGGATCGGGTGCTTTCGAACGGGAAACGTCCGCCTCTGCCACCCCGCACCTCCGTCCCTTGCCGGATCGCAGCTCGCCGGTCCGCCTTGTCGCCGTGCTGCCCTGCCACCTTATCGTCGCGCATCGCCGGATGCTGTCCGCTCTACGCGAACGGCGCCGGGCGGCTGGCGAGAGGGGCCGACGCTCAGCAGGGGTCGGGGGGCGTGAGGTTGAGGTCGAGGTGGACGACGCCGCGCTGGACGGCGGGGATGCTCACCTGGAACTGCGACCCCGCACCCCCGGATCCGTCGCTTGCCGAGATCAGGTAGTTGCCCGCTGCCAGGCCCTTGAACAGGTAGTGGCCCCCGCTGTTGGTGCTCGTGGCCCCCGCGGAGGTGAAATCACCGCCGGCGAGGGTGAGGTGCAGGCCCACGCCGTCGAGGGGATGGATCGTGCAGGCGTCGGTGACCCGGCCCTCAAGCGATGCCCGCCCCGGGGGATCGGGCTGAGGGTTGAAGGCACTCGCGGCAGTCGGCACGCAAACCACCGAAATGGCGACGGCGCCAGCCGCGGCCAAGGCCCGAAGGGATCGTGCGCGCATCCTCATGGTTCCTCGCTCCCGTCGACGGTGCCCACCGGTGCTGACACCGTATCGGCATCTCTGACTCGACTCCAGTGGACGGGAACGAGTGTGACGTAGCGTCGGTTGGAAAGCGATGGGAAATCGCTGGAGGTCGATCATGGCGGCGCTCGGGCCGGTTTCGCTACATTGGGCCACCCGCTCTGCTGCCATCCACTAACTGCAGACTTCGGCGACTTCCCCGACCGCGACGACTGCAGCCCGGGGAGTCGCAACCAGGGCTGCGCGGAAGTCGGAGCGGCGAGGCTGTGACCTGCGGGTTTGTACCCGGACTGGCGCGGGGTTGGGGTGGGGTGGTAGCGCTGTGTAGGTGAGGGAGCGCTTCGAGAGCCGGGA
>JAHFUP010000179.1 GCA_023265025.1 Acidimicrobiia bacterium | reverse complement strand
CGGTCTGGGGGTCCTCGCCCAGGCCCATCCAGTAGCCGTCGCCGGCGATGGACTCGTCCATGATCGAGCCCTCCCAGGTGATGACGTAGGGGGCGTCGAGCTCGCCGCGCTCGGCCATGAAGAGGTTGTGGGTCCACTCGGGGCCGACCTCGGTGCTCGTCACGGTGTGGATCAGCTCCACCCGGGGCAGGCCGGGGATGATGCCGGCGAGGAGGTGCTCCACCCGGGGGTGCACGGCGCCGGTGACCGACACGGTGCAACCGTCGCAGGAGCCGCCGACCATCCAGATCAGGTACACCTTCTCCAGCGGGCCGAGGCGGATGCGGCTGGAGTCGGGCTCCAGCGCACGGGAGCGGATCCCAATGGGGGCCATCGGGTCGAGCGGGTTCTCCCGCCAGTTCTCAATGGTCGTATCGCCAGTGGGAACGACGCCACCCTCGCGGGTGTCCGGCAGCGCGATCTCCCTGGTCCCGGAACCCTTCCGAGTGCGGATCGTCGGTGCTGCGGTGGTCGCCCGGCCTCTGGTCGACGGCATGAAAAGAACCCCCCGTTTTCCTCGATTGGTAAGTGTAGACTACACCTATCTGGTCCCACCGTCAGGAAAGATTGGTGGAATCGGCGAAGCCCTTTCAACGTACCCGTCCTTGCTGAACGCTGACTTCCAGGAGGTCCAGTGGAAGAAGTGATGCACCCGCCGAAGTCGGAGGCCCTTCGGGCGCTCTACTGGCGCAGCGAGATCCTGCAGGTCATGTTCTGGCTCAAGGGCGAGGGCTTCGGCGACCAGGTTGACGCCTCCCTCCTGGAGCGCTTCCTCGGGGTGGATGCCCACATCGGCGTGCTGTACCTCGACCGTCTGCTGGGCGAGGGCTACGTCGAGCGCGTCGGTGACCGGTACAAGCTGTCCGAGGCCGGCGCCCGCGAGGGCGGCCTGGAGTTCGCCGCCTCGTTCGAGGAGCTCATGCGGCCGACCCACGGGGAGTGCAGCGCCGACTGCTGGTGCCACAACTCGCCCGACGAGGCCGACGCCTGCCTGCGCGACCGGGCCATGAAAGAGGAACTGCACGACCACGAGCACTGACCGATACTGAAGCACCATCTGAACGTCGGCAACCATCTGACGTCGGCACGCCGCCAACACACCATTCGAGCAGCATCGGCACCCGGGAGGGGCATTGAAGGGACGCAGCACCGAAGAGCCGCAGGGAGGGCTACCGCGCAACTATCTGCGGGCCAGCCTCCTCCTGCTCATCGCCGAGACGCCGGCCCACGGCTACGACCTCCTGGAGCAGATCGCCCAGCTCGGCCTGCGCAACGTGGACCCGGGCGGCCTCTACCGCGCCCTGCGGGTCATGGAGCAGGACGGCCTGGTGGCGTCGTGGTGGGAGCACTCCACCGCCGGCCCCGCCCGCCGCAGCTACCGCCTCACCGACGAGGGCGTCGAGTGGCTGCACGCCTGGGCCGGGGCCCTGCGTGAGGGCCGGCGCTTCCTGTCCGCCTACCTCGCCCGGTACGACAAGATCACCGAACGAGCGCCCGTGGAGAGCCTCACCACGTGACCACGCTTCGTGTCGCCGTCGCCGGAAAGGGTGGCGCCGGCAAGACCACCCTCTCCTCCACCATGGCCCGGCTCTTCGCCCGCCAGGGTCACGACGTCATCGTCGTCGACGGCGACAGCAACCCCAATGTGGCCACTGCTCTGGGCATCGACCGGGAGCGGGCCGAGGCCATCCAGCCCCTCCCGATGGGGCTGGTGTCGCGCAAGCTCAACGGCAATGCAGCCCTGAAGGAGCCGGTCATGGACATCGTGGCCCGCTACGGCGGGTTGGCACCCGACGGTGTCCACGTCCTCAAGATGGCCATGCCGGCCCACGCGGACGAGGGCTGCCTCTGCTCGGCCCACGCCACCGTCAGCGCCCTGCTGGCCGACATCGAGGAGCTGGAGAACACCATCAGCATCCTCGACCTGGAGGCGTCGCCGGAGCACCTCAGCCGGGGCACCACCCGCCACGTCGACGCCCTGCTCCTCGTCGTCGAGCCCTACTACCGCTCCTTCGAGACGGCCAAGCGCATGGCCGGCCTGGCCTCCGAGCTGCCCATCAAGCGGGTCGGCGTCGTGGCCAACAAGCTGCGCTCCCCCGACGACGCATCGGCCATCGCCGAGTACTGCGAGCGCCACGGCCTCACCCTGGAGGGCGAGTTGCCCTGGAGCACCCTGGTGCTCGACGCCGACAAGGCCGAGATCCCGCTGATCGACTTCGACCCCGCCAGCCCCGTCGTCTCGGCCGTGTCGAAGCTCACCGACAAGCTGGCCGCCCTCCGCTTCTA
>JAHFUP010000003.1 GCA_023265025.1 Acidimicrobiia bacterium | reverse complement strand
ATCTACCGGGCCAGCCACGACGACTACGAGGACTCCTTCCTCCCCACCGGCACACCCGTCGGCACCGCCGAAGAGGCCCTCGACTGCGCCGCTGGCCTCTACATCAACACCATCGAATAGCTAGGAAATACACCGTCGAACTTCCGCGCGGCACCACTAGGGCGCCGCCCGATCGCAGAGTGGCGGGGGTCGGAAACAAAGGATCGAACGATGTCTGGGACGCACGCGCTGACCTGAGAAAATCGTCGCGGCCGACGTTCCTACTGGATCTTGAGAACCGATCCCCGCGACCGGTCGCCAACCCACAGGGCGCCATCGAAGAACGCAACGCCCGTGACCTGCGGGCCGACATCGAGGGGCGGCGACGACTTTCCGGTCGCAACGTCCACACGGAGGATCGTGCTCGGGGAGGTCGGGGTGGGCGACGAGGGGGAGGTCGGGATGGGCGACGAGGCGACCCAGAGTGTCCCGTCTCCGTCGTCGGCCAGGCTCTGGAGGCCCCTGCCGACGCGAAGGGTGGTCCGGACCGTATTCGTCGCCGGATCGATGCCCGTCACCGTCCCGTCGCCGCTCCCGACCCACACCAACTGCGTGCCGATGGCGACTGTGGCGACTGCACCGGAGGAACGGCCGGTGGCAATGGATGCCGTCACCACGTTTCTGGACGGGTCGACGCGTTCGACCATCCCCTCAACGCGACCTCCGGTCACCCAGACGGCGTCGGCCGTGGCCGCCACCCCGAGGGGTAGGTCAATGGCGATCCTCGCCGTCACCTCCATGCGCACCGGGTCGACGCGCCAGAGGTGGTCTCGGGCGCTGGCGACCCAGATGGCTCCCGGTCCGACGGCGACCCCGTAGGCCCCCTCCAACGGCAGCCGGGCCGACACGGTGTTGGTCCGCGGATCGATGCGCATGAGGAACGCTTCGCCAACTAGCGGGCCAGCCCGCGGATTCGCAGCATCACCGCCACCGACGGCCCACACCGCTCCCTCGCCGACGGCGAGGCCGACGGCACCGGTACCGGTACCGAGAGAGATGGTGGCCAGTGTCTCGTTGGTGGCGGGGTCGATCCGAACAAGGGTCCGGTGGAGGCTCGACCCGACCCAGACCGACCCGAACCCCGCCGTCATAGGCCCGACTCCGCCATCCACGGTGACCGAGGACACGATCCTTGGACCGGATGGCGGGGGCAACGCCGCGGTTGTCGAGGTCGGCACCTCCCGGCCACCGACCTGCAACTCCTGTTGGTCGCGGCCGTCGTCGCGGACGACGACCGTCACCACGAGAACGACGGCGAGCACCGTGGCCAGCGCGCCGGCGCCGACGAGTGACCGGCGAGGCGGCCGGCGTCGGGGCGTGGCCGTAGGTACACGGTCCTGGATCGCAGGCCACAGGTCGGGCGCCGGCACCCGGTCGAGGCGGCGGCGAATGTGCTCGTCGAGGTCAGTCATCGTCGTCTCCCAACAGGGTGCGCAGCCGCGCCCGTCCCCGGTGTAGGTGGACCCGCACCGCCGCGGGCGTGGACCCCAGGATGTTCGCCACCTCGCCCACCGGGTAGCCGGCGTAGTGATGGAGGGTCACCGAGGCCCGCTGCCTCGGCGACAGGAGGCGCAGGGCGGCGATCAGGTCCGAGGCGGACTGCGGCAGCTCGTAGGAGTCCTGGGCCCGCAGCGGGGTGCCACCCCGACCTCTCTCCTTCAGCGCTCCGGCGGCCAGCCGGAAGGCGGTGCGCCAGATCCAGGGCAGCGGCGCGTCGATCGCCGTGCCACGACGCAGCGCCTGGGCGAACGCCTCCGCCACTGCGTCGTCAGCCACCTCGCGGTCTCCGGCGTAGGCGAACACCGACCGCCAGACGGCCTGGCCGTGCTGGCGGTACACGTGCTCGATGGCATCGGCCGTGCCTTCGCCCACGACTACCTCGCTCACCGCATCCCGCCTCATGACCGTAAGGAGCCGATCAGGGTCGAAAGGTTAACAACGGTCGCGGAGAACCGACCGTTGCTCGGATCGCGTCCCGAGTCGGGGATGGGCCGAGGCGACGCGCTTCGCACTTCTGGGACGATCACGGCCCGGCGCCGATGGAGGACTGGGTCGTCACGATTTTGGCCGGCGGGAGTAGCGGCATCTCCACCGCAGCGCGTGAGACATCCGCACCACCCCAGCCGCCCCGGACACTGTGTCTCACCACAGCTCCTTGAGAGGCGGTGACTGGTCCGATCGACCGGCTCGACCAAACGCCTTCAACCGGGCCAGATCCGGAACGAGGCGCCGACCGGCATTTCTCAGGTCGGTTGCAAACGTCTCAGACGTTTCTGGGATCGGCGACGATTTTCTCAGTTCAGCGCGTGCGTCCAAATGTCACTAGCTCCGCCCCTTCCATGGAGGAGAAGCTGCCGACCAGGCTGACGTTCCAGAACACATTGACGGCGACGCCCATGGGGACGCCTCCCGCAGCACTTCCGGCTGCGACCCTTGGAAGCCGTTTGGCTCGACGGCGACGACCACGTCGCCCACCTGGGCGACTGCGGCCGCCTCGACGTAACCAGGCCGTTCGACGAACGAGGCATGCGGTTCGGGAGGGCCCGACGGCTCGCCGCGGAACGCCTCGATCGTCCCGGGCACGTCGAGACCCCGCACGATGGTCACGCACGCGGCCACCGCCAGGTACGACTGGCTTTGGTCGTGGATCCACCGGTACGCCCCCATATCCGTCACGCCGGCCGAGGTAGCGCGCCGCCGGCGAGGTACCGATCGGTACCGTTGGGTGTGCGGACTCCACAGATGGTTGGTTGTGCTCGCCGCCTGGTATGAGCGCCAGGGGCCGGCCGGCGAGGTGCTGCAGGTCGGCGAGCTTCCCGAGCCGGAGGCCGGTCCGGGCGAGGTTCGCGTCCGCCTCACCCGCTCGGGAGTGAGCCCGGGCGACACCAAGAAGCGGCGGGGCTGGCTCGGTTCCGCGATGCCGTTCCCTCGGGTGATCCCGCACAGCGATGGCGCCGGCACGATCGAGTCGGCCGGCGAGGGTGTCGACGCCGCCCGCGTGGGCGAGCGGGCGTGGGTCTTCGGCGCCCAGTCGTACCGGCCGTTCGGCACCGCCGCCCGGTTCACCGTCGTTCCCGCGCACCAGGCCGTCGCCCTACCCGACAACGTGGGCGACGACATGGGCGCCTGCCTCGGCATCCCGGGCATCACCGCCCACCGGGCGGTGTTCGGAGACGGCCCCGTCAATGGCTCGACCGTCCTCGTCCACGGCGTGCTCGGCGGCGTGGGGAGCGTCGCCGCCCAGCTCGCCCACTGGGGCGGCGCGACGGTCATCGGGACGGTGCGACAGCACGGTGACCGAGAGCGTGTCAACGACCGAGTGGTCGACCACCTCGTCGCCCTCGACCACCCGGCGCCGGCCACCGCCATCCGGGCGGCCGCGCCGGACGGGGTGGACCGCGTCGTCGAGGTCGCCTTCTCCGACAACGTCGACCTCGACGCCGCCGTCGTGAGGAACGGGGCGGTCATCGCCGCCTACGCCACCCGGCGCGACCGCCCCGACTTCCCGTTCTGGTCCATGCTGTTCGACAACCTGACCATCCGCCTCCTCGGCAGCGACGACTTCCCGTCCGAGGCGAAGCAGCAGGCTGCCGCCGACCTCACCGCCGCGGCCCGGGACGGGGCGCTCTTCATCCCGATCGACGCTCTCCTCTCGCTGGAGCAGGTCGCAGAGGCCCACGATCGTGTCGATGCCGGCACCCGAGGTCGCGTCCTCTTGACGATCCCGGGCTGAGCGCCACGGACGATCGCGCAATCCCACTCGAGTCGTCGCTCGTAGTGATAGCTGACGGGACACAGTGCAAGGACGCTCCATGCGAGCGAGGCGACGTACCCCGCGGGCGACGGCTGGCATGGTCGCCGCACTTCTGTTCGTGCCGGCCCTGGTGATCCTGGCCCCGGCCGCCTCGGCGGCCAAGGGGGGCAAGCCGTCGCCGACGACAACGACGACGACCAAGGTCGGAGGTGGGGGGTCGCCCACGACACCCACCGATCTGCGGGTGACGGGGACGACCGCGAGCACCGTGTCGTTGGCGTGGAACCCGTCCACTGACAGCGGAGGCGTGACCCGTCTCCGGTACCTCGTCGTCGACAGCCGCGGGCTCAGCACCCTGGTGTGGCATCCGCAGACCACCGTCACCATGACGTCGTTGACGCCCGGCGCCACCTATTCGTTCCACGTCTACGCCGAGGACGAGCAGTGGAACCGCTCGGGCAACAGCAACACGGTCACGGCGACGCTGCCGCTCGACACCACGCCTCCCTCGCCACCGGTCCTGACCGTCGACAGCGTCACCCCGTCGGAGGTGTGGCTGTCGTGGACCGCGTCCACCGACGACATCCCGCTGAACCCTGTCGGCTACCGCCTGCTCATGGACGGCGCCCCCGCCCCCAACGTGTTCTGGCTCGGGAGTGAGCACGCCGTCGTGCGCCACCTGGCGCCGGCCACGACGCACAGCTTCACGGTCGAGGCGCGGGACGTGTCGGGCAACCTGGCGACGAGCAACACGGTGCCGACGACGACGCAGGCGAGCTCGGATACCCAGGCGCCCACCGTCCCCACGAACCTGCGCTGGGTCGAGGACCGGGGCGACTGCGAGGTCGTCTTCGCCTGGGACCAGTCGACCGACAACGTCGATCCGCAGGTGGCGATCGAGTACGAGGTGTACGTCAGCGGTGTGTTCCGCGACATGGCGATCGGCAGCGGCGCCATCCACACCTACGGCGCCCGCGGGGCCGCAACCACCACCTTCACACTCCGGGCGGTGGACCGAACGGGCAACGCGTCGGCGGTCAGCAGCCCTCTGACGTTGACGATCTACGACTGTTGAGGTCGGCCTACTCGTAGTAGCCCGAGTGGATGTAGACGCAGGGCACGCCCTCCTCGTGGAACATCTCGGCGTTGCGCCGGTCGTCCTCGAAGGCGAGGCGGAGGTCGAAGCCGTAGCCTCGGAGCTCGCCTACGGTGCCCCGCTTGAACTCCCGGGCCGCGGCGTAGTCGCCGGCGTTGCGCATGATGAGGAGGTCCCAGCGCAGGTCGTAGCGCTCGAGCCAGGCGAGGGTGTTGGGCTGGACCCGCACCGGCCGGCCCGTGAGGAGGATCACGGCCAGGTCGCGGTCGAGCAGCTCGATCAGGCGGGCCACTTCGTCGATGACCGGGTCGTCGCCGCATGCGTCGAAGAAGGCGCGCCAGTTGCGCTTCCCCTCGTCTTCGAGGAAGTGCTGGCGGCCGGTGGCGTCGGAGAGCACGCCGTCGATGTCGACCAGCACCGCCTGGCCTTTGACTGGCTCGTCCCGCCAGCGCCAGTGCTTGGGGATGTCGGGCAGCCGGCTACTCCTCGTCCGGTCCGCCGGCCGATGCGCGCCGCTTGATCTCCTCGACCACCGAGGCGTCGGCCAGCGTGGTCGTGTCGCCCAGGTCGCGGCCCTCGGCCACGTCCTTCAACAGCCGGCGCATGATCTTGCCGCTGCGGGTCTTGGGCAGGTCGTCCGTGAAGATCACCGTGTGCGGCCGGGCCACGGCGCCGATCTTCTTGGTGACATGCCGGCGCAGGGCCTCGCCGTGCTCGCTGTCGGCCTCGATTCCACCCTTGAGGGTCACGAAGGCGATGATGGCCTGCCCGGTGGTGGGATCCTTGGCCCCGACCACGGCCGCCTCGGCGACGGTGGGGTGGTCCACCAGCGCAGACTCCACCTCGGTCGTCGACACCCGGTGCCCGGAGATGTTCATGACGTCGTCCACCCGGCCCATCAGCCAGAAGTAGCCCTCGTCGTCGACCCGGGCGCCGTCGCCGGCGAAGTACCGGCCGTCGAAGCGCGACCAGTAGGTCTGGCGGTACCGCTCGGGGTCCCCGTAGATGCCGCGCAGCATCGACGGCCACGGCCGGGTGAGGGTCAGGTAGCCGCCGCCCGTGGGGCAGACGGCGCCCTGGTCGTCGACCACCTCGGCGCCGATGCCCGGCAGCGGGAAGGTCGCCGAGCCGGGTTTCAGCGTGGTGGCGCCCGGAAGCGGCGAGATCATGATGGCGCCGGTCTCGGTCTGCCACCAAGTGTCGACCAGCGGGCAGCGACCGCCACCGATGTGCTCGAAGTACCAGATCCAGGCCTCGGGGTTGATGGGCTCCCCCACCGACCCGAGCATCCGCAGCGACGACATGTCGTGCGCCTCGGGGTACTCCGTGCCCCATTTCATGAACGTCCGTATGGCGGTGGGCGCGGTGTAGAGGATGCTGACCTTGTAGCGCTCGATGATCGACCACCACCGGTCCTTCTGCGGGAAGTCGGGGCTGCCCTCGTACATGACGGACGTCGCCCCATTGGCCAGCGGCCCGTAGACGATGTAGCTGTGGCCGGTGACCCAGCCGATGTCGGCCGCGCACCAGTAGACGTCGGTGTCGGCGTGCAGGTCGAACACGTACTTGTGGGTGAAGGCGACCTGGGTCAGGTAGCCACCCGTGCTGTGCATGATGCCCTTGGGCTTGGCCGTGGTGCCCGACGTGTAGAGGAGGTAGAGGAGGTCCTCGGCGTCCATCGGCTCGGGCGGTGCTGCGGCGTCGGCGTCGGACACGCCGGCCATGAGGTCGTGGTACCACTTGTCGCGAGCATCGTCCCATGCGATCGGCTTCTCGGTCCGGCGGACGACGACGACGTGGTCGATCGAGGGCGTCTCGGTGACGGCGACGTCGGCGTTGTCCTTGAGCGGGATGACCTGGCCCCGCCGCCAGCCGCCGTCGGCGGTGATCAGGACCTTCGCCTCGGCGTCGTTGATCCGGTCGCGCAGCGACTCCGACGAGAAGCCACCGAACACCACCGAGTGGGGCGCCCCGAGGCGGGCGCACGCCAGCATGGCCACCGGGAGCTCGGGGATCATCGGCATGTAGATGGCGACCCGGTCGCCCTTCGTCACGCCGAGCGACCGGAGGACGGCAGCGAACCGGCCGACCTCGGCCTGGAGGTCGGCGTAGGTGATGGTCCGCGTGTCGCCCGGCTCGCCCTCCCAGTGGTACGCGACCTTGTCACCCCGGCCGGCCTCGACGTGGCGGTCGACGCAGTTGTACGAGACGTTGAGCTTGCCGCCCACGAACCACTTGGCGAACGGGAGATCCCACTCCAGGATCGTGTGCCACTCCTCCGACCAGTCGAGGAGGTCGAGGGCCTGGCGGGCCCAGAAGCCCTGCCAGTCACGCTCGGCGTCGTCGTACATCCAGGGGTCGACGACGAGGGCGTCCTTCTTGAAAGCTTCGGATGGTGGAAAGCGGCGCTCCTCCAGTTGGTAGGCCTCGATCGTGGGGTTCGCCGGGTTCTCAGCCATGGTTTCGGAGCCTACCCAGCGCGCGCTCGATAGCCTCCCCGCCGTGGACGGCGCGCCTCAACTCACCTGCGTACGCCATCAGAGGCCGACCCGCATCACCTGCGTTACCTGCGACACGCCGATCTGCCCCGACTGCGCCATCCGCACCGAGGTCGGGTACAAGTGCCCGGATCACGCGTCGAAGCCGGCGCCGGCCAAATCGAGCCGGTTCGGCGCCGTCGTGGTCATCCTCGGTGTGGTCGGCATCCTCGGCTTCGCCCAGCTGGCCCGCTCCACCGGCCGCGGCGAGCCGTCGAAGCCCCCGTGCCCGACGGAGACGGCCCCCGACGTCGGCATCGGCTCCGAGGGCGGCGCGCACTGGACGGAGATCTCGCCGGCCGGCCTCTGCGGGCGGTACAAAGCGGCCGCGGTGTGGACGGGCTCGGCGATGTTGCTCTGGGGCGGGGAGAACTGCGCCGGCGCCGCCTGCCCGACGCCTCGCGCCCCGCACCTCGCCGACGGCGCCTCCTACGTGCCGGCGACGAACGCCTGGCGGAAGCTGCCCAGGTCGCCGCTGTCCGCCCGGGCGCCCGCGGCCTCGGCGTGGACTGGGACGGACATGGTCGTGTGGGGCGGCGTGGGTGACGACTACCTGGCCGACGGTGCCGCGTACAACCCGGCCCGCGACCGGTGGCGGATGCTGGCGCCGGCGCCGATCTCGCCCCGCGACAGTGTGATGTCGGCGTGGACGGGGCGGGAGCTACTGGTCTGGGGCGGGGCGGACTTCGACGAGCTGTTCGGCGACGGCGCCGTCTACGACGCCGGGGCGGACCAGTGGCGCAAGATCGCCGAAGGACCGCTCGGGCCACGGGCCGGCGGGGTGACGGCCTGGACGGGGCGGGAGATGGTCGTCTGGGGCGGTGTCGACCGACCCGGCGGCCGGGAGTTCACCGACGGGGCGGCGTACGACCCGGCGACCGACCGCTGGCGCACCATCGCCGCGTCGCCGCTGGCCGGCCGCGACGACCCGGCGGCCGCATGGACCGGGCGGGAGCTACTCGTCTGGGGCGGTAGTGCCGCCAGCGGCGCCTTCTTCGCCAACGGCGCCGTCTACGACCCGGCCACCGACCGGTGGCGGGCCATGACGAATACCGCGTTCGCGCCCCGGACCGCGCCGGCGGCGGTCTGGAGTGGCCGGGAGCTGCTGATCTGGGGCGGCATCTCCCTGCCCGGGGCGAGCGCCAACCGGCCCGTCGACCGCATCCTCGAGCCCCGCACGTCGCTGACGCCGCGGGACGACGGGGCAGCCTACGACCCGGCCACGAACCGGTGGCGGCCGCTGGAGGCGGTCCCCCTGCTGGGCCGGGGGTTCCCGATGGCGGTGTGGGACGGGAACGGCATGCTCATGTGGGGCGGGCTGGTGGTGGTCAGCTCGCCGGCGTCGTCGTCGGAGGGCGTGCGCTACACACCCTGAAGCCACTCCAGGACCCGGAACGCGCCCAGGCCGGCCTCGTCGGTAAGGGCGTTGGCCTCGTGCACCCGGCTGCGGGAGATCAGGGCCTGGAGGTCGCCGATGTGGGCTCGCTCCTGCCAGGCCCGGCGCGCGTCGTACGCCAGCTCCTCGATGCCGTGGGCCCGCAGGAACTCGGCCTGGCTGCGGTCGGATGTCGCCGGCGGCAACTGGTCGACCGCCACCTCGCAGGTGACGTCCTGCTGACCCAGGTCCTCCAGCGGGCTGCGGCCCCGGCCGTGCCCCCGGTAGGTGCGGACCCAGTCGGTCCAGGGCCGGCGGGCCATCCCCGGCGTGGTGTCGGCGTAGTCGATCACCACGACACGACCCGCCAGCCGACGGGCCTCGTCGACCCAGGCCCGGGCCGCCCGCTGCACCGGGATGCGACCGCCGACCGGGGCGTCCGGCGCCAGTGCGGGGTCGTCGACCGCCACCAGCGTCTCGGCGAGATCGGCCGTCACCCTCACCTCGGCCCAGCCCTCGGGCCGGCGCTCCACGAGGCCGAACGGGAGGTTGTCGACCAGCTCGTTGGCCAGGACCACGCCGGCGAACGGCTCTGCCGGCAAGGTCCCAGCCGACTCCACGCCGGCGGGGTGCTGGGCCCGCAGCGCGGCCGAGCGCTCGACGGCGACGTACCGCAGCGCCGGCCCGCAGGCCGGCGCCGCGGCCAGCACCGCCTTGGCCAGGGCGCCCCGGCCGGCGCCGGCCTCGACCACGGTGAACTGATCCGGCTCGCCCAGTTCCGACCACCAGGCGTCGAGGGCCCGGGCCAGGACGGCGCCGAACAGCGGGCCGACCTCGGGGCTGGTGAGAAAGTCTCCACCGGCGCGGCCGGCGGCGCCGCCCGTCTCGTAGAAGCCGTGGTCGGGGTGGTAGAGCGCCAGCTCGACGACCCGGTCGAAGCCGAGCGGCCCGTGCCGGCGGGCCTCCTCGGCAATCAGGCCCGTTAGGGAACCAGCGACGCCAGATCCCCGAAGTTGGCGAACGTCTGCGGGTACACGCCCACCACGATGACGATGGCGGCGGTGATGCCGAGGGCGGTGATCAGCGGCGTCGGCACCCGGATCGGCGTCCGGTCGCCGTCGGGCACCGGGTTCATAAACATCTCCCGGGCGATCGACGAGTAGTAGAACAGCGCGATCACCGAGTTGACCGCGGCGACGACACCGAGCAGGACGGCCCACGACGTGCCGGCGTCGATCACGGCCCGGAAGATGAAGACCTTCGCCCAGAATCCAGCCAGCGGTGGGATGCCCGCCAGCGAGAACAGGAAGATCGACATCAGCACGGCCAGGCCGGGCGCGTACTCGTAGAGGCCGCCGTAGGACGTGATCTCGCCGGAGCGCGTCTTGCGGGCGACGGCGATCACGATGGCGAAGGCGCCGAGGTTCATGGCCGCGTAGACGAGCAGGTAGACGACGGTGGCGGTGAACGCGCTGCCGGCGCCGGCGCCGCCGTTCGAGCCGGCGATGGCGAACGGCACCAGGATATAACCGGCCTGGGCGATGGAGGAGTACGCCAGCATGCGGACGATGTTCGTCTGGCGCAGGGCGATCAGGTTGCCCACGGTCATGGTCAGCGCGGCGAGGATGCCGAACATCGGGCCCCACACGTCGTCCCGGCCGAAGAAGCCGACGAAGACGAGCTGCAGCAGGGCGACGAACCCGCCGGTCTTCGACGCCACCGAGAGGAAGGCGGTCACCGGCGTGGGCGCGCCTTCGTAGGTGTCCGGGGCCCACGAGTGGAACGGGACGGCGGACACCTTGAAGGCGAAGCCGACGATGATGAACACGATGGCCAGCGTCACCAGTGGCTGGTTGGCCGCGTTGCCCGCCATCTGCTCGCCGATGTCGACCAGCACGGTGGTGCCCGTGAAGCCGTAGATCAGCGACATGCCGTAGAGCATGACCGCCGACGCCAGGACGCCCAGCAGGTAGTACTTGAGCGACGCCTCGTTGCTCTTCAGGTCCCGCTTCCGCCAGCCGGCGAGCATGTACGCAGGGATGGACAGGGTCTCAAGGGCGACGAAGATGGTGATGAGGTCGCGCGACGAGGACATGACCACCATGCCCAGCAGCGACGACAGCAGGAGGAAGTAGAACTCGCCCTCGTAGTAGTCGCCGTCCTCGACGTAGTTCGTCGACATGAGCAGCACGACGAAGCCGACGCCCAGGAAGAGGGCTTTGAGGACCAGGGCGAAGTTGTCGACGACGTAGGCACCGTCGACCATCGACCGCACGTCGGTGTCGGAGAGGGCCAGGGAGATGATCGGCACCATCGCCGCCACCAGGCCGAAGGCGGCGATGTTGGACAGCAGCCACTTCCGGGACTGGTCGAGGAACAGGTCGGCCAGCAGGACGACGGCCAGCACCGCGGTGAGGATGATCTCCGGCGCGAGGGCGTGGTAGTCGAGGCTGGGCGGGGTGAACGGCATGGGTGCTCAGTGCCCGCCGGCGCCGGCCGCCACGTTGCCGAGGGCGTCGACGCCGGAGGTGACGGCGCTGACAGCGGCGTCGGTCATGTGGAAGATCAGGTGGGGGAAGATGCCGAACACCAGGATGCCGACGAGCAGCGGGACCCAGGCGATGTACTCCGGGATGTGCAGGTCGTGGATGTGGGCGTTCTCGAACTCGGGCTTCACCGTGCCGAACGCCACCCGCTGCAGCATCCACAGCAGGTAGCCGGCGGCGAACACCGTGCCGATGGCGGCGACGGCCATGTAGACGCGGAAGGTCAGCTCGCTCAGACCGTCGGCCGGTTGGTAGGCGGAGAGGATGGCGGGGAACTCGCCCCAGAACCCGGCCAGACCCGGCAGGCCGAGCGACGCGAAGGCACAGAAGCCGAGGATCCAGCCCATCTTCGGGGCCTGGAGCAGGAGGCCGCCGAGGCGGGACAGCTCACGGGTGCCGAAGCGCTCCTGGATCGAACCGGCGATGAAGAACAGCATGCCGGTGATGAGGCCGTGGGCCACCATGCCGAACACGGCGGCGTTGATGCCGAAGTCGGTCAGCGTCGCGATGCCGAGCATCACGAAGCCCATGTGGGCGACGGAGGAGAAGGCGATGAGGCGCTTCATGTCGCGCTGGGCCAGGCAGCCGAGGGCGCCGTAGATGATGCCGATGACTGCCAGCAGCCCGATCCACGGGGCCCACGACTTCGCTGCCTCGGGGAGGATCGGGATGGCGATGCGGATGAACCCGTAGGTCCCCAGCTTCAGGAGGACGGCGGCCAGGATCACCGAGCCGACAGTCGGCGCCTCGGTGTGGGCGTCGGGCAGCCAGGTGTGGAACGGGAACATCGGCACCTTGATGGCGAAGCCCATGAACAGGCCGCCGAAGATCAGCAGCTGGGTGCCGTGGGCGATGGCCCCGCCCTGCTCGATCAGCAACGGGATATCGAAGGTCTGCCCGCCCTTGAAGTACAGGGCCAGGAAGCTCAGGATCATCAGCGCCGAGCCGAACAGCGTGTACAGGAAGAACTTGATCGCCGCGTACTGGCGGTTCGGCCCGCCCCACACGCCGATCATGAAGTACATGGGCAGCAGGACCAGCTCGAAGAAGACGAAGAACAGGATGAGGTCCTGGGCCGCGAACGTGCCGTTCATGCCCGTCTCCAGGACGAGCATGAGGATCAGGAACGCCTTGGGGTTGTGGGGCTCGGGGAAGTGGTCCCAGGAGTAGATGACGCAGAGGACCGTGATCACCATCGACAGGATCAGCAGCGGCAGTGAGATCCCGTCGATCCCGATGTGGTAGCGGCTGTTGATGACGTCGATCCAGCCGTGGTCGGTCGTGTACTGGAGCGTGCCGGCGTCTGAGTAGTCGAACCCGAAAAGCAGCGAGAGCCCGACCACCGCGGTCGCCAGCGTCACCACCAGGGCGACCATCTTGAGCATCTCCTCCCGCTCCCGCGGGATCAGCGCCAGGAGCGCGGCTCCGACGACTGGCAGGAAGATCGCAGCGGTCAGCATCTGTTTCGAGACTCCCTCACGTGAGGACCACCAGGCCCATCGCCAAGACCGCGACTGCACCGAACAACAGGGCCGCGTACTGCTGCACCTTCCCCGTCTGGACGTGGCGCAGGATGCTGCCACCCTCCTCCGCCGACAGGCCGGCGCCGTTGACCGCCCCGTCGATGACCCGCTGGTCGATCACGTCGTAGACCAGGTGGGCGCCGGCCTGGGCTCCTTTGCCGACCCCGTTGATCACGCCGTCGAGCACGTGCTGGTTGACCCAGTAGGCGCCCTTGGCAATGGGGTACTGGATGCCGCGGATGATGGCCAGGAACAGGTCGTCCAGGTAGTACTTGTTGACCAAGACCCGGTGGCCGACCTTCAGAACCGGCAACCGGTCGGACAGGCCGACGAGGGCGCCGCGGAAGTAGTAGGCGGACGCGATGGCGATGCCAAGGAGGGCGACGGCCAGCGACCCGACGGCCAGCACAGGGTTGAACTCGTGGGCGTGGAGGAACGGTTCGACGCCGGGCACCTCGAACTCCACCCAGCCGTGGAACAGCTCGATGCCGGGGGCGTTGAGCAGGCCGGCCAGGACGGCGGGAACGGCCAGGATTCGAAGCGGCCAGGCCATCGAGGGGGGCGACTCGTGGGGGTGGCCGTGACCCCGGTACTCGCCGGCGAAGATGAGGTAGCAGGCCCGGGTCATGTAGGCCGCGGTCATGAAGGCGCCGGCGAGGCCCACGATCAGCATGAGCGGGAAGCCGTTCTCCGACGCGCCCAGCAGGATCTCGTCCTTCGACCAGAACCCGGCCAGCGGGAAGATGCCGGCCAGCGCCACCGAGCCGACCATGAACGTCCAGAACGTGGTGGGCATGTGCTTCCGCAGGCCGCCCATCTCGCTCATGTTGTTCGAGTGCACGGCGTGGATGAGGGAGCCGGAGCCGAGGAAGAGCAGGGCCTTGAAGAAGGCGTGGGTGAAGAGGTGGAAGACGCCGGCGGTCCAGGCCCCGACGCCGAGGGCCATGACCATGTAGCCGAGCTGGCTGACCGTCGAGTAGGCCAGCACCTTCTTCACGTCGTCCTGCACGAACGCCAGCAGGGCGGCGATGACCACCGTGATGGCGCCGATGACGGCGACCAGGTTCGTGCCGCCGACCTCGATCGAGAAGCCGGCGAAGAACACGCCGTAGAGGCGGGCGATCAGATAGACGCCGGCCACGACCATGGTGGCGGCGTGGATCAGCGCGGACACCGGAGTGGGGCCGGCCATGGCGTCGGGCAGCCACACGTGCAGCGGGAACTGGGCGCTCTTGCCCATCACGCCCAGGAAGAGCAGGCAGGCACCGACGAGCAGCGTGCCGTGGCCGATCCCGCCGGTGAGGGCCTCGTGGTTGAGGTGCTCGATGTCGAAGCTGCGGCCGGCGGCGAAGAAGAGGGTGATGATGCCCGTCATCAGCCCGATGTCGCCGGTACGGGTGGTGATGAAGGCCTTGATGGCGGCGCTGGAGTTGACGCCCTCCTCCCACCAGTGGCCGATCAGCATGAAGGAGCAGAGGCCGACGAGCTCCCAGCCGATCATGAGCTGCAAGGTGTTGTCGGACACGACGAGCAGGAGCATGGCCGCGGTGAACAGCGAGAGGGCGGCGAAGAAGTAGGTGTAGCGCCGGTCGCCGTGCATGTAGCCGGTGGAGTACACGTGCACCATCAGCGAGATGAACGTGACGACCACCAGCATCATCACGGCCAGCCCGTCGATGTGCATGCCGGCGCCGAAGTGGATGCCGCCCAGCTCGAACCACTCGTGATGGGCGTGAACCGGCTCCCGGGGCACCTCCTTGCCGATCCATTCCAACGCGCCGAGCAGGGCGATGACGAAGGAGATCGAGAGCGCCCCGATGCCGACCTCGGCGCCCTTCCTGGGCAGCCGCTTGCCGAAGAACAGGATGATCGGGAACGAGAGCGCCGGGATGAGTGGGATGAGCCAGGCGTTGTCCAGCATGGAGTGGCGGTCCTAGCCCTTCATCTGGGCGAGCTCGTCCAGGTCGATGTCGGCCCGGTTGCGGAAGATGAGCAGGACGATGGCCAGCCCGACCCCGACCTCGGCGGCGGCGATGGCGATCACGAAGAGCGAGAACACCTGGCCGATCACGTTGTTGCGGAAAGCTCCGAAGGCGATCAGGTTGATGTTGACTGCGTTGAGCATGAGCTCGATCGACATCAGGACAAGCACGGCGTTCTTGCGGGCCAGCACGCCGTAGACACCGAGGCAGAAGATGATGGCGGCGAGGAGCAGGAACTGGTTCAGGTACACCTCTAGTCCCTTCTGGCCAGGGCGACGGCGCCCACGAGGGCGGCGAGTAGCAGGACCGAGGACACCTCGAACGGGATGACGTAGGCGCCGAAGATCGAGTCGCTGACCTCCGCCGTACGCCGGATGGCGACGGTGCCGAGCTTCTGGTCGCCGAAGCCGTCGAGCAGGACCGCGCCCAGAGAGCCGAGCAGGAAGAGGGCGACGAGGGCGCCGAGGATGCGCTGGTCGTTGTCGAGGTCGGCGTCCCGACCGATCGGGGCTCGGGTGAGCATGACCCCGAACAGGAGGAGCACGACGACGGCGCCGATGTACACGAGCACCTGCACCCACGCCACGAACTCGGCGGCCAGCAGGATGTAGAGGCCGGCGGCGCCGGCCAGCACGATGGCCAGGAACAGGGCGGCCCGCACCACGTTCTGCGTCGTGACCAGCCGGAACGCAGCCGCGACCATGGTCACGGCGAGGATGCCGAACACCACGTTCTGGGCGACCATCGTCTCGGCCAACATCCGGGGGACCCTAACTCCTGCTACTTCTTCTTGACCGCCCCCGCCTCGAGGGCGGGGGGATCGGGGACGGTGACCATCCACTCACCGAGACGCTCCTTGTCGTGCAGGAGGTCGGCGATGCTGGACTCGGAGTACTCGTACTCCGGCGTCCAGAAGAGGGCGTCGAAGGGGCAGACCTCGACGCAGATCCCGCAGTACATGCAGAGGGCGTAGTCGATGTCGAAGCGGTCAAGGGCGTTGACCGTGCGGGGCTTGCCGCCTTCGCGGCGGGGCGGGCGCTTCTCCTTGTGGCCCTCGATGTAGATGCACCAGTCCGGGCACTCCCGGGCGCAGAGCATGCAGACGGTGCAGTTCTCTTCCTTGAGGGCGATGACGCCGCGGGTGCGGGGCGCCAGATCCTCCTTCTCGTGGGGGTACTGGACGGTGACCGCACCCTTGGTCCAGGTGTTGATCATGGTCTTGAACGTGACGGCCAGACCCTTGGCCAGTCCGGGAATCTCAGGCATTGCGACAACTCCGAACGAGGGGTTGACTCGCCGGCGGCCGTGCGAAGCCGCCAGAGGCGGCCCCCCCGGCTGCCGGCCGGAAAGTTTGAGCGCGAAGGGTGGACGGCTCCGCCGGACACCCGCAGCACGATTGCCTCGCCGAGCAAGCTCCGCTTGCGATGGCGATCACAGCACCACCTTGAAAACGGCCGTGGCCATGATGTTGATGAGGGAGAGGGGGATGAGGAACTTCCAGGCGAAGGCCTGCAGCTGGTCCTCGCGGAAGCGGGGGAAGGTGAAGCGGATCCAGAAGATCAGGAAGGCGATCAGCATGATCTTGGCCCCGAGGACGACCGGCCCCATGACGTCGGCCATGATCCCGGTCTTGAAGAACGGCTGGTACCAGCCGCCGAAGTAGAGGGTGGCGGCGATGGCCGAGAGGGCGAAGGCGGTGCCGAACTCGGCCATGAAGAAGAACAGGAAGCGGAAGCCCGAGTACTCGGTCATGTAGCCGGCGACGAGCTCGGACTCGGCCACCGGCATGTCGAACGGCGTCTGGGTCAGCTCGGCCTGGGCCGCGGCGAGGAAGATTCCGAACCCGACGAGCTGGGTGAGAATGAACGGGTTGCCGAACCAGGAAAGGCCAAAGATGGCGCCGTCGGCCTGGGCGTGCACGATGCCCTGCAGGCTCATCGTGTTGGCCTGGATCACGACGCCAACCACGGCCAGGACGAGGGGCAGCTCGTAGGCGATCAGCTGGCCGGCGGCGCGGAGCGACCCGAGCAGGGCGAACTTGTTGGCCGACGCCCAGCCGGCCATGAGCACGCCGATGACGCCGAGGGACGACACGGCCAGGGCGTAGAAGATGCCCACGTCGAGGTTCTGGACGACCAAGCGGGGGCCGGCGGGCACCACCACGTACAGCAGGAAGGTGGAGATGAGGACGACGAGGGGCGCCATGGCGAACACCCGCCGGTCGGCCTCGCCCGGGATGATGTCCTCCTTCTGGATGAACTTGATCCCGTCGCCGATGAGCTGGAACCAGCCGTGGAAGCCGCCCGGCTCCATGGGGCCCATCCGGCTCTGCATGTGGGCCATCATCTTCAGCAGGAAGACGTAGCCGAGCACCACGGCGGCGGCCGGGATGATCGACAGCACGATCACCGTCTTGAGGATGGTGAGCTGCCAGTACGGGATCTCGACCGCGAACATCAAAGGCGTACTGCCCCCCGGGTCTGCACGCGCTGGACCTTACTTAGGGCTTTCACAGGAACGCCAACGCCGGTGTAGCAGGGCACGGTTAACGGTCGATGTCCCCGAGGATGAAGTAGAGGCTGGACAGGATGGTGATGATGTCCGGCACGTACACGCCCTTGAGCAGCCAGGGGACGATCGAGATGTTGTGGAACGACGCCGAGCGGATCTTGACCCGGAACGGGCCGAGGCCGCCCTGGCTGACGACGTAGTAGCCCATCTCGCCGAGGGGGTTCTCGGTGTGGGCCCACGCCTCGCCGGCGGGCACCTTGATGATGCGGGGCACTTTGGCCTGGATCGGCCCCGACGGCAGGCCGTCGAGGAGCTGGTCGACCATCTTGGTCGCCTCGCGGGTCTCCTGGAGGCGGACCCAGTAGCGGGCGAAGGAGTCACCGTCGGGGTGGGTCCAGACCTTCCAGTCCAGCTCCTTCCACGCCAGCGGCGAGGGGGCGTCGCGGCGGAGGTCCCAGTCGACACCGCTGGCCCGGATGTTCGCACCGGAGAGGCCGTACGACAGGCCGACATCGGCCGGGATCACACCCACGCCACGCGTCCGCGCCTCGAAGATCTCATTGCCCATGAGAAGGTTCTCGAGCTCGTCGCAATAGCCGCGGATGCGGTCCATGGCCTGCTTGGTCTCGGCGATCCAGCCCTTGGGCAGGTCGTCCTTGAGGCCGCCGATCCGGTCGAAGTTGGGGTGGAACCGCCCGCCGGTGGCCTCCTCGATGAGGTTGAGGACGTACTCCCGGTCGCGGAAGGCGAAGAACACCGGAGTGATGGCGCCGAGCTGCACGCCCATCTCGCCGATGAACAGGGTGATGTTGGCGATCCGGCTCAGCTCGAAGAGGAGGGTGCGGATCCACTGGGCCCGCGGTGGCGCCTCGATCTCCATGAGATCCTCGGCGGCCAGGATGAAGGGGACCTCGTTGGCGAACGAGGACAGCCAGTCGATCCGGTTTATGAGGGTGTTGATCTGCGGGTAGGTGCGGACCTCGGTGAGCTTCTCGTAGCCCCGGTGCATGTAGCCGCAGATGACGTCGGCCTTCACGACCTGCTCGCCGTCGAGCTTGGCCACGATCCGCAGGGTGCCATGGGTGGCGGGGTGCTGCGGGCCGAGGTTGAGCGTCATCTCCTCGGTCTGGAGCTCCACCGCCAGGCGGGCGTCCGCGGCCTGGGAGGCGATGTAGGACAGGCGCTGCTGGTCGGTGACGGCCATCAGTCGTCGCTCTTGTAGCTGGCGGGGAACTGCTCGACGTCGACCAGGCCGGGCCACGGCTTGACCTCGCGGGCGAGGAGGGGGAAGTCCTTGCGCATCGGGAAGCCCTCGAACTCACCCGGAAGGTACAGCTTGATCAGGTTGGGGTGGCCGGCGAAGTCGAAGCCGTACATCTCCCAGGTCTCCCGCTCGCACCAGTCGGCGCCGGGGAACTCGGACGTCCACGAGTCGATGCTCGGGGTCACGTCGTCGAGATCGGCCTTCAGCGTGACGCCGATGTGGCGGATCGTGGAGTAGAGGCGGGCGAGGACCTGGAAGCGGGTGTCGCCGCCGGCGTACCCGGTGACGATCCCGCCGCCGGCGGCGGGCTCCTCGACCTCTACCTCCTCCACCGCGTTCTCGTCGACCGGCAGGGCAGCCTCGTCGTCGGCATCGGGCAGCACGCCCTCGATCACCTTCGGGTTCGGCCAGGTATGCGGCAGCCAGTCAATACCGGACAGGTAGCAGAAGTACTCGAAGCCCATGGCCTTGCACTCACGGGCGGCCCGCAGCCACGCGTCGGGCCGGACGCGCACCCAGAGATCGCTGCTGCGGATGTGCGACCCCACCACGGCATCGCCCAGCCGGGTGGTCAGGTCCTCGAGCAACGCCTGCTGGCGGTCCTCCGTGGCCGTGGTGGACCCGGTGCCCCCGCCTGCGGGATCAGCGGACGACAATCGGCTCCCCTCGCCAGCGGTCCGCCATGCTCTCGTTCTGGATGCGCTCCTGCAGGAGGACGATGCCTTCGAGCAGCGCCTCCGGGCGGGGCGGGCACCCGGGGACGTAGACGTCGACCGGGATGATCTGGTCGATGCCTTTGGTGACCGAGTAGGAGTCCCAGTAGGGACCGCCGCAGTTGGCGCACGAGCCCATGGAGATGACGTACTTCGGGTCGGGCATCTGCTCCCACAGCCGGCGGATCGCCGGCGCCATCTTGTCGGTGACCGTGCCGGACACGACCACGAGGTCGGCCTGGCGGGGGCCGGCGGGGAAGGGGATGACGCCTAGGCGCATCACGTCGTAGCGGGGCGAGCCGAAGGCGGCGCCCATCTCGATGGCGCAGCACGCCAGCCCCCACTGGTACACCCAGAGCGAGTACTTGCGGCTGTAGTTGAGGAGCCAGGTGAGTGGCTTCATGGAGGGCTTGCCGAAGGTGCCCTTCTCGACCAGACCCATCAGACGAGCTCCTGCATTGGTTCGTGCCGGCGGCGTCGAGCGCCGCCGGAGGCGGCCCCGTGCGCTGCCGGCCAAGAAGGAACGGCGACGGTCGGCCGGCTCCGCCGGCCGACCGGAGCGCGATTGCCTCGCCGAGCAAGCTCCGCTTGCGACGGCGAAATCAGACCCAACGCAACACGCCCTTGCGCCAGGCGTAGACCAGGCCGAGGGCGAGGATGACGATGAAGATCCCCATCTCGGCCAGGCCGAACACGGCGAGGGCCTCGAGCCGGACCGCCCACGGGAAGATGAAGACCGCCTCGACGTCGAACATCACGAACAGCAGGGCGAACACGTAGTACCGGATCTGGCTCTGCGACCAGCCGACGCCCACCGGGTCCACGCCGCACTCGTAGTTGATGTACTTGCCCGTCTGCGGGCGGGTTGGCCGCAGGAGCCGCCCAAACCCGAGCATCGCCCCCACCATCAGCACCGCGGCGGCGCCGAAGATGGCGACCGTCAGGTACTGGCGGAGAAACTGTGACATGACGTGATCCTAATCACGGCCGTACCCCACTGACCAAGCCCGTTCGGCGCCTCACGCCCGGTGCGGGCGGCGGGTGGCGGCGAGCGTTCGGTGCTGCTCGCCGGCCGCTTCGGCGAGCACGGCGGTGAGCGACGGCTCGCTGGTCCACCCACACGAGCAGCGCACCCAGTAGCGGGCGCCCTCGGCGTCGACCTGCATGCGCGCACCGGCGTCGACCCGGTGACCGTCCTCTCGTCGCACATCTCTCACCGACACGGTTTGTCGCCCCTGCTCGACGTGTGCCGGCGATGGTACCGGTCTGAGCAGCCAAAACCCACTTCCGGCGTCCTGTCCTACAGACGCAGGATCGTGGCGTGGCGGGCGAAGTCGATGACCGGCTGGGGCAGGAGGCCGGCGCCGATGGTGAACGCCAGGCAGATGCCGATCGCCACCGCCGCCGCCACCGGGACGTGGACCCGGGTCATCACGGCAGTGGCGACGCCACCCTCGCCGGCCGACTCGATGTCTCCAGTCGACGTCTCCGGCCCCACGCCGGCCATCGTCTGGTTCTCGGCCATGTACATGACGACGATCAGGCGGAGGTAGAAGAAGGCGGCGACGACCGACGCCAACATGGCGATCACCGCGATGGCGTACGAGCGGGCCTCGACGGCGGCGGAGATCACGTAGAACTTGGCCAGGAAGCCCGACGTGAACGGCACGCCGGCCTGGGCCAGCAGGAACACCGTGAAGGCGAACGCAAGGGCAGGCCGGTCACGCGATAGCCCCCGGTACGCATCCAGGCCGGTCCGCAGGTCCCCCCGCCGGCTGACGATGGCGACGACGGCGAAGCTCCCCGCGATCAGGAACGCGTACGCCAGGAGGTAGAAGAGCGACCCGGCGATACCCCGGTCGTTCGCCGCCTGCAGGCCGATCAGGATGTAGCCGGCGTGGCTGATCGAGGAGTAGGCCAGCATGCGCTTGACGTCGGTCTGGACGACGGCCAGCGTCGAGCCGACCACCATGCTCAGCACGGCCAGGACCCAGACGATGGGCTTCCAGTCGAGCTGCTCGGTGCCGAAGGCGGAGAAGAAGATGCGCAGCAGGGCGGCGAAGCCGGCAGCCTTGGCCGCGGCGGCCATGAACCCGGTGACCGGCGTGGGCGACCCTTGGTAGACGTCGGGCGTCCACATGTGGAACGGCACCGCCGCCACCTTGAACCCGAGCCCGACCAACAGCAAGGCGAACCCGCCCAGCAGCACGCCCCCGGTCACGGTCTGGGTCGACAGGAACTCGGCGATGAACCCGAGGTTCGTGGAGCCGGTCGAGCCGTAGGTCAGGGCCACGCCGTACAGGAAGAAGGCCGAGGAGAACGAGCCGAGGACGAAGTATTTGATCGCCGCTTCCCGTGACTGCTCCCGCCGCTGGTGGTAGCCGGCCAGCACGTACAGGGCGATGGACAGGATTTCGAGGCCGAGGAAGATCAGGATGAGGTCGTTGGCCTTGGCCATGAGGATTCCGCCCGACGCCGACAGCATCATCAGCACGTAGAACGACGGCGCTTCCAACTTCTCCTGGCGCAGGTACCCGTGGGCCAGCAACGCCCCGAGCGCCACCGACACGCAGATGACGACGGTGAAGAAGATGGCGAAGCCGTCGACCACCACCGCGTCGGCGACGGCCAGCCGGGCGCCGCCGGCGCCTCCGCCGACGTCCCCCCAGAGCCCCCACGACGCGACCAGCGCGGCCACCGCCACCGCCACCGTGAACACACACGCGGAGGCGGCCATGGCGCGGTCGCGCCGGAACGTGCCCGCCACCAGCAGCGCCAGCGCCCCCCCGATCAGGATCAGCTCGGGCGAGAGCAGGCTCCACTCGACGTGGGGCAGGACGATCGGATCCAACTGGCCGATCAACGGTCCGCCACCCCCACTGCGACCGCCGGCTGGCGGTAGTCGGAATGCTCCTCGACGTGGGTGATGAGCTCACGCACGGACGGGGCGATGCGGTCGAGTACCGGCTTCGGGTACACGCCGAGCAGGACGATGAGGGCGACGAGCGGCGCCATCACGGCCCGCTCCCGCATCGTCATCTCGGGGAACGTGGCGTTCTCCCCCTCGGGGCGTCCGTGAAACACCCGCTGGTACGCCCACAGCAGGTACAGCGCGGCGAGGATCACGCCGGCGGTGGCCACGACCGCCCACCAGCGACGGGTCACGAACGTGCCGATGAGGACCAGGAACTCGCCGACGAAGCCGTTGAGGCCGGGCAGCCCGATGGACGACAGCATCACCAGCATGAAGACGCCGGCGAACACCGGCGCCACCCTCTGGATGCCGCCGAGCTCGGCGATCAGCCGAGTGTGCCGGCGCTCGTAGATCATGCCGACGAGGAAGAAGAGGGCGCCGGTGGACAGGCCATGGTTGACCATCTGGATCACGCCGCCCTCAAGGCCCTGCTGCGAGAGGCCGAACACGCCGAGCACGATGAACCCGAGGTGGGCCACCGACGAGTACGCCACCAGGCGTTTCAGGTCCTTCTGCATGGTCGCCACCACCGCGCCGTAGATGATGCCGATGGTGCCGAGGGTGAGGAACAGCGGGGCGAGGTCGACGGCCGCCTGCGGGAACATGTAGAGGCCGAAGCGCAGGAACCCGTACGTCCCGAGCTTCAGCATGATCCCGGCCAGGATCACCGAGCCCCCGGTCGGCGCTTCCGTATGGGCATCGGGCAGCCAGGTATGGACCGGGAAGATCGGCACCTTGATGGCGAAGGACGCAGCGAAGGCCAGGAACAGCCAGCGGGCGGTGCTCGAGGCCAGCGACTGCTCCTCGGCCAACCTCACCACGTCGAACGTGAGGTTGCCCGTCGCCCGCTGGTGCAGGAACACGACGGCCAGGATGCCGACCAGCATCAACGCCGAGCCGACCATCGTGTAGAGGAAGAACTTGATGGTGGCGTAGATGCGCCGGTCGTAGCCCCACCCGCCGATGAGGAAGTACATCGGGACGAGGACCAGCTCCCAGAACAGGAAGAACAGGAACAGGTCGAGGGCCAGGAAGACGCCCATGCAGCCGGCTTCGAGCAGGAGCATCCAGGCGACGTAGCCCTTCACGTCCTTGTGTACCTGGGGGCCGATGATCGCCAGCGGGAACAGCACGCCGGTGAGGCCGATCAGGAACAGCGAGATCCCGTCGACGCCGAGCTTCCAGGAGATACCGAACGAGCGGATCCACACGTGCTCCGACATGAACTGGAACCCGCTGCCCTCGGCCCGGTAGTCGAAGACCAGGGCGACGGACAGCGCCAGCGCCACGCCGGCGAAGGTCAGCCCGACCATCTTGAGCAAGCCCTCGTTGTCGCGGGGCAGACAGGCGACGACGACCGCCCCGATGACCGGGATCAGGATGAGGAGGGTGAGGATCGGGAGGCTGTCGGACAACTAGCCCGCCCTTGCCACTGCGTACGCCAGGATCGCCACCGCGCCGACGGCGACGGCGAGCGCGTAGTTGCGCACGAACCCCGACTGCACCGTTCGGAGCCGGCTGCCGCCGGCCCGCACCAGGGCACCCACACCGTTCACCGTGCCGTCGATGACCTTGGCGTCGATCACGAAGGCGCTGAAGTTGGCCAGCGCCCGGCTGGGCGCCTCGACGATCCGCTGGTACAGCTCGTCGACGTACCAGGCGTGGCGGAGGACCTCCGGCTCCAGGCTCTCCTGACGGGCCCGCTGGCCCCGGAGCCAAATGGCCCGCGCCATCAGCAAGCCGCCGAGCGCCGCCGCGGTGGCGAGCCCCATCAGCGCGAGCTTCGTGCCGCTGGTCGAGGAGAACTCGTGCGGATGGGCGAGCACCGGTTCCAGCCAGCGCTCGAGCGGTGACTTGAGGATGCCGGCGACGAGGGCGAGGGCGGCAAGCATCACCAATGGGAAGGCCATGGTGCCCGGCGACTCGTGGGGCTTGAAGTCGCCGTGGGCGCCGGTTCCGTGGCCGCCGGCGCCGGCCCCGTGGTCGGGAGTCGCCTCCGCGTCGTCGTGCGACGTGCCTTCCGTCGCGTGCGACCAACGCTCGGCGCCGAAGAACACGAGAATGACTTGGCGGGTCATGTAGTAGGCGGTCATGAGGGCGGTCACGAGCCCGATGAACCACAGCAGCTTGTTGTTCTCCCAGGCGCTCAGGAGGATGTCGTCTTTCGACCAGAACCCGGAGAGCGGCGGCACGCCGGCGATCGCCAGCCATCCGACGATGAACGTGCCGCTGGTGATCGGCATCCACTTCCGCAGCGCGCCCATGCGCTTCATGTCCTGCTCGTCGTGCATGCCGTGGATCACCGAGCCGGCGCCGAGGAAGAGAAGGGCCTTGAAGAAGGCGTGGGTCACCATGTGGAAGATGGCGGCGATGTATGCGCCCGACCCGACGGCCAGGAACATGTACCCGAGCTGGGAGACGGTCGAGTAGGCCAGGACCCTCTTGATGTCGTTCTGGGCGCAGGCGATGGTGGCCGCGAAGAAGGCGGTGAGCGCGCCGATCGTGGCGATCAACGTCAGCGCCCCGGGCGCGAGCTCAAGGATCGGGTTGACGCGCACCATGAGGAAGACGCCGGCGGTGACCATGGTGGCGGCGTGGATCAGGGCCGAGACGGGTGTCGGGCCCTCCATGGCGTCGGGCAGCCACACGTAGAGCGGGAGCTGCGCCGACTTCCCGACCGCGCCCACGAACAGCAGCAGGGCGATGGCGGTGGCGGTGCCCTTCGTGAGCTCGTGCGCGCCCTCGAGCACGGGTCCGTAGTTGAGCGACCCGAACGTCGAGAAGATGAGGAACATGGCGAGCATGAACCCGAAGTCGCCGATCCGGTTGGTAACGAAGGCTTTCTTGCCGGCGGTAGCCGCCGTCGGGCGCTCGAACCAGAACGCGATGAGGAAGTACGAGCAGGCGCCCACGCCCTCCCAGCCGAGGAAGGTGAGGAGGAACGAGTCCGACAGGACGAGCATCAGCATCGAGAAGGCGAACAGGTTCAGGTAGACGAAGAACGTCGGGTAGCGCTCGTCGCCGTGCATGTAGCCGATGGAGTACAGGTGGATGAGGGCGCCGACGCCGGTGACGAACAGGGCCATCGTGACCGACAGGGGATCGACCAGGAACCCGACGTGGACGTCGAGCCCGCCGACGGAGATCCACGAGAACAGCTCCTGCTCGAAGTGGCGCTCCTCCCCGTGTAGGCCCATGAGGTCGAAGAACACGCCGACGGCGACCACGAACGAGCCGGCGATCATCGCCGTGGCCAGGTAGCCGGCCCTGGGGTCGCCGAGGCGCCGGCCGGTGGCCAGCAGGATAAGGAACCCGGCCAGCGGGAGGGCAGGTATGAGCCAGACGGCGTGGACCATAGGGAGCGCGCCTAGCCCTTCAAGAGGGAGATGTCGTCCGCGGTGGCGTCGGCCCGGCGTCTGAAGATGGACACGATGATGGCGAGGCCGACCACGACCTCGGCGGCCGCCACCACCAGTACGAAGAACACGACGACCTGCCCGCCGATGTCGTTGAGCATGCGGGCGTAGGTGACGAAGGTGAGGTTCACCGCGTTGAGCATCAGCTCGACGCACATGAACATGATCAGCACGTTGCGCCGGATCAGCAGCCCGACCGCGCCGATGGAGAACAGCATGGCCGCCAGGCCCAGATACCAGGCCCCCGGAACGCTCATCGGGTCACCATCTCCGATGGTGCACCGATGAGAAGCCGATTGGAGCTGCGCTCCTCCACTGCGTTTCGGTGCTCGCTCATCCCGCGTCCTCCGATCCGCGGACGCCGCCGGACGGGGAGTGGCGGGCCAGGACGACCGCGCCCACGACCGCGATCACCAGCAGGACCGACGTCATCTCGAAGGCGAGGAGGTAGCGGGTGAAGAGCGAGCGGGCCAGCTTCTCGACGTTGCTGCCCGGCCCGTCGGCGGCGCCGGCCACCGACGCCGCGCCCGACACCCAGGCGGTGCGGGCCAGCAGGAAGATGGCGGCGATCACGCCGATGCCGGCGAGGTAGGCGACAGGGCGTTGCCCGACGAGTGGCTCGGAGCTGACGTTCTCCGACCGGTCCACGCCCAGCAGCATGATCACGAACAGGAACAGCACCACGATGGCGCCGGCGTAGACGATGATCTGCACAGCGGCGAGGAAGTGGGCCTGCTGGGCGACGAACAGCACGGCGACGCCGAACAGGGTCATGACCAGCATGAGCGCCGAGTGCACCGGGTGGGTGGAGAGGATGACGCCCAGCGCCCCGGCCAGCACGGCGGCGCCGGCGACGACGAAGACGACCCAGTCCATCAGCTCTTGGCCTTGCGGGGAGCGGCCGAGGCGGCACGGTCGGTCTCGGCGGTCTGGCCCTTCTCGGGCGCCCGCACGCCGAAGCCGAGCTCGCCCGACCAGCCGACCCGGCCCTCATACGCGGCGGAGCCGCTGGGTGCGGTGGCGCGGACCCACGCGGAGGTGTGCTGCTCGTCTCCGGGCCGCCAGTCCTCCCAGGGGAGCTTCTGGGGGTTGCCGTCGTCGTCGACCACCAGCTCGGCCTTGGTGTAGATGGCGTCCTGGCGGTCGGTGAAGGAGAACTCGAACAGCTTCGACTCGGTGATGGCCTCGGTCGGGCACGCCTCCACGCAGAGGTCGCAGTGGATGCAGCGGAGGTAGTTGATCTCGTAGACGAAGCCGAAGCGCTCGCCGGGCGAGACCGGCTCGTCGGGCGGGTTGTCGGCGCCCCGCACGTAGATGCAGCGCGCCGGGCACACGCCGGCGCACAGCTCGCAGCCGATGCACTTCTCCATGCCGTCCTCGTACCGGTTGAGGACGTGACGACCGTGGAAGCGGTCGGGCTTGGGGCGCTTCTCGTCGGGATAGACGTTGGTGACGCGATCGCCCCACATCTGCTTCAACGTGATGCGGAAGCCGTCGAGGTAGCCCACTACGCGGCGGTCCTCACCGCGTCGCCCTGGCGGAGCGCGGCGTTGAGCCCGCCCCACGCCACCGCACCGACGGCGACGCCGCCGCCGAGCACGTAGTACCAGGCCCACCCCTGGTCCCGCCCGATCCGGAGGGCGGCGATCAGCAGCAGCCAGTACAGCGAGAGGGGGATCAGCTTCTTCCAGCCGAGGTCCATCAGCTGGTCATAGCGGAAACGCGGGAGCGTTGCCCGGAACCAGACGTAGACGAACAGGAAGCACAGCAATTTCCCGAGGAACCACACGACGGGCCAGAGGTCGGGCAGGAACCCGATGTGCGGCCCGTTCGGCCCGCCGAGGAACAACGTGACCGCCACCGCGGACACGGTCACCGTGTTCATGAACTCGGCCAGGAAGAACAGGGCGAAGCTGATCGAGGAGTACTCGGTGTGGAAGCCGCCGACCAGCTCCTGCTCGGCCTCGACGAGGTCGAAGGGCGGGCGGTTCGTCTCCGCGGTGGCCGCGATCAGGTAGACGACGAACGGCACGACGCCGAGGATCCAGAGGTTCCAGCGATAGACGCCTTGGGAGTTCACGATGTCGCGGGTCGACAGTGAGCCGGCGGAGAGGACGGCGGCGGCCACGGCCAGGCTCATCGCCGCCTCGTAGGACACCATCTGGGCCGACGCCCGCACCGATCCCAGCAGCGGGTACTTCGAGCCGGAGGCCCAGCCGGCGAGCATGATCCCGTAGACCGCGATCGACGACATCGCCAGCAGGAACAGGACCCCCACCGGCGGGTCGGCGAGCTGCATCTGGGTGCGGTGGCCGGCGATCGAGATGGTGCCGCCGAAGGGGACGACGGCGAAGGCCGCGAACGCCGGCACGATCGAGAGGTAGGGCGCCAGGTGGAAGACGCGCCGGTCGGCCCGGTCCGGGAGCAGATCCTCCTTGAAGAACAGCTTGATGCCGTCGGCCAGGGTCTGCAGGAGGCCCCAGGGCCCGGCCCGGTCGGGGCCGATGCGGCTCTGCATGTCCGAGATGACCTTGCGCTCGAACCAGACCATGAACAGCACCGACACCATCAGGAAGGCGAAGACGACCAGCAGCTTGCCCAGCACGATCAGGATGACGGCCTGGTTGATCCCGTCGGCGTAGAGGGGGTCGCCCATGGACCTACTTCACCGTCTCCACGCGGAGGTCGGTGACGGTCTGGCTGGCGTCGATCAGCTCCGCCGCCCCCTCGCCAGGGGCGTTGAAGACGAGCACGGCCGAGCCCCGCAGCACGTGCGGGTCGGCGGCCACGTCGAGGACGAGGGACCTCCGGGACGACGAGACGCGCACGCGGTCGCCGGTGGTCACGCCCATGCGGCCGAGGTCGGCCGGGTTGACCCGCAGGCAGGGGCCGGCGGCGAGGGCGGCCAGCGACGGCGAACGGGTGACCAGGGCGCCGGCGTCGTAGAGCGTGCGGACGGCGACGAGGCGGAGCGAGTAGGCGTCGATCGGCGGGGCCTGCTTCGCCGCTGCGCCGGGCTGGTAGCGGATCAGCGGTGGGCGGCTCGTGGCGGGCGCAGCAGCGGGCGCGTCGGCGGCGCCGGCGACCGGCTCGAGGGGGGCGTCGGCCTCGGGGTCGCTCTCGGGCTGGACGCTGCCGGCGTGGGCCCGCTGGGCGTCGACCTCGATCGATTCCGCCGGCCGGTCCGACTCGGTGGGCCGTCCGTCGGCGAGCGGCACGACCACCCCGTCGCGGTAGCCGGGCCGCGACAGGAGCTGGGGCGTGACGCCGGCGTGGGCCGGCGCCAGCCGCTCGATCTCCAGGGCGACGTCGTCGAGGGTCTGGAACCCGAGGTCGCCGCCGAGGCGGTGGGCCAGGTCGGCGGCGATCATCCAGTCGGGCCGGGAGGTGCCGGGGGCGGTCACCTTCTGGCCGAGGCGGGTGACCCGGCCCTCCATGTTGGTGGTCGTGCCCGGGCGCTCGCCGTAGCCGGCGGCAGGGAGGACGACGTCGGCCTGGGCCGCCGATGCGCCGTCGCCGAACAGGTCGACCACGACGGTGAAGGCGGCGCCGGCCAGGGCCTGGGCCGCCAGGGCGCGGTCGGGGAAATCAGACGCCGGGTCGGCCCCGACCAGCACCAGGCCCTGCACCGTGTTCGCCGCCGCGGCAGCCAGGATGGCGCCGGCGTCCATGCCCCGGCCCTCGGGCAGGTGACCCCAGGCCCCGGTGAACCGGTCGCGTCCGTCGTCCAGGGAAACCCGGCCCGGCAGGATGCCCGGGGCCAGGCCCATGTCGAGGGCGCCGTGAACGTTGCCCCGCCGCAGGGCGGACAGGAACCGGGCGTCGGGCATCGCGCCGGCCAGCACGCCGGCGGCGTCCGCGATGCTCTCCCCCGACTCCGCCAGCGACGCCCGGCCGACGACGATGACCACGGAGTCGGCCGCGGCCAGGAGCTCGGCGGCGGCACCGATGTCGGCGGCCGAGACCCCGCCGGCGCCGTCGTCGGGCACCCGGGTGGCGGCCATGGCCCGGGCTACCGCCGCGGCCTCGCCCGGCCGGTACTGCAGCCGGACCTCGGCGTGGCGGCTAAGGCCGGTGGCATGGGGTGTGAGCTCGATCAGCTTCAGGCCCTTGTCGACCGCCGCCTCGCGCAGCCGCAGGTAGAAGACCGGCAGGTCCTCCTTGAGGTCGGGAGCCAGGAGCACGACGGCCGACGCCGCGCACGCCTCGTCGATCGTCGCCCGGGGCAGGCCGAGCACCAGCTCCGCCGGCAGGCCGTCGCCCATCTGGCAGTCGACGTTGTCCGTGCCGATCACGCCCTTGGCCAACTTGGCCCAGGCGTAGGCGTCCTCATTGGGGAGGCGGGCGCCGCCCAGGACGGCGATCGCGTCGGGGCCGGCCGTGTCGTGGATGCGGCGCAGCCCGTCGGCGGCCGCGGTCAGCGCCTCGTTCCAGCTGGCCTCGACGAGCTGGCCGTCCTTGCGCACCAGCGGGGTGCGGAGGCGGTCGGGATTGTCGGTCTGCTCGTAGGAGAACCGGCCCTTGTCGCACAGCCAGCCGTGGTTCACGGGGTCGCTGTCGACGCCGAGGTGGCGGATCAGCCGGTTCGACGACGACTGCAGCGCCATCCGGCACCCGACCGCGCACGCCGTGCACGTTGACTCCACCACGTCGAGGTCCCACGGGCGGGCCTTGAACCGGTACGGCGTGGCGGTGAGGGCGCCCACCGGGCAGATCTGGACGACGTTGCCGCTGAAGTTCGACGTGAACGGCCGCTCCGGGAAGGTGTTGACCTCGGTCATGTCGGCCCGGCCGATGAAGTCGATCATGGCGTCGCCGGCCACCTCGTCAGCGAAGCGGGTGCAGCGCGAGCACTGGATGCAGCGCTCGCGGTCGAGGGCGACCAGCGGGTTGATCGGGATGGGCTTGGCCCAGTGCCGTTTCTCCTCGACGAAGCGGCTCTCGCCGGGCCCGAACGCGAAAGTCTGGTCCTGAAGGGGGCACTCCCCGCCGCGGTCGCAGACCGGGCAGTCGAGGGGGTGGTTGATGAGGAGGAACTCGAGGACGCCGTCCTGGGCCTTCTTCACCTTCGGCGAGTCGGTCACGATCTCCTGGCCGTCGGCCACCGGGACGTAGCACGCCGGCATGAGGGCGAACCCACGGGGGCCCTTGACCTCGACGAGGCACATGCGGCACATTCCGACCGGGCGCATACGGGGGTGCCAGCAGAACCGGGGGATGTACGTCCCCCCTCGCTCGGCGGCGGCGATGACCATCTCCCCCGGCTTGGCCTCGACGACCTTGCCGTCGACGGTGATCTTGATCGGGTCAGGCAAACGGGCACCTGCCGTCCTTGATGTGGACGAGGAACTCGTCGCGGAACATCTTGATGCCGGAGGTGATGGAGGAGGGGATGGACGGGCCGAGCACGCAGATGGTCGTCTTCTGGGGCGGCCAGCCGAGGCCGGGGGCGATGTTGTCACACACGTCGAGCAGCAGGTCGAGGTCGGATTCGCGGCCCTGGCCCAGCTCGATGCGGCGCATGATCTTGTCGAGCCAGCCGCCGCCCTCGCGGCAGGGCGTGCACTGCCCGCAGGACTCCCGGTGGAAGAAGCGGGTGATCCGCCACGCGGCCCGCACCATGCACGTGGTGTCGTCCATGGCGATGACGGAGCCGGACCCGAGCATGGAGCCGGCCTTGCCCACGGCGTCCTGGTCGAGGGCCATGTCGATCTGGTCGGGCCCGAACCACGGCGCCGACACGCCACCTGGTACGAACGCCTTGAGCTGGTTGTCGTTGCGGATGCCGCCGCCGAGCTTCGGGTCGAAGATGAGATCGCGGAACGTGTGCTTCGCCATCTCGATCTCGTAGTTCGCCGGCCGCTTGACGTGGCCGGAGACGGAGAAGAGGCGGGTACCGGTCGAGCGGCCGATGCCCAGGGCGGCGAAGGCGGCGCCGCCGTTGGTGACGATCCACGGCAGGTTCGACATCGTCTCGACGTTGTTGACAATGGTCGGCGCGCTGTAGAGGCCCTTGACCGCGGGGAACCAGGGCGGCTTGTCCCGCGGGTAGCCCCGCTTGCCTTCGAGGCTCTCCAGCAGCGCCGTCTCCTCGCCGCAGATGTAGGCGCCGGCGCCGGGATGGACCACGAGGTCGATCGAGAAGCCGGAGCCGAGGATGTTGCGGCCGATCGCCCCGAAGGCGTAGGCCTCGTTCACCGCCGAGCTGAGGCGCTCGAGGCCCAGGGCGAACTCGCCCCGCACGAAGATGAACGCCTGCGACGCGCCGATGGCGTAGGCGCAGATCAGCGTGCCCTCGATGATCTGGTGCGGGTCCTCCTCCAGGAGCATGTGGTCCTTGAAGGTGCAGGGCTCGCTCTCGTCGCCGTTGATGACGAGGTACTTCGTCTCGCCCTTCGCCAGCATCCCCCACTTCTTGCCGGCCTCGAAGCCGGCGCCGCCCCGCCCGAGCAGGTTGGCGGTGAGGACCTCCTGCTGGACCTCGGAGGGGTCCATGGTGAGGGCCTTGCGCACCCCGTCGTAGCCGCCGTTGTCGAGGTAGGACTGCAGCGTCCAGGACTGGGGGTTCCCGATCCGGGCGGTGACGATGGGTGCGGCGTCGGTGATCAAGAGGGCCGGGCCTGGGCGGGGGCGTCGGTATCTTCAGCCGGCGCCGGCGCGGCGGCGGACAGCCCGACCCTCCGGCGCACCCGGTTCAGGGTGCCGTGGGGGGGGACGTCGTCGGCCAGGCGGCCGGCGGCGAGATCGTCGACGAGGCGATCGAAGTCCTCGTTGCCGATGTTGCCGAAGAACCGCCAGTTCACGGCCAGGCAGGGTGCCGCGCCGCAGAAGGCGATGCACTCGACCTCCTCCAGCGTGAACTGGCCGTCGGCCGTGGTGCCGCCCGGCGCCACGCCGAGCCGGGCCTCGGCGTGCTCGAGCAGCTCGTCGGCCCCGTTGAGCAGGCAGGCCAGGTTGGTGCACACCGAGACCAGGTGCCGCCCCACCGGATGGGTGAAGAACATGTCGTAGAAGCTGGCCGTGCCGTAGACCTCAGCCGGGTCGATGTCGAGCAGCTCGCCGGCGTGGGCCATGCCGTCCGGAGTCAGCCAGCCGTCCTGCTCCTGCACGATGTGCAGGATGGGGATCAGCGCGGAACGCGGCTGCGGATAGAGGGCGATGAGTTGGCGCGCCCGCTGGAGGTTCTCAGCCGTCAGCCGGGGCATCAGCGCCGGTATGCGACCCGAGGCCAGTCCATCGGCCGCACCCTAGCGCGACCGGTGACCGGAGGCTGGGTGCAGGTAGTACCGTCATTGTGAAGTAACACGACAGTTCTGGGGGAACAACATGAAGACGCGCCTGACGGTGGCCGCGCTTGCCATGGCACTCGTTGCCACGGCCTGTGGTGGCGACGACAAGCCTGCTGAGCAGACACAAGTAACGACGGCGACCACGGTCGCGCCGGTCAAGGGCGGCACACTCGTCGTCGCCATCGGCTCCGACCCCGGCAGCCTCAACCCGGCCGTCACCTCGAACGGCGGTGTCCACACCGCCTCCGAGATGATGTTCAACGGGCTGGTGGGCTGGAGTGCTGACGGCAAGCTCGTCCCCGAGCTGGCCGAGAGCTGGGCGATCGAGGGTGGCGGCACCTCGTACCGCTTCAACCTCCGCCAGAACGTCAAGTGGCACGACGGCCAGCCGTTCACGGCCGACGACGTCAAGTTCACCTTCGAGAAGGCGCTGCTGAAATTGCACTCCCGTACCCAGTCGTCGGTGGGGGGCGCCCAGGTCACCATCGAGACACCCGACCAGAAGACGGTGATCTTCAGGTTCCCGAACCCCTACGCGCCGCTGCTGCAGCAGCTGAACGTGACCGAGGCGCCGATCATCCCCAAGCACGTCTATGAGTCGTGCACCGACCTGGCCACCGTCGCCGGCTGCCCCGCGAACAAGGCGCCCATCGGCACCGGCCCCTTCAAGCTGGCGCCCGGCGGCTACACGATCCAAGAGATCAAGATGGTCCGGAACCCGGACTACTTCCGGCCGGGCCTGCCCTACCTCGACGGCATGGTCGAGCGGGTCATCCCCGACGCCGGCACCCAGCTCCTCGCGCTGGAGAACAAGGAGATCGACTGGATCGGTAGCGTGCCCGGCCCCGACATCGAGCGGGTCAAGAAGAACACCGCCCTCGGGACGGCTACCGCCCCCCGGGGTTCCGGCGGTGGGAACTGCACCCTCACCGGCGTCTTCAACATGAAGCCGCCGGCCGGTCGGCCGGGCTTCTTCACCGACCTGCGCACCCGCCAGGCCTTCTGGGCTGCCGTGAACCGCGACCAGGCCTTCAAGACCGTCTCGTTCAGCCAGGGCAAGGTGGCGGTCTCGCCGATCAACAGCGGCATCACCTTCGCCACCGCCACCGGGCTCAACCTGCCCACGTTCGACGTCGCCAAGGCCAAGACGCTGCTCGACCAGGTCGGCTGGAAGGACCAGGGCGGCGGCGCCCGGGTGGCGCAGGGTGTGGCCAACGTCCCCGACGGCACCAAGTTCGAGGTCGACTGGCACGGCTTCTCCGGCGACCAGACCACCTACGGGGAGCAGATCAGGTCGCAGGTCGCCGCGGTCGGGATCACCCTGAATGTGAAGACCGAGGACAACGCCACGTTCTCCTCGAACGTCTTCAACAAGCGTGATTTCGACACCGCGGTGGTCTCCTACTGCAACGGTGACGACCCTGACATCGGTTTCCGCCGCCAGGTCGACTCCCGGCAGATCAGCACCACGGCCTTCACCAACGGGGCCGGCTACAACAACCCCGAGGTCGACAGCCTGCTCGACAAGGCGACCCGCGAGCCCGACCCGGCCAAGCGCACCCCAACCTACCGCCAGCTCCAGGAGATCCTGGTCAGGGATCTTCCCTACCTGTGGCTGACCGAGAGCGCCGGCCTGCGGGCGTTCAACGCCAACTGCACCGGCTTCAACCACGAGAACACCGGGCTCTTCGCCGAGGCTGCCAGCTGTAAGAAGTAACGCGTGACGGCCGTTCACCATGAATAGGCGCTACGTCATCCGCCGGCTGCTGCAGGTGCTGCCGGCGGTGGCGAGCATCCTTCTCGTCACGTTTGTCGTCGTCCACGCCGCCCCCGGTGACCCGGTGGTGGCCGTGGCCGGCGAGAGCGGCAATGCGGAGTACTACGCGTTCATGCGGGAGAAGTTCGGGCTGGACCGGCCGGTGGTCGCCCAGTTCTGGACCTACTCGTCCAACGTCCTGCGGGGCGACCTGGGCACGTCCTTCGTCCAGGGCCAGGACGTCAAGGACCTGATCGCCGAGCGGGTGCCCGCCACCCTCCTGCTCATGGGGAGCGCCCTCCTCATCTCCACCGTCGGCGGCATCGCCCTGGGCGCCCTCGCCGCCCGCCGGCCCTTCGGGCCACTCGACCTGAGCGTCAGCACGGGCGCCCTCATCGGCTACGCGCTGCCCAGCTTCTGGTTGGCGCAGCTGGCCATGCTCACCATCGCCTTCCGGACGGGCTGGTTCCCGATCCAGGGGATGACCGACGCCCGGGCCGACTACAGCGGCATGGCCCACTACGTCGACGTGGCCCGCCACCTGGCCCTGCCGGCCATGGTGCTCGCCGCCTCCGAAGTCGCCCTCATCACCCGGATCGCCCGGACCGGGATCCTGGCCGAGATGAACAGCGACTACATCAGGGTGGCCCAGGCCAAGGGACTCTCCGAGTCGGGCGCCCTGGTGCACCATGCCCTGCGCAACGCCCTGCTCCCCGTGGTCACCGTGGTGGGCACCCGTATCGGCTTTCTCTTCTCCGGCGCGGTCCTGGTCGAGACCGTGTTCGGCTGGCCCGGCCTCGGCCGGCTGGTCCTCTCGGCGGCGCAGACCCGCGACCACCCGCTCCTGCTGGGCATGGTGCTGATGGTGGCGTTCAGCCTGGTGCTGGCCAACCTTCTCACCGACCTCGTGTACTCCCGTGTCGATCCCCGCATCCGTTACCGCTGACGCAGGGGCCGGCGTCCCCCCGTCCGGCCTCGTCCCGACGGCCGGGGGGCCGGAGGGTCGGGCGCCCCACCGCTGGCGAGCGGCGGTCCGGCGCTTCCTGCGTCACCCCGCCGGCCTCACCGGGCTGGCCCTCACCCTGCTCGTCGTGGTCGCCGGGTTGCTGGCGGAGGTGCTTTCCCCCGGCGACCCGTTCCGGACCGTCGGCGACCCCCTGCTGTCGCCCTCGGGCGCCCACCTCATGGGCACCGACAACCTCGGACGCGACGTGTTCGGCGCGGTGGTCCACGGTGCCCGCACGTCGATGATCGTCGTCCTCGGCGTCTCCGCCATCGCGTCGGTGATCGGTCTTTCCGTCGGGGTCGTCGCCGGGTACCGGGGCGGCTGGATCGACGACCTCCTGATGCGCATCACCGAGCTGTTCCAGTCGGTCCCCCGCTTCTTCCTGGTCCTGCTCATCGTCGCCCTGTTCGGCGCCGGCCTCGACAACCTGATCTACGTGCTGGCCTTCACGTCCTGGCCGACGCTGGCCCGCGTGTCACGGGCGGAAGTGCTGTCGGTGCGCGACCGCGACTACGTGGAGGCCGCCCGCTCCATCGGCGCCACCGACCGGCGCATCGTCCTGCGCCACGTGCTGCCCAACGTGCTGCCGACGGCCATGGTGGTGATCGCGCTGACCGGCTCCCGCATCATCCTGCTGGAGGCCAGCCTCAGCTTCCTCGGCCTGGGCGACCCGTCCGTGATGAGCTGGGGCTACCTCGTCAGCAACGCCCAGCGCTTCCTGCGGGTGGCCTGGTGGATGTCGGTCTTCCCCGGCCTGGCCATCGCCGTCGCCGTCCTCGGCATCAACCTGATGAGCGATGCCCTCAACGACGTGCTGGCGGCCTACTCCAAGGCCGACCTGCGCCGGCGGCACAAGCGCCGGCGCCGGGGGTGGTTGCGCCGGCGGCCCCGGCCGGTCCTGGCCGGCGCCTGAGGCGGCGTCACGACTCACAGGCGACGCCGTCGCCGTCGGAGTCGAGGCCGTAGACGTCGGGTCCCACGACCTGGAACCGCTTGGCGTACACATAGCCCGGCCCGTTGCCTCCGCCGCCGCCGCAGTCGACGTCGGAGAAGCCGGTCGGCACGCACGCACCGGAATAGGACGGGTGGCACCCGCCGCCGGCGGCCGCCGTCGTGGTCGGGGCGACGAGAGTCCGCGTCGCCGGCGGGCTGGTCGCCGGCGGGCTGGTCACCGGTGCCGCCGTGACCGGCGCGACCGTCACGCGAGGCGCCGTCGTCGTGGGTTGGCAGGCCCGCCACATCCCGAGGTTGGCGGCCCGGGCGTCGGCCACGGCCAGGCGGAAGGTCTCGGCCTGGCGGACGTTCGGGGCGGCGGTGAGCTGATTGGCGAACCCGTTCCGAGCCACGGCCTGGTTCACGAAGACCCCGTCGGAGAGCTTGTACACATACGCCAGCGTGCGACCGTACTGGTCGAGGCGCTCGACGTCGTAGGCCAGCCGGACGCGCGTCCCGACAGGGATGAGCTCGTTGAGGTAGCGAGTGGCTTCGGGCCCGAAGCAGCCGACGGACGCCGCGGGGTCGGAGGTCTCCGGCGCGTCGATCCCAATCAGCCGCACCCGGACGCCACCGGAGACCTGGACGGTGTCGCCGTCGATCACCCGGTCGATGGTCGTGTCGTCGCCGGTCGCCGGCACGCCCGGCGGGACGGTCGTGGTCGTCACGATCGACGCCGGCGCCGGCGGTTCCGGCTGGCGCTCGGCGGTCGGCGCCGGCGCGCTGGTCGACGGAGGTGAGGCGCCGGTGACCCGCACCTCCTGGCCGTCGTCGCCGAAGGGCGCCAGGAGGGCGAGACCGCCCACGACCCACGCAGCCACCTGGAGCCAGATGGGAAGTCGTCGAAACCCGCGCCACAGCTTGTTCAGGGAAGTGAGCACACCGGCACCGCCTTTGCCCGTTCACGGCCCAGCCTACCGCCCCCTGGTGTGCCCCAGGCCCGGCCTTCCGCTGGCCGCCGTGTAGCCCGCCACTGGACCCCAGGCGACGGTGTCAGCCGTCGGCTGCCGATGAGGGCGCCGAGCGCAGCGAGGCTTGCCCTCGTCGGAACGGACTGACCCCGCCCAGAGGGCGGTCGAAGCATTGTCCGTAGCCGCCCGAAGGGCGGCTCCTACCTGTCGACCTCGCCCATGATCGGGTCGATGGTGCTGATGACGGCGACGGCGTCGGCGATCAGGGCGCCCCGGATCATGTGGGGCAGGGCCTGGAGGTTGACGAACGACGGCCCGCGGATGTGCATGCGGTAGGGCTTGGCGCTGCCGTCGGACACCATGTAGCACCCCAGTTCGCCCCGGGGGGACTCGACGGCGACGTAGACCTCGCCCTCGGGCACCCGGAAGCCCTCGGTGAAGATCTTGAAGTGATGGATGAGGGCTTCCATCGACTCGTCGATGCGGTGCCGGGGCGGCGGGGTGACCTTCTTGTCCTGGACCCGGTAGTCGCCCTGGGGCATCTTGTCGAGGATCTGGTGGACGATCTTGATCGACTCCCGGATCTCGTTGAGCCGGATGGCGTAGCGGTCGAAGGTGTCGCCGTAGCTGCCGACGATGACGTCGAAGTCGACCTGGTCGTAGGCCAGGTACGGCTGGTCGCGGCGAAGGTCCCAGTCGAGGCCGGTCGAGCGCAGGATCGGGCCGGTCACGCCCAGGGCAAGGCACTCCTCGGTGGTGATGACGCCGACGCCCTGGGTGCGCTCCTGCCAGATGGGCTGGCCGGTGAGCAGGGTGTCGTACTCGTCGAGCCGCTCGGGGAAGGCCTCGAGGATCGCCAGGACGTCGGCTCGCCAGCCCTCGGGGAGGTCGACGGCGACCCCGCCCGGGCGGATGTAGTTGTGGTTCATCCGCAGGCCGGTGACCTTCTCGAAGAAGGCCAGGATCGATTCCCGCTCGCGGAAGCCGTAGATCATCATGGAGACAGCGCCGAGGTCCATGCCGTTCGTCGCCAGCCAGAGCACCTGGGACGACATCCGGTTCAGCTCGCACATGAGCATGCGGATCCACGTGGCCCGGGGCGGGATCTCGATGTCGAGCAGCTTCTCGGTGGCGAGGGAGAACACCAGCTCGTTGAACAGCGGGGACACGTAGTCCATGCGGGTCGTGTTGGTCGGCCCCTGGAGGTAGGTGAGGTCCTCGCCCGTCTTCTCCATGCCGGTGTGGAGGTAGCCCATGACCGGCTTGCAGCGCAGCACCGTCTCGCCCTGGAGCTCCATCATCACCCGCAGCACGCCGTGGGTGCTGGGGTGCTGGGGCCCCATGTTGATGATCATGGTGTCGTCGCCGGTGGGGACCTGCTCGACGTCCTCCGGCAGGTGGGGGATGCGCAGCACGGACCCCTCCTCACGGAGGTACTCGACGCCGGCGGTGCGGGCCTTGGGCAGCAGCTCCTGGGCGCCCTCGGAGGTCTCGGCAATAGTCATCGGGCGGGCGGAGCCCCCTTGAACTGGACCGGGATGCGGCCGATGCCGAAGTCCTTGCGGAGCGGGTGGCCCTCCCAGTCGTCGGGCATGAGGATGCGGGTCATGTCGGGGTGGTCGGTGAACACGATCCCGAACATGTCGTAGGTCTCGCGCTCCATCGCCTCGGTGCCCGGGTGGAGCCGGTAGATGGACGGGATCGTGAGGTCGTCCTCGGGCAGCTGGACCCGGACCCGGATCCGCCGGCGCATCTCCGTCGAGATCAGGTTGACGACGACCTCGAAGCGCTCGGGGACCACGCCGGCGGGCAGCGGGCGGTCGAGGTGCATGAGGTAGTCGGCGCCGGTGAGGTCCACGCACATGCGGTAGCCGTCGTCGTAGAGCAGGCCCACCATGTCGATGTAGTCGGCGCGGGTGGGGTGCACGACCAGCTGGCCCCGGGACAGCGAGGAGATCGAGCCGTGGATCAGTGCCGGCTCGTCCTCGGGGGGCACGGCGTCGGGCTCGTCCACGGCCCCGAGACTAGACGCGGGGAACCTCGGTCAGGTGGGGGTGGCGACGGCGACCCGCCGCTCGGTGACGTGCACGCCGGCGCCGGCGCCCGTCTCCGCTCGCCGGCGGGTGATCTCGCCCGTGCGGACCAGTTCGTGCAGCGTCAGGATGCCGTGCATCAGCGTCTCCGGGCCCGGCGGGCAGCCCGGCGTGTAGACGTCGACGGGCACGATCTGGTCCACGCCCTGGACGATGGCGTAGTTGTTGAACATGCCGCCGCTCGACGCGCACACGCCCATCGACAGGACCCACTTGGGCTCCATCATCTGGTCGTAGACCTGGCGGAGGACCGGCGCCATCTTCTGCGACACCCGGCCGGCGACGATCATGAGGTCGGCCTGGCGGGGCGATGCGCGGAAGACCTCCATGCCGAAGCGGGCCAGGTCGAAGTGAGCGGCGCCGGTGGCCATCATCTCGATGGCGCAGCAGGCCAGGCCGAAGGTGGCCGGCCACATGCTGTTGCGCCGGGCCCACTTCACCAGGTCCTCGATGGTGCCGGTGAGGAAGTTGTGGTTGAGGTCCTCGAGGCCCATCAGGCCGCCCCCTGCCGGACATCGGGGTCGGCGCCGGCACGCCCTTCGGAGCCCACCCGCCGCACCGTGGACTCGGTCGTGCGCTGGGGGTCCACCAGCGGGGTGAGCACCTTCACGGGCCCCCAGTTCAGGGCGCCGTTGCCGATCAGGTAGATGAAGGACACGAAGACGGCCACCGCGAAGATCAGCATCTCCCAGAGGCCGAAGGCGCCGAGCTGGCGGAAGATCACCGCCCACGGGTAGAGGAAGATGATCTCGATGTCGAAGATGATGAAGATCATCGCCACCAGGTAGAAGCGGACCGGGAAGCGCTCAGCCGGCTCATCCTCGGGGACGATGCCGCACTCGTACGGCGCCGACTTGGCCAGCGTTGGCCGCTTCGGGCCCAGGATCTTCGACGCAATGATCGACATCCCGGCGAACAGCGTCGCCAGGACGAGCATCAAGAGGAGCGGGAGGTACTGGGCCACGGGCGTCGATCAGAGACTAGCCCTTGGCCCTCAAGGCCATCAGCTCCTTGTCGCGTGTGTGCAGCTGGTACACCAGCAGCGCGAACAGTGCCCCGTCGGCGATGGTGAAGACGCCCGGGTTCAGGCGCAGGCTGCCCAGGTCGCGCACCATGACGACCGAGACCGGCACGGCGTTGGGATCGACCCGCGGCTTCGGCGGCGCCAGCCCGGGAACCGCCTCCTGATGCTCGACCGCCTGCACCTGGATGACCAGGTAGTGGATCGAGTGCCAGAGGTTGAGGGGTCGGAAGTTGAGGACCCCGAACGGGCCGTGGGAGTCCCCGCCCTTTTCCAGAGCGGCGACCGGCAGGTAGTCGGCGGAGCTCTTGAAGTAGCCGGTGTCCGCGTCGGTGAGGGCGCCGTCAGAGACGGGCAGGGCGTCGGCCACGGCGGGGTCGCTCAGCTCGAGCTTCTCCCAGTCCCGCGGGAAGCCGTCGAGGATCTTGCCGCCGGTCTGCCCCAGGTCGCCACCGACCGAGAACTTGGGTACCCAGGTGGGCGCCTTGCCGTGGGGGCCGATGCCGTACACCCACCACACCGCGCCGATGATGACCAGGAACCCGGTGAGACCCGCGGCGGCGGCCTGGAACCCGAGTCGGCTCCCCAGGTTCGTGCCGAGGATCAGGAAACCCGACCCGCACAGGATGACCACCGCGGTGAACACGTAGAGGCCACCGCGGACCTGCGGGTTCCAGGACAGGGCGAGGAATACGTCCGACATCTACAGGCTCCGCTCGTACTCGACGATGGCCTTGATCTGCTCCGGGGTGAGCATGTCGCCGAAGAACGGCATCCGGCCGGAGGCGATGCCCCGCTGACCGTACTGCTTACCCACCTCGACGGTCTCGGTGACCCAACTGACGTGCTGCTCGACGGTGGGGAACTGGCGCAGGGTGGCCCCCCCGGTGAGGTCGGGACCGAGGGCGCCGCCCCCCTGGACGCTCGGCTGGCCGTAGGACGCGCCCTGGGTGTGGCAGCGGGCGCAGAACGCCTCGAACAGCTTCTGCCCGTCGGTGCCGTACTCCTTGAGGTTGGCCTCCTTCACCTCTTTGGGGTCGAGCTTGATGTGCTCGAGGTAGGCGATGAGATCCTCGAGCTGCTGGTCGTTCAGCGCGCCGCCGCCGGCGATGCCCCATGGCGGCATCGGCGTTCCGGCCCGGCCGTAGGTGAGGATGAACTTGACCTCGTCGTGGCGGAACCGGAGCATCACCGTGTTCAACGGCGGCGCTACCCACTGAACCTGCTGGGGGATGGCGTCGGGCTTGGACGGGTCGGTCAGGGTGTACTGGGCCACGCCGCCGACGCCCTTCTTGCCGTGGCAGTTCTCGCAGCCGTAGTGGGGCTCACGGGGCGTGGGCGGGTCGCCCGGGGAGGCCTCGAAGTACCACTCGCCCCGCTTGACCGCCTCCTCGTGGAAGTACTCCTTGCCACGGTCGAGGCCGGCGCCCTCCTGGCGAAACGGCTCACGGACCCATATGACGGGGAGCACGATGGCGGATATGGCCAGGCTGCCGAACGCCCACCAGAGGTACTTGGTGAGCCGCTTGCCCTCCATGCCCTCGTCGTCGTAATAGACCTTGCGGTTGGGGGCGGCGGTGAGCTCGATGCCGGGCTCGTAGGTCCGCTTGGACGCGCTCAGCAGGAAGAGCACCCAGGACACGAGCATGACCAGAACGACGGCGAGGCCGATCCGCTGTTGTGAGGAGACTGCGAGAAGTTCGGTCACATCAGTGCTCGGAGGTGGCACCGATGCAGTGGGGGCCCTCCGACTCCTGGCCGGTGGTGTTGGTGCCGATCGGCGGACCGGGGATGACGGTCTTGGTGTCGACGATCACGACCCCACCCTCGACCGATGCGGCGAAGCGGTCGAGCCCGCGGGGCGCCGGGCCGCCCTTCTTCTCCCCCACCCGGTTGTACTGCGACCCGTGGCACGGGCACTCGAACCACTGCGACGTCTTGCACCAGGGGACGCGGCAGCCGAGGTGGACGCACTTCTGGTAGAGGGCGACGACGCCGGCCTCGTAGCCCTCGAGGACGGCCGAGTAGGCGGTGATCTTCTTGGCCTTCTCCGCGTCCTCCGTGGGGTACGGGTTGATGTAGAGGCGGCCGGCGGCGAGGTAGAAGGGCTCCTTCTTGTCGGCGATCTCCTCCATGATCTCGTCGAGCTTGCCGACGCGGATCTTGGAGCCGAAGCCGCCGGAGAGCGACGGCCACAGCATGGCGACGCAGGCCGTGCCGAACCCGGTGAGGGTGAGGGCGAAGGTGGCCACGATGCCCCGGTTGAGCACCTGCCGGCGGGTGACGCCGAGGGCTTCCTCGTCGAGGGGGGCGGGAAGGGGGGCCGGCGGCGCCTCGGGGGTGGCGACCTGGGCGCCGCCCCGGCGCTGCAGGGCGACGCTGCGCTCCAGCTCCCGGCCCGACGCCGACGCGTGGCCGACGGGGACGGGGAGGTGGGCGGTGGCCGCTTCGGCCCGCTCCTCGATGGTCGGGGCATCGTCGAGCGCCCGCTCGGCGTCCCGACGGCGGGCGGTCGCGAACAGGAACACGAACATGAGGCCCATGAGGGCCACGAACGCCAGGAGGAAGATGATGCTGCTGTCCAACAGTGCTCCTAAATCCGGCTCTACAGGTCGAAGAACACGCCGTCACGCCACGGGAAGGTGAAGTTGAACCCGGGGCCACGGAACAGGGTGCCGATGATGACGAGGACAGCCCAGAACATGAAGAAGAGGGTGAAGAGGGAGATGGCGAATTTGCGGTCCTCGGGCTTGCTGCTGGGGTTCTTGTCTATGTACGGAGCCAGCATGAGGCCGAAGATGCCGATTCCCGGAATTGTCACACCGGCCACCATGGGGTGGAACATCGTGAGCAGCTCCTGGAGGCCCAGGAAGTACCACGGCGCCTTCGACGGGTTGGGCGTGAAGTTGAAGTTGGCGGCGGCCAGGAACGGCGCGTTCACGACGGCCGAGAACACGAGCAGGAAGGCGCTGCACGCCAGGCAGGCGATGAACTCGCCGATGAGGAGGTGCGGCCACACGTGCACCTTGTCGGTGGGGGTCGCCTTGACGTCCTGGATGGAGCCGGCCTTGACGACGGTCAGGAGCCGCTGGGTGTGACCCTCCGGGCCCTTGGCCACCGGTGCGGGGGCGGTGGCCACCGACGAGGCCGCCGCGGCCGTGGCCGCGGCCCCCGTGGTGGCCGGCGTGGCCGCGCCGGCGCCGGCGCCGGCGGCCTGGCTGCGGGCTAGCAGGCCGGCGGGAATCTTCTCGCCGTCGTCGGCCGAGGCTTCGCCGCCGGCCGCAGGGGCGCCACCGGCCGCAGGGGGCGCACCAAGCGCGGCCCGTCGCTCAGCCGACCGCTTGAGCAGGTGTTCGGGTACTTCCGTCATTGAGCACCTCCCAAGATGCCGGCGGCAGCGGGAAGCCGCCGAAGGCGGCCCCGATCCTGCTGCCGGCCAGAAAGAACGGCGAAGGCCGGCCGGCTCCGCCGGCCGGCCAGAGCGCGATTGCCTCGCACGAGCGGAGCGACGTGCGAAATCACAGCGGGCCCGAGATCCCGCCGTCCTTGCGGACGCGCCAGAAGTGGATGGCCATGAAGATCACGATGACGAAGGGCAACATCAGCACGTGGAGCACGTACCACCGGAGCAACGTCTCGCCGCCGATCTCCACGCCGCCGAGGAGCACGAAGCGCACCTGTGACCCGAAGACGGGCGTGTAACCCATCATGTTCGTGCCCACGGTGACCGCCCAGAGGGCCAGCTGGTCCCAGGGCAGCAGGTAGCCGGTGAAGGAGAGCAGCAGGGTCAGGGTCAGCAGGATGACGCCGATCACCCAGTTGAACTCCCGGGGCGGCTTGTAGGCCCCGTGGTAGAAGACGCGCGACATGTGCAGGAAGACGGAGAGCACCATGAGGTGCGCGGCCCATCGGTGCATGTTGCGGACCAGCAGGCCGAAGGTGATCGACGTCTCCAGCGTCTGGATGTCGTTCCACGCCTGGGCCGTCGTCGGCCGGTAGAAGAACATCAGGAAGATGCCCGTCACCGTGAGCAGCAGGAAGAGGAAGAACGACAGCCCGCCGAGGCACAGCGTGTAGCTGACCTTGACCGCGTGGCGCTTCACCTTCACCGGGTGCAGGTGGTAGATGAGGCTGTTCATCACCACGTAGGACCGGTTCCGGGGGCTGTCGGTGTAGCCCTTGCGGAAGATGGAGCCCGGCCGGAAGATCGACGCCCACGCCTGGGAGCCCCTGACCTTCTCCCCGACCTCGGCGAGACGCTCGGCAGGGGACTGCCGGTGCCCGTTGCCGTTGCCGTTTCCGTTTACGCGCCTTGCCATCCTGGCCCTTCTCTAGACACCCCGGACGGGTGACGCAAATCCGTGCCTCCCATTGGGGCTAGAAACGCATCCCGTAGGCGTAGCCGTGCTTCTCGTCGCGTTGGTGGGCGTCGCCGTCCTTCGCCGACACGCCGGCCTTGCCCATGATGATGACGCCGGTCGGGCACCGGTCGACGCACAGGCCGCAGCGGGTGCAGACGTCCTCATCGACGATGAAGACCACGTGGTCGTCGGGGTCGTCGCCGGGCTCGCTGGTGTTGAGTGCCTCGGAGATGCTGTCCGTGGAGAGCATGTGGATGCACTTCCAGGGGCAGATGTCGACGCAGCCCTCGCACATGATGCACTCGGACTGGTCGATGTGGAGGAACTGCTTGGGCTTGACCGCCTTGCCCAGGTAGTCGGACTCGACCTCCTGGAGGGAGTAGCCCCCCGGGAAGGAGGGCATCGGGGGATTGGCGTCGTTCTTGGCCATGACTGCTTCCTACGCTTTCCTGAGCACGGGGCGACCGAACCGGGAACGGGCCTCTTCCACGTCGCCCGGCTTCTTCCTTCCCCGCTTCTGCCAGACCGACCACAGGTACATCTGCCCGCCGAGGAAGACGATGTAGAGCACGGTGGCCACGATGTCGCGGATGGCCTGGTAGTTGATGAGGATGCGGCCGGTGCCGCCCAGGGTCTTGGCCTCGTTGCCCCACACCACGCCGGCGGAGGAGATGCCGACGAGGAGCTTGTCGGGCCGCCAGAGCAGCTCGTTGTCGGCGTAGGCCAGCCACTGGTGGGGGACCACGCCGTAGGCCAGCAGCATGATGGCGAACACCCAGGTGCCACCCACCATGGCCTCGCCCCACGTCACGGGCGTGCCGATCGGCCGCCGGCCCCCGACGTAGAGGCAGACGCCCACCATCAGGAAGGTGATGATCATCGAGCTGACGAACGCAGCCACCGGGCGCTACCTCCCTTCTCTGGGCCTCGTGAACGCAATCACATTCTATGCCGCGCCCCGTCCTCACACGAGTCGGGGGTTCACGCGATGTTCCTAGTTCATCAGCCGGGAGGACCCTGGGCCAATCCACGCCCGCGGAGCGCCGTCCACGGGCCTGCTTGGCGCCCGGCCGGTGGGGGCGCGTACATTCTCTGGCGTGACGGAGGTCCCCGAGTACCTGCTCGAGCGCTCGCGGCAACGTCGAGCGGCTCTCGGCCTGCCTGGTGGTGCCGCCCCGGCCGCCGAGGGCGGCTCGCCGGCGGCGCCGGCCACGACCGCCCCGTCCTCGGCGCCCGCGGCTGCGGCCGCGCCCCAGCCGGCGGCGGCGGCCGCCGCGGTGGCGGTCGCCGACCCCATCCCGGCGGTGAAGGTCGACACCGGGCCCCGCAGCGGCATCCCGGTGTGGATGATGCCGGTGGTGCTCCTCCTGCCGTTCTGGGCCGTCGTCTACATGGGCGCCTTCGCCGCCCCGAAGGCGGCCGGCGGCCCGCGCACCGGCCAGCAGATCTATGTGGCCGCCGGCTGCGGCAGCTGCCACGGCCCCACGGGTGGCGGCGGCGTCGGCCCCGCCCTCTCCGGCGGCCAGGCCAAGCTGACCTTCCCCAACGAGGCCGACCATGTGGCGTGGGTGGCCGAAGGGTCCTCGGCATCGAGGGGCAAGTCCTACGGCGACCCGGCCCGCCCGGGCGGGCCCCGGCCGGCGGCGTCGGGCGGCATGCCGGCCTTCAAGGGCACGCTGACGCCCGAGGAGATCCTCGCCGTCGTCCAGTACGAACGGGACAGGTTGTAGGACGGCCACCCACGACGTCCTTGTCGTCGGCGGCGGGCCGTCGGGCGCGGCCTGCGCCTACTGGCTGGCCGAAGCCGGCCACGACGTGCTGGTGGTCGAGAAGAAGAACTACCCCCGGGAGAAGACCTGCGGCGACGGGCTGACCCCGCGGGCGGTCCGCCAGCTCGACGACATGGGCCTCACCGACCAGCTGGCCCGCCACCACCGTTTCACCGGGCTCCGCTCGGTCGCCTTCGGCATGGAGCTCGAGCTGGAGTGGCCCGACGTGCCGGGCATGCCGCGGCACGGCTACGTCGTCACCCGCCACGACCTCGACGAGGCCGTCGCCCTGCGGGCCGAGAAGGCCGGCGCCACCCTGTGGCAGGGGGCGGAGGCCGTCGCTCCCGTCCTGGTCGACGGCGTGGTGCGGGGCGCCAAGGTCAAGGACAAGGCGACGGGCGTCACGAGCGAGGCCCGGGCCACGTACGTGGTCGTCTCCGACGGCGCCAACTCCCGGTTCGGGCGGGCGCTCGGCACCACCCGCAACCGGAAGTGGCCCCAGGGCATGGCCATCCGGGGCTACTTCACCTCCGACCGTCACGACGAGCCGTGGATCGAGTCGCACCTCGACGTGCGCGACAAGGACGGCAACGTCCTGCCGGGCTACGGCTGGATCTTCCCGGTCGGCGACGGGCGGGTGAACGTCGGCATCGGCCTCCTGTCCACCTTCAGCCAGTGGAAGGAGGTGAACACCACCAAGTTGATGGAGGCTTTCGTGGCCTCACCCCAGTGCGCGAAGTGGGGCATCTCCCCCGAGACCTCCTGCGGCGCCCCGACCGGCGGGCGCCTGCCCATGGGGCTGGCGGTTGGTCCGCTGACTGGCCCTACATGGGTCGGCACCGGCGACGCCATCGGCGCCATCAACCCCTTCAACGGCGAAGGCATCGCCTACGCCTACGAGACCGGCCGCATGGCCGCCCACCATGTCGACACCGCGCTCGTATCGGGCGACGCCATGGCCCTGCGGTCCTACGACAGGGAGGTCCAGGCCGTCTACGGCCTGTACTTCAAGGTCGCCCGGGCGTTCGTGAAGATCATCGGCCGACCGAAGCTGATGCGGGCCATGGTCGGCACCGGCATGCACTCCCGGTCCCTGATGGAGTGGGTGCTGCGCATCATGGCCAACCTCCTGCGGCCCGACGAGCTGGGGCCGGCGGAAGCGGCCTACCGGGCCGTGGCCGCGCTGGCCCGAGTCGTCCCCGAGCGGTAGTTGTGAAGCACATCTCGGCGGAGCGGTTCGAGGAACTGGTCGCCGACGCACTCGACGCCCTGCCGGAGGAGCTGGGCCGGCAGATGGACAACGTCTGGGTGACGGTCGAGGACGTGCCGGACATTCCCGGGCTGCTGGGCCTGTACGTCGGCGTGCCGCTGACCGAGCGCGACGCCGGCTACGCCGGCATGGTGATGCCCGACCGGATCACCCTCTACCGCATCCCCATCTGCGCCATGTGCCGGACGGAGGCGCAGGTGGTCGACGTCGTGCGAGACACAGTGATCCACGAGGTGGCCCACCACTTCGGGATCGACGACGACCGGCTGGACGAGCTGGGCTGGGCGTGAGCATGCGCCTGCTCGTCGAGTCGCACCCGGCGTGCCTGGAGCACGTCGCCGGCTACGGGCATCCCGAGCGGCCGGAGCGGGTCGAGGCCGCGGCGCGTGGGATCCGCGACGCCGGCCTGGGCGACGACGTGGCCTGGGTCGAGCCCCGCGAGGCGACGGTCGACGAGCTCACGCTTGTGCACGAGCGCGGGTACGTCGAGGCGCTGCGGCGGTTTTGCGAACGGGGTGGCGGCATGCTCGACATCGACACGTCGGCCGTTTCCGCATCCTGGACAGCGGCCCTGGTGGCCGCCGGGTCGGGGCTGGACGCCGTGGAGCGCCTCGAAAGGGGCGAGGCCGGCGCCGCCTTCTGCGTCGTACGACCTCCGGGGCACCACGCCCTCGCCGACCGGGCCATGGGCTTCTGCCTGTTCAACAACGTCGCCGTGTGCGCCGCTTCCCTCGCCGAGCGGGGCGAGCGGGTGCTGATCGTCGACTGGGACGCCCACCACGGCAACGGCACCCAGGACACGTTCTACGAGGACGGCCGGGTGCTGTACGTGTCCGTCCACCAGTCGCCCTTCTACCCGTTCACCGGCAGCATCGCGGAGCGGGGTGCCGGCGCCGGCGAGTGGCTGACCGTGAACTTCCCGGTGCCGTGGGGCACGACGGGCGATGTCTTCCTCGCCGCCCTCGACGCGGTGGCGCCGGCCATCGAGCACTTCGGGCCCACCTGGGTGCTGGTGTCGTGCGGCTTCGACTCCCACGCCGACGACCTCCTGGGGTCCCTCGGCCTTCGGGAGGGCGACTACGCCGACCTGACCCGCCGGTGCGCCGGCGTGGTGCCGGCGGGACGGTGCATTCTCTTCCTCGAGGGCGGCTACAACACCGACGCCATCGCCGCCTCGTCGGCCGCCTGCGCGGCGGCGCTCGTGGGCGCCGAGGTCTATGCCCGGCGGACCGCCGGCGGGCCGGGCATGGACGTCGTCGACGCCGTGCGCGCCGCGATCACCCGACCGTTCGAGGGGTGAACTGGCTGCACTGACGGGTCTATCGACCCGTAGCTGCAGCCAAATCGGAGGCGGTTGCCGCCGCGGCGGCGGCGGCGAGGTCGACGGTGCGCTCGATCTCCCGGTGGGTGTGGGCCAGGCTCGGGAACAGGGCCTCGAACGGGCTCGGCGGCAGGGCGACGCCCCGGTCGAGCAGCTGGTGGAAGAAGCCGGCGTAGGCCTTGGCGTCCGACGCCTTGGACGTGGTGAAGTCGGTCGGCGGACTGTCGTTGAAGAACAGGCCGAGCAGGGGGCCGACGACGGGCACGGAGACAGGCAGCCCGGCCTCGGCGATCACCTGGGTGAGGCCGGCGGCCAGCTCGGCGGCCCGGCCGGCGAGCTGGGCGTAGGCGGCGTCATCGAGGAGCTCGAGCACGGCGAGGCCGGCGGCGGTGGCCAGCGGATTCCCCGACAACGTGCCGGCCTGGTAGACGGGCCCCTCGGGGGCCAGGCCGGCCATGACGTCGGCCCGGCCGCCGAAGGCGGCGAGGGGCAGGCCGCCGCCGATGACCTTGCCCATGCACGTCAGGTCGGGGGTGACGCCGAAGTGCTCCTGGGCGCCGCCCCGTCCGAGGCGGAACCCGGTGATGACCTCGTCGAAGATCAGGAGGGCGCCGGCGGCGTCGCACGCGGCCCGCAGCCCCTCCAGGAACCCCTCGACCGGCGGGACCAATCCCATGTTGGCGGCCACCGGCTCGACCAGGACGGCGGCCACGTCGTCGGCGATATCGGGCACCACGTTGTACGGGACGACGATGGTGTCGGCCACCGCGGACGCCGGCACGCCGGCGGACCCGGGCACGGCGTGGGTGGCCAGGCCGCTGCCGCCGGCGGCGAGGAGGGTGTCGGCGTGACCGTGGTAGCAGCCGTCGAACACCACGATCCTGTCCCGCCCGGTGAAGCCCCGGGCCACCCGCACTGCGGTCATGGTCGCCTCGGTGCCGCTGGACACGAGCCGGACCCGCTGGCACGACGGCACCCGCTCCCGGATCGCTTCGGCCAGGAGAACCTCGCGCTCGGTGGGCGCCCCGTACGACGTCCCGTCGGCCGCGGCGCGCTGCACCGCCTCCACCACCTTCGGATGGGCGTGCCCCAGGATCGACGCCCCCCACGACTGCACGTAGTCGGTGTAGCGCCGGCCCCCGACGTCCCAGACGTAGGCGCCCTCGGCCCGGGCGACGAAGTACGGCGTGCCCCCCACCGAGCGGAACGACCGCACCGGCGAGTCGACCCCGCCGGGGATCACCCGGCAGGCCCGGGCGAACAGCTCCTCGTTGGAGCTACTCATCGATTTGGCTGCAGTGGACCGCGCATACGCGGCCAACTGCAGCCAAAACGGTCGGGGGTCACAGTGAGGCGGCGAGCTCGTGGGCCAGGTACGTCAGGATGACGTCGGCGCCGGCGCGTTTGATGGCGGTGAGCTGTTCGAGGGCGACGGCCGGCCCGTCGATCCAGCCCCGCTCGGCCGCGGCCTTTAGCATGGAGTACTCGCCGGACACGTGGTAGGCGGCGACGGGGACGTCGAACCGGGCCCGCACCGCGGCGATCACGTCGAGGTACGTCACCGCCGGCTTCACCATCACCATGTCGGCGCCCTCGGCCACGTCGAGGGCCACCTCGACCAGCGCCTCCCGCGGGTTGCGGTAGTCCTCCTGGTACGCCCGGCGGTCGCCGCCGCCGGCGATGGTGACGTCGACCGCCTCCCGGAACGGGCCGTACAGAGGCGAGGCGAACTTGGCCGCGTAGGCCAGGATCGCCGTCGACGGGTGGCCGGCGGAGTCCAGCGCAGCGCGGATCGCCGCCACCTGGCCGTCCATCATCCCGGAGGGGGCGACGACGTCGGCGCCGGCCTCGGCCTGGGCCACCGCGACCCGGGCGTACCGCTCCAACGTGGCGTCATTGTCGACCGAGCCGTCGGCGGCCAACACGCCGCAGTGACCCGACACGGTGTACTCGTCGAGGCAGAGGTCGGCCATGACGACGAGGTCGTCGCCCACCTCGTCACGGATCTCCGCCAAGCCGAGCTGGGCGATGCCGGCGGGGTCCCACGCCGCGGTGCCCTCGGCGTCCTTGGCCGCCGGTACGCCGAACAGGATCACCGCCGGCACGCCGAGGTCGGCGAGGGCCCGGACCTCCTTCCGGAGAGACTCCCTGGTGTGCTGGACGACGCCGGGCATCGACGCGATGGGCTGGGGAGCGCGGATGCCCTCGCGCAGGAACAGCGGCGCCACCAGGTCGTCGACGGACAGTCGCGTCTCGGCCACCAGCCGGCGCAGGGCCGGTGTCCGCCGGAGGCGTCGCATGCGCCGGGCCGGGAAGGTCACCCTCTCAGCGTACGGTGTGCGCCATGAAGCTCCAGAGCGCCATGCTCGCCGACGCTGCGAGGGTCGCCGAGAACAAGCTGTACGTGTTCGGCGGGCAGTGGGATCGTCTCTACACCAACGCCTTCCCGGCGTCCCATGCCGCGCTCACCGTGGTGCTCGTGATCGAGGTGTCCTACCACGAGGCGCTCACCGACCATCACCTGCGGGTCGCCCTCATGCGGGACGGCGAGGCCGCCGGCGCCGAGGCCCGCGGCCTCATCAACGTCGGTCACGCGCCGGGCACCACGCCCGGGGCGCCGTCCTACGTGCCGATCGCCCTGCCGTTCGAGGGCGTGGTGTTCAACATTGCCGGCCGGTACGAGTGGGTGGTCACGCTGAACGACGAGCCGGTGGGCGCCATCCCGCTCGAGGTGACGCTGGCGCCGGGCGGGTCGATGGAGGACGAGCACCGCACTCCATCGATGGGCGACGACGGGCCGATCGACCCGTTCACGACCTGAGCGCCACCAACAGGGCGTCAACCAGGCCGTCGACGGTGTGCTCGGCGGCGACGACGGTGACCGGAACCCCGTGCTCGACCGCGGTGGCGGCGGTGACCGGGCCGATGCAGGCGACCACCGGTGGGAGGGCACCCGCGCCCGCCAGGGCCAGCCATGACGTGACGGTGGACGACGACGTGAACGCGACGGCGTCGGCCTTGGCCGCGGCGGCGAGGGCCTCATCAGACGGGCGGGCGGCGACCGTGCGGTAGGCCTCGACCGCGTCGACCAGCCAGCCCTTGTCCCGGAGGCCGGCGGCCAGCACGGGGCGGGCGGCGGCGGCCTGGGGCAGCATCACCCGGCCGGCGCCCGACGGCACCGGGAAGGCGTCGACCAATGCCTCGGCGACGGCCGTTTCCGGTTGCAGGTCGGCGACGACGCCCCGGGCGGCGAGGGCCGCCGCCGTCCCCGGCCCCACCGCGGCCACGGCGGCGGACCCGAACGCCCGGGCGTCGCGCAGGCACGTGAACAGCCGGTCGACGGCGTTCACCGACGTGAACACGACCCAGTCGTAGGTGGCGAGCCGCGCCGCGGCGGCCCGGAGCGCCTCCCCGTCGTCGCCAGCGCCGGCGATCTCGATGGTGGGCAGCTCGACCGTCTCCGCCCCCAGCGCGGCCAGCTTGGCGACGAGGCTCGACGCCTGGGCCCGGGCCCGGGTCACGACGACCTTGCGCCCGAACAGCGGCCGGGACTCGAACCAGCGCAGGTCGAGCGCCGCCACCTTGCCGATGACCATGGTGACCGGGGGTTCCAGGGTCACGCCGGCGAGCTCACCCAGCGTGGTGCGGACCGTCCGCTGGCCGGGCCGGGTGCCCCACCGCACGGCCGCCACCGGCGTGTCCGCCGGGAGCCCGCCGGCCTGCAGCCGGCTGGCGATCTCCGCCCGGTGGGCCACCCCCATGAGCACGACGATCGTGTCGGCGGCGCGGGCCAGGGCATCCCAGTCGACGTCGTGGTCGACCTCGTGGCGGCTGTGTCCGGTTACGACGGTGAACGACGTCGACAGCGCCCGGTGGGTCACCGGGATGCCGGCGTAGGCGGGCACGGCCACCGCGGCGCTGATGCCCGGCACCACCTCGAACGCCACGCCGGCCTCGGCCAGCGCCATGGCCTCCTCGCCGCCCCGGCCGAACACGAAGGGGTCCCCGCCCTTGAGGCGCACGACCTCCTGCCCCCGCAGCCCCCGCTCGACCAGCAGGGCGTTGATCTCCTCCTGGGCCACCGGCGACCCCGGCGACTTGCCCACGTCGATCCGCTCGGCGCCGGCCGGCGCCAGGTCGAGCAGGGAGATCTCCGACAGCCGGTCGTGGACGACCACGTCGGCCCGGGCCAGCAGCTCGGCCCCCCGGCACGTCAGCAGGCCGGGGTCGCCGGGGCCGGCGCCGACGAGGTACACCGTCATCGCAGGTCTTCGAGCAGTGACGAGCCGCCGGCGTCGTCGAGCAGGTGACGGGCCAGCCGCCGGCCGAGCTCGACCGGGTCGTCGCCGGCGTCGGTGTCCCGGAGCATGACCCGGCCGTCGGGCGTGCCGATCACGGCGGTGAGGGTGATGCGGCCGCCGGGGTCGACGGTGGCGTGCGCGCCCACCGGCAGGTCGCACCCGCCGCCGACCTCGGCCAGCCACGCCCGCTCGGCATCGACCGCCCGCCGGGACGGCCCGTGCTCGATGGCGGCCAGGGCGGCCAGGGTGTCGTGGTCGTCCGCCCGGCATTCGACGGCCAGGGCGCCCTGCCCCACCTGGGGGACCATCGCGCCGGTGGGGAGGACCTCGGCCACCTCCGACATGCGCCCGAGGCGGTCGAGGGCGGCGGCGGCCACCACGATGGCGGCGAAGTCATTGGCCTTGGACAGGCGGGTGTCCATGTTGCCCCGGAGGCCGGCGAAGGTCAGGTCGGGCCGCAGCCAGGCCAGCTGGGCCCGCCGGCGCACCGAGCCCGTGCCGATCCGGGCGCCGGCGGGCAGGGCCTCGAAGCGCCGGCCGACGAGCGCGTCCCGGGCGTCGGCCCGCTGGGGCACGCTGGCGAGCATCAACCCGTCAGGCGTGGACGACGGCAGGTCCTTGGCCGAGTGGACGGCGAAGTCGGCCCGCCCGTCCAGCACCGCGGCCTGCACCTCCTTGACGAACACACCCCGGCCGCCGAGCTCCCAGATGGGCACGTCGGTCTGGCGGTCGCCCTGGGTATCGACCACGACCGGCTCCACCTCGACACCGAGCAGCTCGGCGACCAGGTCGGTCTGGAGCCGGGCCAGCCTGCTGCCGCGGGTCACGGCCCGCAGGCTGGCCATCTTCAGAACCTAGAGGTCGAACAGCTCGGTCAACGCGCCGGCCAGCCGCTCGCCCTTGGCCGACCCCGCCGCGTCCTTGAGGCGGACGGTGGGGTCGTGGAGCAGCTTGCCCAGCAGGCTGCGGGTGAGCGCCTCGACTGCGTCACGCTCGCGCGGCTCGAGGCCGGCGAGGCGGTTGCGGTACCGGGCCAGCTCGGCGACCCGCATCTCCTCGGCCCGCTGGTGCAACGCGGTCACCGTGGGTGTGGCTTGGCGGGCGGTGGTGCTCTCCAGCCAACGGTCGACCTCCTCGGCGACGAGGGCCCGCACCGGCGCCACCTCCTTGCGGCGCTCGTCGAGGCTGGCGGCGACGAAGCGCTCGACGTCGGCCAGGCCCAGCAGGCTGACGCCCGGCAGGTCGGCGACGGCGGGGTCGACGTCGCGGGGCATGCCCAGGTCGACGATCAGCAGGGCTCGGCTCGCCCGCGATGCCATAGCCGTGGCCAGGTCACCGGCCGTCAAGACCACCCGGGTCGACCCGGTGCTGGTCAGCAGCAGGTCGGCGTCGGCCAGGGCGGTGGCGAGCCCGTCGAGGTCGACGGCCCGCCCGCCGGCCCGCTCGGCCAGCTGCTGGGCCCGCTCCCAGGTGCGGTTGGCGACGGTGACCTGACTGCCGGGCACGAAGGCCTCCGCCACCTCGTCGACGAGGCCGGCGCCCATCTCGCCGGCGCCGAGCACGACCACGTTGCGGTCGGCCAGCGCGGAGAGCCGCTCGGCGGCCATGGCCACCGCGGCCTGCGACAGCGACGTGATGCCGCGGGCGATGGCCGTCTCCGTGCGTGCCCGCTTGCCGACCTCCAGCGCCTGGCGGAAGAGCAGCGAGAGCCGGGCGCCGGCCGCCCCCTCGGCCCGGGCCAGCTCCCACGCATCGCGCACCTGACCCAGGATCTGCGTCTCCCCCACCACCACGGAGTCCAGGCCGGCGGCCACCGAGAACAGGTGGGCGGCGGCGGCGTCGTCGTAGTGGACGTACAGGTGGTCGGCGAAGTCCTCGGGCGGGACAAAGGACAGCTCAGACAGGAAGTGGCGCACGTCGGCCATGGCGCCATGGAAGCGCTCGGCCACCGCGTAGACCTCGACCCGGTGGCAAGTCGACAGGACGACGGCCTCGCTCACGAAGTCGCGGGCACACAAGTCGGCCAGAGCCTTGGGCAGGCGCTCGTCCCGCATCGCCATGCGCTCGAGCAGTTCGAGCGGGGCGGTGCGGTGGCTCAGTCCGACGACGACGACAGACACGTCTGCAGACGCTCTCGGGCGTGGGCCAGGTCACCGGTGCGGATGAGATCGAGCATGTCGGAGTCCAGCGCGGACTGCCAGTCGAGGCTTTCCGTCGACCGGCCGGCCGCCTTCAGGGTGTCGCGTTCGCCGGCGAGCAGATCGAGCAGTGTGGAGTACTCGGGACCGATCTGCCCCTCCAGGCGCCGGCGCAGCCAGGTGGCCAGCGCCGGGCTGCGGCCGCCGGTGGAGACCGCGATCTGGAGGTCGCCCCGGCGGACGACCGACGGCAGCGTGAACGAGCAGTTGGCCGGGTCGTCGGCGCCGTTGACCCACACGCCGGCCCGCTGGCCGGCGTCGTAGACCGCCCGGTTGACCGCCGGGTCGTCGGTGGCGGCGATGACCAGCCACATGCCGTCAAGATCCTCGGGGCGCCACGGCCGCTGGTCCACGGCCACGCCGTCGAGGCGCAGCAGCTCGGGGACGACCGCCGGCGCCACCACCCGTACCCGGCCGCCGCAGGCCCGGAGACCCTCGACCTTGCGCAGCGCGATCTTCCCCCCGCCCACCACCAGGCACAGCCGACCGTCGAGGACCAGGTTGACCGGGTACTGCACCGCGCTAGGCCTCCGCCGCCCGGGGGGCGACGACCCGCAGCTGCTGGTAGAAGCTCAGGATCTGCAGCTCGATCGACAGGTCGACCTTGCGCAGCGAGACGCCCCGCGGCACCGAGATGACGGCGGGGGCGAAGTTCAGGATCGACGTGACGCCGGCCGCCACCAGCAGGTCGGCGACCTCCTGGGCCGATCCCGCCGGCGTGGCCACGATGCCGATGGCGATGGTCTGCTCGGCGGCGATGGTCGGCAGCTCGTCGAGGTGCCGGACGGGCAGGTCGGCCACCACCTCCCCCACCTTGGCGCGGTCCGCGTCGACGAGGGCGGCGATGCGGAAGCCACGGGCGGAGAAGCCCTTGTAGTTGGCCAGCGCGTGGCCAAGGTTCCCGATGCCGACGATGACCACCGGCCAGTCCTGGGTCAGGCCCAGCACCCGGTTGATCTGCACGAGCAGGAACTGGACGTCGTAGCCCACGCCCCGGGTGCCGTAGGACCCGAGGTAGGAGAGATCCTTGCGGACCTTGGCCGCGTTCACGCCGGCCATCTCGGCCAGGCGCTCGGAGGAGATGGTGACGATGTGGGCGTCGGCCACCTCGAGGAGGCTGCGCAGGTACACCGGGAGGCGGGCGACGGTTGCCTCGGGGATGCGCCGGGGGTTGCGACTCGGGGATCCGAGGTCGGCGGTCGGGATGGCGCCGTCGATCGGCACGCCGCTGCGATTCCCATAGCCGGCGTTCCCATTGGCGGCCGGGGCGGACGCGTCGGCCGGCCAGCCGGGTGACGCCTCGTCCCGCTTCGGGTCCTGCATCACCCGAAGTGTACGTGAGTTCGTGCGTTTGTTCACAAGCGCCACCCTCTACCGACCTTCTCATGGTACCCGGCGCCCCTCAAGCTTTGGCCGCCGGCGGCCGATGGCCAGAAAAGACCACGGAGAGAGGACATCGATGCCGGTTTCCGGCCCCCACCGGCCACGGAGAGTGGCGGCGATCGTTGGAGTGGCGATCGCGGCCGCCCTGGCCGGTCAGGGGCCGGCGGGCGCGGCGTCGGCGGACGAGGCCCGACTGGTCGGCCTGTCCAACGCGCTGCGGGCGTCGGTCGGCGCGCCGGCGCTGGTCGTCGACGAGTCGCTGTCGAGCGTGGCCCGGACCTGGGCGGCGACCATGGCCGCGGCCGGCACCATCTCCCACAACCCCAGCCTGAGCAGCCAGGTCCCGGGCTGGACGAAGCTGGCAGAGAACGTCGGCATGGGCCCCGACCTCGAGACCGTGCACCGGGCCCTGGTGGCCAGCCGACCGCACTATGCCAACCTCACCGATCCCGAATTGACGCGGATCGGCGTCGGCGTCGTTACCCGGGGAACGACGGTCTTCGTGGTGGAGGACTTCTCCCGGCCCGCCGGCGCAGTCGGTCCGACCGCTACCCCGGCGGCAACCGCACCGCCGGCCACCGGGCCACCGACCACTAGGCCGGCCCCCAAGCCGACCACCACGACGGTGCCGGCGCCGCGGGCCGCCGCCGTCACCCCGGCCACGGTCGCCCCGGCGCGGCCCGTCATCGCGCCGCCGGCGCCGCCGGACACCGTCCTGCCCCCCTCGCTGGCGCTCGGCCTGGAGCTGACGCGAGGCTGGCACCGGGCCGACCGGTGACCGCGGCCAAGCGGATAGAATCGGCGGTCGTGTCCCGTGTGATCCGCGTCATGGTGGTCGACGACACCGATCACGTACGCCGAATGCTCACGTCCATGCTGTCCCTGGACGGCTACGAGGTCGTGGGCGACAGCGCCAGTGGTCCGGCCGCGCTCGAAGCCGTGCAGGCCGCCGACCCCGACATCGTCGTCATCGACTACAAGATGCCGGGCATGGACGGCCTGGACACCGCCCGCGGCATCCGCAAGCGCCGGCCGGACCAGGTGATGATCCTGTACACCGCCTACATCGACGCCAAGCTCGAGCAGGAGGCGGCGGAGGCGGGCATCTCGCTGTGCATCGGCAAGGTGGACGGGCTGTCGTCGCTGGAGCGCGAGATCAACCGCCTCTGTGCCAGCCTGTTCTGATGAACGAGCACCTGAAGGTGGCCTGGCATCCGAGCTGAATGCCCAACTCCTACCTGCCGCAGTTGGCGGCACGGGCGTTGGGGATCTACGAAGCGCACGGGCTCGACGTGGAGCTGGTCGAACCAGAGCCCGGCCCCCGCAACCTCGACGCGGTGGGCCGGGGTGACTACGACCTCTGCATGACCACCGTCCCCTACTACCTGTGGGCGCGCGACGAGGACCCCGACCTCGACGCCCGGTTCATCTTCGTCACCAGCCGGCGCATCCACATGACCGCGTTCGCGGTCGAGGGCCGGCCGGCGGCGCACGGGCGGCCGATCACGTCGTTCGCCGACCTGGCCGGCGCCTCGTTCGCGGTGCGGACGCAGCTCCCGGCGAACGCCGAGGGCCTGCGCCGGCAGATGACGAAGGTCCACCAGGAGCGGCTGGTCCGCGACTACCTCGGCCTGCTCGCCCACCTCGGCGTCGAGCCGGGGCCGTTGGTCGACGTCGGCCTGGGCTCGACGCTCGACGCCGTCGTGGACGGTCAGGCAGACGTCGGCGCGGAGTGGATCGAGCTCGGGGTGGCCATGGCCGCCAACGCGGCGGCCAAGGGCCTCACGATCAGGTCGCTCCGGTTCGCGGACGCCGGCGTCCCCGGCTACCTCAACGGGTTCATCGCCGGGGCACGGACGATCCGCGAACGACCCGAGGCCCTGGCCCGCTTCGTGGCCGCGGTGCGGGAGGCGATGTACGCCGTCCGCGACGATCCGGGGCCGGCGCTCGAGCTTCTGGCCGCCGAGCTGCCGGACCGTGACCCGGCGACCGTCCTCGAACGGTGGCGGCTGGGCGAGCCGAACATGTTCGGCCCCGACGGGGTCGGCGTCGGCACCATGGACGCCGACGGATGGGCCGCGTCGGTCGACTACCACGTGCGCGTCAACGGCGCCCGGCCGGTCGATCCCGCCACCGCGTTCGACCTGACTCCCTGGGAGCTGGCCCTCAGCGCCCGATGAGCAGGAACTGGACGATCGACGCGCCGAGGATGGCGACCAGCAGGAGCCCGAGCAGGATGGCGATGGAGGGCCTCATTGGGCGGGCTTGATCGTCACCGAGTCGCCGGCGCCGATGCGCAGCTCCTCGGCCGCCGAGCGCCGGTCGAGGGCGATTGAGACCAGCCCGTAGGAGTCGGTGACCAGCCCGATCTGGCCGGACCGCAGGTCGGAGTAGCTCCGGGCCCGGATCGCCTTGCGGGTCTTGTCGCCGGAGGTGAGCATGAGCGGATCCTCCATGAGGATCAGGTCGGCCGGGTCCACGTTGAGCTGGATGTTGCCGAACCGGTCGACCCAGAGCACCTCGCCGGTGACCGCGCCCTCCTCCTCCCGTGACAGCGGGACGATGCCGGGCAGCAGGGTGATCGGATCGACGAGCGGGCCGAGCTCGGCCAGGTCGACGCCGGCGCAGAGATGGGCCGCCACCGGGGCGAAGATGTCGCGGCCGGCGAACGTCGGCCCCGGCGCCGGCAGGTGGTAGTCGTCGTTGGTCAGCGACACGGCCCGCCGGGCGCCGCCCGCCATGGCGACGGCCGACGCCAGCAGCCCGTTGTCGGGCCCGACGAGGATCGAGTCGCCGGCCTCCACCGCGATGGCCCGACGGTCGGAGCCGACACCCGGGTCGATCACGGCCAGCACGACCGACGGGACGAGCGTGAGGTACTGCATGCTCCGGGCCAGGGCGAGGGCGCCGGCACGGAGGTCGTGGGGCGGGATCTGGTGCGTCACGTCGCCCACCCTTGCGTGGGGCGCGATGGCGCGGATGACCGCCTTCACCACCCCGACGAACTCGTCCTCCAGCCCGTAGTCGGACAGGAACCAGACGTTGTCGTACGTCACCCCGCCTGCGTGTAGGTGCTCGCCAGGTACCGGTCGACGTCGTCCTCGCGCACCCGGTAGGACTTGCCCACCCGGACGGAGGCCAGGTGGCCGGCCTTGATGAGCCGGTACACGGTCATGGTGGAGACGCGCAGCTGGCCGGCGACCTCCGCGACCGTGAGGAACCTTGATGTGGACGGCAGTTGGATCACCCCTCTTCGCCTACAGCCATGCTATGCGCCCGAGGACACCTCCGGCCAGAGGCTCAGCCCCGGCCCAGTTCCTTGGAGCGCTGTGTCGCCGCCAGCACGGCCTCCATGAACGCGGACCGGACGGCTTTCGCCTCCAGGGCGGCCAGGCCGGCGGCGGTGGTGCCCCCCGGAGACGTCACTGCCGCCCGTAGGACCTCGGGGCGGTCGCCCGACTCGGCGAGGAGGCGGGCGGAGCCCAGCAGCGTCTGGATGGTGAGGGTCTCGCTCACGGTGCGGGGCAGGCCGGCGGCGACGCCGGCCTCGATCAGGGCTTCGGCGACCAGGAAGACGTACGCCGGCCCCGAACCGGACAGGCCGGTGACGGCGTCGAGGAGCTTCTCCCCCACCCGCTCCACCGTGCCGACGGCGGCGAGGATCTCCTCGGCCCAGGCCAGGTCGGCGTCGGAAGCGGCGGCGCCGGCGGCGATGGCCGCCGCCCCGCAGCCGAGGAGGGCCGGCGTGTTGGGCATGGCCCGGACGACGGCGGCGCCGGCGTTGAGCCACGACTCCAGCTTGGCGAGGGGTACGCCGGCGGCGATGGAGAGCACCCGGTCGACGCCGGCGCCGGCCAGCGCCCGGCAGGCCGCCTCGACGTCGCCCGGCTTGACCGCCACCACCGCCCCCTCGGCGCCAGCTGTGACGTCCGCCGCCACCGCCACCCCCGGGAACATGGCCTCGAGCTCGTCCCGCCTGGCGGCGACGGGCTCCACGACGCCCAGCTCCCCCGCCGGCGCCCAACCGGAGGACAGGAGGCCGGACACCAGGGCCGCGCCCATCCGCCCGCCGCCCAGGACCACCAGCCGTGTCATGACCCTACGGCAGGTAACGCATGGGGTCCTGCGGGCTCCCGTTGACCCGGGTCTCGAAATGCGAGTGGGGACCGGTGGAGTTGCCGGTGGACCCCATGTCGGCGATCAGCTCGCCCTGGCCCACCCGCTGGCCCTCGCTCACCCGTAGCCGGCTGTTGTGCCCGTAGAGGGTGGAGAACCCGCCCCCGTGGTCGATCACGATGCAGTTGCCGTACCCGCCGTTCCATCCGGCCAGGATCACCGTGCCGCCCTTGGCCGCCCGGACCGGCGTGCCGGTGCTGTTGGCGATGTCGATGCCGGCGTGCAGGGAGCCCCACCGGTAGCCGAAGCCGGACGTCACCGAACCCTGGGCCGGCCAAACCAGGCCCGACCCGGAAACCTTCGCCGCCGGCGCGTTGTTCGCCGCCGGCGTGTCGTCGGCCGCCTGGGCCGCCGCCTGGCGCGACCGGATCAGGTTGGAGAGCGTCGCCTCCTCCCGCGAGAGGGCGGCGATCTCGGAGGTGACCTCGGAGATGCGCACGTCGAGGGCGTTCTTGAGCCGGACCTGGTCGTTGCGGGCCTTCTCCAGCGTCGCCAGCTTCTCGGTGGCCGCCTTCTTGCGCTCCGACGCCACGCTCGCCGCCTCGGCCAGGTTCTCCCTCTCGAACTGCTCGTCCTGGCGGGCGGCGCGCATCTGGTCGACGATGTCCCGGTCGCTCGACACCACGTGGGCCAGCAGCGCCTGGCGCCGGCTGGCCTCGCCCAGGTCCTTGGCCCGCACGATCTCCAGGAGCGTGTCCCCACCGGGGTGCACGTAGGCCCGGACCGCCGCCTCCGCCGCCTTGCCCCGCAGATCCGCCATGCGGGCCTCGGTGTTGGCCAGGCGGGCCTGGGCGGTGCCCAGGTTGCGCTCGGCCGCCCGGAGCGCCTGCTGGGCTGCGTCGGTGTTGGCCGACTGGATGGCCACGCCGGCGTCGAGAGCTTTGACCGCGGCCTCCAGCTCGTCGTCGTTGGCCTTGAGGACATCGAGCTGCGCGGCAGCCTGGGCCTTCTTGGCCTCCGCGGCCGCCCGCTTCTCCTCCGGGGTGGCGTCGGCGAATGCCGGCGCGGCCAGGGCCATCACCATCAACACGACGAGCGCGCGGGCCGGGATCTTCAGGTTTGCCATGGACTCCAGCGAAGGTGGCAGCCCCGCCGGCGCTGCTGAGTGGGCCGAAGGCTAAACCGGCGCACCCCCCGGCGCAAGCGTCGACCGGAGCGGGACGCGGGCGGGCCCGAGGAACCTCTTGGTCGCCCCCACTTCCCCGAAGGGGTGACCAGTCCGCCCCTCGGGCCCGGCAGCAATGTAACCCTCTCGGAGCGAGAACGCAAGGGAAGGAATGAAATGCATTGACGGCGCGCCGAACAGACCCGGCCCCGCGCACCCTGCACTCCCCAGTTCCGGCAGCGTAGCCCCGGGTCAGATCAGCGGCATTCGACCAGCTGGCGGGCGGTGAGGTCGGCGTAGAGCCGGCGCAGCCGGGCGGCGGTGATCGACCAGCGGTAGGTCGTCGCCAACGCCGCGGCCTGGGCGCCCATGGCCCGGGCCAGCGGCCGGTCGTCCAGCAGCCGGGCCACGTAGGCGGCGTAGGCCTCTGGGTCGCGGCCCTCGACCAGGAAGCCGCTCACCCCGTGGGTCACGAGGGTGCTCAGGCCCCCCACGTCCGCGGCCACGACGGGGGTCCCGCAAGCCGCCGCCTCCAGCGCCACCAGCCCGAAGGACTCCGATCGGCTGGGCACGAGGCAGACGTCGGCGGCCCGGTAGTAGAGGGCCAGCCGTCCGTGGGGCTGCGGGGCGATGAACTGCACCCGTTCCTGGACGCCGAGGTCGGCAACCAGGCGGTGCAGGCGGGCCAGCTCGGCGTTTCCTTCAGCGCCGCTCGGCCCGCCGACCAGCAACAGGGTGGCCGGTCGTCGCCCTGGCCCGGCGCGGTCGGAGGGCCGCTCGGCGCGGAGGGCGGCGAGGGCGCGGACGGCCACGTCGGCCCCCTTCAGGGGCTGGATGCGGCCGGCGAAGAGGAGCACGGGCCCGTTGCCCAGGCCGAGCTGCCTCCGCGCCGACAGCTGGTCGCCGGGCGAGAACAGGTGGTGGTCGACGCCCGGGGGGACGATCTCGATCCGGTGGGGGACGGCACCGTACAACCGCTCCAGCTGCGCCGCCTCGCCCGCGGAGTTGGCCAGGATGGCGTCGGAGCAGCCGATCACCTCGGCCTCGCTCTTGGCCCGCCGGTCGTGCTCCTCGGCGGCCTCCTCGGCCTTGACCCGGGCCAGGGTGTGGAACGTCGACACCAGGGGCAGCTCGAGGCGGTGCTTGAGGGTGTGACCGCTGACGCCGGAGAGCCAGTAGTTGGCGTGGATCACGTCGGGCCGGCCGGCGTTCTCGATCCGGTCCAGCACGCCGGCGGTGAACTGCTCGACGTGCTGAGGGAGATCCTCCTTGGCGACGGACGCCTCGGGACCCGCCGGCACGTGGTGGACCCGGAAGCCGGGCTCCACCTCGACGACCGGGGCCAGGCCCCGCCGCCACGCCCGGGTGTAGACGTCGCAGTCGACGCCGGCGCCGGCCAGGGCCGACGAGAGCTCGCGCACGTAGACGTTCATGCCCCCACCGTCGCCGGTGCCGGGCTGGGTCAGCGGCGAAGTGTGGAAGGAGAGAACTGCGAGTCGGCGCACGACGGTCGAAACCCTACCCAGGCCCGTGGCATTCCGGACAGCGGGCGATCAGCGGTCGAGGAGGGCGGCGACATCGGCCTCGCCGGTGCCGTACCGGCGGGCCAGTTCGCCGTTCAGGGCGTCGATCCGGCCGAAGAGCCCGCGCCGGCTCCCGGAGACCTGGCGCTCCAGGTCGCCGATGCGCTGGGCCAGCTCGGCGACCTCGGTGTCGGATAGCTCCGCGAGGTGCCCGAGCAGGTCCGGGCCCGCGACCCTGTCGAGCTCGACGGTGAGGCCCTCGTCGTCGGGAGGCCCGACGCCCGTCGGGAGCCGGCCGGGGCCGCCGACGCTGCCCTTGTCGCTCAGGATGTCGGGGAGCTGCGCGATGAGGGTGTCGAGGTCGATCGGGGAACCGCCTTCGGCCCGCCGGCGGAGGTCGGCGGCGACAATGTCGGCCCGGCCTTGAACCAGCCGGCGCAGGTACGAGACCTTGTCCTCGACGGCCCGGCACTCGTCGCGCATGGCCCGGATGTCCTGTATCGGTTTGGCCGGAAGGTCGCCCAGGTAGTCGTCAGCGAGCACCCGGTCGACGTCGTCGGTCCACATCAGTCCGAGGCTACCCCGATGCGGCCGCGACGGTGCTCCGGCGCGTACCGGTAGACCGCCCGACCCCGGACGGCCGCCGGCCGGACGGGTCCGAAGGCGCGGCTGTCGGTGCTCGCCGCGGCATTGTCACCCAACACGGTGACCCCCTCGGGCCCGGCGGCGGCCACCCGCTTGACGATGATCCGGCCCGGCGCACGCGGATCGGCCACGGCGACGACGTCCCCGGGGCGGGCCCGCCGGCCGGCGACGGCGAGCAGCCTGTCACCCGGGAGCAGCGCCGGCGCCATGCTCTCGCCTTCCACTTCGACCCGACGTACCGGCCGGCGCCAAGCCACGGCGGAGATGACCCCCACCGCGACTAGGTAGTGTCGGGCCGACCGTCTCATCCGGACGAAGGAGCCTAGGCATGCCCGTACTTTCCCGCGTGTTGTCCATTCTCGACCGCCTCAGCCCGCCCGAGCGGGTCTCCGCCCACTGCGACCTGCCGTGCGGCGTCTACGACCCCGCCCAGGCCCGCATCGAGGCCGAGTCGGTGAAGGCCATCCAGGAGAAGTACCAGGCGTCGAGCGACGACGCGTTCAAGACCCGGGCCCTCGCCATCAAGGAGGAGCGGGCCGACATGGTCAAGCACCACCTCTGGGTGCTGTGGACCGACTACTTCAAGCCGCCCCACCTGGAGAAGTACCCCCAGCTCCACCAGCTCTTCTGGGACGCCACCAAGGCGGCCGGCGCCACCAAGGGCTCCGTCGACCCCGCCAGCGGCCAGAAGCTGCTCGACGCCATCGCCGAGATCGACGCAATTTTTTGGGAGACCAAGAAGGCATAGCGCCTTCGGCGCTAGGGAAAGCACCGGCCGGGCTCAGTCCGTTCCGCCTCGCCAAGCCTCGTGTCAGGCCAGGAAAACGATGGCGCACCAGGCCCACAGGGGGCCGAGGAGCAGGAGCGAGTCGAGGCGGCGCAGCGCCGGCGCGTGGCCGTTGCGGTCGCCCAGGAGCGCGGAGGCGGCGACCGGGCCACACGGCAACAGCACGGCGGCGAGCAGGCCCAGGAACAGCGGCTGCGCGCCGGTGAACGGCGGAAGCAGCACGACCTCGGCGAAGATCGTCAGGGGCACGAGGGCGGCGATGCCGGCCGCCGGCCCCTCCCACGGCGACGACGCTCCCGTGCCCACGAGGTAGGCGCCGGCGTCGTAGGCGCACACCATGGCGAGAAGCAACAAGGTGGCGGCGATGCCGGTGTGGCGGACCAGCACCGGCGCGGCGGCGGCCAGCCCGACGGGCACGCCGACGGCCAGGGTCAGGGCCACGTCACGCGACGGGGCCGACGTGGGCGTCCGCAGGCGGGCGACCAGGGCGACGACAACGCCCGCGGCGACCACCCCGGCCATCGGGGCGACGTCGAAGGAGGCGGCCACCGGTAGGGCGCCGGCGATGGCGGCGGCGGCGAGGACCACCGGCCGCTCGCCCCGCTTGCGCCACACCAGGCACGCCTGGGCGCCGGCGATGAAGGCGGCGACGGCCAGCCAGCCGGCGAGCCACGCGGGGCCGACGATCGTGAAGCCCACCGTCACCATCGCCCACGCCAGCCCGAGGCGGCCGTGGGGCCGGACGCTCCTGTGGATCACCGCCAGCGGCGGGCGCTCGGGCTCGGCGAGCGCCGCGGGGTCCTCGGCCGGCGCCACATCGCGAACCAGGGCCAGGTTCCCCCGGACGGCCGCCGGCCGCGAGACAGGTGCCGCCGGCCGGGCCGGCGCCCCGCCTGACACCGGCGGCAGCACGGCCACCACGTCGGTCTCGGTGACCGGAGTCGCCGGGCCGGCGGGCTCGCCGTTCACCCACACCTTCGACGTCGCCAGCACCGCCGTGAACCGCTCGCCGTAGCGACGGCGCGCCTCTTCCAGCACCTCGGCCACCGTGGAGGCCGGCACCTCGTCGGTCGTCAGGCCGGCGGCTTCCCGGGCGGCGGCGAAGAGACGCAGGACCGCCATCAGCCGGGCTGCCTCAGCTCGGCCCGGCCGTCGCGCACGACGACCTTGCCGGCGCTGGACGCCTCGAACGCGATGATCCCGTCGCCGGCGTCGTACATGGTGGTGACGAGATCGTTCCCCGGGAACACCGGCCGGTAGAAGCGCACCGCCAGCCGCCGCAGCCGGGTCGGGTCGCCGCCAGCCAGCTCGTCGACCACGTCACGGCCGCACAGCGCCATCGTGCACATGCCGTGGAGGATCACCCCGGGCAGCCCGACCGCCCTGGCCGCGTCGTCGTCGACGTGGATCGGGTTGGCGTCACCGGAAGCCGACGCGTAGCGGACGGCCTGGTCGGGGTCCACCGACCCGGCCACCGACGCCAACTTGGCCGCCTTGGCCTCAGGCGGGAAAGCGTGCGACGGCGGGGTCGGCCCCGCGTCGTCGCCGGCCTCGACGCCCCGGATCAGCATGGTGGCGAACTGCTCGATGACCGGCGTGCCGTCGTCGTAGGAGCTGACCACCCGCATGGTGAACCGGGTCCCCATGCGGCCGCTGCGCAGGCCGTACGCCTCGGCGAAGGTGACCAACGGCCGGCCGGGCACCAGCGGGGCCTGGAAGTGCATGTCCTGCTCGGCGTGGAGCATGGCGACCTGGTCGGCCGCCGGCACCACGTCGTGGAGGGCGACCATCATGGCGTCCCAGGTGGGGACCACGGCGAAGACGGGTGGGGCCAGGAGTCCCGTCAGGTAGGCGGGGTTGGGGTCGTTGGTGGCCGCCGCGTAGGCCCGCGCCCGGTCGACGTCGATCGTCGCCGTCCGCGTCTCATACCGGGTCCCGAGCTTGTCCAGAGGCAGTGCCACCTGGCACGGACGCTATCTGAGCCGGCGGTCGAGCTCCTCCAGGAGGCGGCCGGTGAAGGACGGCGACAGCAGGTCGGTGCCGTGGCCGGTGCCGGGGAGCAGCCAGAGGTCCTTCGGTTCGTTGGCCCAGCGGTAGATGGTCTGCGGGTGCTCCTCGTTGAAGTAATGGTCCGCCGGGTCGGCGACCACCAGGGTGAACGCCGGCGCGATGGCGGCGGCCTGCTCCTCGGCGTGGGGCACCCCCTCGCACACCTGGGCGATGCGGGTCCGCATGACGATGGCCAGGAACCGCCGGCCCGCCGGCGTCATGGCGTAGCGCTGGATGCGCCTGGTGGCCGGCGTGTCCCAGGCACCCCACCACGCCGGCGCGCTGATGGCCACCACGCCCGCCACGCCCCGGAACGTGCCGGCGTGGAGCAGGACCGCGGCGCCCCCCAGGCTGATCCCCACGGTCACCACGGGCAGCGACGGGTCGGCGGCTTCCACCGCCGCCTTGACGTCGAGCGGCTCCTTGGGCCCCATGCTGCTCAGCCCGCCCGACGCCCCATGCCCCCGCAGGTCGGGGACGATCACGTGCATCCGCTCGGCCATGGCGTGGGCGAAGGCGTGGATGCGCGGCATGCGCGACGACTGGCTGAACCCGTGGACCAGCACGACCGTGCCCCTGGCGTCGGCCGGCCCCTGCAGCCGGGCCGCGGCGAGGCGGACGCCGTCGTCGGTGACCAGCGACAGCCGCTGCTCCGCCCCGTATTTCGGGACGAAGGCGTGCTTGCGCAGGTAGCCGGCTAAAGCTGCGCGGCCGCGAGCCGGCGACGTCGCCATTCGACCTCGGCCCGGCCGAGCTCCGTGGAGGGCGGGGCGTGGTGGAGGTACTCGTCCAGCAGCTCGCCCCAGCGGTGGGTGACCCCCATGCGCCCGAACAGCGCGCTCATGCCCCATACCACCCGGTCGAGGATGACGTACGACGGCGGCATGTTGAGCTGGCGGATCACGTCGCTGAACTCGCCGGCCAGATCGAGCATGCGCTGAAGCGTCTGGCCCACGAACTCACTGGAGTATGTGAACTCCTCGGCCTGGAACGGCAGGTAGGGAAGGGTGCAGTACTCGTACAGCCGCTCGGCCGAGACCGCCGCATCGGGCGGCAGGAATCCCGAGTGGACGACCGCCTTCAGCGTGCCCTCGGGGTCCTGGGCCAGGATGGCGTCGAGGATGGGGCTGAGGCCCTCCAGCTCGCCCGGCGACCACCGCTTGACCAGCCCGAAGTCGAGGAACGTGACCTTGCCGCTCTCAGGGTGGAACCGGTAGTTGCCGGGGTGGGGATCGCCGTTGAACACCCGGTGGTGCCAGATCGAGCCCTCGGCGAACCGGAACAGCACCTCGGCGGCCGTGTGCTTCTGCGCCGGCGTGGCCGTGTCGAGGAACTCCTGCCAGTTCATGCCGTCGACCCAATCGCTGGTCAGGACGCGCCGGCTGCTGCGCTCGGGGATGACGTCGGGCACGTGGATGAACGGGTGGTCGCGGTAGCGGTCGGCGAACTCCTTCTGGCACATCGCCTCCAGCCGGTAGTCCAGCTCGTCACCCATCCGGGCCCGGAGCTCGTCGACCATGGGCTTCACGTCCATGTTCTTGAGCGCGAACGAGGCGAACAGGCCATAGAGGAACTCGGCGTTGTCGAGGTCGGAGCGGATGGCCTTGTCGACCCCCGGGTACTGGACCTTCACCGCCACCAGTCGCCCGTCGGGCATGACCGCCCGGTGCACCTGGCCGATCGACGCCGCGGCGACGGGGATGGGGTCCCAGTCGAGGAACAGCTTCTCAGCCTCCGCGCCCAGCTCGGAGCGGATGACGCCCTCGGCCAGGCTCGGCGCCATGGGGGGTACGTCGGCCTGCAGGGTGGCGAGGGCGGCCTGGGCCTCGGGCGGGAGCCCGTCGGCGATGAAGGACACCATCTGGCCCGCCTTCATGATGGCGCCCTTCATGCCGCCGAGCACCCTCGCCACGTCCTCGGCGGTGCGGATGGCGAACTGCTCCTCGAGCTGGGCCCGCCGCTCGTCGCTGGCCCGGCTGCCCCGCACCTTGGTGACCGCCCATGCGACGCTGCGGCGGGTCGACAGCCGCCACACCCGGGCCTGACGCTCCAGCCGCACCCGCCGGTCCTGGTCGGACAGCACGACGCCCGCCCCCACGCCGGCGGCACCGACCACGGCCGCGGCGCCGGCACCCAGCGCGACAGATCTGCGCATGCTCCGGCTACTCGGGACCGGCTGCCTGCCCCTGGCCGACCCCCGCCCGCACCTCACGCTCGGCTCGGGCCTGGTGCTCAAGGCACAGCCGGGCGGCCGGCACCGCCTCGAGCCGCTCCTCGGGGATCGGCTTGCCGTCGATCTCGCAGGTGCCGTACGTGCCCTCGTCGAGCCGGCGCAGGGCGTGCTCGACGTCGGCCAGCTCGGCCTCTACCTGCTCCAGGATCGACAGGTCCTTCTCACGCTCGAACGTCTCGGTGCCCATGTCGGCGTTGTGCTGGTCGTAGGAGCTCAGCTCGCCGCTGCTCTCGCTCTCCGACTCGTCGCCCAGGTGCTCGTCGTCGAACGACGACCGCACGCCGGCGAGCCGGTCTCTCTCCGCTGCCAACCGCTGCCGCGCCAGGTCACTGTCCATCCGAACCAGCCTACGCCGGTGCCATGGGTTGTCAGGCGCGACAATGCACGGGTGACCGACGTCACGCGGCGGGCCTTCGACGAGCTCCCCCTCGGCACCTGGGGATGCAACCACGACGAAGACGGGCGCCCATGGGTCGACGCCCACGCCACCATCGATCTGGAAGCGATCGTCGCCGACGTCCTTGCGTCCTGACACGGCGCTCACGCCGGCCCCGCCCGTGGCCGGTGCCGCTCCCGGTTGTGGAACCCGCACGCCACCCGCCCGTTGGCCTCGGTGGTCAACCCGCCGGCGGCCCACGGCTGCACGTGGTCGATCTCGCACCGCTCCGCCGGCGCTCGCAGTAGGGGTGGAAGCACTGCCGGTCCCGCACCTCCACCGCCCGCCGGGTGGCGCCGGCGAACAGGCGCCGGCGCACGCCCACGTCGCTGACCCGGCTGGGACCGTCGAACACCACCCGCTCCACCCAGGCCTCGTCCATCCACGCCACGAGTGAGCCCGGGGCGACCACCGCCCCGTTGGCCAGCTCACAGATCCGCCCGGCGAAGGTCTCATACCCCACCACGACGGTGAACAGCGGCTCGGGCGCCCGGGCGCCGGCGGGGACGGCCAGCGCCCGGCGGGCCATCTCCACCAGGGCGTCGGCCCGGCGCTGGGCCGGCGTGCGGGCCAGGTGGCTGAGGAGCACGTGGTCGCCGAAGCGCTCCCTGGCCTCGGCCCAGTCGGCCTCGAACAGCTCCTGCTCGATGATGCCCAGGGCCCGGGACAGCACCGCCCCGCCGATGGGGTCGAACTGACCACTGAGGGCCCACGAACCCCCGAAGGTCTCCGACAGGTGCACCTTGCGGGCGGCGTGCTGGGCCTCGGCGCCGGCCTCGGTCCCTGCCGGATCGGCCAGCTGGGCCCAGTACGCCAACGCACGGACGAAGGAGCGGTACCCCAACCTCTGGGCCTGCTCGACCAGCATGGCCTCGTCGCGGGCCAGCACTTCCGCCGTCGCCGGCGTCCGCACCTCGGCGAACAGCCGCACCTGGGCCTCGCCCACCGCCCCGGCCAGCCACGCCGCCTCCACCGCCGGCAGGTGGCGCAACGAACGACCGAGCTGCACCCGCCGGCGGGCCGAGGTCGCCGGCACCCGGCACCGCACCGCCAGCCACGACGAGGCGGTCCGCGCCCCGTCGGCCTCCCAGGACCGGCCGGCGTCGAAGGCCGCCACCGCGCGGGTGGCGACCGCCGTCAGCCGCTCCAGCTGGCGCTGCAACGCCACCACCGTCTCGGCGTCACCCAGTGCCGGCGGATCGACCGCGCACAGCCCGTCGACCGCAGCCACCAATGCAGAGACAGACACGACGGCTCCCTCAATCGGAGGGCGGCCGGACCAGGGGGGAAGTCACCACCCAACGTACACGAACGTACGTTCGGTTGTCAAGACCCCGAGAGGAGGTTTTCCAGCGCACTGCCGAGCGTTGGATAGCTGAAGGTAAAGCCCGCGTCGGACAGCCGCGCCGGCACGCACCGCCGGCCGGTCAACGCCAGCCCGGGATCGGTGCGCAGGACGACCGCGCCCAGGCGGACGAGCACCGCCGGCGTCGGCAGAGCCGCCGGCCGGTGGAGCACCTGGCGCAGCGTCGCCATCAGCTCGGCGTTCCGGACCGGGTTCGGGCTGGTGACGTGGACGACGCCACTGAGGCTGTCGTCATCGAGCGCCCGCCGGACGATCGCCAGGAAATCGACGATGTGGATCCAGCTCACCCACTGACGTCCGCCGGCGATCCGCCCGCCGAGACCCCAGCGGACGAGGCCAGTCAGGCGGTCCAGAGCCGGCGTGTCGCGATCAAGCACGATGCCGGTGCGCAGCACGACCTGGCGTCCCACCGGGACGCCGGCCGCGGCTGCCTCCCAGGCCCGAGCCACACCGGACATCTGCGGCGGACCGTCCGCAGGCGGCGCGGTCTCATCGAGGACGGCCTCGCCGGCGTCGCCGTAGATTGCCAACGTGCTCGCCTGGATCCACACCGGCGGCCGCACCGGCACGAAGGCCGCGGCCGCAGCCAGCGCCGCCGTCGGTTCGACCCGAGACCGACGCAGCAGCTCGACGTTCGCCGGAGTCGGCCGGCGGTCCACCAGTGCGCCGGCAAGGTTGACGACGGCCGCGCCGTCCAGCTCGGCTGCCCAGGGCCCGACGGTGGCGCCGTCCCACTTCACCTGGCGGTGCCGCCCACCCTGTCGTGGCGAACGGGTGAGGACGACCACCTCGTCGCCGCGTGACGTCAGGTCGTCGGCGATGCGACGCCCAAGCGACCCTGAACCACCGGCCAGAACGACCTTCACGATGCGACCTCCGCTCGTCCGCCCCGAAAAGGGGCTTGCGCGTCAGTATAGCAATATGGCTAAATAGCTACATGGCAGACGACAGCGCCGGCGTGTTCCGGGCCCTCGCCGACCCGACCCGCCGGCAGATACTGCAGGACCTCCGGGAGGGTGAGCTGACTGCGGGCGACATCGTCGCCCGCTTCACCATCACCGGCCCGTCGATCTCCCGCCACCTCTCCGTCCTGAAGGCCGCCGGCCTGGTCACCGAGCGCCGGGAGTCGAACCGGATCTACTACGCCCTCGTCGAGGACCGCCTGGCCAGCTGCGTCGGCGGGTTCCTCTCGGCCGTGTGCCCGGAACAGGTGGTGCTGCGCAAGCGGCGGAACAGGAGCGCGACGTGAGAGCACCGACCATCAAGGCCACCATGCAACGCCGGATCCTCGTCAACTACCGGGTCGAGCCGGCGACGCTCGAGGCCCTACTCCCCCAGCCGTTCCGCCCCGCCATCGTCGGCGGCTACGGCATCGCCGGCATCTGCCTCATCCGGCTGGGCGACGTGCGGCCCGCCGGCGTGCCCTCCTCGCTCGGCGTGACGTCGGAGAACGCGGCCCACCGGATCGCGGTCGAGTGGGACACGCCGGACGGCCCGGTGGCCGGCGTGTACATCGTGCGTCGGGACACGTCGTCCCGCCTCACCGTGCTCGTCGGCGGCCGGCTGTTCCCCGGATGGCACCGCCGGGCGGACTTCCTGGTCGAGGAAACCGGCGGCTCGTACCGCGTCGAGGTCAAGAGCCGCGACGGCGAGGTGGATGTTGTGGTGGCGGCGCACGGCACGAACGACGCAATGGACGGCTCCGTCTTCGGGAACATCGACGAGGCATCGGCATTCTTCCGGCGCGCGCCGCTCGGCTACGCCGCCACTCCGCGGGCGGGCATGTACGACGGCGTCACGCTCGTCGCCGACGGATGGGCGTTCCAGCAACTCCGCCTGGACGACGTCCGGTCCTCCTTCTTCGACGACCCGCACCACTTCCCCGCCGGCACGGCGGTACCCGACAGCGCATTCCTCATGGCCGGCCTCAAGACGACGTGGTGCGCGCAGCCTTCGCTGCGCACCGCCCCAGGCTCCGACATCAGCCCTGCTCGGCACGCCCCTTGATCGCCGCGTTCCGGATCACGATCAGCCGGCGCAGGTAGGCGCCGGCGCACACTTCGGCCAGCGGCCGGAGCGGGCCCCACCCCATCTTGAGCTCCACAGTGTCGGTCATGACCGTGCCGTCACCGTCGGCCTCGAACCGGTGCTCGTGCCGGAACAAGGCGAACGGCCCGCGGACCATCTCGTCGACGAACCGATGCGGCCGGTCGAACGCCGTGATCCGCGACGTCATGCGCCAGCGGACGCCCAGGTGGTGCGCCTCCCAGCTGACCTCCTGACCGTCCTCGATAAGGCCCGATGTCACGCCGGCGACCGCTCGTTCCCTCGACGCCACCATCGATTCCAGGTGCAAGTCGATGCTCCGGGACAGGTCGAAGCACGTCTCGACGGGCGCCGCGATCTTCGTCACGATCCGGATGGTGGGCACCGCCCTAACAATGCCGGAACCAGCCGCCCTCGGCCGGCGAAACGGCACTGAGTACGCTGGTCGGCGGGCCGTTAGCTCATCGGGTAGAGCGGGAGCCTTTTAAGCTTCTGGGCCGGGTTCGAGCCCCGGGCGGCCCACGCTCGTGCCCACGACGGCGACCAGGCCGTCGGGCAACCGCTCGTCGCCGAACGCCGGCGACACCGTCACCGCCACGCCGTACCGGGCCAGGAGCGCCGGCACCTTCGACGTGTCGAGCAGCACGTTGTCATGGCGCTCGTCGTCGCGCCGCCACGGGCCGGCGGCGCCGGCCCGCACGAACGTGGTGATGTGGCGGACGAAGCGGTCGGGTGACGGGACGTCGAACCTCGTCACGATGGCCCAGTCGTCCTCCACCCGCGCGAACGGCGGCGCGCCGCGCCGGGCCTCGCCCCACCGGAGGTCGCACAGGTCGAGGGCGACCACACCGCCGGCCCGCACCGCGCCGGCGACCGCCACCAGCGCCCGGTCGATGGCGGCCTCGTCGGGCAGGTAGCAGAGGACGTGACCGACGGACACCACCGCATCGGCGACGGGCAGCGGGTCGTCCGGCAGGACGAGCAACCGCACGTCCTCGGCCCCGGGCACCCGCTCCGCCGTCAGCTCCACCATCGCCGGCGAGGCGTCAGTGGCGATGACCCGGTGGCCGGCGGCGACGAGGTGCCGGGTCAGCGCCCCGCTCCCGCAGCCGAGCTCCAGGACGACGCCCCCGGCCCGCAGCACCGGGTCCAGGAGCGCCAGGATGCCGGGGGCGCACGCGTCGGCGTGGAAGCTGAACCCGAGGTGGTGGACGAGGGCGAGGTCACGCCGGTACATGCCGGTCACGCCCCGATTTTCGCTCGCCCGCCGGCCGTCGCCCCGACCAGACTGGACGCCATGGACACGCCCAGCGTCGAGTCGGTGAACACCAGCGCGGGCCACACCCTCCGCAAGCCCGCGCAGGACGTGATCCGGCTCGTGGCCGGCCACGGCGTCGAGGGCGACGCCCACGCCGGCGCGACCGTGAAGCACCGGTCACGGGTCCGGCGCGATGCCACCCAGCCGAACCTGCGCCAGGTCCACCTGATCCACGGCGAGCTGCACGACGACCTCCGTGCGCGGGGGTTCCGGGTGGCCGCCGGCGAGATGGGCGAGAACGTGACGACCCGGGGCGTCGACCTGCTCGACCTGCCGGTCGGCACCCGCCTTCGCCTCGGGCCCGACGCCGTCGTCGAGGTGACGGGCCTCCGCCACCCATGCAAGCAGCTGGAGACCATCCAGCCGGGGCTCATGGCCGCCGTCCTCGACCGCGACGCCGGCGGCGGGCTCGTCCGCAAGGCGGGCATCATGGCCGTCGTCGCCGCCGGCGGCGAGGTCCGGCCGGGCGATGCCATCGCGGTCGAGCTGCCGGCGCCGCCCCACCGCGGCCTCGAACCGGTCTGAGCGAGACCGCTACAGCCAGCCGATCCGGGCACTGACCAGGTCCCGGTCGTCGTCGGGCCGGCCCAGTTCGCCGGCCGCCACCCGGGCCAGCAGCCGGCGCACCACGTCGAGGATCTCCGGCGCCGAGGCACGCAGGGCAGCCGCGTCCCCGGCGCCGGCGACGTCGGCGCCCACGCCGGCCCGGTCCAGCACGCCGGCGAGATCGGCGAGCTGGCCGGCGAGCCACTCGACCGGTGCCGCGCTCAGCTCGGGCACGAAGAACCGCGAGCCGGGCTCCCACCCGTCGAAGGCCGGGTGGTGGTGGGCCCGGTCGAGGCTCCCCGGAGGGCTGTCAACCGACTCCAACAGGTCGACCCGCCAGATCGGCTGGTCCACGACGATCGGCTGCGCCGAATAGATGCCGCCCTTCAACGGCTCACGCCCGAGCACCCGCAGCTCGAGGCGGACGCCACGCTCCGCGCCCTCCTGGCCCTTCTCCGGCCGGGGGTTGACGAAGAACAGGTCGCTCACGAACACGCCGACCCGTTCGAACCCAAAGGCGTAGAGCACGGCGCCCTCCCTCTCGACCGGACCAACGGTACGCTGCCCCGACATGGGTCGACGCGCGGTCCTCGCCTTCCTCATGGTCACGTTCACGTTGGCCGGATGCGGCGGATCTGACGACACGCCGGCGGCGCCGGCGACCACCGTCGCGGCCGGGCCGGGCACCACGTCGGCGACGACGCCGTCGGGCCCCAAGGCCGCCGCCCGGTGGGAGACCGTCACCACCTTCAACGGCTCGGGCGCGTTCCAGACCCCAGACTTCACCATCCTCGCCTCCGCCATCCAGTGGCGGGTGCGCTTCACGTGCACGGCGGGCACCATGCGGATCACCTCGACGCCACCCCCCCGCCGGCCGGGCCCGGTTGTCGACACGACCTGCCCGAAGGACGACACCGGCTACTCCATCGTCACCGGCCCGGTCCGCCTGTCGATCGAGACCACGGGCACCTGGAAGGCCACGATCGACCAGCAGGTCGACACGCCGCTTGACGAGCCCCTGCTGGCGGGTATGACCCCGGACAAGGTGGTCTCGTCGGGGTCCTTCTACAAGTTGGAGGTGAAGGGCGAGGGGACGGCCAAGCTGTACCGCCTGGCCGACGGTCGCCGCATCCTGCGTTTCGAAGCTTTCTCGACCGGTGAGAACACCGACCTCTTCGTCTGGGTCTCGGAGCTGGCCAAGCCGGCAACCAGCGCCGAAGCGGTGAGGAGCCCGCATGTCGAGCTCACCAACCTGAAGTCCACCCTCGGCAGCCAGAACTACGAGATCCCGGCGTCGATTCCCACCGACAAGATCAAGTCGGTCGTGATCTGGTGCCAGCCGGTGGCCATCGCCTACGCCGCCGCCGCCCTGGCCTGACCCCTCCGCTCGACTAGCACTAGCTCCGGGCCGGAACCCGACCCTCTCGCTCCCGCCGGGCCGCGGCCAGCCGGGCGGTCAGCGCCGCGGCGGCGGCGAGGATCTCGGGATCGGGCCCCGGGGCGACAGTGGCTGCATGACGGGATCGGTTCGCCCACGGAGCCGGCGCCGGCGGCGCCGGCACGGGCGGCACGGCGGGCTGGACAGCCTCGGGTCGGGGCCACGAGATGCCGGCGCCGGCAGTGGCCACGGCGTGCCGGGGGACGGACCGATCGGCCACCGAGCGGAGCCACACCAGCGCCCACAGCAGGGCGACGGGCAGGACGTAGTCGCCGCCCCGCTCGATGAACTGGAAGTTGGGTTGCCCGACGAGGGGCCGCAGGAGCTCGGTGCCCACCTTCCACACCAGGATGAACAGGAGCAGGCCGCGCAGCGGCTTGACCATCACCGCCACGCCCAGGAGCACCTCGATCAGCCCGACCCACTGCATGAGGTGGTCGGCCCGCACCGTGGCTGCACTGATGCCGAACCACCCGAAGAAGTCGAACCATTCCTTCTTGTCGGCCACCAGGCCGAGCCCGCCGTGGCCGATGAGGAGCAGGGCGATGCTCACCTGCATGACGACCGCCACCCGCCGCACCAGGTCCTCGGTGAGGATCTCGCCTGGACGGACCCGTTCGAACCACGCCTGCAGCGACGCGTTCCCCCAACCCGAGACCATGAGGAACGCCAGTGGCATGCCGTAGTTGGCGCCCCGTTCCACCAGCTCGAACCACGACTCGCCGGTGATCGGGCGCAGCCAGGCGGTGAACATCCCCCAGACCGCCATGTAGAGCATGACGGCGCGCATCGGCCGGACGAGGATCAGGACGGTCATGGCGATGTCGACCGCGCCCGTCACGTAGTACAGGTGGTCGTGGGCGAACTGCTTCGAGAACCCGAAGAGCGTGAAGTAGGGGATCCACGCCGGCGAGCGGTACAGGCCAGCCAGGCCATGCCCGAGGAACTCGGCGGCGACGCCGATGCGCAGGATCCAGTGCAATTTGACGGCCAACGGCGCATCCCACACCCGGGCGAACCACGTCGCAGCCCCAGCCGACGATCCGGAACCGAGGCCGAGCGGTCGCTCCAGCAGTCGCGTGCTCATCGAGTGTCCCCACGGGTTCCCACGACCGTGACCCTAGGGACGACCGCGTAAGGCCGGCGTATCTGGCGCGTACGCGCCCATTACGGCGCGATTACGGGCCAGCCGTAGCATCCGGGTCGGCTGGGGCTGCCGCGTGCGCGTGGAGTCGGCTGACCAAGGGGGAGAACGATGACGGGACTCGGCAACAGGCGGTTTCGGCCGCGGGCACTGCAGGCGGTGGCCGCCGGCCTGATGCTCACGACCACGCTGGTGGCCTGCGGGGACGACAAGCCGAAGACCACCGCCACGCGCGGGGAGCCCACCGCCGGCGACTGGAAGCCGTGGGTACTGACCTCCACCGCGGAGGTGACGGTGCCGGCCCCGCCCGCGTCGGGGAGCGCACAGGCCAAGACCGAGCTCGACGAGGTCAAGCGGCTGGCCAAGAACCGATCGCCGGAGGTCGTGGACTCGATCAACAAATGGAGCGGGCCGCTGGCCACCAAGCCGTGGACCGACGCGATGATCGACATCGTCAAGACCGGTCCGAAGGACCCGCCCCTGTCGTCGCGGAACTACGCGCTCCTCCACGTGGCCATGTACGACGCCGTCCTCGCCGCGTACCACTGGAAGTACGAGTTCAAGTCGGCGGCGCCGAAGGGCGTCACCCCGCTGGTCGCACCGAGCGCCGATCCCTCCTATCCCTCCGAGCACGCCGCCATCGCCGGGGCCGCTTCGCGGCTGCTGGCCTACATGTACCCCAAGGAGTCGGGCCAGCGGTTGGACGAGATGGCCGACCAGGCCGGCGACTCGCGCATCGCCAACGGGACCAACACCCGCAGCGACGTGTCCGCCGGGCTCGACCTCGGTCGGGCCGTGGCCGACAAGGTGATCGCCTACGCCAAGGCCGACGGCTCCGACGCCAAGTGGGACGGCAAGCGCCCGAAGGGCATCGCCAACACCACCGCCTACTGGCAGCCCCCGCTGGGCACGACCTCCCCGCCGGTGGAGCCCCTCGCCGGGACGTGGAAGACCTGGGTCATGACCTCCGGCAACCAGTTCCGCCCCGGCCCGCCCCCGGCGTTCGGCTCGCCTGAGTTCATCAAGGCGGCCAAGGACATGATCTACGCCCGCAACCACCTGACCCCGGAGCAGGAGCAGGCCGTCCAGTTCTACGCCGGCGTCCAGGGCACCGCGCTGCCGGCCGGCATCGTCGCCGACGTGTCCCAGGCCGACATCATCAAGGCCATCACCGCCGACGTCGCCGGGAACGGCAGTCTCTCGACCGTTCCCCGCTCGTCCCGGGCCATGGCGCTGGTGACCGTCGCCATGGCCGACGCCGGGGTGGCGGCGTGGGACACGAAGTTCACCTACTGGAGCCCGCGCCCGGACACGGCGATCAAGGCCCTCGGCCTCGACCCCAACTTCAAGCCCGTCATCGCCACGTCGGTGTTCCCCGCCTACATGTCGGGCAGCTCGACCTACGCCGGCTCGTCCTGGAGCGTCATGGACTACCTGTTCCCGAACGACAAGGCCGACCACCAGAAGCGGGCCGAGGACCAGGCCCACTCCCGGGTGTGGGCCGGCATCCACTGGCCCTACGACGAGATCGGGCTGCCCATCGGCCAGAAGATCGGCAACCTGGTCGTCGAGCGGGCCAAGACCGACGGCGCCGACCAGGCCGCCCGCTAGAGAAGCGCCCGCTCGGCGCGGTCGAGCCCCCGCCGGATAGGTTGCGACCGTTCGGCACGCACGTCGGGGGTATGGCATGACACGGACCGGAACAGTTCGAACGCGCCCGCACCGTTGGCGCATGACCGCGCTAGGCCTCGCCGGCCTGGCCCTCAGCTCGGCCATGGTGGCCTGCGGGGACGATGGTGACAGCGCCCAGGACGCGGTGGTTCGAGCCGAGCCGACGGCCGGCAACTGGAAGACGTGGGTCCTCGCCTCGGGGAGCGAGATTGCGGTGCCGGCGCCGCCGGCGAAGGACTCCGACAAGGCCAAGGCCGACGTCAAAGCGGTCAAGGACGCGGCCGGCAAGCGCACCGCCGCCACCCAGGCGACCGTCGACAAGTGGAGCGGCCCGCTACCCACCAAGGTCTGGACGGAGACCGCATTCGACTTCACCGCCAAGGGCCCCAAGAACCCGCCGCTGTCGACCCGGAACTACGCGCTGCTGCACGTCGCCATATCCGACGCCGTCATCGCCGCCTACCACTGGAAGTACGAGTACGACGTAAAGGCGCCCGAGGGCGTGAAGACGCTCGTGCCCGCCTCACCGGACCCCTCGTACCCGTCGGAGCACGCGGCCATGGCCGGCGCGGCGTCGAAGGTGCTGGCCTACCTTTTCCCGGCCCAGGCGTCCCTGCGGCTGGACGAGATGGCCGACGAGGCGGCCCAGTCCCGCGTCGACGCCGGCACCAACACCCCGAGCGACATCGAGGCCGGCCTGGCCCTCGGCCGGGCCGTCGCCGACAAGGTCATCGCCTACGCCAAGACGGACGGGGCGGGCACACCGTGGAACGGCAAGCGCCCGGCCGGCGTCACGGACACGAAGAACTTCTGGCAGCCGGCGCCCGGCGTCGTGTCGCCCCCGATCGACCCCGAGGCCGGCAAGTGGAAGGGCTGGGTCCTCACCAACAACGCCGCCTTCCGCCCGCCGCCCCCGCCGGCCTACAACGGCGCCGAGCTGAAGGCGGCGGCGGTGGACGCGGTCGACGTCAAGAAGAACCTCACCGCCGAGCAGGAGCGGCTCGCTCGGTTCTGGGAGGGTGGCGAGGGGACCAAGAACCCCGGCGGGGTGACCCTCAGCGTGGCCCTGCCCGACGTCGAGAAGGCGGCCGGCGAGGGCGACAGGGGTGTCCGGTGGACACTCCCGCGGACCACCCGGGCGATGGCCCTGCTGACAATCACCATGGCCGACGGGGGCATCGCCGTGTGGGAGGCCAAGTACGTCTACTGGTACCCGCGGCCGGAGAACGTCGTGCGCGACCTCGGCGTCGACCGAAACTACAAGCCGCTCCTGGCTACGCCCCGCTTCCCGGCTTACCCCTCGGGCAGCGCCGGCTACGCCGGCGGTGAGGCCGCCATCATGGACTACCTCTTCCCGAACAACACCGCCGTGCACAAGCAGCGGGCCGACGACCAGATCATCGCCCGCATCTACGCCGGCGTGCACTGGCGGTTCGATGCGGTGAGCGAGGAGGGCGGTCGAAAGATCTCCCAGCTCGTCATCGACAAGGTCAAGGGCGACACCGTGGGCGGCGGCGCCTGACATTTTCGGGGGGTTCGCCGGCCGGGGGTAGAGCCCCGGCCGGCGCTACCATGAGTGTTTCACCGGGTCGTAGGGAGTCCGATCGTGCCTCGGTTCGGCAAGGACAAGAGCGGTAGGAACGAAGAGCTCGACCGCCAGGCCGCGGAGGAGGTGGAACGCCTCACCCGGCGGGGCGGTCCCCCCTCCATGGGCGGTGGCATGGGGGGCGGAGGGTATGGCGGTGGACCATCCGTCGGGATGCCGTCGCCGCTGGAGATGATGGCCGCCGAGATCGCCGACGAGCCCCGCCCGGTCCAGCGCGGCGCCCGGGCCCCCCGCCCGGCGGCCTCCCGCCAGCAACAGGCGTTCACGCCCATGCCCTCCGGCGAGGTCGGCTCGAGCTTCGGCCCCGGTGGGCTGAACCCGGGGCCCCGAGGCGGCGGCGGTGCGCCGCCGCCGCCGGCGTTCGGTGGGGGCGAGGACTACGGCGGCCATGTCACCGGGCCGTCGGTGTACTACAACAACCCAACCGACTTCGACGAAGACGAAGAGATGTCCATCACCGAGCTGGCGCTGATGGACCACGCCGCCCACACCGGCCACCGGCCCGAGGATCTCGTCATGCAGTACGACGCGAGCTCGGCCGAGGAGATGCGCGACATCGCCATGCGCCAGTTCTACGAGCGCCAGCAGGCCCGCCGCCCCGGCGCGGGCACCAGCAACCCCTTCGCCCCCGCCGGCATGCGGCGAGGTCCGGCTCCGAGCGGCGGCCCGGTGCGCCGTGACGACCCGGCGGCCGCCGGTGGCGCACTGGCCCAGCGCCTGGCCAACAAGCGCCGGCGGGAGGAGGAAGAGGCCCGCCGGGCCGCCGCCGCCGAGGCCGACCCCGGCGCCGGGTCGCAGGCGCGGGCCGAGGCGGAGGTCGACGAGGGGGCGCTGTCGCGCGTGCTGGCCCGCCGGCGCCAGGCCCTGGGCGTGGACAGGGCGGCGGCACCGGAGCCCGCGCCCGAGCCCGTGGCACCGGCGCGTCGCCCCGCCGGGGCGCGTGCCGCTGCCTCCCCCGGCCTCCGCGCCGTGCCGACGCCCCACCTCGACCACGACGAGGACGACGACGACGCACCGTCGTTGGAGGACATGGCAGCGTCGACGCCGACGCGGCGCGTCGCCTCCCGGCCGGCGGCGAAGGCGGAGACGGCCAAGGCGCCGGCGGCGAAGGTTGCGCCGGCGGCGAAGGCGAAGACGGCCAAGGCGCCGGCGGCGACGAAGGCCGCCAAGGCGCCGGCGGCGAAGGCGAAGACGGCCAAGGCGCCGGCGGCGACGAAGGCCGCCAAGGCGCCGGCGACGAAGGTTGCGCCGGCGGCGAAGGCAACGAAGGCGGCGCCGGCGGCGAAGGTGGCCAAGCCGGCCACCAAAGCGAAGGCGCCGGCGGCAACGCCCGCCGGCAAGGCCAAGACCATCTTCTGCATGGAGTGCGGCGAGAAGAACCCGGCCATGGCCAAGTTCTGCTTCAACTGCGGCACCCGCCTGGCCGTCCCCGAGGGGTAGCCGCCCCCACCTTCGAACTGGCTGCCAGTTCGTGCGTTGCGGCGGTATCGTCCCGCCATGGCAGAGCTGGGGAACCGGTTCCGGCTCGTCCGCGCCGCCGACCTGCTGGTGGTCGACGTCGAGCTGGTCAACCTGGCGCCGTCCGTCGACGGCGAACGGCTCGAGCGGGTCGCCCCCGACCAGCCGGCCCGGCTGATCCTGCAGTTCCCCTCGCAGCACGTGGCCGAGGAGGCGTTCTTCGAGCAGGAGGGCGTGTTCATCCCCGCCGGCCCCCCGCCGGTGAAGGCGCTGGCCGCCGGCCCCAGCCGGCTCGTCTTCGACCTGCCCGACGGCCAGGCCGACCTGCCGCTGTCCGTCGACGGCCTGCTGGGCTGGGACCGCCTCCTGCCGGCGCTGGCCGCCAACGCGCTCCCGCCGGGCGCCACGGACGGGCCCCGGCCGGCGGTGCCGGGCCCGCAGGAGACCGCGGTCGAGTTCCCGTACCGGCTGCTCCTCTCCCCCGACGCCGGCGGGCGCTGGGCCCATCGGGCCCAGCCGTTCACCGCCGGCGACCGGACCGAGCTGTGGCACACCCGCCTCCACGGCGACGGCCCCACGGTCGCCGTGCGGGCCGTCGGGCGCCGGCCCGTCCCCGACTCGCTGCGGTCCTCGCTGTCGGACCGCGACCTCGACGAGATCGTCACCCTCACCGCCGACTTCGGCATCCGCCCGCTGAGCTTCCTCCAGCTCGGCTGGAACCCCCGCGTGTGGGCCTACCGGCTGGCCCAGGCCCGGCTGCGGGCGGACTTCCACTACGTCCCCCAGCCGTTGCAGGCCGAGCAGCTCATGCTGACCGCGCTCGGGGCGTCGGCCCGGCTGCGGGGCGCATGGGACTACCCCCGCCCCGACCAGGACCCGGTCCAGCTGGCCAATTTCGGGATGCCCACGCCCAGCCTGCAGCAGTACGAGCATGTCGCCGGCCTGGGACGCGACCAGTTCGTCAAGGTCGTCCGGCGGGGGTTCGTGTCCACCGGCCACCGCGCCTCGCTGGTGAAGATCACCGAGCGGCGGTTCGAGCCCCGCCAACTGCGCACGGTGCAGACGCCGCAGGGCCCGGTCGGGGTGTTCGGCGCCACGTCGTACCTCCGGCAGTACTTCAAGGTGGTCATCCAGGAGCCGTACCTCGACTACACCCGGCTGACGGGCGGCTACCCGTTCGACGGGCGGGAGATGCCGCTGCGCACGCTCACCCTCACCACCCTCAGCACCCCCAAGATCGACTTCGACCCCGAGTCGCCGGCCGCCACCGAGAAGCGCGTGCGCGACGCCTGGATACCGCAGTCGGCGAAGGCCAGCGTCGACGCCCTGCTCCTCCAGCAGGCCATCCAGGCCGCCATCGAGAAGGCGCTGACCGTGCCGTTCTGGATCCGGGTGGCCGGCGCCGACTTCGAGTTCGGCCTCTCCGGCACCGACTGGGAGCGCACCCCCGTCTCATTCACCGCGCCGCTCGTGTTCATCCCCTACGAGGCGATCTCCGACAACCCCACCGCAGTCATCGCCAAGTTCGCCGAAGGCCCGCAGAGCCGGCGCACCCGGCCGTTCTCGAACCAATCGGTCGCCGTCGCCGACCCCGCCGGCAGCTCGGCCGGCTCGACCCGGGCGCCGGTCGAGACGCTGACCTTCGCCCTCCAGCGCGTCCCGGCGGCGAAGATCGCCGCGCTGCCGCCCACGTACCGTCCCCGGTGGGTGCCGGCCATCGAGGGTGCCGAGCTCCACGTCGACGCAGTGGAGCGGGTGACGGGGTCACGGACGGCCGTCGCCGTCCGACTGGCCGGCGTGTACCTGACCAACGGGGACAACGCCGCCGGCGTGTTCGCCGAGCTGACCTCGGGCCCGCTCGGGGTGAGCTTCCCCGCCGAACGCGGCGGTGGCCTGGCCCGGCCCGACGCGCCCGTGAGCCTGCTCTCCAGCCGCCAAGGCGCCCTGGCGCCGACGTTCGCCAAACCGACCGTCTCGACCGCGGAGCTGGCCGCCCTCTTCGGCGGGGCCAAGCTCTTCGGCACCGTCCCGCTCACGGCGATCCTGGCCCCGCTGGCCGGCATCGGCCCGGGCGACTTCGCGCTGTCCGACCTTTCGGAGGGCGCGCTCCAGGAGCTGCTGGACGCGCCGGGCCGGCAGCTACGCGTCCCCGTGCTGCGGACCCGGGTGCTGCAGACGGACGGCCGCCCGAGCGCGGTCGAGGCCCGCTACGTGTGGAAGCCGGTCCTGCAGTCCCAGACCGTCGCCGGCTTCACGTTCGAGTTCGACCAGGCCACCTCGGCGCTCGTCCTCGACGCCCGGACCGTCACGCCGCTCGACGGCGGCGAGGCCCGCTCGGAGATGCGGGGCGAGCTGCGCCACTTCAGCCTCACGTTCGCCGATGTGGTCGGCATCCACATGGACCGGCTGGCGTTCACCGCCCTCCCGGGCCGCAAGCCGGACATCACCGCCGAGGGGTTCGACCTCACGTTCCTCGGCCCGCTGCAGTTCATCAACACGCTCAAGGAGATCCTGCCCGCCGACGGCTTCAGCGACCCGCCGGCGGTGTCGGTCAGCCCGGCCGGCATCAGCGCCGGCTACACCCTCGGCATCCCGTCGTTCGGCGTCGGCATCTTCAGCCTGGAGAACCTGTCGCTGTCGGCCGCGCTGGCCATCCCCTTCAACGACCAGCCGGCCAGCTTCCGGTTCGCCGTCTCCGAGCGCCACCACCCCTTCGTCGTCACCGTGACCATGTTCGGCGGCGGCGGCTTCTTCGCCCTGGGGGTCAGCGCCAAGGGGTTGGAGTCCATCGAGGCGGCCATCGAGTTCGGTGGCAGCCTCTCGCTCAACCTCGGCGTCGCCAGCGGCGGCGTGTCGGTGATGGCCGGCATCTACTTCGGGATGACCGGGTCGGTCACCACGCTGACCGGCTACCTCCGGGTCAACGGCTACCTGAGCGTGCTCGGGCTGGTCAGCATCTCCGTCGAGTTCTACCTGGCGTTCACCTACCGGGACAAGGGCGGCGGCAAGTCGGAGATCTGGGGCCAGGCCCGGGTCACGGTGTCGGTGAAGGTGGCCTTCTTCAGCACGTCGGTGTCGCTCAGCATCGAGCGCCGCTTCGCCGGGGCCGCCGGGGACCCCACGTTCGACCAGGTCGTCGAGCCCGAGGACTGGGAGCAGTATTGCCTGGCGTTCGCCGGTTGAGCAGGAGGGAGGGACGATGACGGTCGAGCAGCGGCTGCAGTGGGTCGCCCTCCCGAACGGGGCCAGCGCCGACGGGACGCAGCTACGCCTGTCGGTGTTCGTGGCGCCCCGCCTGCGCACCGACGAGGGCGTGACCCTCGCCCCGTTCACCGACTTCCTCGACTGGCCGGCGGTCCTCAACGCGGCCGGCGTGTCGTTCGCGGTGGAGCTCGACGACGGCACTTCGATCCCAGCGACGGTCGAGGGCGAGGCGCCCGAATCGACGCTGTGGACCGCCTTCTTCGGGCCGGCGACCGTGCTGGCGCCGTTCGCGTTCGAGCGGTTCGCCGACCGCCCGCTGGTCTCGTTTTCGGTGGGCGAGGTGATCGGCGCGCTCCGCCGGATCTACGCGCTCGTCGCCGCGGCATCGCCGGACGAGCTGCCGAGGATGGTGCCCACCGCGCGTCAGGAGCCCCGCGAGCCGGGGCTGGTCGACTGGTTCGGCAACCTGATGGAGGCCACCGCCGACGGCCCGCTTGGCGAGGGCGTACGCAGCGGGCCCGAGCTCGACGCCCGCATCGAGGGGCTGCTCGAGGGCGCCCGGGCGGAGTCGGCGGAGCGACGGGCCCGGGGCGGCGTTCCGTCCCTCGTGCCAAACGAGCCGATGCCGGCGTCGGGCGCGGTGGCCAACCACTTCCAGCGGGTCGTCATCTTCCACCGCCGGCCCGGCGATCCCGTGGCCATGCCCGGCGACGACGAGCCGGCGGTCGACCACTTCGAGGCGTCCGTCGACTTCCATCAGATGCTCTCCGCCCTCGGCGACCACCCGGCCCTGCTCCGCCGCCTCGGCCTGGTCGTCGACCTCACCGTCCCGCGCGCCGCACTCCCGGCGGCCGACGACCTGGCGCCGCTGCTCCTGCGGGTGCGCCCGACGTGGACGTCGACGCTGGCGCCCGGGGAGTCGGCCGACGTGCTGCCGCTCACCGCGTGCGTCCATCAGGAGGTGGACGGCGAGGTGTTCTTCGGGCCCGCCGACCGCGAGCCGAACCCGCTCGCTCCCTTCCAGGCGCCGCCCACGGGCCTGGCCCCGCTGCCGCCGGCCCGGTTCGGCGTGGAGCAGGTCGACGTCGACGGCGCCGCGCTGAAGGCCCTCAACCTCGCCGCCGGCCTCAACCGGGTGGTCCGGCGCGACCCCGGGGACACCCCGCTGGAGGAGCCGGAGCGAACCGGCGTGCCGGCGCTGCGCACCGGGGGGCTGGCCCTCGTCCACACCGATCGCGCCGCCGCGCTGCAGTCGGACTTCAGCCGGGCCGTCACGATCAACGACGGCGTGGAGGCCGGCGGGCCGGTCCCGCTGTACGCCGAGGACCTCGTGCGCGGCTACCGCCTCGACGTCTGGGAGGGCGCGGCCGGCGCCTGGCGGTCGCTGCACGAACGGGTGGCGACCTACGACGTCGTCGGGCTGGTCCCGCCGCTCCCGGAGGTCCTCGACGAGGGGTTCTTCCAGCTGGCCGTGGCCGGCAAGGCGGTGGCGCCCACGCAGCCACCGGATCCCAACAGCGAGCTCTACGTGCACGAGACGGTCGTGAGCTGGGACGGGTGGAGCCTGGCCGCCTCCCGTCCGGGCAAGGCCCTGAGCCGCGACGCCCGGGCGCCGGCCGACGACGACCCCGCCACCCAGCCGCAGCGGGTCACCAACGACGCCCTCACGTCGCTCGGCCTGTCGATCGAGACCCGGGTGAGGCCGGGCACCCTCCCCCGGCTGCGCTTCGGCCGGGCCTACCGCTTCCGGCTGCGGACAGTCGACGTGGCCGGCAACGGTCCGGCGGTTGCCGAAGCCGACCGGCGCCTGGCCATGGCCGCCACCGACACGCCGATCGTGCCGGTGGCCGGCGAGTCCCGGTACCTCCGGTTCGAGCCGGTCGCGGCGCCGGCGCTGGTCCCGCGGGTGGCGTTCGGCGAGGGTGCGTCGCTGCTGCGCCTCGTGGTGCGCAGCAACGCCGGCGTCACCGCCGAGGCCTACGCCGCCGAGCACCCGCCCTACGCGGGGTTCGACGACCGTCACGTCGTCGCCCCGAAGGCCGCCCTCGACATGGTCGAGCGCCACGGCCTCCTCGACGGAGTCATCGGCTCCGACGGCACCCCGCCCGACGAGGCCCGGCGGGCCGCCATCGCCGCCACCTACGAAGTCGCCCGGCGGGAGAAGGGATCGGTGGCCGACGTCGAGCCTGCCGACCAGCTCACCCTGCCGTACCTCCCCGACCCGCTCGCCGCCGGCGCCATGTTCCTGGGCCTGCCCGGCCTCCCCGCCGGCGAGCCCTTCGTCGTCACCTTCGACGGTCCGTCCTGGTACGAAGTCGCTCCCTTCCGGCTCGCCCTGCGGGAAGGCGAGGCCGCGCCGGCCTGGGACGCCGACGCCCGGGTGCTGACGGTGTCGCTCCCGCAGGCCACCACCGCGACCTTCCGCGTGTGCTCCTTGTTCGGCGGCGACATCCGGGACATGGGCATCGTCTCCTGGTGTGAGGAAACGCTGGCCGGCGACGCGCTCGAGGCCGTCTACCGCGCCGCCTCGGAGAACCGGTGCTGGATGCTCACGCCCTGGCACGAAGTCCGCCTGGTCCACGCCGTGCAGCAGCCCCTGGAGCCGCCCGACTTCGCCGAGCTGGAGATCACCAGGGACACCTCCGCCACCGTCGCCCAGGTGTTCGGGGTCGTCCCCGTCCATCCGGCGAGCACCGAGAAGATCGACCTCATGGCGCAATGGACGGAGAACGTCGACGACCTCGCCGACCTCCGGCCCGCCGTGCGGTCGTCGTCGCAGGTCGTCTTCTCCCTGCCGCTGAAGGTGGCAGCCCGCTACGGGAACGAGACGGCGGTCCGGTCGGTGCCCTTCAGCCTCCGCGACGAGCGCTTCGTCACCTTCTTCAGCCGGCCCCGGGAGGACCGAAGCACCCTGCCGGTGACGCCCCATTTCTTCGGCGACACCAAGCACCGGTGGGTCGGCTACAGCGTGGTGGCCACCACCCCGTTCCGGGAGTACTTCCCGCCGGCGTGGGCCGACGATCCGAAGCTGCTCAGCCGCTCCAGCGGCGTGGCCGGCATGAGCGTGCCCAGCAGCGCCCCACCGGCGGTGCCTCTGGTGCTCTACGTGGTGCCCACCCAGGGGTGGGAGACCGACGATGGTGACGGCCAGTCCGTGCGGCGCCGGCGCGGCGGGGGGCTGCGGGTGTACCTGGGCCGGCCGTGGTGGTCCTCGGGGGACGGCGAGCTGCTGGGCGTGGTCGTCGGCTACCCGCTCACCAGCCCGGCCGCGAACGACTACCCGCACGTCACCCTGCTCGGCCAGGATCCCGTCCGGTCCTCCGAGCCGCTCGAGTTCGCCCGGGTGGAGCGGTTCCGGGCGCCGGCGGCGGTCGCCACCCGCATGCGGGTGATGGAGATGCCGGGCCAGAACGACTGGGTGACGATCGTCGGCTACGAGCCGGCGTACGACGAGGCGACGCAGCGGTGGTTCTGCGACATCGAGCTCGACACCGAGGCCGCCTACCTGCCTTTCGTCCGCCTGGCCCTGGTCCGCTACCAGCCCGACTCGCTGCCCGGCTGCCACGTCTCCCAGGTGGTGCGGTGCGACATCGTCCAGACGCTGCCCGACCGCACGCTGACCGTGCGCCGGGACCCCGCCGACGCCGGCGTGGTCGACATCACCGTCGCCGGGGCGTCCTACACGGGCATCGCCGGCCCGATCGGCCCCAGGACCGACGCCGCCGCCCTCGGGCGGATGGTCGCCACCCTGGAGGAGCGCGACCCCAGCCTCGCCGACGACGTCATCGGGTGGCGGCCGGTGGACGGCACGGAGGTCGAGCTGGCGCCGGCCCCGGCCGGCGGGGCGGTCACCTGGACCGGTCGGCTCTCCGTCGGCCCCGCCGGCGATGGGCGACCCCGACGGGTGGCCGTCGTCGAGCACGACCACCTCGTCGGCGACGACGAGACCGCCGATGCCGCCGGCGTGGTCCCCCGGGTGGTCTACGCCGACGTCGTGGAGGTATGAGCCGGCCCGAGACGGGCCACCATCGCCTTCAGCTCGTCGAGCTGGCGGGTGATGTCCATGAGCCGCATGGCGTCGCTGTCCATGTCCTTGGTGCGCGCGACGATCGTCCCGTTGGGCTCGATGGTGGCCTCGGCGACGTCGTCGATCGTCGAGGCGCCCTGGGTGGCGGCGGCGGCCAGGAGCTGGTCGATGGTCAGACGCTCCTTCCGCAGCGCCTCCTCGTCGACCACCCCCATGGTGACCAGCACCCGGGGTGACCCTTCGACCAGCCGGCGGAGCCGGGCGAAGCGAAAGAGGATCACGGCGATGGTGCCGTTGAGGAGGAACAGCGCACTCGCCCCGATCACACCACCCGTGACCGTGTTGTCGTTTCCGATGATCCCGTTCTGCACCGCATTCGTGACCGACAACAGCACGACGAAGTCCAGCGAGTTGAGCTGGGCCAACTCCCGCTTCCCGGCCAGCCGCAAGGCGGCGGCAAGGAACACGTAGATCAGAACTGCCCGGAGGAGCTTCTCCAGGACGGTGACGTCCAGATGGAACATGTCATGCCACATGCCCGCGAACCCTACGCGTGTGGCCGATCAGGGCCGCCGGCCCACGAACGCCACCAGTCGGTCGTGGAGGGGGTCGTCGGCCGAGATGGGCACCTCGGGGCCGAACACACCGGTCTCGCGCAGCTCGGGGCTGAGCAGGCCGTGGGAGATGTCGAGCGCCTCCGCGGCCAGGTCGGGCTCGATGGTGGTGTCCTGGCCGGTGGCCCGGGCCAGGTCCCAGCCGTGAACCACGATGTCGAGGAAGTGGATGCTCACCGCCGCCGACGCGGGGATGTCCCCGAAGGGCATGTGCACCCGGCGCTCCATGGCCCCCGGCTGGGCCCAGGCGGCCATCACCGCGTCCGCCGACGCGATGTAGTTGCTGCCGGGGTCGGGGACGGTGTGGTCGTCCATCGTGCCCGTGGGGTCGGGGCGCCCTCCGAGGGCGACCTCGGCGAAGGTGTAGTTGCCGCCGATGATGTGGTTCAGGAGGAGCCGCACGTCCCAGTCGCGGCACGGCGTCGGAGCGGAGAGCTGGTCGGGACGGGTGGCGAGGACGATGCGCCCGGTGTTCAGGAGGGCGCGCCGGTACTGGGCGGAGTCCACGCCGGCGGCTCAGACCGCTTGCGCCGCAGTGCGGGCCGCGTGGCGCGCCGCCTGCGACTTGGCCACCTTGTCGATGCGCTGCATGCGCTTCACCAGCTTCTCCCGGGCCTCCTCGGCCTCCGGGGAGAGGCCTTCCAGCGACTCAAGGTGCCAGGCCCGCAGGATGACGGGGACGAGGATCTGGTCGTGGTGGATGCTCAGGTTGTAGATGCCGGCCTCGGCGATCAGCTTGGCCGCGGTCGAGAAGTCGTCGATGCCGGCGCCGGGCATGGCGAAGTTGCGGACCTGGCGCTCCATGGCCAGCACCATGGCGGAGGGGTCGAGGGCGAGGGCGGCGGCGGCCACGTCCTTGTAGAACAGGTAGTGCATGTTCTCATCCGCGGCGACCCGCTTCATCACGTCGTTGCCGGCCTTGTCGTCCATCAGCTTGCCGGTGTTCCAGTGCGAGATGCGGGTGGCCAGCTCCTGCAGGGCGACGTAGACGAAGCCGTCGGCCGCACCCATGATCGGCTGGTGGAATCCGTGCTCGGCGTGCTGCATGCGGCCCCGCTCGAGGCCCACGGGGTCGCACGAGCCGGTGACGGTGAGGTAGTCGCGGATGACGATGGCATGGCGGCCTTCCTCGGCCGTCCACCGCCGGCTCCACGCGCCCCAGGCGTGGTCGATGCCGAAGAGCCGGGTGATCTCCGTCGTGTAGTAGGGCAGGTTGTCCTCGGTCAGGAGGTTGACGACGAGGGCCCGGCGGACGGCCTCGGGCATCGGCCGGTACTCGGGGTCCCAGTGGTCCCGAGGGTCACGCTTAATGACCTCGTCCCACGGCACGAGCTCGTGCGGGAACCACTCCTTGGACGCGGCCAGGTGCCGCTCCAGGAGCCGCTCGGCCTCCGGCGCCAGCTCGTGGAGAAGATCGATCTCGTTCAGGGTTCCTCCCCGGGCAACGGCTGCTTCGTCGCCGTAGAGCCAGTCTACCTACCGGTCGGTAGGCTCGGCCAGTCGCGGATGGACAAACCTCACATCTCGACGACTGAACGAAGAACTTCCCCTCGCTGCATCTTGGCAAACGCCTCCTCCACCCCGCCGAGGGCGATCGTCTCGGAGACGAACCGGTCGAGTGGGAACCGCCCGGACAGGTACAGGTCGACGAGCATCGGGAAGTCCCGGGTGGGCAGGCAGTCGCCGTACCACGACGGCTTCAGCGCCCCGCCCCGCCCGAAGAACTCGATCATCGGCACCTCGAGCGTCATGGTGGGCGACGGCACACCCACCTGGACCAGGGTGCCGGCGAGGTCCCGGGAGAAGAAGGCCTGGCGGAAGACCTCAGGGTGGCCGACCGCCTCGATGGCCACGTCGACGCCGAACCCACCGGTCAGGGCCCGCACGGCCTCCACCGGGTCGCCGTCGGAGGCGTTCACCGTGTCGGTGGCGCCGAACTCTCTGGCCCACTCCAGCTTGCGGGCGTCGAGGTCGACGGCGATGACCTGACGGGCGCCGGCCAGCCCCGAGGCGGCGATGGCGGCGTCGCCCACACCGCCGCACCCGAAGACGGCGACGGTGTCGCCCCGGCCCACGCCCCCGGTGTTCAGTGCGGCGCCGAAGCCGGCCATCACGCCGCATCCGATCAGGCCGGCGGCGGCGGCGCCCACCGCCTTGTCGACTTTCACCGCCTGGCCGGCGGCCACCAGGGTCAGCTCGGCGAAGGCGCCGATGCCCAGCGCCGGACTCAGGACCGTGCCGTCGGCCAGGGTCATCTTCTGCGTGGCGTTGGCGCTGTCGAAGCAGTACCAGGGGCGGCCCCGAAGGCAGGAGCGGCACTGCCCACACGGCGCTCGCCAGGCCAGGACGACGAAGTCGCCCGGGGTGATGTTGACCACGCCGTCACCGACCGCCTCGACGGTGCCGGCGGCCTCGTGCCCGAGCAGGAACGGGAAGTCGTCGTTGATCGCCCCCTCGCGGTAGTGGAGGTCGGTGTGACAGACGCCGCAGGCCTGCACCCGCACCAGCGCCTCCCCCGGCCTGGGATCGGGCACGAGGATCGTCGCCACGGTGACGGGCAGGCCCTTGCCCGCCGCCACCACGGCCCGCACCTCATTCGCCATGATCGTCCTCCTTCCGGGCCAGCAGAGCCCGGATCTCGTCGTCGGTGGTCGGGAAGAAGTCGTCGTACCACTGGCCCACGGCGTGGAACGCGTGCGGGATGCGGGCGCACACCACCTCGTCGGCCTCGCCGGCCAGATCGTGGCACGTCTCACGCGCCCCGACGGGCACGGCGACGACGATCCGCCCGGCCCGCATGGCCCGGAGGGCGGCGACCGCGGCCCGCATGGTGGAGCCCGTGGCGAGTCCGTCGTCGACCACGACAACCGTGCGACCGGCGACGTCAAGGGGCGGCCGCCCGGCCCGGTAGGCCTCCTCCCGGCGGGCCAGCTCGGCGCCCTCGTGGGCGGCGACGGCGTCGATCACGTCCGACCCGATGGCCATTTCGTCGACCACCGCCTGGTGCAGCACCCGGACGCCGCCGCCGGCGATGGCGCCCATGGCCAGTTCCCGCTGGCCGGGGACGCCGAGCTTGCGCACCACCAGCACGTCGAGCGGCGCCCCGAGCGCGGCCGCCACCTCGGCGGCGACCGGCACGCCACCCCGGGGCAGGCCCAGCACCACCACGTCGTTGCGCCCGGCCAGGTGGCCGAGCAGGCCGGCGACGGCGCGGCCGGCGGCGGCCCTGTCGCGGAAGTGCATCACGAGAGACTCTTCCCCATCGGGGGAGAATGGGAAATGCCCGACGCCGTCGTCATCGGAGCGGGCCACAACGGCCTGGTGGCGGCGGCCATGCTGGCCGACGCCGGCTGGAGCGTGGCCGTCCTCGAGGCCCAGGACGTGATCGGCGGTGCGGTGCGCACCGAGGAGCTGACCCTGCCCGGTTTCCGGCACGACACGTTCAGCGCCTTCTACCCCTTCGCCGCCGCCTCGCCGGCCCTGGACGCCCTCGACCTGGGGGCCCACGGCCTGCGGTGGCGCCGGTCGCCACTGGTGCTGGCCCACCCCACCCCCGACGGCCGGTGCGTGGCCCTGTCCACCGACGTGGAGGAGACGGCGGCGTCGCTCGACACCTACGCGGCCGGCGACGGGGACAGCTGGCGGCGCCTCTCCCGCCGCTGGGAGGAGCTGAGCCGGCCCCTGATGGCGACGTTCCTCGGCCTCTTCCCGCCGGTGCGGTCCGGCGCCCGCCTGGCCGCGGCCATCGGGCCCTCGGAGTGGCTGCGGTTCGCCCGGTTCGCCCTCCTGCCCGCCCGGCGCATGGCCCGGGAGGAGTTCGCCGGCGGGGGCGAGGGCGGGCGGTTGCTCCTCGGCGGCAACGCGGCCCACACCGACATCGGGCCCGACGCCGCCGGCAGCGGCCTGTTCGGCTGGATCCTGGCCGCCGTCGGCCAGGAGCACGGCTTCCCCGTCCCCGAGGGCGGCGCCGGCCAGCTCGTCGCCGCCCTCCGCCGGCGGGCCGAGGCCGCCGGCGCGACCGTCACCACCGGGACCCCGGTGACCAAGGTCGTCGTGCGCGGCGACCGGGCGGTGGCCGTGCGCACCGCCGACGGCACCGAGATCGACGCCCGCCGGGCCGTCCTGGCCGACGTGGACGCCCCCACCCTCCTCCTCGACCTCGTCGGCCCTGACCACCTGTCGCCCCGTACGCTCGAGGACCTCCGACGCTTCGAGTGGGACGCGGCGACGTTCAAGGTCGACTGGGCCCTCGACGGCCCCGTCCCCTGGACGGCCGAGGCCGCCCGCCGGGCCGGCACCGTCCACGTCACCGACAGCCTCGACGAGCTGGCCCGCTACTTCACCGACGTGGCCACGGGCACTGTCCCATCGCGGCCCTTCCTGCTGTTCGGCCAACAGGCGGTGGCCGACCCCACCCGCTGCCCGGCCGGCGCCGCCACCGGGTGGGCGTACACGCACGTCCCCAGGTCGGCCCGCTTCGACGCCGGCGAGGCCGAGGCCTACGCCGATGTGATCGAGGCCCGGATCGAGGAGCTGGCGCCTGGCTTCCGGTCGCTGGTCGCCGCCCGCCATGTGATGGCGCCGCCGGCGTTCGAGGCGGCCGACGCCAACCTGCGCGGCGGCGCGGTGGGCGGCGGCACCCAGCAGCTCCACCAGCAGCTGGTGTTCCGGCCCACGCCGGGGCTCGGCCGGCCGTCGACGCCGGTCCCCGGCCTGTTCCTCGCCGGGGCGTCGGCCCACCCGGGCGCCGGCGTGCACGGGGCGTGCGGAGCGAACGCGGCTCGCGCCGCGCTCTCGTCCGACCGGCGCCGGAGGGTCCTGCGTCAGGCCGGGCCGCGCACCCGGCGCACCGACAGCCGGCCGCCCGCGGACCGCACGTCATAGCGGGGCTGGTGCCCGGTCGCCGGCCCCCGCACCACGTGGCCGTCGGCCAGCTGGAACATGCTCCCGTGCCACGGGCACGTCACACACCCGGCGTCGAACGTCCCCTCGTGCAGCGGCCCGCCGGCGTGGCCGCACACGTTGGAGATTGCGCAGGCCACGCCGGCGACCTGTATCACGAGCACGTCGTCGTCGCCCACCTTCACCACCAGCGGGTCGTCCGCCGCCAGCGCGGTGTCCTCCCCCACGTCGACCCAGCCGTCGTCGCCGTGCTTCCAGGCGTTGCGGTCGGGGCCCACGCCCAGGCGGAACACCAGGTGCCCGCCCAGATAGCCGCCGGCGGTCGCCGCCGCCGCGCCGAGCTGGCCGAGGACCAGCCCGCGGCCCCGCCGGCCCCCCCGGCGGGCCAGCCACGAGAGGCTGTAGAGCACGAGCGCGGCGCTGTTGGCGAGGGCGTGGGCGGTGCCGACCCGGCGGTCATCCCCGATGGTGTCGGACCAGTCGGAGAGGCCCGACGCCGCGGTCGGAACCGCACTGAGGATGCCCAGACCGATCAACCGCTGGGCCGCGGCGCGGCTCGACTTGCCGCCCATCACATCGAGCACCCAGGAGCTGGTCCAGAACCCGATCGGCAGGTCGGTCAGCATCGGGTGGAGGGGATGGCCCATCCACGTGCCGCTCAACAGGTTCTTGAGTGGGTCCCGGCCGACGACCTTGGCCACGGCCGAGGCGGCCGGCTTGCCGACCCGGTCGAGCCCCTCGGCCGTCGCCGCCCGGTGCGCGAGCTCCCGCAGCTGGTCGACGACGGCCACTCGCTATTCCGCCGCCGCGGTGGGCATGGGCAAGGACGTCATGTCGGCCAGCGGGTACACCTTGTAGTGGGAGAAGTTGTAGACGGGCGACTGGGCCAGCAGCATCTCCAGCTCGTCGTTGCTGGAGACGTTGTAGATCCAGGCCCCGCCGTGGCTGCCGACGATGTGGTAGCGGCCGATGATCTTGCCCGACTCCTCGAGGGGCACGGCGTGGTCCCGCATGCGCAGGACCGCCTTCAGCACCTCACCCGACAACCTGCTGATCTCGATGTTCCAGATGACGAGGAACTTCACGTCGCCTCCCAATGTCGTGGTGATCCCGACGCTAGTTGCCTGGGATATGGGCGACCGGCCCCTCTGCGCCGAGCCGGCGGCCGGCGGCGTCGATCATGTGGATGTCCTCGGGGCCCTCCTTCTCGAGGAGCTTCTGGGCCTCCTCGGCGGACTCCTCGTCGTCGACGGCGACGGCCACCATGGCCTTGCCGTCGCGCAGCACGTGCTGGTACTTGAGGTCGAACTCCTCCGTGCTCAGCCCACCGATCCCGCCGACCATGCCGCCGACCACCCCGCCGGCGATGCCGCCGGCCAGCAGGCCCGCCCAGATGCCGCTGCCGATGATCGGCCCGATGCCGGGGATGACGAAGGCAGCCGCGCCGGCGGCCATGCCGAGCGCGGCGCCGGCGCCACCGCCGGTCGCGGCGCGCTTCGCGATCTCACCGCTGGCCTCCATGTCGCGCAGGCGCGTGTCGGGGTCGCTGGCGGCCTGCTCCTGCTCGCGTCCCAGGATCGAGACCCGGTCGGCCTCGATGCCGGCCTGACTCAGCGCCAGGGCGGCGCCGTTGGCCTTGTCCAGGTCGGGGAATGTGGCCACGACGTTCTCACCGGTGATCCGTGTCATCTGTTCGTCCTCTTCGAAATGGGCAGTGGGTCGGGCATGGGCGGCTGCGGTGCCGGCGGGTAGGGCAGCGGCTCCGGGTCCGGTAGCGGGGACGGTGGCGGGTCGATCGGCGGGTACGGATCGGGGACGGACATGTCCCGCGGGTACCCGGCCCCGGTCGCCGGGAAACCCTTGGGCCGGTTGGCCCAGGTCGCCACGGGGCATGAACGGCGGTGCGATGGCCCCACGACTGCGACGGGTTGACTGCTCGGCGCCCGGCATCCGCCGCCGCAAGGTCGGGCGCGGCTTCGTCTACCTCGACCCCTCCGGCGCCCGGATCACCGACGCCGCGGTGCTGGATCGGGCCCGCGCCCTGGTGATCCCGCCGGCGTGGACCGACGTGTGGATCTGCCTCGACACGCGCGGCCACATCCAGGCGACCGGCGTCGACGCCCGGGGACGGCGCCAGTACCGCTACCACGACGTGTGGCGGGAGCGGCGCGACCGCGAGAAGTTCGACCACATGCTGGAGTTCGCCCGGGCCCTGCCCAAGCTGCGCGACGCCGCCCGCGTGCACCTGTCCGAGGATGAGCTCACCAGGGAGCGGGTCGCCTGCGCCGCCCGGCTGCTCGACCTCGGCTTCTTCCGCATCGGCACCGAGGGCTACGCCGAGGAGAACCAGACCTACGGCCTGGCGACGATGCACAAGCGCCACGTGAAGCTGGATCCGCCGAACACCGTCAACTTCGACTACATGGCCAAGGGCAGCAAGCGCCGGCTCCAATCGGTCGTGGACACCGAGGTCTACGACGTCGTCGAGGCCCTCAAGCGCCGGCGGGGTGGCAAGCCCGAGCTGCTGGCCTGGCGGCGGGGCTCCCACTGGGTCGACGTCCGCTCCGCCGACATCAACGCCTACATCAAGGAGGCCACCGGCGGCGAGTTCTCGGCCAAGGACTTCCGCACGTGGAACGCCACCGTCCTGGCCGCCGTCGCCCTGGCCGTCTCGACCGGCGCCAGCACCCCGACGGGCCGCACGCGGGCGGTCGCCCGGGCCATGAAGGAGGTCGCCCACTACCTCGGCAACACGCCGGCGGTGTGCCGGTCGTCCTATGTCGACCCGAGGGTCGTCGACCGCTACGTGGCCGGCGCCACCATCGCCCCTGCCGTGGAACGGGCGCTGGTCGACGCGCCGGCCGGCGCCGCGGAGGCGGGTACGCTGCTGACGCAGGGGCCCATCGAGGAAGCCGTCCTCGACCTGCTGGAGGACGATGTGACGCTTCGGGTGCAGGTCGCCAGTTGAGCTCGGCCCAGAACCCCGCCTACGGCGCCACGCTGACGGAGATCCTCGCCACCCTGGACGCCGCCGGGTTCAGCGCCCAGATGGCCGCCCGCCCCGACGGCATGATCCTCTGCCTGACCTGTCGCCAGGAGAGCCCCGCCGCCGACTTCGTCCTCGAGGCGATGCGGCGCACCGAGGGTGCCTCCGACCCCGACGACATGCTGGCGGTCGTCGGCATCGCCTGCCCCAAGTGCGGCACGAAGGGGACGGCGGTCCTGGGCTACGGGCCCGAGGCCGACTCCGACGACGCCGAGGTCGTCGTGCGGCTGGGCGTCACCGGCTGATTCCGCCGGTCGCGTCCTGCGTAGAGCGGGGGGCGAACGCATACTGAAGAGATGCCCGGCGGACGAGGCCACGAGGTGGGTGACGGATCGATCGTCGTCGTCCCTCCGGCGCCCGGGCCCCTGGTGCGGCCGGACGGCGGGCCCGGCGACAATCGGAGCCGGGACGGCCTGGACGACCTGATCGACGACCTGCTGCCCGACACCGACGAGGGCCCGGGGCTCACCGACGCCGCCCTCCTCGCCGGCGGCGCCGGCCTGGTCGGCTGGACCATGCTCGGAAGCCCGCCGGCCGTGGCCACGGTGGCCGGCGTCGTCGCCGTGGGGCTGGGCTGCATCCTCCCGCTCCGGGCGGGGTGGCGGTGGATGGGGGGCCACCGGCGTTCGAGACGGCTGGCCCGCGGCGTCGCCATGCGCGCCGACGAGCCGGCGCTGGCCCGCCTGGTCGCCGCCTATGGCGCGCTCGACGCGCTGCCGGTCACGACCGCCACGGCCCGCGCCGCGGCCCACGGCGCCGTGCTGGAGGTGGCGTCGCTGCTGGCCGGCCGCGCGCCCGACTCGGAGCGCGAGCGGCGCTACGTGGAGGCCCGGGTCACCGCGGTCGAGGAGCTCGCCGAGGCACTGCGAGGGCTCCCGCCGGGCACTGCGTCGGTGGACGAACCAGCCGGCGTGGAGCCCGAGCTGGTGGTGGCGGCGCGGGAGGAGCTCGACGCCCTCGGCGGCGTCAGCGCCCTCGCCCTCCTGGAGGACGTCACCGCCGACGTACGTACCCGTGGCCGACATCGCTGAGGTCCCGCCGGCGGTCCCCGACGCCGGGCCGGCGCGGCCGCGGCCGCCGGCGCCGGCCGAACCGCCGCTCGGACTGGCCGGCAGGGTGCTGGCCGTCCCGCTCCTCCCGCTGGTGGCCGCGTGGGAGGCGGCGGGCGCCGCCTGGCGGGCCCTGTTGGGGGCGGGCCGGAGGCTGGTCGCCGCGGTGCGGGTCGGCGTCGAACTCCTCGGCCGGCCCGTTCGGTGGGCGGCGCGCACGGCCCGATCCGTGGGCCGAGCCGTGCTCAGCACCGCCGCCGCCGCAGTGCGGGCCCTCGCCGCTCCGGTGCGCGCCGCCGGCCGGGCGATCGGGGTTCTGGCCCGCCGGGTCGGGGTGGCGCTGCGGGCGCTGGCCCACGTCCTGACCGGGCCGGTGCGGGCCGCAGCTCGGACCGTCGGCGCCGTGCTGCGACGGTGGTTCGTGGCCGCCCGAGCGGCGGCCCGCGCCGCTGCCGCCAGTCTCCGCGCCGCGGGCCGGTGGGTCCTCGCCCTGGTCCGCCGGCTGGGGGTCGCCCTCCGTGCCGTGGCTCGGGCGATCGCCGGCCCGATCCGGACCGCGGGCCGTGCCGTCATGGCGGTGGCCCGCCGGGCCGCGGTCGGGGTGCGGGCCGCCGGCCGGGCGCTCGCCCGCCCGATCCGCACCGCGGCCCACGCCGTCGTCGCCGCCGTCGCCTTCGCCGGCGCCGCTGCCCGCGCCGTGGCGCGCGCCCTCGCCGGCCCGTTGCGCGCCGCCGGCCGGGCGGTCCTCGCAACGACGAGTGCGGTACGTCAGGTGCTTGCCTCCGCAGCCGCCATCGCCCGGCGCGCCGCCCGCCGCCTGGTCCGGCCGGTTGTCCGGGCCCTGGCTCGGGCCCGGCGGATGGCCAGCGCCGCGTGGGTGCCGATCGCCGCCGGCGCCAGCCGGGCACGGCGGGCGTTCCGCCGGCTGTCCGGCCCGGTGGCCGGCGCCATGCGGCAGGGCCGGGCCGCGGTCATGACCGCACAGGCGAACGCCCGGGCCCTAGCCCGCCGCACTCGTGCCCAGTTGCGCGCCGCGATCCGCGGCCGGCGGTCGCCTCAGCCCTGAGGGCCGGGCGCCACGCCGAGCTGCTGCATCAGGGCGAGCTGGTCGCTCTGGCTCCAGTCGGCCACGATGCGGCCGTCGGCGATCTGGTGGATCGTGATCCCCTCGACCACGACGGACTTGCCGGTGGCCGGGATGCCGAAGAAGTTCCCCGTGTGGGTCGCGGTGCCGGTCCAGCGGTTGACGACCTTGTCGCCCTCGACCACGAACTCGTCGATCACGCAGTGCCAGTCCGGGAAGCCGGTGCGGAAGGCGCCGATGAGCGGCTTCAGCCGCACGACCAGCTCGGGGCTGAAGAGCTCATCGAGCACGTCGACGTTGCCTTTGTTCCAGGCCTCCTCCAGGTACCGGGTCACCAGCTCCTTGCCGTCGATGTCAGCCATGTCACTCCTCCTACGCCGTCGGCCAGCCGAATCCGACCCTAGTGCCCCCCTCAGCGGCGGCGGAGCCGCAGCCGGCTGAACGTCGCCGGCGGTGGTGGAGGGATCGGCCCGGCGCCCGGGCGCCGGCGGCGCAGCTCCAGCCGGAGGCTCTCCTCGCCTTGCCGCATGGCCCAGTGGTGGTTGGCGCCGAATGCCGGCTTGAGCAGCCAGCTCAGCCGGCGAAGCAGCGGCTTCGTGGCGTGGATGCGCCAGTCGTAGGTGATCACGACCTCCGGCCCGTCCTGGCGGAACGTCCACCGCCCGGTGCCTTCAAGGTCGCCGGTGGCCTCGAGGGCGAAGCCGGCGTCGGTCATGGGCTCGGTGATGTGGAGCTGCCAGCGCAGCGTGTACGGCGCCCAGCCCTTGGTGTACAGGTCGAGCACGGCGCCCAGGCCGTCGTCGCGGCCTTCGGTCACCATGACCACGTCGAGGTACACCGCCGGCCACCACCGGGTGAGCGACGGCGCGTCGAGCAGCACCGTCTTGACCTCGTCGATGGTCGCTGCGACCCGCCACTCGGTGAAGAACTGGTAGTCACTTCCCATGGCGGACGCGACCGTAGCCCGGACGTCACGGTTCTGGCGGGTGGCGCCGGCCCTGTGGGCGGCAACGCTCCTGGCCGCCGGGCCGGCGCCGGCCGCACAGGTCGCCGTCAACCTCGAGCAGGTCGGCGCGTCCGACCTCGGCCGCCCCGGCGTCTTCGGCGACGTGACGGTCGTCGGCACGACCGCCGTGGTCGCGACGGAGGCGCCGCCGGCCGCCGGGACGGCATGCCCCGCGACCGCGGCCCAGGTCGTGAACCTCAAGGACCCGCGCCACCCGGCGGTCGTCGCGTCGATCCCCCTATCGGCGGGGACGACGGCGGCGCTCGACGCCCTGGCGGTCGAGGGGCCGGCGTTCACCGGCGACCTCCTGGCCGTCGCCCTCTCGCCGCGCGCCGGCTGCGGTTCTGGCGGGAAAGTGGCGTACTACGACCTGACCGACCCGCCCCACCCCCGGCTGCTGGCCGAGACCGCCGGCGCGGCAACCACCATTTCCCTTGCGCAGCGGCGCGACGGGCAGGTGCTCGCCGTCCGCTCCGACCCGGCCGGCGTGGACCTGAGCAACGTGACCGATCCCGCCCGACCGGCGCCACTGTTCCGGTGGACGGACCCGCTGGGCCGGGACCGGGGCTGCGCCGGCGCGGCCCGGCTCCAGGACGACGGCGAGGAGGTGGTCGTGGCGCGTGGCGACGGCCGGGTCTACGAGCTCGACCCCACCGGCCCGGCCCGGCCGGCGGCGGGCCCGGCCGAGGGCGCCGGCGGCGAGCCGCACACCACCCACGCCGCGCTGCTGCCGCTCGGAAACCGCACGATCGCCGTCGTCTCCGAGGAAGGCTGCACCGCGAACACGGTCGCAGGCGGCGGCCGCCTGCGCGTGCTCGACGTGCAGCGGGGCGCGCCGCCGAGCGAGGAAGAGCCGATCTCCTATCCCGGCGCCGGTGCGCCAGGCCGCCTGGTGGGCAGCGGGTCCCTGGCCTACGTCGCCTGGCATGCCGCCGGGCTGCGCGTCGTCGACTTCGGCGAGGTGACGCCCCGCACGGTCGCCCAGTTCGCCGCCGCCGACGCCGACGTCGTGGGCGTCGCCCTGCTGCCGGAGCACGTGGTCGTCACCGACGCCGGCCTCGGGCTCTACGTGCTGGCCCGTCCCGACGAGGGTGGCGGACGGGCCGGCTTCTGGTCGCAGTTCCTGACCCTGCTCCCCTACCTCGGGTTCCCGCTGGTCGCCGCCGCCTTCGCGCTCCTGCCCCGGTGGGCGGCGCGGCGGTCGCCGGCGGGCGCACCCCAGACCGCCGGCAGCCCCGTGCCGAGTGGCGCCCGCCGGCGCCGGGCGTGATCGGGGTCACTGGTCCATACTCCCTTCGGGAGAGTGTCCCAGTGAGTGCTTGATGGACCGGCCTCCCGGGCCGGTCACGCGGCGAGCAGCGCCCGGGCCACCTTGTCGGCGGTGGCGGCGTCGTCGGCCAGGATGAGGTCGACCCGCCCGCCCGTGCGGACGACCCGCCCACTCCCGTTCGGCCCGGTGAAGCGTCCCTCGGCGTCGGTGTTCCGCGTCGACCCCGACCAGCCCCTGCCCCAGCGAGCCAGCGCATCGGCCAGCCGGGTGGCGGCGGCCATGTCGTCGGCCTGCCACCGGTCGGCCAGGCCGAGGGCGGCGCCGCAGCGCACCACGCCGTAGGCGTCGCCGTTCCAACCGGCGGCGGCGTTGTGGGCGTCGGTGCTGGGGAGCTGGCGGGCCAGCACCTGGCCCATGTCGAACTCGCCGAGGGTGCCGGAGTCGACCTTGCCGCACCCTGTCGCCGCGGCCAGGTCCGGCAGCGATGGCGCCGTCCACGCCGGGCTCGAGACGTAGGTCTCGGGGTGGAGGATGTGCTCGGTGGACGTGGGCGGGTTGCGGTAGGCCTTGTCGACCTCGGCGAAGCCGCCGGCCTTGTAGCGGCTCTGCACGAAGTTCAGGCCGTCCTCGTAGGGGAAGAACAGCGACGCCAGCAGGTAGGGCGGGGCCGAGGCGTAGACGCCCGGGTCGGCCGAGCTCCCGTTGGCCGCCTGCTGGCGTTCCCGAGCGCTCAGGTGCTTGTCCTGCCACAAGGTGGCCACCAACTCGGCGTCACCCTCGATGAGGGCGCTGAAGGCGGCCACCTCCTCGGTCTTGTCCGCGTCGTCGAGCGCCTTGGTCCGGGTGCCGAAGTCGAAGTGCTGGTCGGTCAGGGCGTGGGTGAGCTCGTGGGCCAGCGTGGCCCGCGTCGCCGGGTCGGGGGTGGCCGTGCCACCACCGCCGACGAACAGTTCCTTGAGCTCGTCGTCGTAGAACCCCAGCACGCCGCCGGCGAGGATGGCGTCGAGGGTCTTGGCGTAGTCCACGTCCTTGCCGATGAGCCGGAGCAGCTTGAGGATCGACTCGTCGGTGGTCAGCTCCTCGCGGTTCTCGGCGATCTCCTTGGCGTTGAGCGCCCGCACCCGCTGGGCCAGCTGGTCCTTGGTCAGCACCTTGATGGGCAGGGTGCCCTTCCAGGGCAGGCCCCGGATGGCGGCCACCTGGGCCTTGATCTCCTCGACCACACGCGACTGCTCCGGCGTGAGGTCGCTGGCCGGCGCCGTCGTGGCCGTGGCACCGGGCACGGTCGACGTCGTCGCCGCCGACTCCTTGACCCGCTCGATGGTGTCCTGGGCGTCGCGGACGGTGGCGATGCCGATGCCGGCGACGATCAGGACGACGACCATGGCCACCAGCACGCCGATGGTGGTCTTGGTGCTGTCGTTGAGACGGCCGGGCTTGCGCGGGCCGTCGTCGTCCATGGGGAGCAACGGTAACGCCGGCCGGTCGGCTATCGGGGCCGGGTCGGGAAGGCCAGGATGGTCAGCGTCCCCACCACGACGAGCACCGCGGTGAGGCTGTAGAGCACGCCCTTCACCGCTTTGCGCGGGCCGGGCCGGCGCACGTAGTCGTCGACGATCCAGCGCAGGCCGTTGACCCCGTGGCCCAGGGCGAGGACCAGCAGCAGCCAGTCGAACAGTCGCCACGCCGGGTTGTGCCAGCGATCGAGGACGAAGTCGTAGTCGGTGTCGACCACGTCGTTGACGATGTGGGTGATCGAGAAGTGGACGAGGGCCAGGAACACGAGCGCCAGGCCCGACAGCCGCATGAACGCCCACGACCACGCCTCGGCACTCCGTTTCCGAGAATTGGGCTTGCGGGGCTTGGTGGGCGGGACATCGAGAGCGGTCACAAGAGGTGCCCGTCGATGAACGGCCAGAGGATCACGATGCCGCCGGGGATGCCCATCAGCAGGGTGATGGCGATCACGGCCTGGAATAGCCGGCGCTGGTTGCGGACGGCGTCGGGAAACAGGTCGACGGCCACGATCCGCAGGCCGTTGAACGTGTGGAACACGAGGGCGAAGAGCAGGCCGACCTCGAACAACCGCAGCATCACGTTGCCGTAGAGGCGGTGGACCTGGTCGTAGGTGGCCGGCCAGCGGAGCAACGAGACGTCGACGATGTGCAGCAGCAGGAACAGGAAGACCAGGAACCCGGTGATGCGGTGACCGAGGAAGGCCCACTGGCCGGACTTGCCCTTGTACCGGGTGCTGGCCGGGCTCATGGCTTGCGGCGGTACCAGCGGTCGCCCCACATCGTGGACGAGGCGACATACAGGGCGAACCCGGTGATGATCAGGGCCACGATGCCGAGCGCGATCCCGAACAGCACCTGGGCCGTGCTCATGCGGGAATGCCGCTCATCCCGAGATGCTACGAGCACCCCGGAAGTACGGCCACAACGCCTCGGGGACGGCGACGCTGCCGTCGGGCCGGCGGTAGGTCTCGACCACCGCGGCCCAGACCCTCGGGACCGCCAGCGCGGAGCCGTTGAGGGTGTGCACGACGTTCGTGCCGCCGCCCGTCGCCGGCCGGTAGCGGATGTTGGCCCGGCGGGCCTGGTAGTCGCTGAACCACGACACCGACGAGGCCTCCAGCCACATGTCGCAGCCCGGGGCGTAGACCTCCAGGTCGAAGGTGCGGGCCGCCGACGCGCCGAGGTCGCCGGCGCACAGGTCGAGGACCCGGTACGCCAGGCCCAGGGCCTTGAGCGATCCCTCGGCTCTGGCCAGGATGTCGGCGTGCGCCTCGGCCGCCTGGTCCGGCGTGGCGTAGCTGAGGATCTCCACCTTGTCGAATTCGTGCACCCGCAGGAGGCCGCGGGTGTCACGGCCGGCGGCGCCGGCCTCCCGGCGGAAGCACGGGGTGTACGCCATGAGCCGCATGGGCAGGTCGGCCTCGGGGATGATCTCGTCGCGGCCGAGGGAGGTCAGCGGGACTTCGGCCGTAGGGATGGCCCACAGGTCGTCGCGCTCCAGGTGGTAGCCCTCGTCGGCGAACTTGGGCAGGTGCCCGGTGGACACCATCGTGTCGGTGCGGACGAGGCTGGGCGGGCGGATCTCCTCGTACGCGTCCGCGTTGCGGTCGAGGGCCAGCTGGCAGAGTGCCCGCCCGAGGGTGGCGCCCTGGCCCCGGAAGACCGGGAACATCGAGCCGGACAGCTTGGCCCCGCGCTCGAGGTCGAGGATGCCCAGCGTGGCGCCCACCTCCCAGTGCGGGACGCGCTGGTGGTCGCCGTAGGCGCCGGCGTCGTAGTCCTCGACCCGGACGATCACGTTGTCGTGCTCGCTCGCCCCCCCGGGGCAGTCGTCGGCGGGCAGGTTGGGGGTGCGCAGGAGGATGTCGCGCAGCTCGGCGCCGATCCGGGCCACCTCGGCGTCGAGCTTGCGCTCGTCCTCGCCCACGCGGCGGCTCTCGTCGGCCTTGGCCTCTGCCGTGGCGACATCTCCCGCCTTTCGCGCCTGCCCGACCTCCTTGGAGAGGTTGCGCACCTGGGCTCGGAGGCCCTCTACCGTCGCCTTCAGGGACCGCTCCTCGGCCTCCAGGGCGGCGGCCCGCTCGATCTCGGACAGATCGAGGCCCCGGCGGGCCAGTCCCGCCTTCACGGCGTCGAGGTCGGTCCGCAGCCGCCTGGGGTCGAGCATGCAGGGGACGGTAGCGTGCCGCCGGTGCCGGCTCTCGACGTTTCCCGGCTGGTGGTGCGCTACGCCGGCGACGTGACCGCCGTCGACGGCCTCTCGTTCTCGGCCGAGGCCGGCGAGGTGCTGGCCCTGCTGGGCCCGAACGGCGCCGGCAAGACCACAACGGTGGAGACGCTGGAGGGCTACAAGTCGCCCACCTCGGGCTCGGTGCGGGTGCTCGACCTGGATCCGGTTGCCGATCACGCCCGGCTCACGCCCCGTATCGGGGTCATGCTCCAGAAGGGTGGCGTCTACCCGGGCATCAAGCCGATCGAGGCGCTCCGGCTGTTCGCCGCCTTCTACGACACGCCGGAGGATCCGGCCGCGCTGCTCGACCGCCTCGGCCTGGCCGGCGTGGCCCGCACACCGTGGCGCCGGCTGTCGGGGGGCGAGCAGCAGCGGCTGTCCCTGGCGCTGGCCCTGGTCGGCCGGCCCGATGTCGCGTTCCTCGACGAGCCCACCGCCGGCGTGGACGTGGCCGGGCGCCAGGTGATCCGGGAGGTCATCGCCGAGCTGCGGGAACGGGGAACGTGCGTGCTCCTCGCCACCCACGAGCTCGACGAGGCCGAGCGGGTGGCCGACCGGGTCGTGATCGTCGACCATGGCCGGCTGCTGGCCCAGGGCACGCCGGCCGAGCTCATGTCGGCGGTCGAGCGGACGACGATCGACTTCGGGGCGCCGGCGGGGCTCGACGTCGCCGCGTTGTCGGCCGCGCTGGGTGCGCCCGTGGTCGAGGTCCGCGCCGGTGAGTACTCGGTGGCCACGCCGCCGGCGCCGGCGACGATCGCGGCGTTGACCGCGTGGCTGGCCGAGCACGACCTGCCCCTGGGCGACCTGCGGGCGGGGCGGCAGTCGCTCGAAGACGTCTTCCTGCGCCTGACGGGGGAGCCGTGATCAAGCGGGTGCTGGCCCAGACCCGAGTCGAGCTGGTCCTGACCCTTCGGCGGGGCGAGTCGGTGCTGCTGTCGCTCGGCATCCCCGTGCTGCTGCTCGTGTTCTTCTCGCTGGTCGACGTCCTGCCCACCGGCACCGACGACCCCATCGACTTCCTGGCGCCCGGCATCCTGGCCCTGGCGGTGATGTCGACCGCCATGGTGGGCCTGGGCATCGCCACCGGCTTCGAGCGCCAGTACGGCGTGCTCAAGCGCCTGGGGTCGACCCCGCTGGGCCGGGGCGCCCTGCTGGCGGCCAAGACGCTGGCCATTCTCGCCGTCGAGCTGCTCCAGGTCGCGGTGCTGACGGTCGTCTCGCTGTTGCTCGGCTGGCGCCCGTCGGGGTCGGCCGGCGCCATCGTGCTGGCCATGGTGCTGGCGACGGTGGCCTTCGCCGGCCTCGGCCTGCTCATGGCCGGCCGCCTCCGGGGCGAGGCCGTCCTCGCTGCGGCCAACGGGCTCTACCTGGTATTGCTGCTGCTCGGCGGGATGGTCATCCCGGTCGAGGAGCTGCCCGGCGCCCTCCGGGCCGTCGCCCGGGCGTTGCCGGCGGCCGCCCTATCCGACGTCGTCCACGCCGCGTCGACCGCCGGCGCCGTGCCCGGCCGGGCGTGGGCGGTCCTGGCGGTCTGGGCCGTCGCCGCTCCGGCGGCGGCGGCGGCGACCTTCCGCTGGGAGTGACTGAAGCGAACTGGCTGCAGTTGGCCGCGCATACGCGGCCAACTGCAGCAGATTCGGGGTGGGGTCTAGCTAGCGGGAGAGCATGCGGCCGACGGCGCCCATCAGCTCCTGGACCTGATCCTCCGGGTCGGTCGGGCCGCCGTGGCCGCCGATGAGGCAGTGCCGGGCGTGGTCATCGAGGAGACCGAGGCCCACCCGGTCGAGGGCGGCCTGGATGGCGCTGATCTGGGTGAGGATGTCCACGCAGTAGCGGTCCTCCTCGACCATGCGGGCGATGCCCCGCACCTGGCCCTCGATGCGGGCCAGACGGTCGCGGAGCTGGTCCTTGGTGGCCGCGTACCCCCTGGCCTGTGCCATCGTGTCCGTCCTCTCCTCAATGCTCTTGACGAGTATACCCCTACGGGGTAAGACTACGATACCCCCACTGGGTATTGGAGGCCCCCATGCACGGGCACCACGATCACGCAGCGATGTTTCGCCGGCGGTTCTGGCTCAGCCTCGTCCTGACCGTCCCCGTCGTCATCTACAGCCACATGCTCATGACCCTCACCGGGTGGACGCCGCCGGCGTTCTCCGGCGACCACTGGGTCGGCCCCGTCCTGGGCACCCTGACCTTCCTCTACGGCGGCCCGGTGTTCCTCCGGGCCGGCTGGGACGAGCTCCGCAGCCGCCGGCCGGGGATGATGTTGCTGATCTCCATGGGCCTGCTGGTGGCCTTCGGCGCGTCGGCGGCCACCACCCTCGACCTTCTCGACGCCGACCTGTGGGCCGAGCTGACCACCCTCGTGACGATCATGCTGCTCGGCCACTGGCTGGAGATGCGGGCCCTCGGCCAGGCCCAGGGGGCCCTCGCTGCGCTCGCCGCCCTGCTGCCCGACGAGGCCGAGCGGGTCGTCCGCCCCGACGGCGCCACCGAGACGGTCCCGGTGGGCGACCTGCGGGCCGGCGACGTGGTGCTGGTCCGTCCAGGGGGCCGAATCCCGGCTGACGGCGAGGTGATCGAGGGCACGGCCGAGGTCGACGAGTCCATGGTCACCGGCGAGTCCCGCCCCGTCTCGAAGGAGGCCGGCGAGCGGGTGGTCGCCGGCACGGTCGCCACCGACGCGCCGCTGCGCATCCGGGTCGACAGAGTCGGCGAGGAGACGGCCCTGGCCGGCATCCAGCGCCTCGTGGCCGAAGCCGAGGCGTCGAAGTCGCGGGCCCAGGCGCTGGCCGACCGGGCCGCGGCGCTGCTGTTCTACGTCGCCCTCCTCTCGGGCTTCGCCACCTTCGCGGTGTGGACGGCGATCGGCAGCACCGACGAGGCCTTCCTGCGCACGGTGACGGTGCTGGTCATCGCCTGCCCCCACGCCCTCGGCCTGGCCATCCCGCTGGTCGTGAGCCTGTCGACGTCGATCGCGGCCCGGGCCGGCATTTTGGTCAAGGACCGCCTGGCCCTGGAGCGGATGCGCACCGTCGACGCCGTCCTGTTCGACAAGACCGGCACCCTGACCAGGGGCGCCCACGTGGTAACCGGGGTGGCGCCGGCCGCCGGCGTGTCCGAGGACGAACTGCTGGCACTGGCGGGCGCGGTCGAGGCCGACTCCGAGCACCCGCTGGCCCGGGCAATCGTCGCGACCGCAGTCGGCGCCCCCCGGGCCACGGACTTCAAGGCCATCGCCGGCCGGGGCGTGGAGGCGACCGTCGACGGGAGCCGGGTCGCCGTCGGCGGCCCCGCCCTGCTCCGCCAGCTCGGCCTGGCGCCGGCGGCCGAGCTGGCCACCCAGGTGGACGCCTGGTCGGCGCGGGGCGCGGCGGTGCTCCACGTCGTCCGGGACGGCCGGATCGCCGGCGCCCTCGCCCTGGAGGACGAGGTCCGACCCGAGTCGAAGCAGGCGGTGGACGGGCTCCACCGCCTCGGGGTCCGGGTCGTCATGATCACGGGCGACGCCAGGACAGTGGCCGAGGCCGTCGGCGTGCAGCTCGGCGTCGACGAGGTGATGGCCGATGTCCTCCCCGAGGACAAGGACGCCGCCGTCACCAGGCTGCAGGATCGTGGTTTACGGGTCGTCGCCATGGTGGGCGACGGGGTCAACGACGCCCCCGCCCTGGCCCGGGCCGACGTCGGGATCGCCATCGGCGCCGGCACCGACGTGGCCATCGAGTCGGCCGGCGTGGTGCTGGCGTCGTCGGACCCTCGGGCCGTGATCGGGGTCATCACGCTGTCCCGGGCCGCCTACCGGAAGATGGTCCAGAACCTGGCGTGGGGCGCCGGCTACAACCTCGTCGCCATCCCCCTGGCCGCCGGCGTGCTGGCATGGGCCGGCATCACGCTGTCGCCGGCGGTGGGGGCCATTCTGATGAGCGTCTCCACGGTGGTCGTCGCCCTCAACGCCCAGCTGCTGCGCCGGCTCGACCTGTCACCCGACGGTGAGAAACGACCGCCGGCCCCCCCGCCGGCGCCCGCCGACCATCACGGCGCCATGGCCCACCACTAAGACCCGGCCGCCTCCTGCGACTCGGTGCCGGGCGGCCCCGCTTCCATCCAGGACCGAAGGGCGCGGAAGCCGTCGGTGTCACGGATGGTGTCGAAGTTGTTGTCGCGGTCGAGCAGGTCGGTGTCGCGGAACCCGTGCTCGACGGCGCGGTCCAGCCACGCCAGCGCCGACTCCTCCTCGCCGGCGAGGGCCGAGCTGCACGCCACGTTGTAAGCCACCAGCGCCCCCGGCTCGGCCTGGAACAGGATGTCGCCCACCCGCGCCGCGTCCCGGTACCGGCCGGCGTGGTGCAGACCGAGCTGGAGGGCCCGGTAGCCGTTGTTCCTCGGCGGCCCGGGCAGCGCCGGCAGGGTGGCCATCTCCTCGAGCACCCGGTCGAGCAGACCGGCGGCGCAGATCGTGCGGGACGCGATCATGGCCGCCACCACGTCGTCGCAGTAGACGAAGGCCGGCGCCAGGTGCTCGTTCTGCTTGCCCTCGGCCAGGTCCACCATTCGCTGCACGAGCTGGCTCGTGCGGGAGACGCCACCCCGCAGCGTGTCGAGGGCGGCCCGGGCTTCCTCCGGCTGCAACTCGGCCAGCCGGGCCCAGGCCAACAGCTCGGCCGCCGTCACCTCGACCTCGAAGGTCAACGGCCGCGTGATGACGGCCTGGATTTTCTCCACCGCCTCGGGGGTACGGCCCTGCAGCAGGGCGGCTCGCGCCTCGTCGAGCTGCTGGAGCTGGGGACGGTTCTTGTCGGCCCGCAGGGCGTTCAGGCTCTGGCTTCCGAACATGGCCGCCATGATGGTCATGAAGATCAGCCCCTGGGTGAGGCCGTAGATGCCCAGGATGGCGGCGCCGGCGATCGACAGCACCCGGGCGGTATGCAGGCCGAACACGTCGGCGGCCACGTGCCCGCCGTCCATCGGCAGGATGGGCAGGAGGTTGATGACCCCCCAGAGCACGTTCACCCAGACGAGAGCGTCGAGCGCGCGCTGGACTGTGTCCGAGTCCGTGGTTACCACCTGGGACAGGGCCACGCCGAGGATGGCCAACAGGAATCCCGCCCCCGGCCCGGCGAGCGTGACCACGATCGACCGGCCTCGGGGCTGGTTCGACGCGGTCGTGTGGCCCCCGAACCCGTGGAGGGTGATGGTGGGGTGGGCACCGAAGGACCGCTCGGCCGTGGCGTGCCCCAGCTCGTGGATCAGCACGGACAGGGCGGCGATCACCATGAAGATCGGGATGAGCACGCCCGTGAAGCCCCACGCCAACGCCAGGAAGCCCAGGAGCAGAAAGAAGATGGGCTCGACCCGTACCGGGATCCCGCTGACGCGGAACTTCAGGGCCTTCATCGCCGGAAGGCTAAACGCGACGAGGACCGGTTCGCCCGCGCGATGCGGCCGAACCGGTCCGTCGTCAGTTGTGCGGTCGAGCTACGCGCTTCCCACCCGGCCCCGCGAGGCCTCCGGGTCCGGCGCCGGCGACCCCTTCGGGCGCCGCCGGCCGCTGATCGTGCTGGCCGCCAGAAGGACGAGGCCCACCGCCGCGAGGCCGATCAGGCCGGCGAGGGCGTACCGCAGGGCGTCGGAGGTACCCGACCCCAGCGCCTCGTGCTGGACGATGGCGGTGTAGACGTCCTGGCCCTGGGTCAGGGTGTCGGCGTTGCGGGTGTCGTCCCAGGCGAAGACGGCCACCTTGTCGGTGGACACCACCCCGACCGGCATCCGCATGTCGTAGCCGTTGCTCCACACGCCGAGCCGGCGGTCGATAGACCGGTCGTTGGCCCGGATGTTCTTGGACCAAGTGGCGCCGTTGTCCTCCGAGTAGGAGTAGTAGACGTCGTTCTGGAACTGGCCCATGTCGTTGCGGAAGTCCCACCAGACAGCGTCCACCCGCCCATTGGGGGCGACGCTGACGCTCGGGTTGTTCTGACTGTGGCCGCCGTCCTTCGGGTCGTACGGGTCGTCGTTGAGCAGCTTGCCCTCCGACCACGTCTTTCCGCCGTCGGTGGACCGGCGGGTGAAGACGTCACGGTCGCCCAGCGGGATGGTGGTCTGCCCCGGCGAGGCGACCTTGTCCTCGTAGACGATGTGCAGGGTGCCCTCGGGGCCGCCCTCCGTCGACCAGTCCATGAGGGCGCCGGCCTGGTAGAAGCCGCTCGGCGGGGCGATCTCGTTGACCTGGAAGGTCTTGCCCTTGTCGGTCGACTTGGCCAGCAGGATCGAGTTGACCTGGGCGCCGGCGGGCTGCCCGGTGGCCGAGGCGTAGAAGACAGCGTAGAGCGTGCCGTTGTCGGTCACGGTGAGGGTCGGGCTGCTGCCGCCCCACTTGTCGGCGTCAGGCTTGTTGACCACCGACTTCCAATAGTCGGTCGTCACCTTGACCGGCTCACCGTAGGTCTTGCCGCCATCGGTGGACGTGGCGATGACCGTCTGGCCCACCTGGGCCGGCGTGGCCTGCGGGAAGCTCTGGCTCCAGCCGACGTAGACGGTGTCGACGCTGCCGGTCTTCGAGTCGACCGCGATGCCATTGATGGGCCGGTTGTTCTCGGCCTGGCCGGCGCCCGTCTTGCCCCGGGCGTCGCGCACCATGACCGGGTCCCAGGTCTCGCCCAGGTCACCGGTCCTGGCCACGAGGACGCTGAAGTTTGCATAGGTGCCGGGGTGGTCCGAGCCGGAGCCGACGTCCTGGTTGTCCCAGCCGTTGAGCGCGTAGTAGACGGCGCCGTCACGCCCGAAGGAGATCGGCGTCTGGGTGCTGGTGCCGGAGGTGTGGAAGCAGAACGGGTAGCTCTGGGGCGACGGGAACGCCTCCATCAGCTTCCAACTGCGGCCGGCGTCGAGGGAGCGCATGAGCCGGCACGTCCGGCTGCGCATCTCGGGAGTGGCGGCCACGATGTGGTCGGGGTTCTCAGGGTCGACGGCCAGGAACGGCGCGCCGTAGGTACGGGTCGGTGCCAGGTCCTCGCCGGTGGCGCGGACCGAGGCGGTCACGCGGGGGCCGTCGGCCTCGGCGGCCATGCCCTCCCCGCCGGCGAGGGCGAGGATGGGCAGCGCGCCGAGGGCGGCGAGCCGGCGGCGGGTCGTCTGGCGGCTCACTTGCGACCTCCGACCTTCTGGACCGACGGCGAGCTGCGGCGGGACGACATCAGGGCCGCGCCGCCGGCGGCGAACATGGCCACGCCGGCCACACCGAGCCCCACCAGGACGAGGGCGCCGGTGCTGACCGGCTTGTCCTCGACCAGGCCGGTGGGCCGGGGCTCGATCTGCGGCGACGTGTCGATCCCGAGCACAGGTCCGGACCCGTCAGCGTTGCGCACCTGGACCAGGGTCTTGGTCGGCATGCCCCGGATCAGCTTCTCGGACTCCTCCAGCTTCTGGGTGGCCCAGAGGGTGTGGACGCCGGGCTTCACGTCGGCGGGAATGGTGATCGTGCCGGGGCCCCACATGGCGAAGCCGGACCCGGAGGTCCTGAAGCTGCCGAGCACGGGTGCGTCGGCGGAGTCGAGACGGATCTCGACGGGGTTGGTTGCGCCGTAGCCACTGGGCCCGAACACCGTCACGGTGTCGCCGGCCTTGAAGCTCGTGGGCGTCACCTGGAGTTGGGCCACGTGGGGCGCCCAGGCCGCGCTGACCGGAAGCAGCACGCCGGCCGCTCCCGCAGCTCCGGCGAGCGCTGCGAACCAGCGGCGCGGAAGTCGTCTCTGCATCTGATTTCCCCCAGTCCGTGAAACGAAAGAGCCGCCGAGGGCGGCGGCTCTTTTCATCCTCCCCGGCGACCCGGCGGTCATCAATAGGTGCCGCTGACATCTAGGTGGATACCCCTAGGGGGTGTCAGCGCGAGTTCGGCGGGGCCAGCAGCTCCTGCTCAACGTCCTCCCAGGTCAGGACGCCGTTCTTCTCCGCGACCTCCCGCCGCTCCTCGCTGGCGTACCAGCGGAAGAACACGATGGCGATGATGACCCACAGGTAGAGGCCACCGACGATCTTCATGATCAACCCGGCGGTCTGCTGGTCGGTGAGCGCGGAGATGCCCCAGAGCCGGGGAAAGGTGGCGTAGATCTTGTAGAGCGGGTGGTCGTTGAAGGTCAGGAACGACGCCGGCACGGTGGGGACGATCGTCTGCAGGAACAGGTAGAGCATCTGCGCCGGCGGCTTGATCCGCCGGATCTCCTGCAGCGGGCTGGCGACGGGCATCCACATCAGCACGGCCGACACCAGCAGCACCGCATGGGCGACGAAGTGCAACGGGTGGTGGCGGACGGTGGCCTCCACGACCACGGGCCAGTGGCTCAGGACCAGCACGATGTTGAACTGAATGAGCCCTGTGACCGGGCGGCTCATGGTCCGCACGGCGCGGAGCGTTCTTCCGCGTCCGAGGATGTTGCGGGCCATCCACGCCGGCGTGCCGGCCAGCAGGAGCAGGGCCACGACCAGGGTCAGCATCAGGTGCTGGACCATGTGGACGCTGTACAGGTAGCCCTCGGCCACGTCGTGCACCGGCCAGTCCGAGGCCAGGAACGTCGTGACCAGGGCGCCGGCGAAGCACCACCCCTGCGCCCGGGTGAGCACCGCCTCGCCGGGCCGGCGGGCCCGCTCCCGGCGGACCGAGAGGACGTACAGGACGGCGAAGGCGCCGATCAGGGCCCAGACGTCGACGTGGGGGTGCCAGTGCGGGAACGGGACGGCAGCCGCCACGGTCATCGCCCTCGGGTCACCTCGTCCAGACGTGGAAGGTGGTGAGCACGATGGTGAAGCAGAAGATCGCCAGCCCGATGCCGGCGATGAACAACCGCCGGAAGAGGCGGCTGTCGAACCGGAGGTGCATGAAGAAGGCGACGACCATGACGAACTTGATGACCGACAGGAAGATAAGGAGCGGGGCGCGGAAGTCCTTGACCGCGTCCCAGTAGGAGAGACCCACCTCGACGGCCGTGATCGCGGCCAGGATCAGAGCGATCTTGATGTACTGGCCCTCGCCCGGGTGCTGGTGGTGGGTGCCGCCTTCGGCGGGGTCGACCTCGACGACCGGGCCGGTGGCCTCGTCGCGGGTGGAGGGAGGCGTGCTCATGGGATGAGGTACACGAGGGTGAAGATCACGATCCAGACCACGTCGACGAAGTGCCAGTAGAGACCGACCAGCTCGACCGTCTCGGCCTTCTCGGCCGGCAGCTTCCCCTTCAGCGAGAGGCTGTACAGCGAGAGAAGCATGAGCACGCCGATGGTCACGTGGGCGCCGTGGAACCCGGTGAGGACGAAGAAGCTCGACCCGAACAGGTTGACCCGGAGGTTCATGCCCTCGCGCACGAAGACGGTGAACTCGTAGGCCTGGCCGGCGACGAAGCTGGCGCCGAGGAGGGCGGTGGTCAGCAGCCACACGCGGGTGAGGCGGTGGTCGCCCCGCTGGATGCCGGCGAGGGCCAGCACCATGGTGAGGCTGCTCATCAGCAGGACGAAGGAGCTGACCGAGGTGTAGGGGATGTCGAAGACGTCGTGCGGCGTGATCGTGCCGGGGGCGCTCTGGCCCTTGAACAGCAGGTAGGTCGAGATCAGGGCGCCGAAGAGCAGGCACTCCGACCCCAGGAACGCCCACATCCCCACCTTCTCGTTGGTGAGACCGGTGGACGTGGGCGGGTGCCCGGGCTCGACTTCGGTGTGGCTGCCAGCGGCGGCGCTGATCACGTCGGTCATGCGTGCACCGCCTCAAGGCTCTCGTCCGAGCCGTGGTCGGGCAGGTCCTCGGGGGCGGTCGCCGGCTCGAGGGCCCAGGAGTAGATGCTGCCGAAGATCCAGACGCCGCCCAGGATGGCGACGGCCCAGGTCTTGTAGATCATCCCGTAGGACAGGATCGGCAGGCCGAGGGCGGTGAGCAGCGGCCAGTACGACGGCGACGGCATGTGGATGTGCGGCTCGTGCTCCTCGTCGTCGTGAGCCGGGTCCGTATGGCCATCGTCGCCCTCCGCGTGGTCCGGGCCGTCGTGGGCGTCGGTCGAGGGCTCCACCTCGGTCCCCGGCATTTCGGGCTGCTCGAGGGTGACCGCACGGCGCACGCTGCGGCCGTCGTCGTCCTCGGTGTACTTGCGGTGCCACAGCTCGTCGCGGCTGGTGACGAGCGGGATCTCCTTGAAGTTGTACTCCGGCGGCGGCGACGGGATCGTCCACTCGAGCGTGCGGGCGTCCCAGGGGTCCTCGCCCACGTCCTGCTGCGTCTTCCGGGTCTTCAGGACGTTGATGCAGAAGGTCAGGATCGACAGGGCGATGACGAACGACCCGATGGTGGACACCAGGTTCCACACGTCCCAGCCCCGGCCCTCCGGGTAGGTGTAGATGCGGCGGGGCATGCCCTGGAGGCCCAGGATGTGGAACGGGCCGAACGTCATGTTGAAGCCGATGAACATCAGCCAGAAGTGGATCTTGCCCAGCCGCTCGTTCAGCAACTTGCCGGCGAACTTCGGGTACCAGTAGTAGGCCCCGGCGAAGAGGCCGAACATGCTCCCGCCGAAGAGCACGTAGTGGAAGTGGGCGACGATGTAGTAGGTGTCGGTCTGCTGGGTGTCGGCGGGCACGACGCCGTGGGTCACGCCGGACAGCCCACCGATGGTGAACATGGCGACGAACCCGATGGCGAAGAGCATCGGGGTCGGGAAGGTGAGTTTCCCCTTCCACAACGTGCTGATCCAGTTGAAGATCTTCACGCCCGTCGGCACCGCGATGAACATCGTCGAGGCGCTGAAGGCGGACACGGCCACCGGTCCGAGGCCGGTGGCGAACATGTGGTGGGCCCACACGCCCCAGCCCATGAAGCCGATGGCGATGCCCGAGAACACCATGACCTGGTAGCCGAACAGCGGCTTGCGGGAGAACACCGGCAGCACTTCGGACACGATGCCCATGGCCGGCAGGATGAGGATGTACACCTCCGGGTGGCCGAACAACCAGAAGAGGTGTTGCCAGAGGAGTGGATCCGATCCCGCGGCGACGTTGAAGAAGTTGGTGGAGAACAGCCGGTCGAAGCTGAGCAGGAACAGGGCGACGGTGATGACCGGGATGGCGAAGAGCAGCAGGAACTGGGCCACCAGGCTCATCCACACGAAGATGGGCATGCGCATCAGGCTCATGCCCGGCGCCCGCATGTTGATCACGGTGACGATCAGGTTGACCGCACCGGTCAGCGAGGCGATGCCGAGGATCTGGAGGCCGAAGACCCAGTAGTCGACGTTGTGGCCGGGCAGGTTCCGGGTCAGGGGGACGTACCCGAACCACCCGCCGTTGGGCGCCCCGCCCAGGAAGAAGCTGGAGTACATGAACAGGCCGCCGGCGAGGAAGACCCAGTAGCCCAGGGCGTTGAGGCGGGGGAAGGCGACGTCGCGCGCCCCGATCATGATCGGCAGGAGGTAGTTCGCCAGGCCGGCCGACAGCGGCATGATGACGAGGAAGATCATCGTCGTGCCGTGCATGGTGAACACCTGGTTGTAGGTGTCCGCCCGCAGGAAGGTCTGGTCGGGGCCGCCCAGCTGGATGCGCAGGAGCAGGGCCTCGATACCGCCGATCAGGAAGAAGAAGAAGGCGGTGACCGAGTACATGATGCCGATCTTCTTGTGATCGACGGTGGTCATCCACCCCCAGATCCCGGGGGTGTAGCCGGTGGGCCGGCGGATGAAGCGGACGGGTTTGTTGAGGGGCTGCTCGGGCGCCAGGGCCTCCGGCCGCGGCGGCGTGACGATTGCCATCTAAAAAGCCTCCACGGGCGTCATCGGAGGGTATCCAGGTAGGCGATGAGCTTGGTGATCTCGTCGGGGGCGAGCGGCCCGCCCGGGATGATCATCTTGTTCCCCGGCTTGGCGGCCTGGGGATCGCGGAGCCACGTACGCAGGTTCTGGTCGTTGTTGTTGAAGATGCTGCCGGCGAAGGTGGTGCGGGTGGCCAGGTGGGTCAGGTTGGGCCCGATCTTGCCCTCCGAGACGCCCTGGACGGTGTGGCAGCCGCCGCAGCCCTTCTGGGCGAAGAGCAAGGCACCCTCCTCGGCCATGGTGCCGGCCGCCGGCGCCGGGGCCGCCGCCTTCTGGCCCGCCACCCAGGCGTCGAAGTCGGCGGGGGCCATGGCGATGGCCTTGGCCCGCATGTTGGCATGGGAGGCGCCGCAGAACTCGGTGCACTGGCCGAGGTACTCGCCCGGGGTCTCGGCCTCGAGGTGCATCGTGTTGTTCCGGCCGGGGACGACGTCGGTCTTGCCACCCAGCGGCGGGATCCAGTAGCTGTGGATCACGTCGTCGCTGTTCAGGGTCAGCTCGACCGGGCGCCCGACGGGCATCCGGAGCTCGTTGGCGGTGACCACGCCGAGGTCCTCGTAGCGGTACTCCCACCAGAACTGGTGGCCGATCACGGTCACGTTGACCGCGTTCTCCGGCTTCTTGGACAGGTCGAAGATGGTGGCGATCGTCGGCACGGCGACGGCCAGGAGGATCAGGGCCGGCGCGAGCGTCCAGCCCACCTCCAACCGCGTGTTGCCGTGGATCTGCTCGGGCTCCGGGGAGTCGGGTCGGGCCCGGAACTTGATGACGGCCAGCAGGACCAGGCCCTCGACCAGCACGAACACCACGCCGGCCACGATGAACACCGGGTTGATGAGGTGGTCGATCTGCCTGGCGACCGGCCCCTTCGGCTCGAGGGTGTCCTGGGGCGCGTTTCCTGCGCAGGCGGCAAGGAAGAGGAAGAGGCTGGCGCTGAAGGCAGCCAAACGGCGGTTGCGTCGCACGGCACTTCCTACACTGTCGGGCGCGGCGTGGCGAGTCCAATCGGCGCCGGCCGCGCCCGCCTCAGGTCCGCCCGACCGGCACCCGATCGACCACCGCCTGGGGGTCTGAACGCCGTCTGACCAGCCGGTTGCCGGCGAGGAGCGCCAGCCCGGCGATGGCCAGGCCGGCAGCGACCCCTCCGGCGGCCCACGCCGCCGGAGACCCGTCGTCGCTCCCGGAGGAGAACAGGTCGGCCGGGTCCGGCGTGCGGGCCCGGGTGAAGTAGATGTCCTGGCTCTGGGTCAGCTCGGTGCCGTTGCGGGTGTCGTCCCATGCCACGTACGCGGCCTCGTCACGGGAGCCGATGCCGATCGGGCCCCGGATGCCGCCCTGTTGCGAGACGCCGATGTGGCGGTCGATGGCCCGGTCGTTGAGCTTGAGGTTGGGCGCCCAGGTCAGCCCGCCGTCGGCCGAAGACGTGTAGTAGACGTCCTGGAAGATGTTCTTCTTGCCGTCGGTCGTCAGGCCGGCGTCGTTGCGCCAGTCGTACCAGGCCACGTCGACCCGGCCGTTGGCGGCCACCGACAAGGACGGGTAGAGCTCGGGGTAGTTCCACTTCCGGGACCACTCGGCATCGTTGATCTTGGCCGGCTCGCTCCAGGTCCGGCCGCCGTCGATGGAGCGGATGGCCGAGATCTGCACGGGGTCGCCGGCGGAGGACATGTTCTCCCAGACCGCGTACAGGTTCCCGTTCTTGCGGTCGATCCCCATGCGGGGCACCCAGGTCCAGTCGGCGTTCGCCGTCGGGGTGGGCCCGGTGAAGATGGTGGCCTTTTCGTAGGTCCGCCCGCCGTCGCGGGAGGTGGCGAAGAAGATGTGGGCCGGCGGGGCCGTCCCCGTCCGGTCGTCACGGGTGCCGGCCCGGGCGTACTCGCCGAAGATGGCGTAGACCTCGCCGTTGTTGCCGGCCACCACCTGCGGCGGCGGCTTCACGCCCTCGACGGTGGGCGTCAGTTTCAGCCCGTCGCCGACGTTGACCGGCTCGCCGAAGGTGGCCCCGCCGTCGTTCGAGGTGGCCACGTAGACCCGCTCGATCACGTCCCAGTAGTAGAGCTTGCCCTGCAGGACGTTGGCGTTGAGGGCGTAGGTCGCCCAGTTGGACCCCCACCCGACCGATACCCGCCTGGGGTTCTTCGGATCGACCGCGATCGAGGGGACCCCGTCGACGCCGGCCTCGCCCTTCTCCAGGTTGGGGGCGATCCAGGGCAGGGTGGTCGTGTCCCAGGTGCCCCCCAGATCCTCGGAGCGGGCCAGGAAGATACGGCTCTGCTTGGTGGTGGGATTGAACCCGCTGAGGGCGTAGTAGAGCGTCCCGTCGGGGCCGAAGGCCACGTCGACCACCGGGCCGAACGGGATGAAGGCGCAGTTGGGCCACTCGGCCGGGATGGTGGGCTGGGTCGTCGGCGCCCAGCTCAGGCCGGCGTTGGTCGACACGTAGACCGCGCACTTGCCCGAAAGGGCGTCGGCCTCGGCCAGGGCCACGATCCGGTCGTTCCTCGGGTGGACGGCGATCACGGGTGCGGTGTGGGCCCGGGAGGCGCCTGGGTCGGGCGTCACCTGGACGGCGGCGTCGACCACCGCAGGTCGCGGCACCTCGGCGGCTCCCAGCGGCATCGCCGCCGCGAGAGCGGTCAGCGCCCCTGCGAGACCTACGACGGCCGTCCGGCACCGCATGGCGCACCCCTTCCGCTCCGGTTCCCCCAACCCGCCCCCACTATCGGACGTGCGGGCCGGGACGGCAAGGGTGTCGGCGACAGTTACCGGCCGGGCCGGCCGGCCCCGACCGGAGCGTCGTGGGCGTCGAGGCCTGCCGCCTGCCGGCGGCCACCGGGGCCGGTGACGGCGAAGACGACGGCGAAGACGGCCGCCCCGACCAGGACGATCGTCGCCCCCGACGAGACGTCGAGGTGGAAGCTCAAGATCATGCCGACGAAGCCACACAGGGCCCCGACCAGCGTCGACAGCCAGAGCATGCGGGCGAAGCTGTTGGTCAGCATCCGGGCCACGACCGGCGGAATGACAAGGATGGCGGCGATCAGGACCACGCCGAGCACCTTCATGGTCGCCAGGATCGATACCGACAGCAGCAGCATGAGCAGGGCGTCCATGCGGGCGGTGTTCACTCCGGAGACGTCGGCCACCTCGGGGTCGAAGGTGGTGAACAGCAGCTTGCGGTAGAAGGCGAAGACGACGGCGCCGGCGGCGAGGGTCACGCCGGCCACCACCCACACGTCGGCCGCCGTGACGCCCAGCACGCTGCCGAAAATGGCGGCGTCGATGCTCGTGCGGACCTGGCCGTAGAGGCCGAGCAGGGCGATGCCGAAGGCGAAGGAGGCGGTGGTGATCACCCCGATGGCGGCGTCGGAGCCGATGATGCGCCGGCGGGTCACCCGACCGATGGCCAGGGCGGATGCCATGCCCCAGAGGCCGGCGCCCAGATAGAAGTTGAAGCCGACGAGGGCGGAGGCCGCCGCCCCGCCGAAGATGGCGTGGGACAGGCCGTGGCCGATGTAGCTCATGCCCCGGAGGGTGACGTAGACGCCGATCAGGCCGCACAGGGCGCCGGCCATGGTGGCGACCATGACCCCGTGGCGGAAGAAGGCGAACTCGAAAGGCTCCGTCAGCCACGTCACGACGCCTCCCCCCTCGAACTGGTGACGGAAATGGTGGCCCTGGCCACCGTTCGTGTCACCAGTTCGGCGGGGTCGACGACGATCAGCATCCCGTCGTGGTCGAGGACCTCCATGGGGGCACCGAACGTGCGCTCCAGGACGTCGGGGGTCAGCACCTCGCGGGGCGTGCCCCGCCCGGTCACCTCGGTGTTCAGGCCCACGAGCTGCGGGAGGTGGGCGGCGATCCCGTTCAGGTCGTGGGTGGTCAGGACGACGGCCAGGCCGGCGAGGTTGAGGTCGGCCAGCAGGTGGAGGATGTCGTGGCGGGTGCGGACGTCGACCCCCGATGTCGGCTCGTCGAGCAGGAGGAGCTGAGGCCGGCGCAGGAGGGCCCGGGCCAGGAACACCCGCTGCTGCTGGCCGCCGGACAGCTCGCGGATGTGGCGCGTGCCGAGACCGCCGATGCCGAGGCGGTCGAGCACCGACGCCACCTCGGCCTTCTCCGCGGCCGAGGGCCACGGCAGGCGCCGGCCCGTCGTCCGGGACATGAGGACGGCCTCGGCGACGGTCACGGGAAAGCTCCAGTTCACCGTCTCGACCTGGGGGACGTAGCCCATCCGCAGCCCCGGCCGGCGCCACATGCGCCCGGCCACCGGTTCGACCGTCCCCAGCATGGCCCGGAGCAGGGTCGTCTTGCCCGACCCGGACGGGCCCACGATGCCCAGGAACTCGGAGCCGGCGATGTCCACGTCGACACCCACCAACACCGGGGCGCCGTCGTAGGCACAGGTGACACCTTCGAGGCGGAGGAGCGACTCACTCACTGGGGATACACGGCCTGGTCGGGGCCGGCGGGCGCGGCCCGGACGGACTTCAGGGCGGTCGCGTCGCCGCCCAGGCTCTCGACCATGGTGACGAAGTCGAACTTCATCAGGCCGAGCCAGGAGTGGTCGGGCTCGCCGGGGCGGCCGGGCAGGTCGTCGTCACGCAAGGTGTCTACGTAGCGGACGCCGGCCTCGGTGCCGATCTGGGCCAGCACCTTGCTCGGGAAGACCTCGGAGCCGAAGATCGCCGGCACCCCGACCTCGCGGACCTGGCGGATCAGCGCCGCCACCTCCCGCGGGGTCGGCTCCTCGAAGCTCGACACCTGGACGGCGCCGATCACCGTCCAGCCGTAGTGCTCGGCGAAGTAGGCGTAGGCGTCGTGGTACGTCAGCAGCTGCCGGCGGGGCACCGTGGCGCTGGCCGCCGCCATCGCCCTGTCCAGCTCGTCGACTGTCGCCCCGAACGCCTCGTAGTTGGCGATGTACCCGCCGGCGTGGGCCGGATCACGGCGGGCGAGCACATCCCGGACGACCCGGGCGTACTGGCGGGCGTAGGGCGGGTTGGTCCACAGGTGGGGGTTGGGCTTGCCCTCGGCCCGGGGGAACGAGAAGTCGTAGAGGTACTGCTGGGGCGTGATCGTGCGCCCGCCCAGCTCGACGACCTCGGCGCCCTTCCTGAGGTTGCCCTTGGCCAGATCCTTGGTTGGGTCCTCGAGCTTCAGGCCGTTGACGAACACGACGTCGGCCCGGGCCAGGGCCCGCGCCGCGCTCGGGGGAGGCTCGAAGGTGTGGGAATCGGCGCCCTCGGGGATCAGGCCGCGAACCTCGGCCAGGTCGCCGGCCACGCCGGCGACGATGCTCGTCAGCGGGGACACCGTCGTGACGACGTTCAGCTTGGCGAGGTCGTCGGCGCCGGCGCCGGCCCCCGTGCCACACGCCCCCGCCACGAGGGCGAGGGCCGCCGCGGACGCGGCCACGGAGAGCCGTCCTCTTCCTCGCACGAGCTGCACGCTATCGCAAGCTGCTCGCTACAGCGACGCGACGGCTACGCTCGGGCCATGCTTGTTCGGGAGAAGGCCGAGCCGATCCTCGCCCTCCTCCGGGCCCGGGGCGGGCGGGTCACCACGTCCCGTCGCGCCATCCTCGAGACGCTCCTCGGCGTCGCCGGGCACGTGACCGCGGAAGCCCTCACCGCCCGGGTCCAGGCCGTCCAGCCCGACGTCCACGAGTCGACCGTGTACCGCTTCCTGGACGAGCTCGAGCGCCTGGGCGTGGTCGACCACGTGCACCTCGGCCACGGGCCCGCCGTCTACCACCTGGCCGCCGACGCCCACCACCACCTGGTGTGCGACGGGTGCGGGGCGGTGGAGGAAGTGCCCGACGAGGTGTTCGCCGACCTGCGGGGGCGGCTGCAGGCGGAGTTCGGGTTCGCCCTCCAGCCCCGCCACTTCGCGGTGACCGGGCACTGCCGGGCGTGCGCGATGCGCCCTTGAGCGCGTTCCGCGCTACTTCACTGTGACGGTGCCCTTCATCTGGGTCGGGTGCACGTCGCACTGGAACTTGTACTCGCCGACCCCCGGGGCGTGGAACTTGTAGGACACCGTCGCCACACCACTGACCAGCTGGCCCCGGAACACGGGCTTGGACGGGTCGGCGCCGTAGATGGCGAAGTTGTGCTGGACGTCGCGGTCGTTGTTGTCGAACCGGACCTCGACCTCCTCGTCGGCCGCCAGCTCGATGTGGTCGGTCTTGAAGGTGACGCCTTCGGCCTTGAGCTGGACGAGGCCGGCCTCGCCGGCGTGCTCCTCGGAATGCTTCTCCAGGTGGCGCTCACCCACCGCGGCGGCGGTGATGCCGCCGCCGACCATGAGCACGGTGCCGATGGCGAGGGCGGTGGCCAACGTGCGCCCGGTGATGTTGGGACGGACGGCGGCGAGGCTGGCGGCCCCCAGGATGAGGACGGCGACGGACAGCGCAATGGCGGTGGAGGCCGCCTCGGGCACGGCGAGCAGGATCCGTGACAGGAAGAACATCACGCTGGCGATCGTGGCCAAGCCGAGGACCGGCAGACCGAGGGGCAGCAGGCTGATCGGGCGCCCGGTGGACTCCGAGGCCGACCGGGCCAGCCAGCCGGCGCCGGCCACCATCCCGACGAGCACGCCGGCCCAGGTGAACACCGGATGCTGGATGAGGCCGACCATGACCAGCGCAACGGCGATGCCACCCGCCACCGGCCACCCGCCACCGCCGGGTAGCGGGGCGACGGCCACCGGCCGCACGCCCGGCGGCGGGGCGTTGGGTGCCATCGCCGGCGCGTACTCGTTCTCCCGGATCGAGGAGAGCATGACCCCGAGAAGGAATGCGGCCGCGCCGACCATCAGGTACAGGACGGAGCCCAGCAGGTCGCCGCTGATGATCTTGTAGACCGCGCCCAGGAAGAGGGCGACGCCGGCGACGGGCAGGAAGAGCTTGGAGGTGGGGGTGAGCATGGGTCGCTAGCCGTGCCTGCTGAGGATGAACAGGACGGTGACCACCACGAACCACACCGCGTTCGAGTACTGCCACAGGACCACGCCCGCCCGCAGCGCGTCGTGGCGGTCGCCGGAGAAATGGCCGGCCACGGTGCGGAAGGCGAGCAGGAGCAGAACGACGATGGCGGCCAGCAGGTGAAGCAGGTGGAAGCCGATCAGCACGTCGTAGAGGGTGCCGTAGGGGTGGTCGTTGAAGCCGAAGCCGCTGCGGACGAAGGACAGCCAGTCCAGGTTGGCCATCGCCAGCCCGAGGAACAGCGTCAGGCCGAGGGCCATGGCCGCGTTGCGCCCGTCGTTGCGGCGGGCGGCGAACATGCCCCACTGGACCGAGAACGCCGACATCAACGCGGTGATCGTCATCATCGTCGGGATGTAGGTGCCGACCTGGACCCCTTTGGGCGGCCATGTGACCGACCCCTCCTTGATGGCCAGGTACACCGCCACGATCGCGGCCAGCACCATGAAGTCGGCGGTGACGAATAGCAAGGCGCCGATCGTGGTGGTGCCGGGACGGGGACGGCCGGGGACCCGGCCGGGCAGCGGGGCGCCGGTGGGCAGGACGACCGGCGCCTGGTCGGAGGCCGGGACCGGCAGGTTGTCGGCGGCGGTGGTGGAGACGGCGACCATTGACATCAGCTGGACTGCCCCTCGGGCACGAGGTCGGATTCGGATTGGGTCGATTCGGATTCGGCCGCCCAGGGCTGGGCGGTGCGGAGGTCGAGTAGCGGCGTTCCGGAGCGGATCTCCAACAGGGCGTCGAAGTTGTGGATCGGCGGCGGCGAGGGCGTGGCCCACTCCAGGGTCTGCCCGCCCCACGGGTCGGCGCCGGCGGCCCGACCCCGACGGCCCAGGATGCTGGTCAGGAGGTCGAGCAGCAGGACGATGAGGCCCAGGCCGACGATGGCGGCGCCGGCGGAGACGATCAGGTTGCCGAGGGCCCAGTCGTCGCCGGAATCGAAGGTGGATGTGTGGACCAGCATGTCCTGGACACCCAGGAGCAGCATACCCAGCACGGTCAGGAGGGTGCCGCCGACGACGGCGAGCACCTCCAGCTTGCCGAGGGCCGCGGAAAGGCGCCGGCCCCACAGCTTCGGGCCCCAGAAGCTCAGGGCGGCGACCGCGCCGATGGTGGCGGCGCCGAAGAACAGGGCGTGCTGCTGGCCGGCTTGCCAGTAGTTGGCATGGGCCTCGCGGCCGGCGTCGACGGCGGAGACCACCGACGCGGCCAGGCCCAGGGCCAGCACGGGCAGCATGCCCAGTGCCCACAGCATCGGCGTGGCCGTGAACCTCCCCCGCAGGGCGTCGCGGTCGCCCTCCTTGCCGGCCAGGCGCAGCGTCATCAGCCAGTTGAGGACCAGCGAGGCAACGGGGGCGAGTACGGCCAGGGCCCCCAGGATGAAGAGGACGCGAGCCCGCGGCAGCGTGGAGACCTCGCTGCCCCAGCCGGCGAAGCTGAGCACGCCGACACCGACGAGGGCGGCCGATGCCCGTTCCCGGCTGAAGAGCGGCCGGCCGGCGAAGGTGGCGACGATCTCGCTGACCGCGCCCAGGGCGGGGATGAGCAGCGCCCACAGGACGGGGTAGGCGCCAAACCAGAACAGCCGGGGCCAGACGAGGGGGTTGCCGCCCCGGCTGCCGGTGAACCCGCTGAACAGCGACGAGCCGTAGTGGCGGTCGACGAAGAGGAGCCCGAAGGCCCCGATGAGGATCGGGAGGGCGAGGAGGAGCACGGCTCCGGAGACCATGATCGACCAGCTGAACACCGGGACCCGCCGGAGCGTCATCCCGGGTGCCCGGAGCTGCAGGATCGTGACCAGGACGTTGACGATCACCAGGATCGCCGCCATGCACACCACGATCAGCCCGAGCAGGAGAAAGTCGGGCCCCTGGCCGGGGAGGCCCAGCTTCACCGGGATCGGGTCGCTCAGGGCCCATCCGTGGAAGACGTCGGAGAGCGCCGGCGCGGCGACGACCATGGCGCCGCCGCCGAGGAAGAGCCAGAAGGCCATGGCGTGCAGGCGGGGGAACGCCAGGCGGGCGGCCCCGATCTGCAAGGGGACGATCGCCGAGCCCAGGCCCAGCCAGACGGGCAGCAGGAACAGGAACACCGACAGCACGCCGTGCATGGTGAACAGCTGGCGGTAGGTGCGGTCGCCCACGATGTCGGCGTCGGCGGAGGTCAGCTGGGCCCGCATGAGCAGCGCCATCACCACCCCGGCGACCAGGAAGACGAGGGCGGCGGCAACGAACCACGACCCGACGGTCTTGTGGTCGGTGCCCTTGGGCCAGGCGTCAGGAAGGTCGGCGACCGGCTGCGAGAGGCCGGTGGCCCCGGGCGCTGCCCCTTCTGCCACCTCTGTGTCGGTCATCGCCATCGTCGCCGGACTTTATACAGACCGCCCCCGACCCTTCGAGTCGAGCGCCGCACCGGCCGGGCTAGCGTGCCTGTGCGCGCCCTCAAGCAGCCCTCCTGATCGCCGGCGTCGTGGTCGTCGCCGTGGCCATCAGCCCGCCGGTCGACGCCCGGGCCGACGCCACCCTGGCCGCCCACATGGTGCAGCACGTGACCCTGACCATGGTGGCGGCACCGCTGCTGGCCGCCGGCGTGCGCCGCCGGCCGCGGGTCCACCCGCTGCTGGCGTGGCTGGTGTTCGCCGCCACCGGTTGGCTGGTCCACTTCACCCCCCTGTTCGAGACGGCCACCGAGAACATTCCCGTCCACGTCTTCGAGCACGCCCTCCTGCTCGGCGGCGCGGTGCTGTTCTGGGTCCAGGTCGTGACCACCGAATCGCGGCTGTCGTACCCGCTGCGCCTGCTCTACCTGGCCGTGGCCATGCCCCAGAACACCTTCCTGGCCCTGGCCATCTTCTCGAGCCGCGACGTCCTCTACCCCCACTACGGGAGCGTCCCCGATGCGCTGGCCGACCAGCGCCTGGCCGGCGGGATCATGTGGGTGGCCGGCGACCTGGTCCTGCTCGCCGCCGTGCTGGTGGTCGCCGCGGCCTGGGCCCGGCACGAGGAGCAACAGACCAGGCTCAGTGAAGAAGAAGCTGATCGGCGGCCATCGCCCCGAACAGCAGGGTGATGTAGGTGATGGAGAACTTGAACAGGCGCATGGCCAGGTCGGGGTTGTGGCTGCGGGCCAGCTGGACGGCCTTCCACGTGAACATGGCGCCCAGGGCCATCGCCGCGACCAGGTAGATCGGCCCCATCGACCCGAGTGGCCACAAGGCCAGGCTGACCGCCCAGAGCACAAGCGTGTACACCACCATCTTTTTCGTGGTGTCCTCGAAGCTGGCCACGACGGGGAGCATCGGCACGTCGGCCGCCGCGTAGTCGGCCCGGTAGCGGATGGCCAGGGCCCAGAAGTGCGGCGGCGTCCAGACGAAGATGATGGCGAACATGGCGAACGGGGCGATGGCCAGCTCGTTGGTCACCGCCGCCCACCCGACGAGCACCGGGACGGCGCCGGCGGCGCCGCCGATCACGATGTTCTGAACCGACGTCCGCTTCAGCCAGATCGTGTAGACGAAGACGTAGAAGAGGGTGGCGGCCACAGCCAGGGCCGCGCTCAAGGGGTTGACGACCAGCGCCAGCCAGACGGCGGCGCCCAGCTCCAGCCCGATGGCGAAGATGAGGGCGTTGCGGGGGGTGATCTCGCCGGTGACGAGCGGCCGCTTGCTGGTGCGGCGCATCAACTTGTCGATGTCGCGGTCGATCACCATGTTGGTGGCGTTGGCGCCGGCGGCGGCCAGGGTGCCGCCGACGAGGGTGGCCAGGATCAGCCAGGCGGGCGGCATGCCCCGCTCGGCGACGATCATGGCCGGGACGGTGGTGACGAGCAGCAGCTCGATGATCCGGGGCTTGGTGAGGGCGATGTAGGCGGCCAGCCGGCTGCGGCCGGGCGCCACAGGGGCGAGGCCCTCGCGCTCCAGTGGCAGGGGACCAGTGACTGGCAGGGCCTCGGTCATTGCGCTCCGAGACTACGGGGACGCGACCCCAAAGGGAAAAACGACCGCTTTCAGCGCCGGCGGGTCGTGGGTGTGGTCGGCCGGCGGGTGGTCGCCGTGGTCGGCGGGGTGGTGGTCGTGGTCGTCGTCACGATCTTGGCCGGGTCCCGCTGCCAGTCGGGCACGAAGTTGCCGAAGCCCGACCCGCCCGTGAGCTGGCGCAGCCCCGTGCCGTCAGGGTTGATGACGAGGATCTTCACCCCGCCGGAGCGGTTGTTGGTGAAGGCCAGCCTGCTCCCGTCGGGCGACCACGCCGGGGCATTCGACTCGGACTTGGTCCGGCTGACCTGCCGTTCGTCGCCGCCGTCGGCGTTCATCATCCAGATGTCGAAGTACTTGCCGGCGCTGGCTCGTGCGCTCTGGAAGGCGATGCTCTTCCCGTCGGGCGACCAGGCCGGGAGCTGGTCGTCAAATGGGTCGTCGGTCAGCCGGACAGGGTTCCCGCCGTCGGCGTTCATGATCCAGATGTCCGCGTTCTCGCCCCGGAGGCTCTGGAACACGATCCTGCCACCGTCGGGCGACCACGCCGGCGACACATCGGACTGGATCTCACGGGTCAGGCGGGTCTGGTTCTTGCCGTTGGCGTCCATGACGTAGATCTCGTAGTTGCCGTCCCGGGTGCTGGCGAAGGCGAGCTTGGAGCCGTCGGGCGACCACTTGGCGTACCCGTCCTCGCCCCTGCTGTCGGTGAGGCGGGTCTGATTCTTCCCGTCGGCGTCCATGACGTAGATCTCGTTGTTGCCGTCCCGGTCAGACTCGAAGGCGATCTTCGTCCCGTCGGGCGACCAGGACGGGTAGGACTCGGTCGAGCGGCTGTCGGTGAGCTGGGTCCGCCCCGACCCGTCGGCGTTCATGACGTAGATGTCGAGGTCGTCCTTCTGGTTGCTGGCGAAGACGATCTTGCCGGGGCCACCGCCGGCGGCGATCGGCAGGTCGTCATCGTCCCCCCGGGTGAAGACCAGGACGATCGCGGCGACCAGCAGGAGCGCGATGGCGCCACCCAGCGCGCCGACGACCGGGCTGGGCCGGTCGTCGGTGTAAGCCGGGAGCATCGCCCTCAGTCTGCCAGGAGCGCGTCAGCCGTCACGTCCCCACGCCGCGTAGGGGCCGGCGAAGAGCGCCGGCATGCCGCCCGTGTGCATGAAGACGGTGCGGGTCGACGGCCCCACCGAGCCGTCCCGCAGGGCCGCGACCAACCCGGCCAGCGCTTTGCCGGTGTACACGGGGTCGAGCACGAGGCCCTCCGAGCGGGCGGCGAGCAGCACGGCCTGCCGGCAGTCCTCGGTCGGCGCGCCGTAGCCCGGCCCGATGTGCCCGTGGTCGACCCGTACCTCGCCGGCCGGCGCCGGCAGGCCGGCGAGGGCCGCCGCCTCGGCCGCCTTGGCCGGCACCTGAGTGTCGAGGTCCGGCCGGGCGCCGACGTCGACGCCGAGGACCAGGCTCAGGTCACCCAGGCCGGCGGCCAGGCCGGCGTGGGTACCGCCGGAGCCATCGGCCACCACGACCAGGTCGACGTCGCCGAACAGGACGGCGGCCTGCTCCCGAAGCTCGGCCGCGGCGCGGATGTAGCCGAGCTCACCGACGGCGCTGGCCCCGCCGACGGGGATCCGGTAGGGGCGCCGGCCGGCGGCCCCCAGGCGGTCGGCGACCTCGTGGATGGCCGCCTCGATGGCGTAGTGGTCCAGCGACCCCTCACCGCCGAGCCAGGTCACCTCCGAGCCCAGCACCTCGACGAGCAGGACGTTTCCGGTGGCGACAGCGGGGCGGGGACCGGCCAGCACGACGGCGCAGTCCAGGCCCAGGCGGTTGGCGGCGGCCGCGGTGATCCGGACGTGGTTGCTCTGCGGCCCGCCGCCGGTCACCAGCACGTCGGCGCCCCGGGCGAGGGCGTCGGCGCACAGGTACTCGAGCTTGCGGACCTTGTTACCCCCACCGCCCAGGCCGGTGACGTCGTCCCGCTTCACCCAGAGGGCCCCGGGCTCCATCCCGAGCGCCGAACCGAGCCGGTCCGCCGGCTCCAGCGGGGTCGGCAGCACGGCCAGCAAAAGGCGCCGATCGAGGGCCGAATCTCCTCGACTCTGGGTGGAATGGGGCACTGTCCCGGAAGGTAGCCCCCTTGGCACATAGCATGGGCGGCCGATGGGTTGGTGCCACGAGTTCGGCTGCCAGATCACGAGCGGTTGCAACCATCCGATGAAAGCCGGAGCTGCTTCCTGCACGTGCTCGGTGTGCGACACGGTCTGCGAGGGCAAGTTCTCGGGCTGCCCCGAGGTCTTCGCCCGCGCCGTCGCCGTGGCCGCGCCGGTGACCGCGGCCGCCCGCCCCACCCCTCCACCAGGTCTCGGTCAGCAAGCGCCCCAGCCGGCGCCCGCCGCTGCGGCCCCGGCCGCCAGACCGCAAGGAGGCGCCATGCTCTCCAGGGAGAACGGCGCCCGGGTCCTGCACTGGATGCGGGCCGAGTTCGACGGGGTGAAGTCCCAGCTCCACGCCATGGCCAGCAGCCTGGCCCATCAGCAGGCGCTGGTCGCCGACCTGGCCGCCAGCCGGGCGGGCGACATGAACAGCGCGCTGGCCGAGCTGGAAGGGTCGGCCACCCAGCTGCGGACGGAGGCGTCGCGCATGCGGCGCGACGCCGGCGGGCTGCAGGAGGACGGCGCCGAGCTGCGCCGGGAGTCGGCCCGGCTGCGCGAGATCGAGCGCGACGTGAGCGAGCGGCTGCCCCAGGTCGTCGCCGAGGCGGTCCAGCCCGAGCTGCGGGCCGCCCTCCGGGAGGTCGAGGCCATCACCGCCGGCCTGCGGGAGGAGGCGTCCCAGCTCCGGGCCGTGCGGGACGGGCTGAACGAGCAGCTCCCCCGGCTGGTCGAGGCCGCGGTGCGCGAGGCGCTGGCCGGCTTCACCCCGCCCGCCGCAGTCGCCGCGCCCGGCCCCGCGCCCTCCCAGTCCTCGTCGGAGGCCAATGGGTTCGCCCCCGACCCGGCGCTGCTCGCGCCCGACCTGGTCGTCGAACCGGCCCCCGAGGGCGCCCTGGCCGACGAGCCCAGTGACGACCTCGCCGCCCCCGCCTTCGGCGCCCCGCCCGCGGCCCGGCCGGCGCCAGTCGCCTCCGCCGACGGTGGGGTGGGCGAGGACCCCCTGGCCTGCACCCTCCCCGGCCTCGTCGTCGGCCCTTCGCTGGCCCTGGGCGTCAGCGATGCTCTGACTCGGGCCGGGCTCCGTCGCCGGCGCCGGCGCCGGGCCAACTCGCCGTCCCCCGGGCTCCACCGGCGCGACCCGTACGCCACCCAGGTCACCCGCCGCATCGACCGCTACGCCCGGGCCCGGGCCGACCTGGCGTCGGTCCGGCCGTCGGGCCCGTCCGGCGGCGCCAAGTCGGCGACGGCGGCCAGCGCGTCGTCGGTGGCCCTGGGCTACCGCGACGCCGAGGAGGTCACCGTCGACCTGGCCGAGTTGGGCACCCTCACCCTCATCGGGCCGGCCGCCGCCGACGTGGCCCGCACGGTCGCCACCTCGTTCCTCGCCCAGACGGCCGGCGCCGGCGAGGCGGTGGTGGTGGGCGACCTGCTACCGCCCGGGCAGGCCGTCCCCGGCCTCAGCCAGCCCCGGGACCTGGCCAACGCGCTCGTCCGCGTGGCCGACGACACGACCGCCCGCGCCACGCTGACCTTGATCGTGGCGCGGGAGCCCTCACCGGACGACATGGCCGAGCTGTCCCGGCTGGTTGCGGCCGGCGCCGGCACCGTGCTCGCGGTCCTGGTCGACGCTGTGCTGGTCGACGGCGGGCCGGTCGACGGCGGGCCGGTCGCCGGCGGCACGACCGTTCGCCTCGAGGCCAACGAGCGGGTGGCGGAAGTGAGTGACGGGACGCTCGCGGACCGGCTGGCCGGCGCCCGCCTCTACACCCTGGGCCGGGAGGCGGCGAGCGAGCTGCTGGCCGTCCTGGCCAGCGCCCGCACCGACGACGACGTCATCACCGCGGTGGTCGAGGAGGCCGAGCCCTTCGAGGTCACCATGGCCGAGGCGCCGATGGTGTCCGTCCAGCTCATGGGCACCTACCGGATCGACGTCGGCGGCACGGAGATCCGCGCCGGCCTGCGGGCCAAGGCCCGCGAGCTCCTCGCCTTCTACCTGCTCCACCCCGCCGGCACCACCCTCGACGCCGCCGTCGAGGCCCTGTGGCCCGAGGCCGACCCGGGCCGGGGCTCGGAGTGGTTCTGGACCGCCCTCGGCAACCTGCGCAGCCGCCTCCGCGACGCCACCGGCGAGAAGAATCTCAAGGTGATCGAGCGCGACGGCGACCGGTACCGGGTCGAGCCGCTGTTCGACGTCGACCTGTGGCGCCTCGAGCAGGCCCTGAAGGAAGGCGCCGCCGGCCCGGACGACTTCGTGCGGGCCGCGGCCTACGACCGCGTCGCCCAGACCTACGCCGGCGACCTGCTGGCCGGCGCCGACTGGGCGTGGGCCGAGACGCCCCGGGAGGACCTGCGCCAGCGGGTGCTCGACGTGCAGGTCTGGCTGGGCGACATCCGGTGGGCGTCGGGTGACGCCCGCGGCTCCTGGCAGGCGCTCCAGCGCGCCGTCGAGGTCGACCCCTACGCCGAGCAGATCTACCGCCGGATCATGCGCCTCCAGTCCAAGCTCGGCCGCCCCGACGACGCGGTCGCCACCTACCGGCGGCTGCAGGCCCGACTCGTCGAGATCGACCTGGAGCCGACGCCGGAGAGCGAAAAGCTCCACAGCGAGCTCTCGGGGGTCAGCGCGACGTAAGGAGCTTGAGCGCGGCTGTCGCCAGGTTCACCAGCGCAGGGCAGCCGCCCTGGCGCTCCGGCACCGTGGCCGAGAGCAGGATGCGCTGGCCCTTGCCGTTGTCGATGAGGGTCACGTCGAGGCAGTCCCGGCCCGGCACCTCACCCGGCTTGCCGTAGATCCGGGCGCCGGTGCCGACCACCTTGGCCACCGCCGGCTCGAACCAGCCCTCGGCGCCGAGCAGGGCGGACGTCAGGCCGGTGACGTCGGCCGGCGCCAGCTTGAACCGCTCCGAGGTCGGGATCTCGTTGTGCAGGACGACCCGGCGGACCGACTCGCTCATCTCGTACAGGTTCGAGCACTGCCCCTGGGGGCACTCGGAGTACACCTTCCCGTTGCGGGCCGGCACCGTGACGGTCCGACCTCCCTCGGCGATGGTCATGGCCGGCGTCACCCGGAGGTTGCCGCCGACGGTGTAGGAGCGCTGGATGACCGTCGAGGGCAGGCCGCGGGACGGCGAGAGGAGCTCCTGGTTCAGCCAGTCGACGCCGGCGATCTCGACCAGCAGGTCGTAGTCGGCGTTGGAGCTGATCCGGATGGCGGCGTCGTAGATCGACTTGATGGTGCGGGGCGAGCCGCCCCCGAAGGCCACTGTCGCCGCGCCGGTGAAGCCCTGCTGACCCACGAACTCCAGCGCTCCGACGGCGGCGAACACCTTGATCGAGGAGGCGGGCCAGAAGTTGGTGGTGACCGCTCCGACCCCGCCCTGGAAGTCGTCGTATGCCAGCCCGCCGGACTCCTTGGTGATCTTGGCCGCGTAGACGCCGGCGCCCGGCGGGAACGTGTAGCCCGCGGCGGCGAGGGCGGCGTCCATCGACACCGGGTCCGACAGCGGGCGGCTCCGGGCGCCGAGCGAGGCGGGGGCGGCCGCGGGTGCCGGAGCCGGCGCGGCCTTGGCCGCCGCCGTCGCCACCCGCCCGCCGGCAATGAAGGCCAGCGCCCCGGGCGCCACCGAGGCGCGGACGGCGACGGTGGTGCCGGCCACGGTCAACAGGGCGGTCATCGCGCTGGCCAGCGCCAGCTGTACGCGAGTCATCCCAGCCGTGTCATCCAACGACGTGGATGCGCGACACCACCCGGCCGCCATCGAGGTCGAGCGTCCCGAGCGTGTGGTGCGGCTGGGCCCGACGTTCTGTCGGGGACCCAGGATTGAAGAGCAGCTGTCCGTCCAGGCCAGCATCGTCCCACGGGACGTGGCTGTGACCGAAAACGACGACGTCCGCGTCGGGGAACCGTCGGCGCATCCGCCCGGCCCGGCCCTGCGCCGGCCCGCCGTCGTGGACCATGGCCACCCGCACGCCGTCGAGGTCCAGCGACAGGGTTTCGGGCAGCAGGCCGAACAGCTCGGCGTCATTGTTCCCGAGCACCGCATGCACGGGCGCAAAGCCGGCCAGCTCGTCGACCACCTCGGCGACCACGACGTCGCCGGCGTGGAGGATGACGTCCGCCCGATCCAGGTGGACGTAGGCCGCGTCAGGCAACCTTCGGGTGCCACCGCGGCGGATGTGGGTGTCGGCGAGGACGACGACATGGGTCACGTGGTCAAGGGTACGCGGCCAAGCGGCCCCTCCGAGGAAGGGCCGCCAGGTCTCGGGCGTCGGAAGTCGCCGGCGTCACACCTCGACGGTGACGATGACGGTGCCGCAGTACGTCGTGCCCCACACCCGCACGCAGACGGTGACCGTGACCCTGATGCGCACGGAGTCGAGCTGCGCGCTCTCGGTCGAGGAGCCGACGGCCACGACCTCGGTGCCGTCGGTGCTGAGCAGCGAGGAGACGGCGTCGCTGTCCCCGACGCTGGCGGCCCGCTGTACCTGGCGGGCGAGGAGAGGGTCGGCGACGAGGCGCTGCTCGATATCGGCGAACGCCTGCTTGGCCGCGAGGTCGTAGTCGGTGGTCTTGAGCGTGCCGCTGGTCGGCTGGCGGAGGGGGGTGTCGGAGGCGAAACCGGCCTGGGGAGCCAAGACGAGGAGGGTGCCGGCGAGGGCGATGGCGGCGAATGCCTTCTTGATCATTTCGGTGTTCCTTTCGGGTTCGGTGGGTCGGAGTGTCCGACAGGGACAGCATCCGGTCACCCCCCTGCCAGAACCCTGCCGTCCGCTTGCCGGT
>JAHFUP010000048.1 GCA_023265025.1 Acidimicrobiia bacterium | reverse complement strand
CAACGCCCGCGGCTTTCACAACCCAGATGCGTTCATCACCATGATCATGCTGGACCGAGGTGGGCTCGGCCCCGAGCTTCCTTGGGCCGCCGCCTGACCCACGGAAGCGTCAGTTGTCCCGAACTTGCGGGGGGAACGACCACCTCGCCCTCGAGCAACCCGGCGGGCGTTACGGTGACCCGGGACTTGTCGGCCTCGGCGTACAGCAAGCTACTGCCTTCGCTCATGGCGAGCAGCCAGGGTCTCGCCGCTCCGCCACATGGAGTCGGTGAAGCCCGTGCCGCTGAAGCGCACCGTGCCCCCGACCGTCGTCCCGCCCGGCGACGTGGTGGCCTGCGGCACGCCGTCCTTGGACGCGGGCCGCCGGCCGACGGGGATTGTCGAGACTGGTGTGGCCCAGGGCGGGGTCGATGTCGGTGGGATGGTCGACGGGGACGACGGGGAAGCCACGCTTGGATCGACGTCCGATGCGGCTATAGTGGCGGTGGTCGAGGTGCCTGGCGAGCCGGCTGGCTCACCTGCTCGCGGTCACAGGCTGCAAACTACAGCGCAACGATCGCCAGCAAGGTGGCGACCAGACGCGCCGGCGTCCGCCCGCGGCTCCTGATTCCTGAGTTCCGGCGGACCCCTGCGCATCACCATTCCTCCTTCGGGGCCCCGGAGCGGATGCCCACGAACGCAGGCACAGGGGTCGGACACACTGACGTGAGGACATCACCGCCTCATCGCCCTTGTGTAACGGGACGGCAACGATCGAGGCCGGCGTAGACCAGGAAAGCCGAGCCGCCGGCGGCGACGGTCCGCCGCGCTCGCCGTCAGGTCGTGGGACCCAAGCCCGCCAGCATGGTTTCGATCGTGAAAGAGGGCGCCAAGCGCAGTGTGTCCCACAGGACGGCCCGGTACCGCTCGTACTGGTGCAGCGCCTCCGCTCTGTTGCCCTCGGCCAGGTGGGCGGCGAAGAGCGCCCGCTGCCCACTGTCCCGCAACGGCTCCAACTCAACGACGGCCTCCCCGACCTGAATCGCCTGCGCCACCCGACCGGTCCCGATCAATCGGACACAGAGGGTTTCCAACGCGTGCAGGCGGAGCTGGCGGAGACGCTCACGGGCCAGGACGAGCCAGTCCTCGTACCAGCCGGGCAGGATGTCCCGGGACAAACGTGACCAGTCCAAATCCACGGGATCGAGCGGGGACGCCGTTGCGAGTATCCGCCGGGCCGATGTCACCGCATCGTGCACGTCGACGCGTATGTCAGGGGACAGGCGCACCTGCGTGGTGAGCCGCTCCACGAGCACCGCTCCGGGCTCACCGAGTCGCCAGAGCGCGGCGCGAAGGTTCCCGTTGGCCCGGTTCTCGGACTTCTCCGGCCAAAGGCTTCCCGCCACGAACGAGCGCCCGACCGGCCGGTCGCGAAGAGCGAGAAACACCAGTACCCGCTGCGCGCTCAGGGGTAGGTCGATGGCGTCGCCGTGGCTGGTCAGCGAGAACGCGTCCAGGAGATTGAGATGGAACGCAGCCGGTTCGGGTGGCGTCGTCTGGGTCTCGGTCATGGTGGTCGCGCGTCGTCCGTCGATGACACGCCTGCCGCCTCCCTTCGATGCGTCGTCGAACCCCCGGCCCAGCCCGGGGGATGGGGTGCCACGAGCACCTCGTGCCGCGGTCAGCGGCTGCCGATCCTCGGTGCGCGACGACCCCCGAGGACGTTCCACATCTAACTGCCCGCCGGGAGCGTCGATGCGACGATCCTACTGCGGGACCCCTCAATTCCGTGCCGGTCAGCCGGGGCGGGCCGCCCAGCCGGCGGCGCGCACATCGGCACACCCGATAGGCGGTTCGAGATGCCCTCCGCCGCCGGGAGCCGTCCGCTTCCAATCCATGCTGGTCGACGCCGCCGACCCCCCACCCACCTCAGTGAGGCCAAAACTTCTCGCCGTGATGAGCGGCGAAATCTGCGAGAAACGCACGCAGAGTCGGCCACGGCGTCGGCCAATCCTCGCGCCCGTCGATGGGAAGACAGATGACCGCCTGACCGAAGTCGTCCATGTCAGGATTGCATCGAACGAGAAGAAGGTCACTGTCCCCTAAAAACTCACCTACGACGACGTCCCCCTCCACATAAGCTTCTCGGTCCGCGAGGTCATCCCGAATGGAGGGAACGTACCGAAGCGCTCGGTCAGCGTCCCACAATTCCAAACCCCATTGGCCGTATTGGGAGTCGATAAACAGTCGCACAGACATGTAGGATGTCCAGAGCTCCTGGAGGTCGGGTGGTAACCGGATCCCGACGCTCGGGAGCGGCATGCTGTCCGCCCTACGCTCCACCGCGCTCGCCAGCCCGTCCTTCGTACGTGCTGGAACTCGTACACCGAGCACCTCGACGAGAGCGTCCGTGATCTCATCGCTCATTTCCATCCACTCCAGAACCGGTTGAACTGCTTGTGCAAATCACGCCTCACGGGTGTGAGGTTATCAAAGGCGTTGGTTCCACCGTATTCGCGAGGCTTTACGTGGTGAATGTCATACTGCTGCCATCCTCCTTCGGGGCGTGGGAGTCCCCGGTCGTGCCACTCCTTGATGAATTCACCGCGCTCGGTGTTGCCCCAGCGGACGCGTTGTGTCGCCGGAACCGGGCGCTCAGGCACGGCCTCTGGGAAATGAACCGGCTCGCCCGTCTTGAAATCGGTGATCTGTGGGTAATCAGCACCCCTCGCGTTTCGGACAGCTGGTCGGGTTCCCTCAGGCGTGGACCCTACCGGCGCCTCCACGGGCGTCTGGACGGGCGCTTCTGCCGGCACCTCGGTGAGCCCCTCGACGGGGGCCTCAACCGGCTTCTGGCTCAGGGCGGCGTCGACCTCGGCCGCGATGTCGCCGAGGTTGATGCCGCACGTCGTGTTGGAGAAGCGGCACCAGGTCCCGTCGGTCCGTGAGCGGCGGTACACGTGGTCGTCGATCCGGATCTCGGCGTCGTACCTCCCGGACAGCTCGGGATCGGTGACGCGCTCGACGTTCTCCGGATTGCGGACCTTCTCGCGAACGGTGGCGACCTCCTCGGGTGGGACCTCGCGGGTCGTTGAGGCCTCAGTCGGTTCCGACGTGCGGGCCGGTTCGCCCTCGACGGTCCTCGGCGCCTCGGCCGTCGCCGGCGCCTCGGCCGTCGCCGGCGCCTCGGAGGTCGGAGACGACTCCGCCTGCGACGGCGTCTCCGGCGCAGGCGCCTCGGCGGCGGGCGGTGCCTCCGTCGCCGCCGGTGTTTCCGTCGTCGGCCCCCGGGTCTCGGTCGCGGCCGACCTCTCTGCCGGCCGTCCCCCGCCGGCGGGAGCCGGCGCCTCTGTCGGACCGCGGATGGCCCCGACGACCTCCCGGAAGAACGCCTTGGCGAAGCGAACGGCGATGTCGCCGAGGATGAACATGGTGCCGGTGATCGCCAGCGTGAAGACGCTGCTGGCGATCTTCTCGTAGGCCTCCTGCTCCTGTTCCGGGGTCTCGTTCGGTGAGGCCAGATCGGCCAGGGCCTTCTCGACGATGGCTCCCTCGGCCAGGACGCTCGAGAGCAGCAACGCCATCCCGACCTCCTCGGCGAAGGTCGCCCCGGCGAGCGCACCCGCCGGAGTGCCGCCACCGAGGATGGTGCCGACCAGGACGGACGCCAGGAAGAACCAGCCGTAGAGGTGGCCGGCCAACCCGTTGAGCGCCTGCCAGACCTCCAGAAGCGCGTCGGCCGCCTTGCTGAGGCTCAGGTTTCCCAGGTCGCTGAGAGCGCCGTTCACCGTCCTCCAAAGCTTCTGGAAATCCTTGCCCACGCTGGGCCATGGCCAAAGGAGGTCCCAGGCCATCTGCTTGAGCATCGGCCACCAGCGGGTGGCCAGCTCGCGGAGATGAGGGAGCAGGTGAGCGATCACGCCGTTCAGGTGCCGAGCTGCCGTGCTCCCGAGCACCGACCCGAGCACCGCATTCACCGCGCCCGGGATCTTGGCCACGAGGTCGCTCAAGGCGCTCTTGATCCCCTCGATGACAGTGTCCGGATCCTGCATGATCTGCCAGGATTTCTTCAGGAAGTTGCGGAACTCGCCGACGGATGCGACCAATCCGGGGAGGTTGACCAAGCCGCCGAGCTCCTTGACGCACGGGACCCGCATCGCCAGGCGCAGGAACCACTGCACGGTGACCCAGACGCCGTCGTCGAGGATCGAGAGTGGACCGAGCACCGAGATCAACACCGCCTGGCGAAGGAACTCGCGCACGGGGCTCAGGAAGGTCCAGACCGCCTCGATGGCGGCCCTCGTGTGGCCGATGAGGGCGACGAGCTTGGTCGAGGCCCAGTCCGCCAGATCGCTGAAGGCGGTGGCGACGAAGGCCACGGCGCCGCGGGCGAAGCGGAACACGGTGCTCGCTCCGACCGCCTCGACGAGTGACTGCACGCCGGTGCGGACGCCACCGGCGGCCTGCTGGAGCCACGAGCTGGCCGCGCCGAGGAGCCCGCTGATGATCGGCACACCGGTTTGGATCGCCGGAAGGACGACGTCGCGGAGGTAGTCGCGCGCCTCGACGAGGGCCGGCTTGCCCCAGTTGTCCCACAGCCAGGTGAGCCCCTTCCAGATGTACGGCGCCGCCTTCCAGATGGCGACGAAGGGGCCCCATCGGGGACATGAGCACAAGGGCGGCGCCCACCGCCTTCAGCGGGCCGAGGATGGGACGGACCGTCTCCATCACCGTGTCCCACGCCGCAGTGGCCTTGGCCTTGAGCCAGTCGACGACTCCGGCGCTCGAGTCCCAGGCGATGTTGAAGAGCCGCTTGAGAAGGTTCCAGGCCCGGGCGATGCCGCGTCGGATGGGGGCGGTGACGTCCCAGACCCATCCGGCCATCTGGACGATCCACGACCAGACGGTGCCGACTGCGCTCTTCAGCGCGTCCACCGCAGGGGCGCCGACCTTCTTCCAGACGTCGGAGAGGAAACCGCCGACAGCGGAGTCGGCCTGCTTGATGGCGCCCGCCACGGGCCCGGCGATGCTCTTGGCGAACTCCACGACCGTGGAGGCGGCCTGGCCCAGCGACTCGCACCCGCCGGACACGAGACCGGCGAGGCCCTTGACCGCGCCGCCGACGACGTCGCCCAGCATCTCCTCGATGGCAAGGACAAGGCCGTCTTTTCTCACCCTTGCGACGAGGCCGCCGAGAAGGCCGTCCAAGCCCGCGGTGATGCGATCGGTGAGGAACGACCCGATCCCCCGGAGGAACCTCAGCAGGCCGGGGGCGAGCGACTCGACCTGGTCGAGGAGGAAGTCGGTGGTCGCCTCCCATGCCTGGCCGGCCGCGGTCGTGATACCGCCCCACGCCTCCGCCGCACCGTGCTTGGCCTCACTCCACGCCTCGCCGGCGCTGGAGGTGACCGATCCCCACGCCGCCGACGCGTCGTCGAGGAGGCCGCGTTGCACGGCGGGCGCGCCGGCGCTGCGGGCGAGCATGGGAGTTGGCGGCGCGCGTGAGGAGGGAGCGGCGGCGCCATGCGACGACGGCGCCGCTCCTTGCTGGACGACGTGGGTCAGTTCGTGCGCGAGGAGTCGTCGCCCGCCACGGGACGAAGGGTCGAACGACCCCGGTGAGAAGACGATGTGGTTCTGGTGCGTGAAGGCGCGGGCGTCGAGGTCCCGGGCGGCGCGCGCAGACGAGCCACCGGTATGGACTCGCACCGCGCCGAAGTCAACCCCGAACCGACCTTCAAAACCGGCGCGTAGCAAGCGCGGGAGCGGCGCCCCAGCCCCGGAGAGTGACTGGAGAACCTGGTCGAGCTGCTCCCCTGGTGGCCCGCGGCCGGGCGGTCGGGTGGCGGAGTCCGTCTCGATTCGCGGACCGGCGTCGGTCGCCTCGCGGTGGACGGCCGACCGGTCGTCCTCGCATGCGCACTGGCGTTGTAGGAGGATGCGTGGCCGGCGCGACCCGCACGAGCGCTGGACCGAGGCCGCCTGCCGGACAGGCGCGATCACGCCACGCTGCGTGTCCGTCGACGATGGGCTCTCCGCCGTCACGAGGTCGGCGACGCGGTCGGCTTCGCGTTCGAGCGGGTCGTGCGGCTGACTGACCCGGGCGCAGAGCTGCAGAAGGGGCGCCGTGGCCACGGGCCGAAGCCGGCGGCCAACGGCCGGAGTCACGCCCGCCGGCAAGGTGAACAGGAGGAACGAGGCGTCGCCCCCGGCACGCCCGGCGCCGGCGGACGCCGGCACCTGCTTCGCCGCTGGTCGCGCACTCTCACCGCCCTTGCCCGGCGTCGTCACCTTCTTCGCCGGGCCGGCGTGGGACGCTCCTCCTGACACGCCGGATCAGGCGTCCCGGGGGCGGGTTCGGGTCGCTTTCCTCGCCGCACGCTCGGGGCGGTGCTCGGGGGCCGTCCTCGCCGCCACGTCGTCGGGCGTCGGGAGCGGCTGGTCGCTGCGCTTCGCGGTCACGGGGGCGGACTCGCGCACCCGGGCCTCTCTGCGGCTCAGGAGGGTGATAACCGGGCAGTCGCCGGGGATCACCTCGTCGATCTCCTTCACGTCCGGGTCGACGTGGCCACCGAGGAGGGTGGCGATGGCTTCGACTCGCGCCGCGGTCATCACCGCGCCGGTGTCACCCCCGCCGGCTTTGCGGGCCAGCGCAAGGGCAACGGTCGGCACGCCGGAGGGGACCAGGGTCTTCCACCCCAGGTCGACCTGCTTGGCGCCGGCGTCGCTCACGACCTCCTGTGCGTCCTGATTGAAGCGCACGGTTCCCAAGGGGACGGCCACACGTTGGTGGGAATCGGTCCCCGGGATGGTCACCTCGACCGCCAGCATCCCGACCAGGCCATCGGTCTGGAGCGTCCGGACGGCGAGCTCCAGGTGCTCGGGCTTGATCCCGTACACCGAGTGGCAGGTCGTGGCCACGACCGGGGTGGTGAGGAACGCGGCGATGCCGTCCGTTCCCTCGATCGACAGCGCGTCGGGTACGGCTGCGAGCACTTCGAAGTCGGCTCCGCTGAACGTCGCCGCGGGGGCCAGGGCGGACTCTAGGCCCCCCAGCCGCAGCCGGGCCATGGCATCGCCGTCGGCGCGGTCCCTGGTCGCAATCCCTCCGTACAGCACACGCTTGTCGGGGTGGGAGGCGGTCCAGGCGCGGCGCAGGTCGTCGGCGCTGCTCGTGAGCGCCGGCAGTCCACCGGCGAACTCCACCTGGGCCACGGCGACGAACTCGGCGCGGACCAAGAAGGCGTTGTCGCCCTGCTGCAGCGCGGAGCGGACGTCCGCGGCCTGCTCCTCGTCGGCCACGTGGGCGAGGTACACCTGGTAACGGCGGGGAGGCACCGCCACTGCCGCCTGCACCTCCCCGCATCGCTTGTCCCTGCGCCGGTGGAACAGGACCCAGTCCATCGTGGCCTGGACCGTCTGCTCGGCGGCCTGCTGCGGAGGAGGGGGGAACAGCAGGGCCTCCGCCGCGGCCGCGAACGTGGCGTCGCCGAGGCTGGCGCCGACGACTCTGAGGGCCGAGAGAGCCAGGGTATGGAGGGAGTTGGCGGGCTCGAGGACAGCGGGGTTCTCGTCGACGGACGCCGCCACCAGACCTATCGTCTGGTCGTCCTGGCCGACGTCGATATCCATGGAGACCTTCATCGGGCGATCGCCCCATTCTGTCGTCACGACGAAGTTCTGATTGCCCAGGTCGAGCGACGCGACGACGGCCAGGCCGGTGCCCGACGGCTCGACCGTGATCGTGAGGGGGCGCACGATGGCCCCGGATTCCTCCCTCGGGCGGGAACCGCCGAGGCGCGACCGGATGGAGCCGATGCCGTCGAACCTCCCGGCGATCAGCCGGCCCAACCCGGCCGTGGCCGTGGCCGCGTCGACACGGATGTCACCACGGAGCCGGTAGGAGATCCACGCCGGCGCGTCGCCATGGAAGGCGATGTCGAGGAGGAAGGTGACCGGGCACACCCCGCGGGCCCGCAGCGCCAGGACGTCCCGTTCGGCTCGCATCGTCGTCCACATGGCGAGCTGGGGTGCGGCGGCCGTCCCCCCGGTCGCGCCCCGGCCTCCGCCGCTGGCGGCCAGCCGGTGCACCCGAGAGGTGAACGCCGGGTCGGCGTGGGTGCGGGCGTGTTCCTCGTCAGGCGTCTGCACGGCGTCGCCGACGGTGGCGACGTGTTCCTTCGCCATCGAGGAGAGACCGTCGACAAGACGCTCGACGTTCACGGCCGCCGGCACCTCGGCGGCGCCGGCGAAGTGGAACGCGAAACCCCCGGTATCCAAGACCTCGCCGCGGCCGGCGCCCAGGAACGCCACCGCGCTCGGGGACCGCTCGTTGGCGCGGGTTCCGGTCAGCGACAGGGCCTGCGGAGCGACGCGGACGACGCCCTGGAAGCCTCGCCCGGTCGGCGCGGAGATCTCGCCGATGATTCGTCCGTTGGGCACCAGGACATCGACGGCGGGCTTGGCGTCGGGATGGTCGAGCCCGTGGAGGAGGGAGATCCGCTCCAGGTGCTGTGCCGCCTCCAGCGCGTGGGCGACGTAGTCGGGTCGGCACACGCAGAAGCGAAGGTCGAGGCCCTCGCCGAGGAGCCGGCGGACCTGGGCGTTGACGGTCACGGTGGAGCTCGGGGTGACGGGCAGGTAGCCAGCCGGAGGCAGTTCGACGATTCCACCCTCGATCAGGAGCCGGCTGGTGCGGGCCGCCGGTACGGACGCGACGATGGCGCTCTCGACGCGGCTCTTCAGCAGCGACACCTGTTCGAGCAGCAGCCGAGGCGGGACGTTGGACGAAGGGGTATCCGCGCCGAGGTCACGCTGGATGTCGGAGAGGAACCTTGAGGCGTCGGTCAGCACCTCTCGACTCGGGCGGCAGGGGTCGTCGGCGGGCCCGCCGTCCGCCGGCGGCCGGAGGGCCCCGGGAAGCTGGCACTGGAACTGCAGAACCTCGGCGAGGAAGACGTCCCACGGGCGCATGCACATGCGCCACGCCCAGTACCGCCGGGGAGGGGCCTCCATCCGCTCACGGCGGGCCGTCCACGCGTCCAGGAAGGTCGTGGTCGATCCGGCCCGGCCGAGGACGGCGACGGGCACGTCGGAACCGCCCTGCGCCGCCGCGCCCATGCACCATGTGTCGAGTGAGAGCCCCTCTTTGGAGACGAGGCAGGCGACGCGCCGTGCCTCGTCGGCGTAGTACGCCGAAGCCACCAGCGAGCGGAGGTGCCGCTGGTCCAGCGCCACCGCGTTCGACGCCGCCAGCGGCGTAGTGAGGACGAGGGGCCGGATGCGCACGACGATGCCCTCGAGGCGGTAAGGACGCTCGGTGGCAGTGGCGCAGGCGGCGTCGCAGAGGCTCCCGAACGCGGTCTCCTCGCCGCAGAGCGCCTCGACGTGGGCGATGGACACCAGGTACAGGTCCGGGCCGTTGGCCACGTGGGAGGGAGAAACGGCGGCCGCTGTCACGCAGTCCTCGAAGGTGCCGGCGTGACCGGAGGCGGGCCGGTCTGCGACGCCGGCCACCCGACGAGATTCGGCGATCACCTCGGTGATCGGCATGGAGACGGCCTGCGGCAGGAGGAGCACCCGCCCTACGGGATCGATGGCCAGCCCGGGGCTGAGCTGGAGGTTGTCGCCGTTCGCGCCGAGCCGGGTGCTGAAGCCGTGGACAACGCCGGCACCGCCGGCCTGGTTCGAGAGCTCCACCAGGTGGCGGACGTAGTCCTGCTCCCGGCTTAGGTCGTCGGCTCGTAGGAACTTCCCGTCGTAATAGTTGAGCCGGGTGAGCGGGGTCGGTTGGGGGATGATGGCGTGGCCTCCTTGGCCGCCCACCAGCACCACGACGTCGCCTATCCCCTGCACGGTGTGCGTCACGGCAATCTCCTTCTCAGTCGGCGGGGAGCCGCCGCGTGCTCAGCATGTGGACGAAGTCGCGCCCGTCGTGAACCGACCCTGGGGGGCCGCCCACGGCGCCCGCCAGCGGCCGGAGATCGGCGCCGAGCAGAGGCGTCGCACCGGTCCCGAAGGCCAGGACCCGGACCAGCTCGCCGGTGGGAGCCTCTTTCAGCTCCACGGTGACGACGTTGCCCGCGGCGTTCAAACGGACCCGGCTCAGGTCGACGTGGTTCCAGCCTGTCTCAGCGTCGAAGGACGTCACCCGGAAGGCGCCGGTGCGCACGCTCCCCGGATGGAGAACGCCGACGGATCGCAACGTGATCCGACGCGGTGCCAGCGTCACCGTCTCGCGATCGAAACGCGGACCGGGCGTCGCCGCATCCGTGTCCTCGTCGGGCGGGTACCCCTCGGTGGGGACCGTCGTGAACAGGGGGCCGCAGAGCAGTTCCTGGATGGTCGTTGTGGCGACGACCGTCGGCCTGACGGTGACGTCGGGTTGGGAGTCCGTGCCGGCGAAGAGCCACCCGTCGCCGGCCGGCTTGACCGTCAGCCCGGCGACGTCGGCCAGGACCAGTTCTGTCGTGTCCGGCTCCGGGAACATGGTGGCCGCCTCGCCGTCGGCGGTGGTCGCTGGCCTCAGGTCGATCACGTCGAGGGGCGCCAAATCCCGGAACGCGGCGAGGTAGCCGCGGGGCTGCTCGTCCGGCGGCATGGCCAGGATCGCGTCCCGGCGGGCGGTCACTGCCGCGTCGGCGGGACCCGGATCCTCCAGGCTGAACAGCACCCGGAGCCGGTGGTACGGCAGGGGCCTCGGCTTCGACAGGCCGGGGCGGAGGAGGGCCTCCACCACCTCGACCACACGGGAGTACGCCGTCGTGGCGTCGGCACCGTCGCAGGGCGCGGCGATGGCGGGAACGGGGCGCGAGAGGCACATCCGGAAGCGGATCACGACGTGGCCATCGAACTGCTTCGCCGCTCCTTCCGCTTCGGCGTCGCGGACCTCGAGACCCGGGTCGTCCTTGTGCGCCTGATACCACTGCCCGATGTTCAGGCACACCGGCGCGTCGAGGTGCAGCTCCCTGCCCGCGCCGTCCAAGGCGAGGCCGGGATCGATCTGCAGCTCGTTGCGGGCATTGAAGGAGACGCCGAGGCCGTGGAGGACGCCCTCTCGATGGCACCAGGCGCTGTGCAGACGACTCTTGCCCCGGTGGTAGGCCTGCTCCGTCTCGAAGTCCTCGACACCGAGCAGCATGCCGAAGACAAAGCGCAACGCCGTGAACGGATCGGCCGGGAGCACTTCGCTCCCGGCATCTCCGACGGTCGTGGCGACGTCATGGCTGGACATCGAACCTCCTAGCCGTCGCCCCGGAGGGCGCCGAAGAGCAGAGCGGGCTCGACGCGCGCCGCGGCGTCGAGCGCGCCGGCTCGGGCGGCCGCGCTCTCGCGCAGGAACGAGGTGGCGTCGGCGCTGCGGGACTCGGCGTCGAGGGCGGCCGCCAGGGCGCTCTCGGCCGCGTCGAGCGCGGTCACCAGGCCGGCGGGTTCGTCGTTCGCCAGTACCGTCAGGGCGGCGGATGCCTCCTGGAAGTCGGCGAGGAGCTGCCACGTCGTGTCCGGGACCGCCGCTTCCCACCTGTCCAGCGCCCGCCGCATGGCCGCGGTGAACGCGCCCGTCGCCGTGGTCAAGGCTGACCGGGCCGCGTCCCGTGCCGTCTTCGCCGTCTGGACGGCCGGGGTGGTGGTCGGGTCCTGGCCGGCGGCTACGGCGGTCATGGTGGCGCGGTCGAGGACGGCCTGGGCCTCCCAGAGGTCGGTCTCCGCGTCGTCCCGGTCCTGCTCCTTGTCGGCGGCCGCGGCTCCGTCCGTCGTGACCGTCGCATCGGTGATGCGGGCTTGCTCTGCAGGGGTGAGGGCCGGCGCCGTGGCGATGGGTCCCAGCAGGGCGAGGGCGTGGTCCATCCGTTCCTTGGCCGAGAGGACGTAGTCGCCCAGAGCGGCCTCGGCGCGGTCGAAGGTGCGCTGGGCCTTCAAGCGCGTTCCGGACCGTCCGGCGTGGCTGTCGAGCTCGTCGTCCAATGCGTTCTCGGCCTCGACGGCCTCGCGGCGCATGCGCCCCACCCTCGCGGCCTCCTTGGCTCGACGATGCCGGGCCCGGGTGATCAGCGCCGCAGGGATGTCGGCCTCGAGTCTGGCCTTGGCCGCGGTGTGGGGAGGGTTGGCAATCGCAGCGACGGCAGCCGCCTTCAGGCCACTGAGGGGCGGCGTGGTGGTGGCGGTCCTCCATCGCGCCCGCACGGTGGCCTTCGCACCCTCAGCCAACGCCAGCGCCGTCGTCTCGGCGACGGCCGCGAGCTCGCCGGCAACCAACCCCTGGGCCCGCGCCACGTTGCTCTGGGACGCGGCCAGTTCCTCCTGGCCCCGGAGAGCCTGCAACCGTTTGGCCCGCAAAGCGATGGTCTTCTGTTCCACCTGGGCCACGAGCATCTCGGCGTCCGCCGCGGTCGGGGCCGCGTTGAGCGCCTCGCGAAGGGCCCGCAGCTGTTGCTCGATCTGCGTGGCCTCACCGGTCGCCGACGCGACGTCGGCCAAGGCGGCCCGGAGCCGGGCCTGGGCCTGGGCGGCCCCGGTCTGGGCCGCCCCGAGGTTCGCAGTGGCCTCGGTCCGCTCCTGGGTGACGAACTCGAGGATCGTCGTGGGGGTCGACATCACGCCTCCTGTTCCCGCGGGCTGCTGATCCCGGCCGGGACGCCCGGAAAGGCCCGGCTGGACTTCTCGTACTCACGGCGGACGGCACCGACGAGGTGGGTGCGCGTGATGGGCGTCGCGGCCGCGGCGGCCAGGAACCCGGCCGCCACGGCGGCGTTGCGGATCAGCGCCCCCACGATGGGATAGAGCGTCGCCAGCTCGGGGAGGTCGACGTCCGGGGCGAGGGGAGCGCCGGACGGCAGGTGGCACCGCCAGAGGGCGGTCCGTTCGGCCAGCCCCGGCTCGTCGAAGTCGACCACGAACTCCAGGCGGCGGATGAACGCGGGGTCGATGTTCTGGCGGAGGTTCGTCGAGAGGATGGCGAGACCCTCGAACCGCTCCAACCGGGCCAGCAGGTAGGCGGTCTCGAGGTTGGCGTAGCGGTCATGGGCGTCGCTGACGTCGGTGCGCCGGCCGAACAGGGCGTCGGCCTCGTCGAACAACAGGACGGCCTCGGCCCGCTCCGCGGTGTCGAACACCTCCGACAGGTTCTTCTCGGTCTCGCCGATCCACTTGGAAACCACGCGGGAGATGTCGACCATCAGCAGATCGACACCGAGCTCGTGGGCAAGCACCTCCGCCGACAGCGTCTTGCCGGTGCCGGGTGGACCGGAGAAGAGCATCCGGACGCCGCGTCCGCCGGCGCGTCCGCGCAGGAAGCCCCAGTCGTCGAGCACGCGGGACTGATGGACCAGCCGGTTGACCGCCTCCCGTAGCTGGGCCATGCGGTCGGCGGGAAGCACGACGTCGTCCCAGCCGACCGACGGCTTCAGCAGCTTCACGCCTCCGGACACGGAGAGTCCGGCGCGGGCCCGCACGCTGACGGCGACGTCGTCGACGCTCGGGGCGCGGCCGCCGAGGAAGCCAACCTGGCGCACGTCGGCGGCCGTCTCGGCGGCGCTGGACGGCTCGACGACGTGGCGGGCGGCCAGATAGGGCGCCGAGTCGGCGAGCTCGGGGAGGGTCGAACCCCACATGCCCCGGCGGGAGGCCGGCGTCATGCGGTCGGCCGGGACGGCGATGAGCGGTCGGGCGCCTCGCGCCCCGGCCGAGCCGGTCCGGGCGCACAGGACGACAGGGCCGTGATGGGCGTCGAACCTGGGCGTCGCGCCGGCACCAGGACCGTCGTCGGCGGGCAGCGTCACGACCGGGACCGAGCCCCGCACCGTGCTGTGAAGGCTGACGAGCAGCTCGAGCGCACCGGTCAACACCACCGGCTCGAATAGGACCGCGCCGACACCGGCGTGGGCGGCCAGGGCCGCCCCGCGCTGCATGGCGATCTCCTCGTTGTCGGCGGTGACGAAGATGCTGCACGGCTGCGACCGGCGCAGTGCGGAGGCGGCCAGGACGGCGGGGACGGAGTCGAACCAGGCGTCGAGGCCGGCGGTGGCGACCGGCCCCCGGCGGCGGGGCAGGGACGAGGGCCACGAGTCCAGGCCGTGCAGGGCGGCCCACAGCGCCTCGGCGGGGACGAGCGACCGTTCCGGCCACGGGCCATCGCCCTCGAGCGCCACCGCGCCGCTAGCCGCGAGCGGCCCGGTCGCCAGAGTCTCCCGCAGGCGTCGGCGATCGCTGTGGCTCGGGAAGAACAGCTGGGCGGCCAGGCCGACGGTCGGGCGGGGTTCGCCTCGGGGATGAAGCACCCGCAGCACGCCGGACAGGCCCTCGTGATGTTCCGGCATCCCGGCCAGCATCAGGAGGTCGACCTCGGCCGGCGACAGCCCGAGGGCGGAGGTGAGCCGGTCGACCGGGTGGGTGGGCGCCGTTGGAGCCGTGTCGGGGCGGGGCCCGCCGAAGCGTCCCTCGCCCTGGGCGTCGGCACCGAGCGAGCGCAGGAACGCGCGGGCGTCGGCGAGCTGGCCGGGACCGTCATCGGGCAGGAGGTCGAGCACGTCGGCGAGGCGCAACGCCACCCCTCCGACCTCCGCCTCGATCCGATCCGCAACCGGGTCGTGCCGCCCGGTGGTAGGGCCACCCGCCCCCAACTCGACGACCTCAGACATAGACGAACCTCACGACCGCGCCGATCAGCGGCACGTGGCCCGGGTCGAGGTCGAGCCCGGCCCGCCGGAGGTCCACCGCCACGTCGTCGATGTCCAGGTGCACGTCGATCCAGGGTGGCTCGGCGACCACCTCGGCATCCCGTCGCCAGACCGATCGGAGGAGGTCTCCGTCGGGCTGCTCCAGCCGCACCGATCCGCGCAGGCGATCGCGGAGCGCGAGGACCATCGATGCGGCCATCGCGTCGATCGCGGCGCGCTCGGGCATCGTCGCAGGATCCGACTCGACCGATGGCGGGGGCGTCCCCGGCGGCAGGCCGGCGAAAGCCAGCGCCGCGGGATCGTCCGCCTCCAGAGGCGCCAGCGCGAGCCCCAGGTGATGGAGTGTCCAGCGGACGGAGCGAGACCCGCCGCCGAAGGTGGCGGTGATCGCCGCACCCGCCCCAACGTCGTCGAGCAGGTGCAGGAGGAACAGCAGCCCGCCGGCCGCCGTCCGGCCACTGCCGGCGTCCGGCCTGCGGATCGGCCCGGAGGCGACCGGCCCAGGGTCGTCGGGGCGGCGGTCGACGTGCGCCGCGGCGCCGGCGCCGGTACCGAACCCCGGGCCCGGTACGCGGCCGGGGCGATGCTCCTCGTGGACGCGCCCGCTCGCACCAGCGCGACGGGACGACGGCGACGCAGCGCGCGCCAACGCGCCGTGCACGGCGCGCACGAGCTCGGTGGGGTCTTCGACCGCCAGTGCGCCGGGGTCGGCCTCCAGGACGGAGAGAATGGCGACGGCCCGGGCGACCGGCGCCTGGAGCGCGACTGCGGCGGTCACGACGGCGTGGGAGAGGACCGACGACGACACGATCGCATCGGCCCGTGTCCTCGCCCAGGGCGGCCCGTCGCCCCGGTGGCCGGTGGTCGCATGCTCGTCGGCGGGCGCCCATCGCGCGCGGCCGGTCGCCGGTCGCGCAAGCGGGTCGCCCGAGTCGAGGACGGCGGGGTCCACGCCGGCCCAACGGAGGGCGGCGACGGCGACGGCGCGCCACCAGGCCCCGGTCCCGGGCTCGGTGACGTGGAGCAGGATCCCGCGCCCGGCCAGGCTGACGAGCACCGGCACCACCTGCTCCGGAGCGGCCATGAGCCCCAGGAGCAGCTGCTCGCGGGCGTCCGCTGCGCTTGCCTGGGGCGAACCGCACCACAGGCCCAGCTGGCTCCAGGCCCACGCTCTGTCGAGGTCGTCGGTCGCCACGCCCACGGCCATGTCGAGCAGGGCCTCGGCGCGGGAGCGGTAATGCACGACATCGTGACCGGACTCGGACACCCGCCGGCCCACGGCCTCCGCAAAAGCGTCGATCCAGGCGGCCGCCAACGAGGCGTCGGAGCGGGACAGGTCGAGGTGGACCGGCACGGCGACGGCGCGGACGCAGACCTCGGCGCCCCTCGCTACGCCCGTCCCGTCCATCGCGCGCTCCACGGCCGAGTCAAGCCCCGACGCCAGCATGCCCTCGAGGATGCGGTCGAGCCGTTGCCGCTCGGGGGCGGCGGGCGGTGGCAGCCGGTACCGGGTGTGCAGGCGGCCGATCTCCACGACGGTCAACTCGTCAGCCGATCCTGATGCCGCGTCCGACCCGGCTGGTGCCGAGCGGCGCCCCGGGCCCGGCGCGGCCGACCGTGGAACCTGCGCCGAGCAGGGAGCCGCCCAGCCGGAGCGGGGTGAAGCCACTCGTCGGGCCGATGATCGAGGAGATGCCGAGGTACCCGGTGCCGCCCACACGGAACCCGGTGCCGACACTGCAGACGTCGACCATGGTATGGGCGGGACGGTGCCGGTCGAGGACGTCGCGCACGACGTCGGCCTGCTCTTCGCTCAGGACGGCCGGGATCACGACGGAGAAGCGGTGGGCGTTGGTCCTGAAGCCGTCGTCCAGATCCCCTCCGGCCGTGGGGACGCCGGCGTCGCCGACCGTGCCACCGACCCGGAAACCGCCACCGAGGACGGAGGTGGAGAGGACAGGGCCGGTGTCGTCCCCTCCCGCCAACCCCCCGAGGCCGCGGAAGCGGAACTGCTCCGCGATCACGATCGCGAAGCCGAGGTAGATCTCCAGCATGCGACCGAGGGCGCGCGGAGTGCCCCGGAACCGGAACAGCTCGGCCGCTTCGGAGACGAGCGTCCGCCGTGCCGCATCCGGCCACCGCTCATCGAGGACGAGGCCCACAAAGCTGGCCAACCATGGGAGCAGTTCCTCCGGCGTGGCTCGCGGATCGACCAGGATCTGCCGCTCCCCGGCCCGACCGTCCAGGTCGGCCAGGGTGCCCTCGAACATGGCGAGGAAGCGGGTGAGGAACGAGGCCACCGCCGGTTCACGGGAGAAGGTGCGGGGCAGGCGCTGGAGCAGGTCGTGCGTCGGGTAGCCGGCCCGCACGCTGCGGACCTTCGGGGAGAAGCGCTCGTTCCCAGTCAGCTCGAGCGTCACCCATAGGTACCGGCCGGGTGCAGCGTCGATCGGCGCCTCGAACGTCTCGAAGCGGTCGGTCGCCGCGGGACGCGACCAGGGCAGCTCCCTGCCGGTCTCCCGGCGGTGGAGGGGCCGCACGACCTGGCCCGGGCCCGGGACCTGCACCACAGGGGCCATTGGCGGCGACAGGTCGGGCCGGCGCACGACGTAGTCGACGAGGTTCGCGGGCAGCGTGCGCGGGAGCGCAGGCTCGTCGAGATCGTCGTCGGCCGTGGCGAAGTGCGCCCGCACGCCGGTGTGATGCGGGATGCACGCTTCGACGAACAGGCGCCCCCACTCCATCTGGTGCTCCCCGGAATCCACCCGGTAGGTGGTGACCCGCCCGGTGGGTCGGTAGCGGATGCGGGCCGGGACGGCGTGGCGGAAGCCGTCGGCCGTCCAGAAGCCGATCCGGCCGTCAGGAGTGCGCACGATCCCACGCCCGTCATAGCCCCGGGCCTTCAGGGGCATGTCGGCGAAGCCGGCCCGCACCCGCAGGAAGTCGGCGCCGGGCTCCCGGGCCACCACGAGGGCGCCGTCGCCGTCGAACTCGACGTCGGTGGCGCCGCCGACCCGAACCACCTGGTGCGTCCCGGCCCCGACGACCCACGCCGCACCGCCGGCGTCTCGGTACAGGACGAACAGCTCGCCGGCCGGGGAGACGGCCACGCGCCGGACCGACGCCTCCGGAGGAAGGTCCGCAGGGCCGGTCGGGAGGTCGACCAGCACCGAGCCCCGGCGGGCCTCCATGCGCAGGGCACCGTCGAGGCCCCGGGCGACGGCCCACACCGTCCGTCCCCGGCAGGCCAGGTCGAGAGGAACGAGCGCCTGGCCGCCGGCGCCGGGCACGACGACGCGGCGGAGCAGCCGCCGGCTCCACAGGTCGAAGACCAGGATCCTCCCCGTGGCGCCGTCGGCGACGAAGAGCCGGTCGTCGTCGTCCACGGCGAGGCTGAGCGGGTCGACGAACGCGGCGGACGGCTCCGCTGTCGAGAAGTCGCCCACCGGGCCTTCCGCACTCCGGTGGAGAAGGGCGACCGGCTGGGGCTGGGCGGTGGGTAGGCCGAAGGCGTCGACGGCCGCCCACAGCAGTCGCTCGATCCTGCCCTCCGGGCGGGCCCCGTGGTAGAGGACGCACGACGAGTCGAAGGCCAGGCCGCTGCCGCGGTCGGGCAACGGGCCGGCGACGTCCTCGCGCTCGGGATCCACCCACGCCAACGACACCTCCCCCGAGGCGAGGACCGCAGTGTCGCGGTGCGAGCAGCGGGCCCACTGGTCGATCGTCCTGACCAGCGCGAATGGCCGTGCGACCGCCATCGTCAGCAGACGTCCTTGATGACCGGGATCGGGATGGGGGTCCTCGCGGCCTCGGGAGGAGCCACCCCGACGCCCGGCGCCAGCGGCGGCCCCTCGACCACCGTGATGACGGCCAGCTCGGGAACCTGCTCGTGCGACATCCCCACCGGACCGGTCGTCCAGCTCACGCCGTCGGCCGCCAATCGGGCCACCGAGAGCCCTTCCAGGTACTCGACCCCCTCGACCTGGAGCGCGGCCGCCTCCAGCTCCGGCCCGTACACCCGGCGGCCGAGCGGCCAGCCCTCGCCCTCCGGTCCGTACGGCGGCAGGGGGGCCAGGTACTGGCGGAGGACCAGCTCGACCCACCGCCGCACCGCCTCCACGCCGTAGCCCGCCTTGACGTGCACGCCCACTGCCACCGCCACCTTCACGTACTTCGGCGCGACCACGTAGAGCTCGGTCGTCACGAGGCGCCGGACGTCGAGCCACGCGCACACGGCCTGCTGCAGCGTCCTCGTCGGCATGGGGGCCGACGGGTGGCGCAGGTCCTCCCTCGGCCAGATGACGACGGTAACGACGCCGGCCGCCGGGTCCTGCCCGGTCGGTGGGTGGTAGAGGGGCAGCGTCTCGGCCCGCCCGACACCGCCTCCGGGTGTGGCCCGGGCCAGCTCGCGGAAGTCGCTGGAGGCGACGGCGCGATCGTGCCGCCGGAACTCGGCCGGAATGCGCTCCAGGCCCTCGGCGACGGTCTCCGCCGGCGCCCCGCCGGTGGCCGGCAGGACGTTGGCCACCTTCAGCGACGCGATGCCGTCGAGCTTGGAGATGGCGCCGGCGGCGACATTGCCCTCGGGCCCGCCGCCGTAGCGGTACTCGACGGCCCGGATGCGCTCGCCGATCTGGGGCGCCCGGCCCCGCACGCCGTTGCCGAACCGCACCTCGCCGGCCTCCGGGTCCAGCACGTAGTGACGGTCGTCCTCGCCACTGGCGTCCAGGCCCGAGACCTCCAGCCACCGGACCCACTGCCCCGCCTCCTCCACCTGCAGGACGAGGGAGCCTTCGATCACCGGTCGGTTGACGAGCCGGTGCACCTGGTCGGGCTGGGCGTTCCCGGTACCCAGGAACTCCGGGAGGGCCTTTCGGGACTGGTGCACGGCGGTGGCGTTCGCCCCCACCCACAGCAGGCGGTCGAACGGTGCGTCGTCCCCCTGCCGGAAGACGCGCAGCCAGAACAGGAGCGCGGCGGTGGCCTTCTCGTCGTCGAGATCCGGTGGGAGGTCGCCGCTGCCGCGCAGGTCGGGGTCGGGCGGCGCGAAGTCGCCCATGTCCGCGGCCGACGCCGGCAGCTGCAATCGCACGACTCCCCGGCGGGTGAGGCCCCGAGTCGTGTCGCCGACGAGGGCGAGCGAGCGGTAGAGCGGCGCCCCGCCGGCGCTCAGCCTCCCCGTGGAGATCTGCCACGTCATGGAGGGGCTGGGCGGCACGAACCCCCGTGGGCACGGCGCCGGGGCGGCGCCGGCGAGGTCCTCGTCGAACACCACGCCGACGTTCAAGATCCCGCCGGCGAGCCGGCCGCGGTCGGCTTCCTTGGCACCGATGACCGCGACCCACACCATGCTGTCGACCGCCTCGCGTGGGTCGACGGGGACGGCGCCGGGCGCGGTCGGGTCGGCGGGGACGAACCTGTTCGAGTAGTACGCGGGCCGCTCGGTGGCACTCAGGCGACGGGCGTCCCGGGCCCGGACCAGGAAGTCCCACGCCTCCTTCTCCTCGGGCGCCGGCGGGAGCGTCGCGGCCCGCACGACCGCCTGCGCCGACAGCGGCCAGGCGTGGACCTCGTCCTCGGTCTCGAACGTGACCTTCCCGGCCACCGCCGACGTCCCCGCCGGTACGAGGGTGCCGGCGGCCTCCTTGGTCGTCACCGAGACCATGGCCGTGGCCACCGATGCCGGTCGCAGCGGGATCTCGAGGAGGCGGAGGAACGCCAGCTTGGTCGCGTCGGGAAGCTGGTTGAAGCGGAAGAGTAGGTTTTCGCCGAGGAAGGCGAACAGCTCGATGAGGGTGATGCCCGGGTCGCTGGGATTGTGGTCGGTCCACTCCGGGGCGTACACCGGGATCCTCCGCACCAGCTCGTCGCGGAGCTGCTGGAAGGATCGGTCGTCGAGGATGGGCGCCGGAAGGGGCACGTCAGTTCATTCCAGGTAGAAGGGGTAGACGAGGTTGCCGGGCCGTGAGTCCCGAACGTGGACGTACGAGACCGATATGTAGACGAGGGCGGGGTCCTCACCCGGCGTGACCTCGACCGACGTCACCCGCACGCGCGGTTCCCACGTGGTCAGGGCCAGGGCGACGTCGTGCTGGATCAAGGCCCGAGTGGCGACGGTGTTCGGCTTCATGAGGAACCGTCGGAGGCCGCAGCCGAACGAAGGCCGCATCACCCGCTCGCCGGGCTCGGTGTCGAGGATGATCTCCATGGCCTGGCGCACCTTTTCCGGTCCCGCCGCGGTCAGCAGGCTCCCGGTGGCCGGGTACGGCGACACCGGGAAGCTCCAACCCGTCCCGAGCACCGACAGCGTCGTCACGAGACGGTCACCTCCGACCGGTCGACGTGGTCCTCGTACTCGAGGGTCTCGGTGAACGACGGCGCGTTCGCGGCCAGGCGGTAGTCGGCGGCCAGATCTTTGTGCAGCTCGATCAGCGGCTTGTTCGTATACCCGGCCGGACCGGTGAGCGCGGCACCGGTCCCCGCGCCCTGTTCGGCGTCGAAGTCGGCGGACAGCTTGGCCTGCAGCGCGGCTGAAGCCGGCGCGCTCATGGCCACGTCGATGTCCGCGTCCACGGACAGCGACGGCGGGATGAGGCTCAGCTCGGCCCCGACGTCGCCGGCCACCTGCGCGCTGGGCGGGATGCAGAACTTCAGCTTGAGCAGGAACCACAGGTTGAAGACGAGCATCACGATGCCGAGGAACAGCTTGAACACGAAGGTGGCGACGATCGTGATCAGCGGGATCGAGAACGAGCAGATCTCGATGCCCGGATTCATGCCTCCGCTGGTGGGGATCTTGCCGCTGTCGGCGAACTGGAACCCGGAGCCAGGCGGGGACACCATCTTCACCGTCGCCAGCTGGCTCGGGCGGGCGGTGGCGGCCCGGGCCTGCAGCGCCGGGATGTCCGGAAGTTGGATGGTGACGGGCTGGTTGCCGGTGCCGTCGAGGTCGAAGTGTGACGCCAGGCGGTAGGTCTCGGTGGGGTGGCTCCACACCAGCTCGCCCTTGCAGTCGCCCCGCACCGGCTTCTTCGGGCAGCGGGGGTCGTGGCGGCGGACATAGCAACGGACCTCGTAGAGCGCCTGGTCGTCGAAGCGGGCCGTCCCGTCGACGGCCGCCTCCGCGCTGCTGGTCGGGACGACGCCGAAGTAGATGGCGCGGGCGCGGCCCGCGTGCCCGGCGTCCCGGGGGTCCGGCACCAGGGGGTACAGCGGGTACACCTGCTCCGTCACCTCACCCGGGCTCTCCTCGACCTGCTGCCAGCGACCGATCTTGTCGAAGGCGGACGGCAGCCAACCCTCGAGGGCCCAGACGCTGCCGACCTCCTCGCTCCACGCCGCCAGCCGGCGCCGTTCCGCGCCCAGCCGGGCCACGGCGTCGGCACGACGGAACCGGATCGATGCCACGAGGCCGTCGTCCTCGGAACCCGACAGCGCGGCGATGCGCTCGAGGTTCTCGAGCTGCGTCGACGTCATGGCGATGTCGCGGAGGAGGCCGGCCGCCTGCTTGGTGACGATCTTGGGGGCGAGCCCGGACGAAGCCCCCACCTCGACCCGCCGGCGGCGGACGACCAGCCCCGCCTCGCACACCTGGTCGCGGTTGGCCGAAGGGAAGCCGGGTGCGTCGCAGTGGAGCTCGCACACGACGAGGTAGAAGCGCTTGTGGGTGTCGAGGAAGAGCTTGCGCGTGCCGGTCTTGACCAGGGTCTGTGTCGAGAGGCGGCGCCGCCGGGTCCCGAACGGCGGACCGAGCGCCGGGAGCGGGGGGAGGAGTTCGAGGCGGTGGACGAGGTCCTCGTCAACGAACTTCAGCGAGTGCTGCGGATCCCTCAGGAACTCGGTGACGAACCTCGACGTCTCGTACTTCTGCAGCACAGGCCGTGTCTCGCGGGGTTGCACCGGCGCCTGGCGGGGCCAGCCGTACCACGGCGCGGCGAGCAGCCATGGGTGCTGGCCGTTCGTCGCGCTCACCAGACGTTCCCCGCGCCGGGTGTGTAGGAGGGCGACACCACGCCGACACTGCAGATGACCGTCGTGCAGTTGATGATGCCGTCGAAGTTGGCGGTGGCGGCGTGGACGTTCACCGTGGGGGCGGTGACCTCGACGCTGGCATTCGCTCGAATCTGGACCTCCCCGGCGGCGTCCATGGTGAGCGTGCACCCGTTGGCGTGCGTCAGCACGACCTGCTGGGCGCCGTCGTCCAGCACGAGCGTGTGGCCGTTCTTGGTCGAGACCGTCACCTTCACTGCGCCGCTGGTGTCGTCGAACTCGAGGAGGCTGCCGGCCCGGGACTTGATGAGCCGCTTGTCGTTGGCGGCGCTCGCCGCCTCGGGGAGCGCCTCCCTCCCGTTCCAGGCCGCGCCGACGATGTACGGGCGGCGCAGCTCGCCCCCTTCGAACCCGACGACGACCTGGGTGTCGACGGACGGCAGGATCTCGAAGCCCTGGTCGTCGTCGGCGTAGGGGCTGAGCAGCGTGGCCCAGGAGCGGACGTCGTTCGAGCCGTCGGTACCGAGCCACGGGAACTTGACCTCGATCCGGCCCAGCTGGTCGGGATCGACGATGTCGGTCACGATGGCGGGGTAGAGCCCGAAATGGCGCATGGCCCCACCGTCGGTGCGCCCCGTCACCGGTGCCGTCCGCCTGCGCGCGTCACGCCGCGCCCTCGCTGACGGTGGCCCGCTCGGCCTCGAACGAGGTGCGGTGGCCCTGAGACAGATCCCACGTATGGCGCACGCGGGTTACGTAGTAGCCGGCGCCCTCGAACGGCGGCCCGACCCGCTCCAGGGTGACCTGGCTCCCCACCACGAGGTCCGGCGTACCCCGGGTCGTGGCCGTGACCGAGACGAAGCGGCGGGCCCGCCGCAGCATCTCGGCCCTCGCCCATGCATTGGCCTCACCCTCGACGAGCGGGACCTCCCGCACGCGGTGGGAGATCCGTTCGCCGAACGCGGAGGAGAGCACGCTCGGTCCGGTACGGCCCCCGCTGACCTCGGCCTGCACCACGTCGGCTGGTGCCTCCTCGTCGATCGTCGCCCGCTGTTGGACGTCGTAGCCGCTGACCCGCACGGTCGTCCGCTGGTGGGCGAGGTCGGCCCGGAGCTTCGCCGAGATCAGGTGGTTGCCCGCCACGAGCGTGAGCGACGTGGCTGTGCGGTTGGGACGGCTCTTGAAGTTCAGCGTGCGGTCGTCGCACCAGATCTCGGCCTGGACCAGGCGAGCGCGGTCCCTGAGGAAGGCGAGGTCGCTCTGGTTCAGCTGGTGGACGACGTCGTAGGTTGGGCCGTCGGAGGCGGCTTCGGCTCCGAGGCCGTGCTCGCCGGCGATGGCCCGCGCGATGTCGTCGTCGCTGACGTCGGTGTAGGTACGCATTCGTCTCGTCATCCGCAGCTTCATGAGGGCGTCCTCGGCGAAGACGGTGACGTTCGGCATCCGGCCCTCGTCGAAGGCCGCCTCGAGAGCCGAGATGGCGCCGAGGAAGATCTTCCGCTCCGTCCCGGGCGGACCGATGCTGACCTCCAGCTCCTTGCCGAAGTCGACCACCGCGCCGTCGAGGTACTGCAGGCGCTCGTCGCTCCCGGACGGGTTGGGGCCGATGGCGGCGAAGTGGGCCACCAGCGTCTTGAGACCGCCGGTTCCCTCCTCAACCTCGAGGCGGAGCACATCGCGGGCCAGCTCGCCTTTGACCTCGCCGTCGACGGTGAAGACCGGAGTGGTGGCGGCGAGCAGGGGGTCAGTCATCGAATCCCTCGGCCCGGGTGCGGGCCCGGTCGCGGTCCATCTCCTCGCGGAGCGCCCGCATGCGATCGAGCTCCTGCCACGCAGTGTCCCCGGCGCTGCCGCCGGCCGCCTCCGGCACGCTCTCCGTCGTCACCTCGGAGGACACGCTGTCGACGTGTACCGTCATCGACAGCCCCCGCACCGGCAGGGGGCGGGTCCGGTGCTCGACGCCGGGCGATTGCCGGCCGCCAACGCGCTCCACGACGCCGCGGTCGCCGTGTCCTGCTCCGGGGCCGCCGTGCCCCGTGGGCGGGTCCCGACGACGACCCGGCCGCCCAGGGCGCGCCGGCGGTCCGCCGCTGCGCCCTCCACCCGGGGGCGCAGCGGCACGCCGAGGCCGTAAGTGGCCGCCCGGCTGTCGGACGAGGGCGGCGGCGGGGCGGCGGCGGCGTGGGCCTGGGCCGCGGGCGTGGGCATCCCGGTCCGCCGCAAGGGCGCCCGCCGCGCCTCCGGCGGCCGTTGCCCGGCCGGCCCCGTCCCAGCGCCGGCGGCGGGGCCCTGCCCGGGCGCGTCGCGCCCCGGCTGGAAGGCGGTGCGGGCGCCGGCCGCCGCCGTCTCCGTTCTTGCCTTCTCGGCGATGGCAATGGCGGCGGTGACACCGCCCGCGGCGGCGAGCTTGCGGCCGGCGTCGCCGCCACCGGGCCCTCTCGGCCCCGCGCCACCGCCCGACAGTCCGACCGACGCCTCCACGGAGGCCGGGGCACCCACTTCGAAGCCGGCGGTGATGCCGACACCGGCGGCCACCGACAGGTTGGCCGAGAAGTCGATCTGGAGCCCGGCCGGCAGCGAGAGAGAGCTCTCCAGGCCCGCGGCCAGGCCCCGCCACGCGGAGGGGTCAAGGCCCATCCGGGCCGCGAAGTCGGCCGCCGACTCGCCGCCCAGCGCGGTGCCGGTGCGGTCCCTGGCGCCGCCGCCGGCAGTTCCCGGTGCGCCGGCGGACTGCCCGGGCGCGCTCGCCTCCGAGCCCCTGCTCTTGCCCGGTCCGGACTCCAGAGCCTCGAAGCGGGGGTCCTGCTCCTTGATCGAGATGCTGACCTTCGACCGCAGCGGGACACCGCTGGAGGAGAAGAGGTCGATGTCCTCGTTGAGGCTCGTCATCACGCCGTCGAAGAGGAAGGCGCCCCAGTGGAACCGGACGCGCGGGGGTGCCTGCTTGGTCTCCTCTCCGGTCGGGAGGACGAACCGAGACACGTCCGACGTCCTCTCGCGGACGTTCCTGGGGGCGTCGGTGGTGCCCTCGTCCGCAGTGTCGAAGACGAGGTCGAGGGACAGCACCGTCGAGCTGGTGCCGTTGAACTGCTGGACCTGGCGGCCGCGGGACGACCCCCCTTCGACGTTGTTCGTCATCTGGAGGCGCAGGGAGGTGGGGTTGAACTGGACGGGGAGCGGATCGCCGACGGGACCGGGCGTGGCCGCCGCGCTCAGCTCCTGCAGCTCGGCTTTGGCCAGGGTGCCCATCAGCTCGCCACCAACCAGAGGCCCTCGTGGGCGATCTGAAGCTCCTCGATGGCGACCTCGCCCGTCCTGGCGTTCAGCTGTGGGCCGCTGATCTTGGCTGGGATGCCGCGCTCGAAGGCCCACGTGGCCACCGGCTCGTCCCCCACGTCCAGCACCTGCACCCATCCGTTGAACCGGGCGACCGGCCGTTGCCCGGAGACGACCCCCTGGACCCACTCCCACAGGCTGCGGTCCACCGTCCCGCTTTCCAGGAAGAACATCCCCCGCTTCAGCACGAGCGGTTGGTACTTGGCCCTCCCGACCCGCCTGATCACGCCGTCGTTGCGCCCGCCTTCGAGGTACTCCTGGACGTCGACGTCCACCTCGAGCCCGGTGCACTCCTGGAAGCCGCCGTCGCCGAGCTGGCGTCCCGACTGTTCGAGCCCGGCCGGCGAGGAGGCGTCGGCGCCGGATTCCGCCGCCGGCGCCTGGAAGAGCTTCACGCGGAACCGGAAGGACCGGACCAGCGCGGGGAACTCCCGGTCAGCCACGGCGGGTCCCCCGGCTCGGCTCTTCGACCCGTACCGACCCGTCGCCGTCCCGCAAGAGCTGAAGGACGATGAACTCGATCGGCTCGGCGGGCGCCACCCCGATCTCCACGATCAGCCGGCCGGTGTCGAGGACCGGGGCGCTGTTGAGCGTCCCGTCGCAGCGCACGAAGAAGGCCTCGGCCTCGGTGGCGCCCGTGAACGCGCCCGCCACGTAGAGCTGGCGCAGGAAGCTGGTCAGGAAGTTCCGCACATCGGCCCAGAGCTCGGGGCCGTTGGGCTCGAAGGCGACCCACTGGGTCTGGCTCTCGAGCACGCGCCGCAACATCGTCATCAGCCGTCGGACGTTCAGCTGGCGGTAGGCCGGGTCGCGGCTCAACGTGCGCGCCGCCGACAGGCGCACGCCGTCGCGCTCGCGCACGTAGACGTTGACCGCGCTCTGGTGCAGCTCGTCGTGGCGGGCCGGCGCCACCCGCTCCTCGACGTCCACCACGCCGGCCGCCAGCTCGTTCGCCGGGCCGAACGGCACACCGAAGACGTGCTCGCGTCGGGCCACGATGCCCGCAGCTACCGAGGAGGGGTTGACGGACACCAGACCGTCGCGGTCGTCGGCCGCCTCGGACACCTTGAGCCAGGGGTGGTACCCGGCGCCGTAGGACGACTCGAAGCGAGCCCGCCAGCGGAGGATGGCCCGCTGGCCCAGGCCCGGCGGCACGTCGAGGAGCACGACGAAGGACCGGAGGGACTCGGCGAACCGGACCAGGCGTTCCTGAAGGTCGGCGATCACCGCCAGGTCCGAGGGGAGGGTGGGATCGAGGCGCAGCCCGGGAAGGTCGGGGACCACGCCGACGTGGTGGGGCGGCGCCGGGGCCACGACGCAGGACTCGAACGTCGGGCCCGCGAGCGAGCCGACGTCGAGGACGCCCTCGATCGGGTTCAGCGGGCGAGGCGAGTAGAGGTCGGGGACGACCAGCAGCGAGAGGTCGTCGAGCTCGGCCAGCGACTGCACCCCGTCGCCGGCTCGGTCGTCCGACGGGTGCCACGTCGGGTCGAAGAAGTCGCCGGACTCGATGTCGACGTACCGGTCGGTGCCGCCCCTGAACGGCTCAGCCGCCACCGTGGCCAGGCTGGGGTCCGTCGGTCGCACGGCCAGTCCCGCGAACGGCGCCGCCACCCGCACGAGCGACGATTCGTCGCGCAGCACGGAAGCCAGCCAGCGGGGATGCTCGGGGGAGAGCCCGACGACCTCGTGGACCTCGTTCCGGGCGATCCGCCGGTCGAGGTCGGCGACCGAGACCGTCGCGGTGACCACCTCGACCCGCTCGGGAGCGGCGGGCAGCCCGAACTCGAGCGTGAGCACCCGCTCACGGCCCCACTCCCCCAGCCGCGGCTGCGTGCGCACTGCCGACACGAAGCGCAGCACCCGGATGCCGGCGGCGTCGACGATACGCAGGAGCGTGCCCGGGGAGACCGGCGTGCCGGCGTCCACCACGACCTCCTGCAGCGACGCGTGATCGAAGGGCAGGGGACGGGCCTGGAAGGTCATCGACGCCGTGATGCCGTGTCCCCACGCGCCCTCGTCGGCGGCCGTCAGGCGCAGCGGCTGCCCACCGTCTCCGAGGAGCCCGGGGACGGCCGCCGACGCCACCCCGCCCCGGTCCAGCTCGGCGTCCTGGTAGTCGTGGACGATGCGCACGATGTAGGCCCGCGTGCCGCCCTGCTCGAAGAACGACGCCACTGCATAGGGCATGAGGCCCGGCCCCTCGAAGCTGCCGTAGAGGCGCCGGTACTCGTCCCAGCTCTCCACCGCGACTGGGATGGACCGCTGCGACGCCCGAGCCGGGCCGCGCGGCGCCACTCCGACGAAGGCGGCCACGTCCATCCGGACGCCGGTCAGGGACCGGACCGCGGACGGAGCGACGTGGTAGACGCCGGGGGCTCCCAGTGTGAACCGGTTCATGGACGGGAACTCCTCAGCTGTAGTCGATGGCTTCGCACACGAAGTCCAGCTCCTCCATGGCCACCTCCCCGCCGCCCTTGGCCGCGAGGGTGGGCCCGGTCCACTTCTTGGGCTGCGCGTTGCGGAGCCGCCAGCTGGCCACAGGGTTACGGGCCTCGTCGAGGAGAGTGACCGTGACTTGGCGCGGGTCGGGCGTGCCCTCCCGGACACCCTTGATCCAGTCGAACAGGTCGGTGGTGCCGACCAACCCCCGCTTGAGCTTGACGTCGTCCACCTTGTGGGTGTTCGGGACCTTCCTCACCGTGTTGAACCTCTCGTTGCCGTTCCGGTACTCGGAGTAGTTGACCTCCGTGCCGCCGACGGTGACGTCCGAGAAGCCGCCGATGATGGTGCCCAAGTCGCCCGTGCCCTGGTCGCCACCCAGGGCCACCATGAAGTTGAACGCGCCGTACGGCGATTCCCGAAACGTCGCCACCGAACCCCCTTCCCTACGAGGCCATCTTGGCGTCGGCCGTCCACTGGCCGATGCGGAAGATCACGAACTCCGCCGGCTTGACCGGCGCCACCCCGATCAGGCAGATGAGGCGCCCGTTGTCGAGGTCGTTCTGCACCATCGTCGTGCGGTCGCACCGCACGAAGTACGCCTCCTCGGGCTTGGACCCGAGCAACGCCCCGTCGCGCCACTGTACGAGCAGGAAGTCTTCGACGCTCTGGCGGATGTTGGCCCAAAGCCGCTCGTTGTTGGGCTCGAACACCGCCCACTGGGTCGACTTGTCGATCGAGTGCTCCAGGAACGCGAACAGGCGCCGGACGTTGACGTACTTCCACTCGGGGTCCGACGACATGGTGCGGGCGCCCCACACCCGGTTCCCCCGACCGGGGAAGAACCGCATAGCGTTGATGCCTTCGGGATTGAGCACGTCCTGGCGGGCCTTGTTGATGTTGGCCTCGAGGCGGGTGAGGCCCTGCACCACCTCGTTGGCCGGAGCCTTGAACACGCCGCGCTGGATGTCGCTGCGGGCGTAGATCCCGGTCACGAAGCCGCTCGGCGGCAGGAGGAGTCGCCTCGGTGGAGCCCCCTGGGCGACCCGTTCGGTCGGGTCGAAGATCTCGATCCAGGGGTGGTACAGGGCGGCGTACTTGCTGTCGAAGCGGGCCCGGAAGGCGCGGATCTCCGAGATGGAGCTCTCCTGCGGAGCGTCCACCACGGCGATGCGGTACCGGAGCCGCTCGGCGTGGCCGATCAGCCGCCCGGCGGCGTCGGCGCAGAGGTCGGCGCTGTCGTAGGTCCCGCCGTCCGGCAGCGCGACGATGGCGATGTCGTCGAGCTCGCCGAGCGCCTCGAGGCCAGTGGCCTTCACGTTGGCGTCGTCGAGGTTCGCCTCCTGGCCCGCGAGGTCCGAACCGACGGCGAGCTGCCCGTCGTTGCCCCCGGTGAGGCGGGGGTTCGGGTTCTGCTGCAGCGCGACCATCAGCCCGATGGCGTTCGCTCCCGTCTCGGTGAAGTCCGACACGGTGGGGTCGGTCGGGTCGTACCCGCCGTAGTCGAGCCAGACCGTGGCATCCTCGTCAGCGGGATCGTCCTTCTGGAGGATCTTGCCGACGTACCGCTTGTGCTTCGGATGGGTGCCGAGCTGGGGGTAGGAGTCGATTCGGTCGTCGTCGACCCGGATGCTCACCTGCAGCTCGATGATCTGGATCACCGAGCCGGCGTTGACCGTGACCGGCGCGTTCCCGGGCCCGTGGAAGGTCTGCCGCCCGGTGGCGGGGTCGACGCGGACGAGCGCCAGCGCGGTGGCCACGAGGTTGACGTTGCCCGCCGGCGGCGTGGTCCCCGCAGGTGTGATCTCGACGACCGTCCCCGTGCTCGCCGACTTGGCCTGGGGTCCCCAAGTGTCTCGGTGCAGCGGGTCGGTGGGGTCGGCGGGGAAGGTGAAGGCGACGTTCTTGCTGCGCACGACGTTGGCCACGACTATCACCTCGCCGAACCGCCCCGGCCACCGGGCCCGCCAGTGCGCAGTCGTCCCGGGCGACGACGCCACGGGGACGTCGCGCCCGGCCAGGCCGAGGTCCGTCGCCGAGTTCGGCACGAAGACACGCGAGACGTACAGGCGCTTGCCGCCGTTGTCGAAGAATGCCTTCGCTGCGTGCGCCAGGAAGGGAAGCCGCTCGTCACCCCCGAGGACCAGGGGATCGAGGCCGCCGTACACGCGCTCGAAGTCGCTGAAGCTGGTGATCAGGCGCGGCTCGGTGCTTCGTGGGCCGCGGGCGCCGCCGTCGATGTACTGGACGGGACCGTACCGGGTCATGCCGGCGAAACCCGTGGTGCTGGTCGGCACCCCTTCGATCGACTTGGCACGGAAGCTGACCTCCTCGACGTACACGCCTGGGGCCAGGTACTCAGGCATCGGCTCCCTCCTCGCCGGTACTACGTGAACTGGAACGGTGCGATGGCCGCACTGGACATCCTTCCGAGAGGCAGGTCGACGTGGACCCGGGGATCGACGTTGGACAGGCGGTACCCGGTCGGCGGCACGTCGCCCGCCGACGTGGGGTCGGGTGCTCCGGGGAGCCCCAGCACTTCCAGCGGGAGGTCCCAGAGGCCGTCGAGCTGCGGCAGGTCCGGTCGGCTGGGCGCAGGAGCGACGTCCGGCCCGAAGACGGTGACGACGACCGGCAACGGGTCGGCGACGCCGCCGACGTGGGTCCGAGGCAGGGCGATGAGCAACAGGAAGTCGCCCCGGTCGTCCCCGTGCGCCCGCCCGACCACTTCGGCGCCGAGCCGGGCTTCGATCCGCGCCCAGCGCATCGGCACGCCCCCACGCAGGATGCGGCCTCGAATGCCCGTGGACGTCTCGCAGATGTCGTAGGCCGCCCCCGGGTATAGCACCGGTCGACGCACGCGACCGGCGAGCGCGACCGGCGGCTCGGCCAGGAGCTCGGCCGCGCCGTGGATCGGAACCCGGAGCCGGCGGGGTGCGAAACGGCGGCTCCGATCGAAAATGCGAAGGTCAACCGGCGACGACAGGCCGGGCCGGTAGCGCAGGACGTACCGGCAGGAGTCGTGGCGTTCGACGCCGGCGAGGATGTCGCTCACCTCCGACCCGGGGCGGAGCGGCCTCCAGCGCCAGGCGGGCTGGGGCACGTTCTCGAGGGCGAGCTCGACGCTGTGAGCCACACGGCTGCCGCGTGCTGCGTCGACGGGCTCGATCCCGAGCGCCAGGCGATGGATGTTCTCCGCGAACCGCTCGGCGAGCACGCTGTTCACGAGGCGCCCGCGGCGATGCCGGCCAGGACGGTCGTGACGGTGGCCGGCGGGATGGCGTCGCCGTCGATGCGCACCGGGCGGGCGATGTAGGGCACGCTCAGCCTGAAATCGGCCGACAACGAGTCGAACGTCCGCATCAGCGCTTCCGTTGTCATGTCCTCGAGCACGACCTGGATCGCTTCGTTGGGCGCCCAGTTGCCGGAGGGGTCGAGGAGCGGGCCGGACAGAACGGGCATGGCTTCCAGGCACTGCATGGCCCGGCCCAGGATCTGCTGCTCGTGCTCGGCGTTGTCCGCCCATGGCGTGAGCAGGAAGTGGAGATCGAGGGGCAGGTGCGGACGGCCCTCCTGGCTGCCCACCGACGACCACGCGGCGCGCATGGCCTTGTTGAAGTCGACCCGGTACAGGAAGAGCGAAATGGCGGGGGGCTTGATCACGCTGGCGGTCGAGCCGGTCTCGAAGTCGTCGGTCCGCACCAGCACCGCCTTTACGGTCCTGCCCGCGATCGGGTCGTCCGATTCGAACCGCGCGTTCAGGAGCCTCTCGATGCTCTTGCCCGCCGCCGACAGGCTCCTGAACCCGGCCACCGGGCCAGCTTGCCCGGGAGGCATCACGCCGGCGTGAATGCTCCGTCACCGCGAGCGGAAGGTGTCGATGAAGTGGCGGACGCGGAGGCAGACCTCGTCGATGCTGTCGGTCGCGGTCGTCGTCTGCTGCGAGTGCTCGATGTCCGGTGTCTCAATCAGCCGCGCCCGGAAGCCGCCGGAGGGAGGCGCCTCGGCCCAGACGCGGATGAGGAACAAACCGACCCGCTGGCCGTCCGGTGGCGCCACGGGCTCATCGTGCGACGGGCCCGTCACCCCGGCATGACTCGCCCGTTACCGGCCGACGAGCCTCTTGAGCCCCGGCGACGGGTCGCAGCCGACCTCGTCGCGAACCTGGGCCCGGTAGGTCGTGAACTGGCGAATCGCCTCCACGGTGTTGCCTTCGGCCAGGTAGGCCAGGATGAGGGCCCGCTGCGCGCTCTCGCGCAACGGCTCCGCGGCCACGGCGCCGAGGCCGGCTTCGATGGCCTCCGCATAGCGGGCGCCCGCGGTGAGCCGGCCGCACAGTGACTCGAGGCCGTGAACACGCAACTGGCGGAACCGTTCGCGCTCCACGAGCACCCAGTCGTCGTACCAGTCCGGGAGAAAGTCACAGGAGAGGACGTCGGTCGCCGCCGCCGAGTCGTCGACCACGCACGTGGGGTCGTTCAGCCGGCGGGCCAGGGCCACGGCCTCATGAAGGTCGACTTCCAGGTCCGGAGCGAGCGACAAGTGGCTGCTGGAGACGTCGACCGCGCCACGGCAGAGCCGGCGGATCCGGTGGAGGGCGGATCGCAGGCTGCCGATGGCGTGCCCGTCGTCGGAGTCCAGCCACAGCGCCCCGGCCACGTGGGTTCGCAGCACCGGCCGGCGCTGGATGGCAAGGTACGCCAGCAGCCGCTGGAGCGCGAGCGCCATGCCCACCGACCGGTTGGCGTCGACGAGGTCGAACCCGCCGATGAGGAACAACCTGGGACCTCCCGCCGACTCGGCCCCGCTCACGGTCCACCTCCTGGGGCGCCGCCCGGTGTGCCCCGCCGACGAGCCTACGGAACCGCCGTCACCGTCGCGTCACCGTGCGGAAGGGACTCGATCACGGGACCGCCTCCGCGGGCCGCGGGGGAGGCGCGGCCGGCGTCAGGTCCAGGTGAAAGTGCAACACGAGCGGGCCGTGCCAGTTCAGGTTGCCGCCGGCGTCGACGTTGGCCGCAAAGACGACGTTCATCTTGCCCGTGCGCCGGTTGGCCTCGGCCGCGACGGCGTAGTCGTTGTACAGCACCCGCCAGCCCGCGTTCATCGACGCTGCCGCGGCATCGACCATCATGAGGAACTCGACGGCGGCTTGGCGGGCGTAGAAGCCTCGCTCGTCCCGTGGAGCGTCGCGTTCGTCAAGCCTCAGGTCGATCGACAGCCCGCGCCCGTGGAAGGAGCCCATGCCGTGGCCTCCGTAGTTCTGCGCCGAGAACCGCCGGTGGCCGCCCTGCGCCTGACTGCTGAGCGCGCGAAGGAACGTGTTCATCTGCGGCGCCACGGGCGTGCCCGTGCCCGGCCGCTCGATCGGGACCAGGGGCTCGACCACCGACGACGGTCCGAACTGGCCTAGACCCGCCACCGGTCGGTTGCCGGTCGTACGCACGCTGTCCATGAGTGTCTGGAAGTCGACCTGCTCCCGCCTCGCCACCATCCACCCCTGGCTTATCCGGAAGACGTGGCAGTCGGCCCCGAAGCGCTGCCGAGCCGCCCGCATCGTCGACTGGTAATCGGCGCTCAGCCAGTTCTCCCGTTCGCTCGCGGCCGCGTCTCGGACGACAGTACGGTCGGGCGCCTGGATGGCGCGTGCGGCAGCCGCGATCCTCTCCCTGCGCTGCGCCGGCGTCTCACCGGCAAAGTGGTCCCTGAGGGCGCTGGCCTCCGCGGCCCTGACGGCCGCCGCATGCTCATCACGCCCCCGCCGGTCGGCGACTCGGTCCGCGTAACAGACCGCGAGGTCGTGCGCGAACCGGGCGATGGCAGGATCGGCACCGAAGCGATCGGGGCTCACGTCGCTGCAGAGCGTGGCCGACTCCGGCAGGACCGGGACGGCGACGCAGGAGGGGGGCACCGGGATGTCGCCGGAGGCAACAGGCGCGGGCACGCCTGACGTCTCGGCCGGCGGCAGTTGGGGAGCGGGCTCCGCCGGAGCGGTCTGCAGCGGCGCCGGCTGGATCCCCAGGTAGCGGGCCACGTCGGTCCGCTGGTCGTCGGGGAGGGTGGCAAGGTCCGACGCGTTGTCGGTGGTGAACGACGCGGCGCTGGGTGAGGACCGGGCGTCGACGGCTCGCAGTCCCACGCGGAGGCGGGGAACGTTCACGCCGTGCGCCTCCCCCAGATGGTCCCGGACATCCTCGAAATACCCCATACCCTTCAGCTCTTCCAGCGTGGCGAGGATGCCGAACATGGCCAGGCCGTTCAGGATGTGGAACGCCCCGGGGTAGTCGCTGACCACACCAGCCACCGGGCCGGCGTGCCGGAGCGCCGTCGCCACCCGCTGGGCCGGGCTCTCGGCCGGTGCCGGTGCACCGGCATCCTGCTGGCGCAGCACGGTGAGCGCGGCGGCGACCGTCGAAACGCCGACGGGCCTGGCGGCCGGCTCTGCCGTCTCCCTGGCGGGCCTCTCCACAACGACGGCCGGCTGCACCTTAGGGGCCGGGAGCGGCGCAGCGTGCTCGAGCATTGCGGTTCTCAGGGCGCCGGCGTGAGGCCGGCGACGATCCGGACGTAGTTGCTCCAGAACCTGCAGCCACCCTCGCCGGGACAGACATCGTGGTCCGGATCGGCGGCCCTCGCCACGGAGAACCGGGTAAAGTAGCTGTCGCCCTGCTTGAAGTACTCGACGAGCACGGCCTGCGCCAACTCGTCGCCATGCTCCCCGAGGAACGGCCCGAAGAGCCTGAGCGCCCGGGCGATGACGGCCGAAGTGGCGGCGACCGTGCCCGCTTCGGTCAGCAGCGAGGCGACGATGCGGTTGACCTGGATGTCGGTTATGGGAGAGCCCGGCACGGCGAGCTCTCCCCGCTGCACGAGCTCCAGCGCGGTCCTCACCTTGATGTTCGCCGGCCCGACGTCGTTCTCGAGGGTGTTGAGAAGCTTCGAGTGGATGTCGAAGAACCGGTCCACACTGATGGCGAACTCCGGTAGCGCGCCGACCACAGCGTCCTGGACCCGGTCCACCAACCCCCTCCAGCTGCGGCGGGTGTCGTACTCGTCGGCGATGGCGCCGGCCACGGGAGGCCCGGCGACGCCCCGACTAGCGGCGGCGGCGGTGACGAGCGGCTCCAGGCTGTGCACGAACCGGAAGGTCTCGGCGTCGTAGGGCCGGTTCGTGTTCGCCGGGCAGGGACAGGCGATACCGGTGACCAGGACCTCCGACAGCATGGTGCCACCCGGCGGAGATTGCGGCGCCGGGGCCGGCGGAGCGTCGGCGGCGCGGCCGAGCGCCGCACGTCTGGCCGCCGCGTAGGCGTCCTGGGACACGGCGGAGTACTCGCGGTTCCTTTGGTAGCGCAGGGTCACACGCAGGGTGCGGCTTCCGGCCCCGGCGCTGCGGCCCAACATCCCGACCGCCCCGCGGACCCCATCCATTGCCGCACTGACGAAGTCCTGCGTATCGGAGGTGTCGGAATCCGGGGCGCCGGTCACGAGGAGCGTCACGTCCCAGAGCGGTCCGGTCTCGGAGGCCGCGGTGGCATAGCTGTTACGGATGGTGCGGCGCTGGACCGCTCCGGCCGCGGAACCGGCCGTCGGAGCGGCGGGGTCCGAGACCCGACCCGGGTTGGGCGCGACTCCCTGCTGGACGACGTGTGTCAGCTCATGGGCGAGCAGGTGGCGGCCCTCTCCCGACGAAGGATCGAAGGCACCGGGCGAGAAGACGATGTGGTTCTGGTAGGTGAAGGCGAGGGCGTCAAGACCCCGCGCCGCCAAGGCGGGTGAGCCGCTGGTATGGACTCGAACCGATCGGAAGTCGGCGCCGAAGCGATCCTCGAAGTCGGCACGCACGCGATCAGGGAGTCGGGAGCCGCCCCCTGGGAGGGCCTGGAGCACGCGGTCGACATCGCCCCCCGCCGGGGCGCCGAGTGGCTCGCCGGGCGCAGCCGAGCTGCGAAGGAGCGTCGACGAATCGTCCCCGCACGCGCAGGCACGGTGGACGACACCGTCTCGCCGGTCCGCACACCGCAGGCACGACCGCTGCGCCGCGGCGACGACGCCGCTCGCGGCCGACGACAGACCGGCGGAGATGCCATCGGCAACCCGCTCGGCCTCGATCTCCAGAGGGTCGTCGGGTTGGCTGACTCGGGCGCTCAGCTGCAGGAGCGGAGGGGCGGCGGCCTGCCGCATCCCACCGCGGCCCGGTTTCGCGACGCCGAGGCTCGTGAACAATCGGAACGAGTTGTCTGCCGCGACGTCCGCTCTGGCCGCCGGCGCCCGAGTCTCCTTCGCCGGCGTCGCCCGCGCCCCGTCACCTGTTCTGCACGCGGTTGCCGGCCGCTTCGAGCCCGCCGCACACGAAGCCGTTCCCGACACTGCCGCTCACACGTCCCGGTCGTCCGGCACACGGCGCCGACCGGCAGACCCTGGGCCGTCGCCTGGATAGACAGTGCTGCCGTCGACATCGTGCAAGTCGGTCCACCTCCCCGCCTCGGAGTTCGTCTCACCCTACCCGTCGCCCGGTAGAAAGCGATGGCGGCCTGTTGATCGGCGGGCAGATCGACGAGGAGGCGAGGAACGAGGCGGTCGCTTCGGCCACAGCTGGTCTGCTCGAGATCCACGAGAAGGAAGCGTACGAGCGCGCCGCGGTTCGAGCCGACGCGGCAGAGGACGGAAAGCTTTCGAGACGACGCATGGTCCGGACCACGCCGGCGGCCAGCGGGACCGCCCAGAAGAGGACCGAGACCGAGATCTGGGGCACGTGACCTCCCCATTCGTTCTCGAGCACCCAGCGGGCTCGTCGCAACCGGGCCCGAGTGCGCTCGACGAGATCGAAAGGCCCGTCGAGGCTCCGCCCACAGGCGGAGGCGTCGTTGTCGCGGAACACCTCGACGACCTCCCAGCCCCGGTGCCAGGCGGTGAGCTTCGCGGTCGGCCTGCTGGCGATCGACGCCGGCCCGCTGGCCGCTCGGGTCCGAGGAGTTCGGGTGTAGACGCCCGCCTTGACGGCAGGCGAAAACGAGTGTCTCGGGCAGGCCGTCAGAGCTTCCTCCTGAACGCGATGGTGTGTAGACATCAACAGCACAACGGCCTGCCCGCCGTTCGCTCCCGCTCACGTTGCCCCGCTGCTCTGCAACGGCTCCCGGAGGTCGACGCGTGTCCCCTAACAACGGCGATCCGGGTCCGCCAGCACCGTCACGTAACGCCGGCCGTGAGGCGTGCCGCAAACGGCATTGAACTGTCAGGGACGCCCGCGATCCGCGAGTTCAACCACTACGTCCGGCCAGTCCTGCAGCAGATCGCCCACCGGCCAGCGCGGGTCCCGTTCCTCAGACCAAGTCAGGTGAACGACGGCCCAGCTTTGCTTCTCTGCCACCCAATAGATCACGTCCTTCTTGTGGCGACGAACAGCGACGGCCTGCACCCCGAGACCATGGAGAATATGACCTTTGGCAACCTCACGGCCAAGCTCGTCGTCGTACTCGCTCGCATCGGTCGTTTGCCAGACGACCGTCCAGGCGTCGGAGAGGTCAGCAGGCTGTAGCGAATTCGGCCAGGGTCGGGCGCTCCGAGGCGCGCCGGCGGCGTAGTTGGCTGGGCGGTTAGCTCATATGAAGCGATTCCCGGAGTCGACCATGAGTCTCAAAGGCTGGTCCGGTACAACGGGTATGCGATCGCCGGACTGAGGCGGGCCGGCGGCGGTTGAGGGGCTCGGCGGGACGGGATTGGTGATCTCGACCTGGACGGTTGCCTCCCCCGGTAAAGAGGTTGGGGAGCTGGTGGAGCTGCCCGAACGGCGGCGGGGTGACTACCTCGCCGGCGAGATCGTGGCTGCCAGGCTGCCTCCACCGGCGTGGCCGTAGAGCTTCAGGATATTGCCGGTGGCGCACACCAGCGCCCACTCGCTCTCGGCCGCGGCGAGGCCTCGGCGCATGAAGCGGCGGATGCCCCGGTTCTCCTTGGCCTGGCCGAAGACCGGTTCGACGGTGCAAGAGCGCTGCCCGTAGGCGAGGATGTCCCGCTGGCCGTAGAACTTCGGTGACGGCCTCCACTGCGATACTACGCCGCCGGTGTGACAGGAACGGTGGAATCCTCCGTCTTCGAGATGGATTTCTTGATCGCCGAA
>JAHFUP010000047.1 GCA_023265025.1 Acidimicrobiia bacterium | reverse complement strand
TGACTAGTCGGTCTCGTTCCACCGTTCGAGGACCGCCGTGTCCCGTTCCCAGCCCAGGACCGAGATCGACGCGGTGGACAGCGCCAGCCTGGCACCGTGGTCGGGCGGGAGGTCGATCCAGCGGGCGCCGATGATCCGGAGGACGTGGCCGTGGGCGAACAGGGCCACGTCGCCGTCGGTGCGGTGGACGGCCTCGATCACCCGGTCGGCCCGCCGGCCCACCTCCTCCACCGTCTCGCCGCCGGGCACGCCGTCCTTCCACAGTCCCCAGCCCGGCCGCTCCTCCCGGATGTCGGCCGTGCGCCGGCCCTCGTAGTCGCCGTAGTCCCATTCCCCCAGGTCGTCGAGTACGCGGGCCGCGTCGCCGAGGCCGGCCAGGCGGCACGTCTCGATCGCCCGCGAGTAGGGGCTGGTGAAGACCTGGGCGAACGTCCACGCCGCCAGCCGGGCGCCCAGGGCCTGGGCGTGGTGGCGGCCCGCGTCGGTCAGGGGGATGTCGGTGCGGCCGGTGTGCTGCCCGGACAGGCTCCACTCCGTCTGCCCGTGGCGGACGAGGACGACGAGGTGGCCGGCCACCTCAGCCTCGCCCGCGGGCTTGGCGGTAGCGGCGAATCAGGGCGTTGGTCGAGCTGTCGTGGGCCGGCTCTGCGTCGGAGGTGAGCTCGCCGGCGATGCGGGTGGCCAGCGCCTTGCCCAGCTCGACGCCCCACTGGTCGAAGGAGTTGACGTCCCAGACGGTGCCCTGGGTCAGCACCTTGTGCTCGTAGAGGGCGACGAGCTGCCCGAGCACCGCCGGCGTGAGCTTGGAGGCGAGGATCGTGTTCGTCGGCCGGTTGCCGGGGAACGTGCGATGGGGCACCTGCTCGTCCGGCACTCCCTCGGCCTGGACCTCCTCGGGCGTCTTGCCGAACGCCAGCGCCTCTGTCTGGGCGAGGAAGTTGGCCATGAGCAGGTCGTGGTGGCCGGCGACGTCGTGGATGGGCTCCAGCAGCCCGATGAAGTCGCAAGGGACGAGCGGCGTGCCCTGGTGGAGCAGCTGGAAGAAGGCGTGCTGGCCGTTGGTCCCGGGCTGGCCCCACACGACAGGGCCGGTCTGCCACTCGACCGCCTTGCCCTGGCGGTCGACGGACTTCCCGTTGCTCTCCATGTCGAGCTGCTGGAGATAGGCGGGGAAGCGGGCGAGGTACTGGCTGTAGGGGAGGATCGCCGTGGTCTCGGCACCGAAGAAGTTTCCGTGCCAGACGCCGAGCAGGCCCAGCAGGACGGGCAGGTTGCGCTCGAACGGCGCGGTGCGGAAGTGCTCGTCCATGGCGTGGAAGCCGCCGAGCATCTCCCGGAACGCCTCCGGGCCGATGGCGACCATGAGCGACAGCCCGATGGCCGAGTCGAAGGAGTAGCGCCCGCCCACCCAGTCCCAGAACTCGAACATGTTGGCCGGGTCGATCCCGAACTCGGCGACCCGCTTGGCGTTCGTCGACACGGCGACGAAGTGGCGGCTCACGGCGTCCTCGCCCAGGGCGGCGGTGAGCCAGGCCCGGGCCGATCGGGCGTTGGTCAGGGTCTCGACCGTGCCGAAGGTCTTCGACGCCACGACGAACAGCGTCTCGGCCGGGTCCAGGTCGTGGGTCGCCTCCCAGACGTCGGTCCCGTCGACGTTCGACACGAACCGAAACGTCATCGACCGCTCCGAGTAGTCCCGCAGCGCCTCGTACGCCATCGCCGGCCCGAGGTCGGACCCGCCGATGCCGATGTTCACGACGTTGCGGATGCGCCGGCCCGTCGCCCCCAGCCACTCGCCGGCGCGCACCGCGTCGGAGAAGGCCGACATGCGGTCGAGCACCCGGTGCACGTCGGCGACGACGTCCTGGCCGTCGACGGTCAACGTCGCGTCGCGTGGCATCCGCAGCGCGACGTGCAGGACAGCGCGGTCCTCGCTCACGTTGATGTGGCGGCCGGCGAACATGTCGTCGATCCGCTGGCGCAGGCCGCAACGGTCGGCCAGGGCGACGAGCAGCGTGATCGTCTCGGCGGTGAGCATGTTCTTCGAGTAATCCAGGTACAGGTCGCCGGCCTCGGCCGTGAGGGTCTCGCCCCGCGTCGGGTCCTCCTCGAACAGCTTGCGCATGTCCGTCCACCCGATCTGGCGCCGGTGCTGCATGAGGTTGTTCCACTCGGGTGTGCGGGTGACGGGGGTGGGGGTCATCGGGGGGCTCCTTGGCCGGGGACCGGTGGGACGGTCACGCAGCCGCCGTCCCGGCCAAGTTGGCGGAGACCGATGAGGTCGCCGACCCCCCATTCCGAGCTGCTGAGTGTCTGTTGGGTCAGGGCTTCGTTCATGATCGACGTTCGGCTCTCGACGTGCCCGAGGCCGATCACGTGCGCAAGCTCGTGCAGCATGATCCTGCCCCAGTTCACCCCGGTCCCGAAACCATGGGGGACGGGGGTGCGGGTGTCGGTGTCGGTGACGGCGTCGAGGTTCAGGATCAGGTTGCCGGTGACGATGACGTCGCTGACGACCTCCGGCCGCCCGCCACCGCCCACGACGACGTCGGGACTGGCCCGCTGGTCGTTGCGGCCCCGAAGGGCATCGCCGGCGCCGAGGTGGGCCCAGCCGATGACGATCGGCGGCCAGGCGAACGTGCCGTCGGGCTGGCGCCGGGGGCGGGGGACGAGGCGGGGGTCCTCGTCGGTGTCGGCCACCCGCTGGAACTCCATGCCGGTGGCGGCGGCCAGCTTGCCGATGGCGGCGAGCAGGTCGGCGACGTCGGCGTCGCCGGCCAGCCGGCGGTTGAGGGCGTACCGCACGGGTTGGCAGGGATTGAACCGCACCGGCTGGCACCCCTGCTTCGTCACGAACAAGAAGCTGTAGTCGAACGACGGGCGCACGCCGTCGCGGACGGTGCCGTTGGCGTCGGGGGACAGGTGGTCGCGTGCGGGGCAGTCGCTCGCCGGCGTGGTGGCGGCGACGGCGTCCCGGGGCTCGTCGCCCGATGAGCCGACGAACGCGCTCAGGCCGATGCCGGCGGCGGCGACGGCGAGCAGGAGCAGCGTCACCCGGCCGACCCATCCGGAGGGCGCGACCTCGACCTCGCCCTCGGCCCGGCCCGGGCGGCCACCGCCGTCGGGACGCACCACGACTTCGTACGGCCGGGTCACGGTGGCACCCCGGAACCGCGGCCGGCCGGCGTCGGCGGTGACCCGGACCTCGGCCGACGCTCCTGGCGCCAGCTCCAGCCGGTCGGGCTCGACGCGCACCGAGACGTCCTCGCCCACCCCCTCGACGCCGGCTCGGATGCCGGCGTTCCCCCGGTTTTCGACGGTGAGCCGCTGGCGCCCCTTGCGGCCACCCGGGGTGGTGCGGGGGCCGAGGCTCGCGAACACGTCGACGAACGGCGCCACCTCGACGGTCGCCGGCACGTCTTGCATCCCGCCGGCGGTCGTGAGCCTGACGTTGACCGCCAGCGGGCCGGCGGGAGGGTGGGGTGCCCGCGGGATTTTGAACGTCAACCGGGCGACGGCCCGTTCGCCGGCGGCCAGTGACAAGGTGGCCGGCGTGATCCATCCCCATGCCGCCGCCGTCCCGGCCAGCGCCAAACCGACGTCCTCCGTCCGGTCGCCGGTGTTCTCCACCCCCAGCTCGAACGTCGCCGTCTCGCCCGGTACCGCCGGGGCCGAAGAGCCGACAGTGGCTCGTACGCCCATATCGTTGGGGATGGTAGCCGTGCACCTACCATGAGCCGCCTGACCCGACGACTCCTCGTGATCGGTGCCGACGCGGCCGGGATGAGTGCCGCGTCGCAGGCCCGGCGCCGGCTGGGGCCCGACGACCTGGAGATCGTCGCCTTCGACCGGGGGAACTTCGCCTCGTACTCCGCCTGCGGGATCCCGTTTTACGTCGGCGGCCAGGTGCCTGACGTCGAGTCGCTGGTCGTGCGCACGCCGGCGGTCTTCCGGGACAAGTACTCGATCGACGTCCGCCTTGGGCACGAGGTGGTCGCGGTGGACCTGGATCGGGGCGCGGTGCTGGTGCACGAAGCCGCCGGCGGCGCGGAGCGGTGGGAGGGCTTCGACGACCTAATGGTGGCGGCCGGGGCGGTCCCCATCCGCCCGCCCCTGCCCGGGGCCGACGCCGGCGGCGTATTCGGCGTGCAGACGCTCGACGACGGGGTTGCGCTCCGGTCCTACGTCGTCGACCGCCGGCCAGGTCGGGCGGTCATCGTGGGCGGCGGGTACGTCGGGCTGGAGATGGCGGAGGCGCTCTGCGCGCTCGACGTGGAGACCCATCTCGTCGACGCGGCCGAGCAGCCGATGAGCACGCTCGACCCCGACATGGGCGCCCTCGTGGCCGGCGCCCTCCGGGAGTTCGGGACGATCCTGCACCTGGGCCAGCAGGTGAGGGGCTTCGGGACCGGCGCCGACGGATGCGTCGTGGCCGTCGAGACCTCCGATGGGACGATCGACGCCGAGGTGGTCGTCCTCGGGCTCGGGGTGAAGCCGAACGCCGCCCTGGCCGAGGCGGCCGGCGTCAAGATCGGCCCGTCGGGCGGCATCGCTGTCGACCGGCGGATGCGCACGTCGGCGGCCGGCGTGTGGGCCGCCGGCGACTGCGCCGAGAAGCGCCACCGGGTGTCCGACGCGCCGGTCGCCATCGCCCTCGGCACCCACGCCAACAAGGAGGGCCGGGTCGCCGGCGTCAATCTCGGTGGTGGGTACGCCACCTTCCCGGGCGTGATCGGCACCGCGGTCACCAAGGTCGGCCGGCTGGAGGTGGCCCGCACCGGCCTCGGCGAGGCCGAGGCGGCAGCAGCCGGGTTCATCACCGAGGCCGTCGTCTCGGAGTCGACGACGCGCGCCGGCTACTACCCGGGCGCGGCACCGATCACCACCAAGCTGGTGACCGAGCGGGGCACCGGCCGTCTCCTCGGCGGCCAGATCGTGGGTCAGGAGGGGGCGGCCAAGCGCATCGACGCCGTGGCCCTGGCCGTCTGGAACGCCATGACCGTCGAGGAGCTGCTGGGCGTCGACCTCTCCTACGCCCCGCCCTACTCGCCCGTCTGGGACCCGGTGCTTTCCGCCGCCCGCCGGGCCTTCGAGCAGGCCGGCGGGTAGCGCCGGCCCCCGACCGCCGTTCTTGGCACTGAAACGCTACGTTTTTGGCGCTTTCCAGTCCCCGGAACGGCGAACGCCGTTGCGGTCGTAGGCGACCAGGGCGCCGGCAACGGCGACGACGGTTCGCTCTCCGATCGTGGCTCCGAGCGAGGGGGCGAGATGCGCCGGCGTCGCCGTGCTCGGCGATCCGTCGCCCGTACAGGCGCTGAGCAGCGAGCCCCCGCGCCAGTCACTGGCCGGGCCGTTGCGGGTGTCCCGCGACTGCCGGTAGTCCCACCAGACATTCCTGCTGCACCAGAAGACCTCGGCCTTGGCCGGGGCACGGGTCGACCCGGTGGACAGGTCGATGATCATGGGCCCCGTCGCCGCCGGCACCAGCACCTCGGCGTCACGAACCGGCGTCGCCTTCTCCTCGCCCATGAAGGCTTCCGCCGGCCCCAACGACACCGACCACGTGCGCTTTCCCGTGGCCACGTCGAACCCCTCCACCGTCACGTCGAGGCCCGCGTAGGTCGTGGCGTCGGTGGCCGGGTCATAGCGCACCGTGCCGTGGTAACGGCATCGGACAGGCCATGGCTCCGACCGGTCGCCGGCCACCGTGCGTTCGAGGACGATGGTGCCGTTGCATGCGAAACGGGTGCCATCTTCGTGCCACGTCGGGGCACCGGTCGCGGCATCCAGGGCCGCCGTCTGCTGCTTGGACAGATCGGAGACGGACCCGCCCCGGTCCTGCCGGTCGGCTGGGCGACCGACCGACCCGACGTACAGCCCCGCTGAGCGGTAGAGCTCGAAGTACCACCCCCAATCGGTGCTGGCGCCGGCCGAAAAATGGCGGCTCAGGGCCGACCGCCACCGGATCGTGCCCCCTTCGAACCCGGCGAGGACCTCGGGGTCGCGTGCGCCGAGGTCAAGGAGCGCCTCGCCGACGAAGCGGGAGTCCGCCGGGGTGCCGCCGCGATCGGGTACCGGCCCGCCGGCGTCCACCGAGAACCGCCGGGACACCGTCGTGCCCTTGGCGTCGGCGATCGTCACGCAGATGTCCTTGCCGTCGGCGCAATGCGCCGGATGGGATCGGAAGAGGGCAGGTTCCGACACGATCAGGTCCCGCCCGTCGTCGGGCGCGGCGACGACCAGCCGGCCGGCGAGGTTGGCCGAGAAATCGGGTCGGAAATAGGCGACGCGGCCGTCGAGCACCGTGGGCGTCACGGCGATCCCGGCGACGACGGTGCTCGGCGTCGCCGCCTTCCGCCACCGGATGGCCCCGTCGGCGATGGCGACGCCGTACAGGAAGAGATCGCGGCCCTCGGTGCCGTAGACGACGAGCGTCTCGCCGGCGGCCACCGGCTGTCCGATAGGAGTGATGGACACCGTGCGCCACGCTTCGGAGAGCCCGGGCTGCGGGGGTGAGCCGGCGCCGGGTGAGCACCCCGCAGTCACGACGGCGACCAGCACGCCCACCACACGGTCTCGTCGCATTGATCCGCCCTTCCCCTGAGATTTCGATATCTTCTATACCTGCACATACTATTTCACTGTGTCTCGGCACTGCAAGTGACGAGCGAGTGAGCCGGCTGCACTACTGCCGGGCGGGGTGGTTAAAGCCGTGTCGGCCCAATGCCGACATCGGTCGATGAGACCAGTTCGGATCTCGGCAACACGCACCGGGAACGGAGCCCGACGTTGAAGAGGGTACGGGTGATGGATCCTTCGCCGCCCGCGTCGTCGTTCGCGGACGCCCGCCCGGCAGTGGTCGCCAGCTGGCCCGTCGGGACCATCGCAGACTGGCCCCGGGGACCGGTCGTCCTGGTGTCCGCCCTCTTCGCCGCCGGCATGTCGGTCTACCGGTTTCTGCCCCTGTTCTGGCAGGACCTCGTCTACCAGGCACTCGGCATGCTGGCGGTCATCTCGGTGGTGGTCGGCGTCCGGCGGTGGCGTCCGCCCCGCCCGCAGGGATGGCACCTGTTGGCTGCCGGGCTGGCGTTGTTCTCACTGGCCGACGGCATGTGGTTCTTCTACGACGTCGTGCTGCACCGGGATATCCCTGACCCGTCAATCGTCGATGTCGTGTACCTCGGCGCCTACCCGCTACTGGCGTGGGGACTGCTCAGCCTGGCCCGGGCGGGGTACCGCGGCCGGTCATGGGGCCTTCTCCTCGAAGGCGGCATCTTCGGCCTGGCCACGTTTGCCATGGGCTGGGCGCTGCTCGTGGAGCCCGCCCTGGGCGAGGCCGACGGGTCGACGATCGCCCGCTGGGTCGACGTCGCCTTCCCTGTTGCCGACGTCGTCCTCCTGGGCGTGCTGGCCGGCACCGCCTTCGGCGCCATCTCCAGGCTCCGCACCTGGAGCTACGGCCTCCTGTTCGCCGGCGTCGTGGCCCAGCTGGCGGGCGACGTCGTCTTCGCGCTCGTCCAGCGCACCGAGGGCTACGGGTCCGGGCATTGGGTCGACCTCGTCTGGCTCCTCTCCTACGGGCTGCTCGCCGTCGCCGCCCTCGATCCCTCGATGCAACGCCTGACCACGGCGGCCGACGGGCCGCCCCGTCCCTACGGCCGGGTCCGGCTCGTGGCCGTGGGCCTGGCGGCCATCGTCGGCCCCACGGCGCTGATGCTCCGTGAGGCGCCCGGCGCCCGTGAGGTCGTGTTCGTCGTCACGATCGCATGCATGGCGGGACTCGTCCTCGGGCGGTTCCTCGCCCTGATCCGCGAGCGCGAAGCGGCCGAGGTGTCGCTCGGTTGGAGCGAGGCCCGCCTCCAGCAGCTCGTCCGCAGCTCCAGCGATGTCGTCGCCATCCTCGCCGCAGACGGCAGCCTGGCCTACGCCAATCCTGCCGCGGATCGTTACCTCGGCGCTGATCGCCACTCGACGTCCAGCGAGGACCTTCTCGGGCTCGTCCATCCCGACGACCGGGGCCGGCTCGTCGGCCAGCTGTCCGACCCCGACGCGTGGCCCGACGGCGAGCTGCACGACCAGTTCCGCCTACGCGACGTCGACGGTGAATGGCGCGACGTCGAGTCGATACTGCGCAACCTCCTCGCCGACCCGGCGGTCGGGGGGATTGTCGTCAACGTCCGCGACGTCTCCGAGCGCAAGCGGCTCGAGGAGGAGACGCTGGCCCAGGCCCGCGAGAAGTCGCGGATGAAGTCGGCCTTCCTCGCCAACATGAGCCACGAGATCCGCACGCCCATGAACGGCGTGCTCGGCATGGCCGGCCTCCTGCTGGACACCGACCTGGACCCCGGCCAACGAGAGTTCGCCCACACGCTGGCCGATTCCGCGGAGTCGATGATCGAGATCATCAACGACATCCTCGACTTCTCCAAGATCGAGGCGGGGAAGCTCGACATCGAGGAGCGGGAATTCGACTTGCGTGGGGTGTTCGAGGGTGCCCTCGGCGCCTTTGCCCTCAGGGCGTTCGAGAAGGGGCTGGAGCTCGTCGGCGAGTTCTCGCCGGACCTCCCGGCCGTGGTCCGCGGCGACCGCCTCCGGGTGCGCCAGGTGCTGTCGAACCTCATCGCAAACGCGGTGAAGTTCACCGACGATGGCGACGTGGTCGTCCGAGCCCGGCCGGAGGGCCGGAGCGTGCGCTTCGAGGTGGCGGACACCGGCATCGGGATCGACCCGGTGGACTGCGCCCGGCTGTTCGAGCCCTTCGAGCAGGCCGACGCGTCGACTACGCGCGTCTACGGTGGGTCGGGCCTCGGGCTGGCGATCTGCACCCAGCTGGTCGACCTCATGGGCGGGGAGATCGGCGTCACCAGCCAGCCGGGTGAGGGCAGTGTGTTCTGGTTCACCATCCCTGCGGAGGCTGGCGTGGAGGGCGACGCCGCGACGTTGGCCGAGGACGGGCCGGCAGTGGCCGGCGGGCGCGTCCTGGTCGTGAGCGGGCACGACGCGCAGCGCGCCTCGCTCGTCGGGATGCTGAACAACGCGTCCGTCCCGGCCGTCGGCAGCATGGACGGGGCCGACGCTCTCCGCGCGCTCCGCGCCGCGGCCGCGACCGACCATCCGTTCCACGCCGTCGTCGTCGACATCCACACCGGCGACATGACCCAGGCCGGCGTGCTCGCGGCCGTGAAGGGCGACCCGCTCCTCGCCGGCGTGCGCACGCTAGCGCTGACCGTGCCCGAGAGCCGGATGGCCGACATGGCCGTGCCCGGCGCCGACGTGTGGGTCAGCAAGCCGGCACGCCTCGGCGCACTGGTGGACGGCTTGACGGTGGCGGCCGCCGCCGGCGGGCCCGGTCCGGCGGCGATGGTCGTGCCCGGGAGCATCCGCCCGGCCGGCGCCGGCGGTCGCGTGCTCATCGTCGAGGACAACGAGGTGAACCAGCGGGTGGCGATGGCGCTGGTGGAGCAGCTCGGTTACGTGGCGACCGTCGTCGGCGACGGTGTCGCTGCGCTGGAGGCACTCGAACGCGGCCCGTACGACGCGGTGCTGATGGACTGCCAGATGCCCCGGATGGACGGGTACCAGGCCACCGCCGAGATCCGGCGCCGCGAGGGATCCGGCCACATCCCGATCATCGCCATGACGGCGTCGGCCATGGCGTCAGAACGGGAGCGCTGCCTCGCGGTCGGCATGGACGACCACCTGCCCAAGCCGGTGCGTCGTGATGCCCTCGCCGACACGTTGCGGCGGTGGATCGACGATGGTTCGGCGGGTTCGCCGGCGGCGCCGCCGGGCGCCGGCGCCGGCACGAGTCCCGACCTGCCCGAGCGGGTCGACGAGGAGCTGCTGGGCGAGCTGCTCGAGCTCCTCCAGGGGGGGCCGGATGCCCCCCCGATCCTCGCCGTCTTCATCGCCGAGTCGTCGAACCGGCTCGATCGGATCCGCACCTCGATCGACAGCGGCGACCTGGCCGACGCCGGCCGCGCCGCCCACAGCCTCAAGGGTGCGGCGGGTGCGTTCGGGGCCCGACGGCTGGGCGCCCTAGGCGGCGAAATGGAGGCCGCCTGCGTCACGGGCGACGTCGAAACCGCAGCCCGCGTCCTGCCTGCCCTCGACACGGAGTTCGAGGCCTTCCGGGCCATCCTCGCCACCCGCCTGTCGGTTCGCGCCTAGGTAAACCGGATATCGAGCGTGCGGAGGTAGGTGTGGAGGCCGGCGTCCTGGATCGGGATCAGGTGGGCGTCGCCGCCGGTCTTGTTGTGGTGTGAGTGCCACTTGCCCGGCGGCGTGACGAAGGCGCCGCCCGACTCCCAGTGGACCCGGACGGGTTCGACGATCTGGCCGGTTTCGGGGTCGACGCCGTCGCCCAGGAGCGTGTAGCAGCCGTCGGGGCAGTCGACGATCAGGTCGACGGCCACCGACTGGTGCCGGTGGGGGAGCTGCGTCCTGCCGGCGGGGAGGATGCCGAACATGGCCCACAGCGTGTGGGTGGCGGTGAGCGTCTGGTCGAAGCGGGTGTTGTTCAGCAGCACCGACACCCGGCTCTTCTCATCCGCGTCAGGCGCGGCTGCGACCTGGGCCAGCTTGGCCTGCGCGGCCTCGGCGGTGAAGGTGGTCGGGCGGAAGCGGGGTGTCGAAGCCACCGCACCCAGGTAGTCCAGGAGGGGCGTGTCGACGACGTGGTAAAAGGCGGTGTCGGCCTCGGCCACATGGGTGGCCGGCGTCGTCGCCGGCAACGTGAGGAAGTCGCCCTGCTTCCACCGCACCACCGAGCCGGCGACGTCGGAATGGCCGCGGCCACGAATGCAGTAGAGCAGCTGGCTGGTGGCGTTGGGCGACATCGTCAGGTCGTCGCCGGCGTTGATACGGACGAAGCTGGCCAGCAGCGCCGGGCTGGTGGCCGGGTACGTCGTCCGGAGGTCGGTCGACAGGTCGAGCGGGACGACGCGGGTCGGCCCGCCGGCGTAGAGGTCGGCCCCGAACGAGCGGATCGGGATCGGTGAGATGACGCCGGCGCCGATCGGGTCGGCGGCCTCGCTGTATTCGAAGAAGCGGGCGTCGCCCGTCCAGTCCTCGACGGCCTCCCCGACAATCACGCTGGTATCCACCATGGTGTCGAATGTACCCACCCGGCTCATCAGTCCATCGCGTCGAGCAGGCGGGCCTCGTAACCCTCGGCCAGGGCGATGAGGGCCTCCTGACAGTCGCCGGCGAACGCGGAGCCGTGCATGATCGCCAGCGTGGCGGGGTCGAGCTCGGCCAGCTTGCGGATCGTCGGCGCGGTGAACGGCGTGAGCGCGGCCTGGTGGAACAGGTCTTCCGCCGCGAACGCCCGTTCGACCACGTCGTCCTCGCGTACCGGTGGGCCGCCACCGGTGTGGGTGAAGAGGTCGCCGCACAGGAGCGTGCCGGTCGTCTCCTCGAAGACCAGGCCGGCGTCCCAGCCGTGGAGGACGTGGGGCGTGTCGATGCGCCGGACCCGTTTGCCGCCCAGGTCGATGACCTCGCCGTCGACCCATTCCTGCGGCGCGCGGTTGGCCAGGTCGGCGACCGATACCCGGGCGGTGAGCTCGCCGATGACGAGCGTCGACTCCGGCGCCGCCGCCAGCCACCGGTTCATCGACCCGCACTCGTCGGACTCGAAGTGGCCGAAGGAGATCCACTTGATCTTGTCGAGGTCCATGATCCGCCCGGTGGCCTCGGCGATGTCGGGGTACAGCAGCCGCGGGCCGCAGTGGAACAGGAGCGGTTCCTCGGCGTCGAGGAGGAACTGGTTGAAGGTGATGCCCTCCTCGGGCGAGGCATCGGGGAGGTAGGAGCAGATCCGGTAGAGGCCCTCGGCGATCTCGTCCACGGCGGTCTTCATGGGCCTCAGGCTAGGACTGTGGCGTTACCCTCGGGTCCATGGCCGACGAGGGCGTGGTGCTGGAGGCGGCAGGCCGGGACGTCGTGATCACCCACCCTGACAAGGTCTTCTTCGCCGAGCGGGGCGACACCAAGCTCGACCTGGCCCGGTACTACCAGGCCGTCGAAGGGCCGCTGTTGGCGGCGATCGGTGACCGGCCCGTCCTGCTCCAGCGGTTCCCGAACGGCGCCGGCAAGCAGTCGTTCTTCCAGAAGCGGGTGCCCGAGTCCCGTCCGGAATGGCTCCAGACCGCGGTGGTCAGCACGCCGAACGGCACGACGTCCGACGCGCTGGTGATCGCCGACCTGGCCCACGTCCTGTGGGCGGTGAACCTCGCGTGCCTCGGCTTCCACGTGTGGCCGACGCGCGCCTCCGACCTCGACCACGCCGACGAGCTGCGCATCGACCTCGACCCGACGCCGGGCGTCACGTTCCCGATGGTGCGGGAAGCTGCGATGGAGGTCAGGCGACTGTTCGAGGAGCTCGGCGTGCTGGCCATGCCCAAGACGACGGGCAACCGGGGCATCCACGTCTACGTGCGGCTGCAGCAGCGGTGGACGTCGTACGAGGTGCGGGCCGCCGCCGTCGCCGTGGCCCGGGAGCTCGAGCGCCGGCGGCCCGACCTCATCACCGCGGCCTGGTGGAAGGAGGAGCGGGGCACCCGGGTGTTCGTGGACTTCAACCAGAACGCCCCCCACAAGACCATCTTCGGCGCCTGGTCCGTGCGGGCCCGCCCCGGCGCCCAGGTCTCGACGCCGTTCGCGTGGGAGGAGCTGGAGACGATCTCGCCCGACGATCTGACCATGGCCAACGTGCCGGGCCGCGTCCGCGACGTGGGCGACCCGTGGTCGCCGATGGACGCCGAGCCGCAGTCGCTCGATCCGGTCCTCGACATGGTCCGGCGCGACGAGGCCGCCGGCCTGCTCGACGCGCCGTGGCCGCCCGTCTACCCGAAGATGCCGGGCGAGCCGCCCCGGGTGGCGCCCAGCCGGGCCAAGAAGACGTGAGAGTCCCGCGAGTGTGCAATGTTGTACCGCTGCGGTACAACATTGCACAATCGAGGTAGGGCGGGTCGGTGACCGAGCTGGCGTTGGCGCCGACGGCGATGGCCGCCGGCGGCGCCGCCATCGCCCGCGACGCCGGCGGTCGGGTGGTGTTCGTGGAGGGCGCGCTGCCGGGCGAGCGGGTGCGTGCCCGTCTGACGGACTCGAAGAAGGACTTTGCCCGGGCGGTCGCGGTCGAGATCCTCGACGCCTCGCCGGATCGGGTGGCGCCGCCGTGCGCGGCGCTGGCGCTGGGGTGCGGCGGCTGCACCTGGCAGCACGTGTCGGCGGCCGGCCAGGGCCGGCTCAAGGCCGGGATCGTCGTCGACGCCTTGCGCCGCATCGCCAAGCTGGCCGAGCCCCCGACGCCTGAACCGGTGCCGATGCGCGGCCCGGCGATGCGCACCACGGCCCGGCTGGCGGTCTCGGCCGACGGGCGGGCCGGGCACCGCCCCCGAACCGGGTCGGGGGCGGTGGCGACCGACGCCTGCCTGGTCGCCCACCCGCTCCTGGAGGAGCTGATCGTCGCCGGCCGGTACCCGGGCGCCGGCGAGGTGCTCCTGCGGGCCGGCGTGGCGTCGGGCGAGCGGATCGTGGTCGTCGACCGGGCCTCGGGTGCGGTCCGGGTTCCCGCCGGCGTCCGGGTCTTCGAGGAGGGCGATGCCGACCCGGCTGCCGTGCACGAGGAGGTGGCGGGTCGGACGTTCCGCGTGTCGGCCGGGTCGTTCTTCCAGCCTGGGCCGGTGGTCGCCGCCGCCCTGGCCGAGGCCGTCTCGGCGGCGGTTGGCGAGGCCCTGCGGGCCGGTGGGCTGCTCGTCGACCTCTACGCCGGCGTCGGCCTGTTCGGCTCGGTGCTCGGGCGGGACCACGGCGCCCGGGTCGTCGCCGTCGAGAGCGACGCCTCGGCGGTGGCCGACGCACGGGTCAACCTGGCCGACCTCGACGCCAAGGTGGTCGCCTCCGAGGTGGGTCGATGGAAGCCCCGGGCCGCCGACGTCGTGGTCGCCGACCCGGCCCGTTCCGGCCTTGGGAAGCCGGGCGTCGGTGCCGTCACCGGCACCGCGGCGCGCATCGTCCTGGTCAGCTGCGACCCCGCGTCGCTCGCCCGGGACACTGTGCTCTTACGTGCGCAGGGCTACTCCCTCGTGAACGTGCAGCTCGTCGACGCCTTCCCGCACACATTCCACACCGAGACGGTCAGCCGCTTCGACCGGTGAGCACCGCGAGCGCAGCGGGGATTGCCCACCGCGTTCTTCAACGACCCGGGCAGGCTGTGGGCGTACTCGGGGCTGGCGATGAGCACGCCGTCGGACCCCGCCACCTGGGCCCGCCACTCGACGACCAATGGCGGCGCCGGCACCCCATCGCGTTCCAGGTCGGGGTTGAACGGCGGCACGTCACCCACCGACATGGAGTCGACAACCTCCACGCCGGCCGGCGCGACCCGGGCGCGGTACGCAGGAGCGCCCGGGTCGACGAACGGGCCTGAGGGCTTCCTGACATCGCCAGCACCCTCACACGACGGATCATGGCAGTTGGGTCACCGTCGTGGCAGAGTGCGTTTCCGGATGAAGACGAGGTGCGAGGAGGTCGGAATGCCTGGATCGACGAGGCGCCGGTGGCGGGGATCCGTCATCGTGCTCCTGCCGCTGCTGCTGGCGGCTGGGTGCGGCGGCGACGAGGAGGAGGGGACCGGTGGGGCCCAGGCCACCAAGGTCGTCAAGATCGGCGTGATCGCACCGTTGTCGGGCGATCTCACCGCCACCGGCACGGGCATCCGCAACTCGGTGGAGCTCGCCATCCGGCAGGCCAACGAGAAGAACAAGGTGCCCGGTTGGCGCATCGAGCTGGCCGCCGAGGACGACGCGGCCAAGCCCGACGTCGGCGCCGCCGCCGCGGCCAAGCTCAGCTCTGACGCCGCCGTCGTTGGCGTCGTGGGCACCTACAACTCCAGCGTCGCCCTGCAGACGGCGCCGGTGCTGGAGCGGGCCAACATCGTGCAGATCTCCCCGGCCAACACCAACGACACCTTGACCCGCGGCCAGAACTTCAAGACCAGCCCGACCCGGCCGTACAAGAACTACTTCCGCACCGCCACGCTGGACTCGCTCCAGGGCGGCTTCGCCGCCGACTACGCGTACAACGACCTCAAGGTCAAGAACGTGGCGATCATCCACGACAAGAAGGCCTACGGCCAGGGCCTGGCCGACTCGTTCAAGGGCCAGTTCGAGAAGCTCGGCGGCAAGATCATCGCCACCGAGACCATCAACCCCGGCGACAAGGACTTCTCGGCCGTGCTCTCCAAGATCAAGCCCCTCAACCCCGACATGCTCTTCTACGGCGGTGAGTACCCCGAGGCGTCGCTCATCTCCAACCAGGCCAAGGGTCCCCAGGCCATGAAGGCGCCGCTGATGGGCGGTGACGGCATCGTCGACGCCACCTACGGCAAGACCGCCGGCGCCGCGGCGAACGGCGACTACGGAACCTCCGTCGGCGCCCCGCCCGAGAAGCTCGACTCGGCCAAGCAGTTCCTCGCCGACTACAAGGCTGCCGGTTTCAAGGACTCGTACTCGGCCTACGGCGCGCTGGCCTACGACGCGGCCAACGCCATCATCAACACCCTCCCCACGGCGCTGGGGTCGGCGACGGCGGTCGACGACGCGGTGCGTCGCAAGGTGCTCGACGCGGTCGGCAAGGTGAACTTCGGTGGCGCCAGCGGCACGGTCGCCTTCGACCAGTACGGCGACACGGTGACGAAGGCGCTGACGATGTACAAGGTCGAGGCCGGCGTGTTCAACCCCATCAAGACCGGGGAGTTCAAGGGCTGAGCACCGACGCCCCGATTTGGCTGCAGCTACGTGCCTATAGACCCGTAGCTGCAGCCAGATCGAACCGAGCCCGGCGGTGAGGCAGTTCCTCCAGCAGCTGGTCAACGGCACGGTGCTGGGCGCCACGTACGGCCTCATCGCCCTCGGCTACACGATGGTCTACGGGATCATCCAGCTCATCAACTTCGCCCACGGCGAGGTGTTCATGGTGGGCGCGTTCGGCGGACTGACCGTCTACCGCTACTGGCTGCCCGACTCGCTGGCGTCCAACGTATGGGTCGCGTTGCCGGCGGTGCTCATCGGCGCCATCGCGGTGGCGGTCGGCGTCGCGGTCGTCATGGAGCGCCTCGCCTACCGGCCGCTGCGCAACGCGCCCCGGCTGGCGCCGCTGATCACCGCCATCGGCGTGTCGATCTTCCTCCAGGAGGCGGTGCGCCTCTTCTACCCCGGCGGGAAGCGCCAGCAGGCGTTCCCGCAGATGATCTCCAGCGGGACGTTCGACGTCGGCGGGGTCACCGTGCCCTGGGTCTCGGTGTTCGTCGTCGTGGTGGCCGTCGCCCTGATGGTGGGCCTCCAGGTGTTCGTGAAGACGACGAAGACCGGCAAGGCCATGCGGGCGACGTCGCAGGACCCCGAGAGCGCCAAGCTCATAGGCATCGACGTCGACCGGGTCATCGTCGTCACCTTCGTGCTCGGTGCCGCGCTGGCCGCGGTGGCCGGCGTGATGCAGGGCATGCGGTTCGCCCAGATCGACTTCCGGATCGGCTTCCTCGCCGGCCTCAAGGCGTTCACCGCCGCCGTCCTGGGCGGCATCGGCAACATCAAGGGCGCGGTCCTCGGCGGGTTCCTGCTCGGGATCGTCGAGGCCCTCGCCACCCAGTACGTGCCTCACGGCTCGTCCTGGAAGGACGTGTGGGCGTTCGTCGTGCTCATCGGCGTGCTGGTCGTACGACCGGGCGGGCTGCTGGGCGAGCGGGTGGCGACACGGGCGTGAACACGCGGAAGCCGCCTGCGCTGGCGGTCGCCGGCACCGCTGCCCTCGTCGCCGGCTCGCTGTCGCCGTGGGCCACCTTCGCCGGCTACCCGGGCAAGATGTCGCTCGGCGGCTTCCCTGGCGGCGCCCGCCTGTTCTGCCTCCTCCTCGCCACCGGCGCCGTGCTCTTCGTCCTCGACCTGGGTGGCCGACGGAGGGCCGCGCTCGCCGTTGGCATCGGCGCGGCGGCGGTCGTCGCCGTGAACTTCGCCGGCCTCATGGACCACGGCGGCGGGATCGGGTCGGTGGCGTGGGGCGCGTGGCTGAGCCTGGCCGGCGCCGGCCTGCTGACCGCCGCGGCCTGGCGGTTGCCGGCCGGCACGCCGGCGCCGAAGGAATGGCCGGTCCTGCCGGTGGCGGTAGAGGTGGCCGCCGTCGCCGCTGCGGTCCTCGCCCTGCTCGGCGCGGTGGTCTGGGGCCTGCGCATCAACGAGTCCAGCCGTTTCGTGTCGTTCCTGGTCTTCGTCGCGTTCGTGTCGGTCGCGGTGCACCACCTCGGAGTCTTCGAGGCGCTCGGCGTCCTGTTCGCCCGCCGCCAGCGGATCGCCCTTGTGCTCGGCGGGGCGGCGGCGGTGGCGTTCCCGTTCACCCAGCAGGGGAACGCCTACTGGATCCGCGTGTTCGCGTCGATCGGCGTGTTCGCCGTCGCCGCCATCGGCCTCAACGTGGTTGTCGGGCTGGCCGGCCTCCTCGACCTCGGCTATGTCGCCTTCTTCGGTGTCGGCGCCTATGTCGGCGCGCTGCTCTCCAATGCCGCGTTGACGACGGTGCACTTCCACGTCCCGTTCCTGTTCGTCGTCCTCCTGGGCGGGTGCGTGGCAGCGGTGTTCGGGCTGGTGATCGGCACGCCCACGCTGCGATTACGGGGCGACTACCTGGCCATCGTCACCCTCGGGTTCGGCGAGATCTTCCGGATCACCGCCAACAACTGGGACGGGCTGACCCGAGGCCCCAACGGGATCTCCGGCATCCCCGACCTGGCCGCCGCCGGCTTCGACTTCGGCGAGTCCCACGCGCTGTTCGGCGTCACCCTTCCGGGGTTCGCGAACTACTACTTCGTCGAGCTGGTGCTCATCGCCGGCGCCATCCTGGTCTTCACCCGGTTGAACGACAGCCGCATCGGCCGGGCGTGGGTCGCCATCCGCGAGGACGAGGTGGCCGCCGCGGCCAGCGGGATCGACACCATCCGCCTGAAGCTCATGGCCTTCGCCATCGGCGCGTTCCTGGCCGGGTGCGCCGGCACGGTAAATGCCCACGTCACCACCCAGGTGTCGCCCGACTCGTACACGTTCCTCGAGTCGATCCTGCTCGTGGCCGCCGTGGTGCTGGGTGGGATGGGGACGGTGCCGGGCGCGCTGTTGGGCTCCACCATGCTTTTCGTCCTGCCCGAGAAGCTGCGGTCGTTCCAGGACAAGCGGTTGCTGCTGTTCGGGGCGGCGTTGATCCTCGTGATGCGGTTCCGCCCCGAGGGGCTCGTGCCCAGCAAGCGCCGGCGCCGTGAGCTGCGCGAGCGGGCGCCGGAGGGCGTGCCCGGCCTGCCCGGCGCGTCGGGGGCCCCGCCCGGAAGCCCGGTGGCGGGATGACGCGAGCCGCAGGCGAGCGTCCAATGAGCACAGTGTCCCGCGCAGCGGGGCAGCCGCCGAAGGCGGTGACCCGATGAGTTTGCTCGAGGTCCGAGGCGTGACGAAGCGGTTCGAGGGGCTCCTCGCCGTCGACGGTGTCGACCTCGACGTGGGGGAGGGCGACATCCTCGGCGTGATCGGGCCGAACGGGGCGGGCAAGACCACCCTGTTCAACTGCCTGAGCGGGCTGGAAGCGCCGACGGCTGGCGCGATCCGGTTTCGTGGCGCCGTGCTGTCGGGCCGGCCCGACCGCTTCACCCGGGCCGGCGTGGCCCGGACGTTCCAGAACATCCGGCTGTTCCCGCACATGACCGTGTTCGAGAATGTCCTCGTCGGACGCCACTGCCGGACCCACGTCGGGTTGGCCTCCGCCATCGGCCGGGGCCCCAAGTTCCGGCGGGAGGAGCACGAGTCGGAGGACCGGGCCGCCGAGCTGCTGGGCTTCGTCAGCTTGGACCAGGCCGGCGACGTGGTGGCCCGCAACCTGTCCTACGGCGACCAGCGCCGGCTGGAGATCGCCCGGGCCCTCGCCAGCGAGCCCGGCCTGCTCCTGCTCGACGAGCCCCGGGCCGGCATGAACGCCCAGGAGACCCGGGCGACCGCCGACCTCGTGCGCCGTATCCGGGACCGGGGTGTGGCGGTGGCGGTGATCGAGCACGACATGCGGTTCATCTTCGGGCTGTGCGACCGGGTGGCGGTGCTGGTGCAGGGCCGCAAGTTGGTCGAGGGCTTGCCGGCCGAGGTGCAGGGCGACGCCCGGGTGATCGAGGCCTACCTGGGCGCCCCGGCGGGCTGATGGCGGCGCTGCTCGAAGTGCGGGACTTGCACGTGGCCTACGGCAAGATCGACGCGGTGCGGGGCATCGGCTTCGATGTCGCCGCCGGCGAGGTGGTCGCCCTCATCGGCAGTAACGGCGCCGGCAAGACGACGACCCTGCGGACCCTCTCGGGCCTTCAGCGGTCGAGCGCCGGCGAGGTCCGCCTCGACGGCGAGCGGATCGACCGGCTGCCGGCGCATGAGATCGTGGCCCGGGGCGTCGCCCATGCGCCCGAGGGCCGGCGGTTGTTCCCCCGCATGACCGTGCGGGAGAACCTCGACCTCGGCGCCTACCGCCGCTCCGATGGCGAGGTCGAGGCCGACGTCGCCATGGTCTACGACCTGTTCCCGATCCTGGCCGAGCGCCGGTCCCAGGCCGCCGGTACCCTCTCCGGCGGCGAGCAGCAGATGCTGGCCATCGGCCGCGCCCTCATGAGCCGGCCCCGGCTGCTGATGCTCGACGAGCCGTCGATGGGCCTGTCGCCCCTCGTGATGCGCACGATCTTCTCGACCCTCACCGAGCTGAAGGCCCGGGGAACGACGCTGCTCCTGGTCGAACAGAACGCCCAGGCCGCGCTGGCGCTGGCCGACCGGGGCCACGTGCTGGAGACGGGTCGGATCGTGCTGTCCGGCACCGGCGCTGAGCTGCTGCGCGACGAGCGGGTCCGCAAGGCCTACCTCGGCGAAGACTGACGCTCGGTGTGTTTCTGGTCGTGATTCGGGCGGTAAACGGCTGATTTCACAACCAGAAACACACCCGGAACCAGGCGACCGCCGGTCAGAGCGACTGGCGGAACAAATCGCCGGCCCGCTCCCGTGCCCGCTTGGCCAGCGAGCGCCGGCGCCAGCGGTCGAGGTCGAACTCCTCGGATGCGTCGAGGTCCTCGGCGAAGTGGCGGGCCAGCTCGTCGACCAATGCGGCGTTGTCGACGGCGACGATCAGCTCCTCGTCCAGCCCGAGCGACCGGTGCTCCAGGTTGCTCGAACCCAGGTTGGCCCAGCCGTCGGCGATCATCACCTTGGCGTGCAGCATCGTCGGCTGGTACTCGAAGATGCGCACGCCGGCCTCCAGCAGGCGACCGTACTGCCGCTGACCGGTCTCCCGGACGACCTCCTTGTCGACGTTCGGCCCGTTGACCAGGAGGCGGACGTCGACGCCCCGGGCGGAGGCGTCGCAGAACAGATCCACGAACGCCTCGTCGGGAGCGAAATAGGCGGTCGTGACCCACAGACGCTCCCGGGCGCCGGCGATGGTGGCGAAGAACAGCTGGCCGGTGGCCGTGCCGCCCGAGCCCGGGGAGCTGCGGACGACCTGCACGTCGACCCCGCCGTGGACCGGTTCGAGGTCGGGGAAGTGCGACGCACCGAGAACCACGTTGGTCGCCTCGGTCCAGTTCTCGGCGAAGCCGCCGAGGATGTCGCGCACCGCTGGCCCTCGATCACGGCATGGGTCTCCCGCCAGTGCTCGGGGTCCTGGGCGTCGCCCGTCCACACGTCGGCGATACCGACGCCGCCCGCGAAGCCGACCCTGCCGTCGACGATCAGCAGCCGGCGGTGCATCCGGTTGTTGAGCTTGTCGAGGGTGTACCAGGCCGGCGGCCGGAAGAAGGCGACGGCGACGCCCGCGCCCTCCAGGGTGTCGACCGTGCCGTTGTCGATCTTGGCCGAGCCGTAGGCATCGAGGACGACGTTGACCTCTACGCCGGCCGTGGCCCGCTCGCACAGCGCCTCGGTGAACCGGTCGCTGATGGCGCCCGGCCAGAAGATGTAGGACGACAGGTCGACGGTGGACCTGGCCGCGGCGATGGCGTCGAGCATGGCCGGGAACGTCTGCACCCCGTTGCGCAGGATGCGGACACGGTTGCCCGTGCGGACGGGCGACCCGGTGATCCCCTCCACCAAGCGGGCGAACTCCGGGGTGCCCGGCTGGGGTGGGTCGTCGACCTGGTACCCGGCCCGCCCCTCCCGCCGGTAGCGGGCGGTCCCGACCGCATAGGTCACGGCCAGGCCGGCGCCTACGGGGACGGCAGCCTTGATGACCCACGATTTCGCGGAACCCGGCACAATTTCCGAAGTTAGCTGTCGATCCGGGGGGATCCCGTTCGTCGTAGGGCGAACCCAACCCAGCGACACGAGGAGCAACCATGCGATACGCCCTGTTGATCTGCAGCGACGAGAGCGCCCAGGCCGCCGCCGGCCCCGACGAGATCGCGGCGATGATGGCCGCCTACGACGCCTTCGGCGCCGAGATGGGGGCCCGCGGCGTCCTCCAGAGCGGCGAGCGGCTCCGCCCGACCACCGACGCCACGACCGTGCGGGTCGTCGGCGGCGAGCTGGTCGTGTCGGACGGCCCCTTCGCCGAGACCAAGGAGCAGATGGGCGGGTTCTACATCGTCGACTGCAAGGATCTCGACGAGGCCATCGAGATCGCGTCGAAGATCCCGGCGGCCCAGTTCGGTGGCCTGGTCGAGGTGCGGCCGATCTGGGACATGTAGCCGGCGACGTCGAGGCCGCGGTCGCCACCGCGTTCCGGGAGGAATGGGGCCGGGTGGTCGCCAGCCTGATCCGGGTGACGGGGGACTGGGACCTGGCCGAGGACAGCGCGCAGGAGGCATTCGCGCTGGCCCTGGCCCGGTGGCCGCGCGACGGCGTCCCCCGCAACCCGGGCGCATGGCTCACGACGGCGGCGCGCAACCGGGCGGTCGACCGCGTCCGGCGCGCCGCGACCGGCGCCGAGAAGCTGAAGGAGGTCGCCGTGCTGTCGCCGCCATCCGAGCCAGAGAGTCCCGGCGACGGCGACAGCGGTGTCGGCGATGACCGCCTCCGCCTCATCTTCACCTGCTGCCACCCGGCCTTGGCGCTCGACGCCCAGGTCGCCCTGACGCTACGGACCCTCGCCGGCCTCACGACCGCCGAGATCGCCCGGGCCTTCCTCGTCCCGGAGCCGGCGATGGCCCAGCGGCTGGTGCGGGCCAAGCGCAAGATCCGCAACGCCGGCATCCCGTACCGGGTGCCGCCGGCCCACCAGCTGCCGGAGCGAACCGCCGCGGTGCTGGCCGTGGTCTACCTGCTGTTCAACGAGGGCTACGCGGCGACGGCCGGCGCCGACCTCGTGCGGCGGGGCCTGTGCGACGAGGCGATCCGCCTGGCCCGCACGCTGGCCGCCCTCATGCCCGACGAGCCCGAGGCGCTGGGGCTCCTGGCCCTGCTGCTCCTGCACGACGCCCGCCGGGCCGGGCGGGTCGACGCCGCCGGCGCCCTCGTCCCCCTCGATGCCCAGGACCGCGGCGCCTGGGACACCGCCATGATCGACGATGGCGTGGCCGTGCTCGACGCCGCGCTGCGCCGGGGCGAGCCCGGGCCGTACCAGGTGCAGGCCGCCATCGCCGCCTGCCACGCCACCGCCGCAGAGGCCGCCGCCACCGACTGGCCCCAGATCGCCGTCCTGTACGGGGAGCTGGCCCGGATGACCCCCTCGCCGGTCGTCGAGCTCAATCGGGCGGTCGCGGTCGCCATGGCCGACGGCCCCGAGGCCGGGCTGGCTGTCGTCGACACGCTCGACGCCGGCGGCGCCCTCGCCGGCTACCACCTCCTGCCGGCGACCCGGGCGGACCTCCTCCGCCGGCTGGGCCGCTTCGACGAGGCCGCCGGCGCCTACCGCCAGGCCCTGGCCCTCACCGCCGGCGACACCGAGCGCGACTACTTGACCCGCCGGCTCGCCGAGGTGACCGCCGCCGCTCCCTAGCCCGCCGGTCGTTTGGTCAATCCGCGGTCGTATTCCACCCCCGATTGACCAAACGCTCACGCCTCCTCATCCGCCGGCTGACGGAAGTCACGGGCACCCCCTAGGGGGTTTTGGGGGCCAGGCCCGGTACCCAGAGGACCCAGGCGGGCCGACGATGGGTACATGCCTTCCGCCGCAGAGTTCATGACCTGGCTGACGGGCCACGCCGCCCTCCTCCTCGCCGCCTCGGTGACGGTCACGGTCGTCGGCGAGCTCGTCCACGGTCGCCTGCGCCGGCGCGCCGACGCCGCCGGCTCGACCACGTCGATGGTCGCCGGCCTGGCGTACCTGGTGGCCAAGGGCGTGGTGGCCAAGGGCCTGATGTTCGGTGTCGCCCTGGCGGTTTACGAGCACCGGGTGTTCACCCTGGACTGGACGAACCCCGTCGTGTGGCTCGGCGTCTTCGTCGGCCGGGACTTCGCCTACTACTGGACCCACCGGGCCGAGCACCGGGTCCGCGTGCTGTGGGCGTCGCACATGATCCACCACTCCCTCGAGCGGTTCAGCTTCACCTCCGCGGTGCGCCTGCCGTGGATGGAAGCGATCTACAAGCCCATCCTGGCCCTCTGGGTGCCGCTGCTCGGCTTCCACCCCGTCGCCTACGCGGCCATGGGGGCCCTCGTCCTCATGTTCGGCCAGTTGCAGCACACCGAGTTGGTCCGCCGGCGGACCGCCCTCGACCTGGTCTTCGTGACCCCGTCGGCCCACCGGGTGCACCACGGCTCCAACCCCGAGTACATCGACAAGAACTTCGGCTCGATGCTCATCGTCTGGGACCGGCTGTTCGGCACCTACGCCCCCGAGACGGTGCCCGTCCGGTACGGCCTCATTGGCGGCAAGCGGGTCGTCACGCCGGCCCAGGCCCTCACCGGCGGCTACCCGGCCCTGCTGGCGTCGGTGCGGGCTCAGGACAACGTCGCCGCCGGCGCCCGCTACCTGCTCTCCGCGCCGTAGATTCTGGAAGACTGCGCCGGTGGCGGGCGACTACCGGGTGGAGGGCACCAACGCCGCGGCGCCGTTCACCCTCACCGCCCACCGCAGCGAGGGCATGGCGCTGCTGGCCATGAACTGGCGGACGGGGCGCCCGCCCGACGACTTCGTCGGCTTCGGCATCCGGTATTACCCGCCGAACTCGACCCGGTACTTCCACGTCACCAACCGCCTCTCGTTCCAGGGCGTCCCGGACTTCGGCAAGCGCCAGCCGTCGACAAAGGCGCCCATCCAGAAGTTCCGGTGGGTGCACTTCCCGTCGAACGCCGACACACCGGGCGCCTTCCGGTACATCGTCACGCCGATGTTCATGGACGCCGACGACAAGCTCCACGCCGGCGAGGCCCAGGAGGTGGCCATCGCCCTCGCTCGGGAGACGTACCCCGGCATGCTCGACGTGACGTTCACGCGCGGCTTCGTGTCGTCCCAGGCGTTCGTCGACAAGTTCGAGAAGGACGGGCCCATCAACACGCTCCTGCCGGCGACGGCGGACGAGGGCCTGACCTTCATCCCCACCCACCCCAAGACGGCGGCCGCGCTCAAGTGGATGGGCTTCGAGGCCCGCCGCGCCGTCCTCGAGGTGCTCGACGAGGCGATCGCCGACCCGACCGCCACCGTGCGGGCCGTGGCCTATGACCTCTCGGAGCCCGGCGCGTTGTCGCGGATGGAACAGCTCGGGAGCCGCCTGCGGGTGATCGTCGACGACTCCGACGCCCACGGTGAGACGACGTCGGGGGAGTCCCAGTCCGCGGCGCGGCTGATCGCCTCCGCCGGCGCGGCCAACGTGAAGCGCCAGCACATGGGTAACCTCCAGCACAACAAGACGATCGTGGTGTCGGGGCCCAATCTCCAGCGGGTGGTGTGCGGGTCGACCAACTTCAGCTGGCGGGGCTTCTTCGTCCAGAACAACAACGCGATCGTCCTCACCGGCGCCTCGGCGGTGGCGCCGTTCGCCGCCGCATTCGAGCAGTACTGGGTCGCGGGCCCGACCGCCTTCGGGAAGTCCGCCTCGGCGACGTGGAGCGACCTCGGGCTGGCCGGTGTCGACGCGAAGGTCACCTTCTCGCCCCACAGCGCCGGCACGGCCATGCTGACGTCGATCGCCGACGACATCCGCACCGGCACCACGTCGAGCTTGCTGTACTCGCTCGCCTTCCTCTACCAGACGGCCGGCCCCGTGCGGGAGGCGATCGCGCTCGTCACCGCCGACCCGACCATCTTCGTCTCCGGCATCTCCGACCGGGCCGTCGGCGGGATCGCGGTGCAGACACCCAACGGGAACGTCGCTCCCGTCTACCCGGCCTCGCTTTCGAACAACGTGCCGGCGCCGTTCTCGAAGGAGCCAGTCGGAGGCGGCGGGATCCGCATGCACCACAAGTTCGTGGTGATCGACTTCGACAAGCCGACCGCCCGCCTCTACCTGGGCTCCTACAACTTCTCGGGGCCGGCGGACAAGGAGAACGGGGAGAACCTGCTGCTCATCACCGACCGGCGGATCGCCACGTCCTACGCCGTCGAGGCCGTTCGCCTGTTCGACCACTACCAGTTCCGGCTCAGGCAGCAGAGCGCCGGGACGGCGACGGCCACGCTGGCGCTCAGGAAGCCGCCCCGGCTGCCGGGCGAGTTCCCGTGGTTCAACGGCGACTACACGAACGCGCACCGGATACGCGACCGGGAGCTCTTCGCATGAGCCACCGATGAGTTGCGACGCCGGCGGGAGTCCAAGCGTGAGCGCGAGCCGCCCGGCGCCGCGTGGAGGGGGAAACCGCCGATGAAGAGCATTGTGGTTCGCTACCAGGCCAAGCCCGAGCGGGCGGAGGAGAACCAGAAGCTGATCGAGGCCGTGTTCGCCGACATGGAGGAGCGCCAGCCGAACGGCTTCACCTACAAGGTCTTCCGGCTCGACGACGGCGTCAGCTTCCTCCACGTGGTGATCGAGCACGACGTTCCCGACCCCGACTCACTGCAGGACGTGCCGGCGTTCCGGGCCTTCGTCGCCGACATCGCCGAGCGCTGCGACGTCCCCCCGCAGGCCGTCGGGGCGACGGTCGTCGGCGGCTACCGCTGAGTTCGCTGCTGATCGTCAAGCGCGGCGACGAACCTCCGCGGCGCGACGTTCCGATAGCTCTCGTCGACCCAGTCGCAGACGAGATTGAGGTCCACTGCTTCGAGGCGCACCGTGAGCCAACCCCACTGGCCCAGGCCGCTGATGGTCGTAGGTGTCGCGCCGGCCATGGCGACCGCTTCGTCGTAGGACCGGGAGAGCTTCACGCACACGGCCGGGACGACTGCATCCCGTTGGCCCATCCACAGGAACATCGGGCCATGGACGCCCTCCTCGCGCCACGGGGGGACCCCCGGCTTCCGCCGGACCTTGAGCACCGTCTCGCCCCAGGGGAAGTCCTCCTCGGCGGCGGGGAGCCCGAGCGCGAACGCTCGGACGGCATCCCAGGTGCCTGTAGACCCGGTCGGCGGAGAGGTGTCGTCCACCTAGTCGCGTCCCTCGTGCCGATAGAGATCCCGGAGCAGGCACACCTCGGCTCCGTGATGCTACCGACACGATCAAGTCCGTGCTGCGGAGGCATTCGAGGAGGTCCTCAACCTCGGGGGCGTCGATGTGATCGACGAGGTCTACTCCGACGACTACCTCCTCGATGCGCCGTTCACCTCCGATGGTGCCCCCAGGAGCACGCGGTGACCTCCGGTCGCGACGGGCTTCGAGACCGGGTGCAGCTCTTCCGCTCCGCGTTCCCGGTCATCCACGAGGCGTTCAGCGCCTTCGACAGCGGCGACATGTTGCATCAGCTCGGCGCCGAGGAGTAGCGGGAGAGAGCGGCATCCAGCGCCGCGGTCGATCAGCAGGGAAGAACTGGTGCGCGAATTCGACGTCGGGCGCGGCCGCCGGCGCTGTTGTCAGCGGCTATCGCTGACATCCGTCTGCAATGCGCGCATCGGGCAGAGGGTGACGGGGCCCGCGTAGGCTCCCAGCCCTCGGGCGACATCCGAGGCGGCCACGATGCCATCACAGCTCCGGCCGACGAGCGACGTAAGGAACCGATGACCGGTCGAAAGCTGCAGAAGCGGGGCTACGACTTCTTCATCAGTTACGGCCACGCCGATGTTGAGCGCGTGCGGCGAGTGGTCAGCTACCTCACGAAGCCATGCGGCTTGAAGGTCTGGTTCGACGCGGAAAGTGGCAACGCCGCACAGCGAAGCTCGGAGCTCCTTGGAGATGCCATAGGCAACGCGCGCGGCGCCATCTTCTTCGCATCCGCAGGGTGGCAGCAGTCGACCTGGTGTCGGAACGAATACGAAATGGCCCTCGCAGAGCAGCGGGCACAGGATGGATATGAGATCGTCTCGGTCCGAATCGACGACAGCGAGCCTCCCGCGTGGTTCAACGTGGCGGAGGTCGTCGACCTGCGGACGAGCGATCCCGCGGCGACGGCCCGGCTCCTTCGCTCACTGGCGTCGGACGTTCCCCATCGGTTCGACAACGCACAGGACGTCTATCTCTCGGCGCCTTGGAGCCGCCCGACGCAGAGCACGCGTCTCGCCGTGGCCGCGCTGCAGGCGACGGGCTGGCGGTTGGTCGGAGATTCTCCGGATCTTCCGCACTTCGGACAATCGCGAGTCGAGGCGATCATGCGGACGACACGGGGCGTGGTGGCTGTCCTTCCCTACATGCCCTCGGAGCCGCTCGGGACGTCGCGGTTCATCCTCGAGGAGGCCGAGCTGGCGCGGCGCAAACGCCTGCCGCTGCTCCTGATCGTCGAGGCCGGCGTGCAACTTCCCCCACACTTGATCGACGGCGCCTTCCAGGGCACATCGGTCGTGGTGCAGGGTGATTCCGGCGCTGGTCCTGAGCTGGTCGCGGCCCTCGACGCCTTTGACGACAAGCTCGAGGGCGTCCACCTCTCCGACACGAGCGCCTACATCTTTCTGGCCGGATCGCTGCGTGATGATGAGGCGTCCTCCAAGGACCTTTCGACGGTCATCGAGCGGGCGAGCAACATGGCATGCGTGCGCGGCGAGAGGATGTTGGGCAACAACATCCAAGAAGCGATCATCGACAGTGTGCGTCGGGCGATGGTCGTGATAGCGGACGTGACCGACGACCACCGGAACACACTGATCGAAGCCGGCATCGCGTTGGGGAGCGGGACGCCGGTCAAGCTGATAGCCCACACCCCTGACGGCATCCTTCCCAAGAAGCGGTTCATGTTCGAGGGCCAGGAACTGCACGGGTACAGCTCGCCCGAAGAACGTCTCGGGATCTGCTACTGGATCGCGCGTCAGTACCGCAGACGCATTTATGTAGGGCGTTAGCGCCCGATCCCTGCGGTTGACGTCGGCGCTGCAGAGGCCCGGTAGATGCGGAACACCCGTATTGATCCGACCAAGATCTGACGGGAGAATCCGAGCGCGGAATCCCCCGGGCTGGGTCGGATCGAGAGCAGGACATGACACGTCGTCGTTGGCCACTGGTTGCGCTCCCCCTGTTCGCACTGTGCGCCGCGGTCGCTGCCCCCGGAGGGGCTGTCGCCCAACAGCCGTTGGCAGGTCCGGTCGTGCTGCCGGCGCGGCAGGTCTCCACGGACTTGCGGCCCGGGCGCGCCTACAACCAACCGCAGCTCCTGATCGACCCGACCGACGAGCGGACCATGGTGATCGCCGGCGCCAACTACAACGCCGGCGAGTGCCTCGACTTCATCAGCCTCGACGGCGGCGCGACGTGGCGGCCCGGCAAGGCGCTGGCCCGACCGCCGCAGTACAAGACCTGCGTGCGTCCCGACCTCGGTCCCTACCTGGGAGCCAAGTTCGGCGCCGACGGCACGCTGTTCATCACCTCGGTCGCCGACAACGCCGGCGGCCAGCAGGTCGTAAACGACCTCTACATCGCCCGCAGCGGGGATCTCGGGGACACCTGGGACTTCACCGTTGCCCACAAGGGCTTGGACAGCGTCGAGTTCACCCTCCAGGACGGGACCAAGAGGATGTTCGGGGAGCACTTCAGCCTCGTGCGCATGGGCACCGACCCCAAGGATCCCAGGTACGTCTACGCCGGCGCCCGGTACCAGCCGTCCGACCGCACGCCTCCCTTCGGGACCTTCGGCGTCATCCCGATCCGCAACATGATTGCGGTTTCCTCCGACGGCGGGAAGACGTTCAGCGACCTGGTCGACCCGATGGCCGGGGTGCCCCGGAACGAGATGTGGGGCGCGTATGTCCCGTCCATAACCGTCGGCCCGGACGGCACGGTCTACGCCTTCACCCGCGAGCGCACGCCGCCGGCCGACCCGAACAACCCGGCCGGGCCGACGACCCCGCCCGGCGTGGCCGGCGCCGGCGGGCGCCTGCTCATGAGCAGGTCGAAGGACCACGGCAAGACCTGGACGGTGAAGTCCGTCGACGACAGCCCGGTGACCTGCGGGTCGCGTGACCGGTGCCAGTGGATCCCCGAGGGCACGGTGGACCCCAACAGCGGGCGCGTCTACGTCGTCTTCGCCCAAGCCGACACCGCCACCAGCGACACCAACATCTGGTTCAAGTCCTCCGGCGACGGCGCCGAGACGTGGAGCGACCGCAAGAAGCTCAACGACGACACGACAAAGCTCGACCAGTACTTCCCGGGCGTGAGTGTCGCCCCCAACGGCCGGGTCGACGTGGCCTGGCACGACTTCCGCAACGACGCCCTGTACCAGCCGGCGGGCGACTTCAACACCGAGCTGTACTGGGACGCGTACCTGTCGTCGTCGAGCGACGGCGGGGCCACCTGGACGCCGAACGTCCGGGTCAGCGACCGCTCGATGAACAAGAACGAGGGGTACACGCTGAGCTCGAGCTATGGGCTGATGGGACCGATCGGCGTCGCCTCCACCGATGCCGCCGCCCACGTCGCCTGGGGCGACTCACGGCGCGGCAGTATCCAGACCCCGACCGAGGACTACTACTTCGCCTCGGTCGTGTACGACACGGACGCGCTGGTGGCCAAGGAGTCGAGCAACACCGGGCGCGAGATCGCGTTCCTCCTGCTCGGCGCGGTGGCAATGCTCGGCGTCGTCGGTCTGGTGCTGCTACTGGTGTCACGGCGCCTGGGAGCTGGGGCGCCGGCGTCCCCGGCCTGACGCCAGACGATGTCGAGCGCCGTTGTGGTCGACGGCAGCTGGATCGACAGCAGCACCTGCCTGACCTCGACGAGGGCGTCGCCCGGCGACCGCCGTTCGTCCGCCAGGAGGGCGTTCCGCGTCCCTCAGCGCTGCGTTTTTGACGCTCTCAGGGACACGGAACGGCCTGTCGCCGGCGGCGGCGCTACGCCAGGTCGGCGCAGGCGATCTTCGGCCCGCCGGCGGTCGTCCCGCCCGGCGGGATGAAGTGGACGACGACGGCCCTCGCCTCCGCCCGGGCCACCCAGTCCACCGTGCCGCGGCCCACGCCCACGCCACCGGGGTACGCGGTGACGCCGGCGGTCGGGTCGGTGGACGACGCGAGCCAGAGCTCGTTCGGCGGCGCCCCGAGCCCGCCGACGACGTCCTGGTAGTGGCCGCCGCCGGGGTTGCCGGGGAAGCTGCACGCCTCCTTGTGCAGGTGCACGGCGTACGTCATTCCCGCCTCGAGGCCGCGCAGCACGACACGCCCGGTCGTACCGCCGGCGCCGCGGTGCAGGAGCACGACGCCGTCGATCTGCAACCCCATGGCCGACCCTGCGGGCAGCGTGGCGAGCTGACCGAAGGCGGTGCCGGCGCCGGCCGCCGACGCGGGCACGGTCACCGCGCCGAGCGCAGCCAGCGCGACCAACGACCTGCCCACGCGCCGGCGCGTCGATCCTGACGACTTGTTCATTGGTCCCCTCCTCTTCCGTGGCGGAGATTCCGCAGCGGTTGCCCTACAGACGGACGCTTTGCGCCGGCGGGTGACGCGGGGAGAAATTCTCCGCACCCCGTAAGCTCCGCCGGTGCCGCGGCTCACGATCGGCGGGCGCATCCGGGAAGCCTTGGACGGCGCCTGTCACCCGCGACCCCGGGCCAATGCGTCTGTAGGCGCGATGGGGCTCGGTGCGCTCAACTGGATGGTCGACCTGCCGGCGCTCGTCGGCGACGTCCCCGCCGTGGTCGGGACCACCACGGTCGTCGACACCGACGTCCTCGTCGTCCGGCTCTTCGAGCAGGAGGGGCGGTCGCTCGTGCGCCTGGCCCGGCTGTTCGTGGACGACCGGAACGCGGCCGAGGACCTGGTGCAGGAGGCGTTCATCCGCCTGTCCCGTTCCGCCCACCGCATCCACGACCCGGCCAAGGCCGCGCCGTACCTGCGGTCGATCGTCCTGAACCTGGCCCGGGACCACAACCGTCGCGGCCTGGTGTCGCTGCGCCACCGTCTCCCGCTCGAGGAGGAACGGGCCGAGGAGGAGGACCAGCTCGTCCTCCGGGACGACCAGCGCGAGATCATCGACGCCCTCCGCGACCTCCCGCACCGCCAGCGCGACTGCCTGATCCTGCGCTACTACCAGGAGCTCGGCGTCGACGACATCGCCCTGACACTCGGGATCTCCCGCAACTCAGTGAAGACCCACCTCCAACGGGGCCTCGGCGCCATGGAGTCCCGCCTCGCCGCCGGAAGGGCGGTGGGGGAATGAGCTTGCTCGAGGATCGACTGCACGACGCTCTCCTCCATGGCGCGGCGGCCGTCGACGAGAGCCCTGATCTTTTCGCCCGCGTCCGCCTCAGCATCGAGGACGACCGCCGCATCCGCCGGCAGCGCCGGCGGATCGCCGGCATTGGTACGTGTATCGCCGGCGCCGTCGCCGCGTTGACGGTCGCCTTCACCGACAATCGACAAGGAGAGTTGCTCATGGACTGGTGGGTTCTCGAACTGTTCGCCAACGCGCTGCTCGTCGGGATCGCGCTCTGGCTCGGGCCGCTCATCAAGCGGTTCGGGAAGAGCTACGCGGCCGACGTGTTCCGCGCCAACCCGCGCACCGGCAAGAGCTTCATCGTGCTCACCGACATCGCGTACTACCTGATCTTCTTCTCCTACGTGCTGTTCACGATGAGCTTCCAGGTGAAGGGGGGCTGGGAGCAGACCGTCGGCGGCGCCCAGCTCCAGCACGAGGTGGCCCGCATCGGCGGGATCCTCCTGATCCTGGGCCTGCTCCACGGCCTGAACCTGATCACCATGCCCTATATGGGCCGCCTGCTCACCCTGAACCGGCGCCTCGACCAGGAGACGCCGCCACCGCCGCCGGCCCCGCCGGCGCCAGCCGCCACGCCGCAGGCCTGACGGCCGCGGGTCGGGTATCACCGTGATCGTGCTGATCCTCGTCCTCGTGGTGCTTGTAGTCGCGGTCGGCGCCGGCCCCCTGGCCCTGGGCGCCCTTCCGCGGGACCACGGGGGCCGGCGGTGGGGTGCGGTCGGCGCGCTGGCGGTGCCGGCCGTCGCGGTGGTGCTGCTCGCCCTGGTGGCGCTGGGGGTCGCCGGCGACCGCGGTGAACCCGATAGGACCGGCGCTGCGAGCGAGACGCCGTCGACCGCGCCGCTGCCACTCGCCCGGATCGACCGGGTGGCGGCAGATCTTCCGTTCGTCCGCATGCAGCCGGTGGACGCGGACGTGTTCTCGCCCTACCGCCCGGTGAGCGGCCTTGCGCCGGGCTCGGTGGTCCGGGTGGTGGCCGAAGGGTACGAATGGGCGGAGCGGGGACGGATCGAGCAGTGTGTCACCGAGCTCGGGCGCCAGGCCGCGTGCGCGGCCTCGTTCCCGGTCCAGTTCGACGACGGGGGCAAGGCCGACTTTCAGTTCCAGGTGCGCGGCGACGTCGCACCGGGCGGGTGCCGGCTCGGCCAGGCGACGTGTTTCCTGCGGCTGACCGGCGATGCGTCCCGGCGGGTGGGAACGGTCCAGACCGTGCTCGTGGACACCCTGAACCCGGGACAGGTCCGGGTCGAGCCGAACCGCGGGCTGGCCGACGGGCAGACCGTGGACGTGTCGGTTACCGGCTTCCCGGCGGGCAGCACGGCGGCCGCCGTCCTGTGTGCCCCTCCCGCGGCGTACGACGCCCGCCGGTGCACGGACGCGGGCCGCGGCGCCACGTTCACCGTCGACGCCGCCGGCGCCGGGCGGACCACGCTCGTCGTCAGCGCGGGGCGGCTGGGCGCCGACGACGTCGTCTGCGGGCCGCGGCGGTGCGGCGTGGCTGTGGTGGTCGGTCCCGGGTTCGTCGTGGCCGCCCCGAGCCCTGTCGGCTTTTCGTCGGGCCCGGGCGTCACCTACGACGCCGGCCGCCTGGCTGCGGGCATCGCCGTTGCGTTCGTCCTCGGCGTCGTGGCCATCGGTCTCGCCGTCCGTACCGATTGGACGAAGCCCACCGAGGCGGCCAGCCCGGCGCTGGACGGCGCCGACCTGCGGGCCGCCTGGAACCTGGACGAGCTCTTCGGTACCGAGGAGGAGCTCGACGAGCGAGATCCGATCCCGTGGTGAGCACGCTCTACGACCGGCTCGGCGTGTCTCCGGCAGCGACGCTGTCGGAGCTTCGACGCGCCTATCGCCTGAAGGCGCTCGAGCTGCACCCCGACGTCTCCACCGACTCGTCCGGCGAGATGGCGGCCGTCAACGAGGCGTGGGCGATCCTCTCAGACCCGGCGACACGGGCGCGCTACGACGCCGGCCTGGTCGTCGACCACGAGCTCGCCGACCCGGTCGACCTCCCTGTCGACCTGGCGGAGGACCTCGCCGAACCGAATGCGGCGACGCAGCTGTTCGCCCGCCTCATCATGGGCACGGTGCTGCTGGTTGCGGTGGCGCTGGTCGCGCTGTTCGTCTACGCGTTCACCCGTTCGGGATCCATCTGACGGCGACCCGGCGTCAGCGGTCGCTGCTGATGGCGTCCAGGACGGCGAGGCCGGCAGCCTTGCGGGCGGGGAGGATGCCGGCGACCATGCCGGCCACGGTGGCCAGGGTGGCCAGGCCGGCGAGCTGCGCGGCGGGGAGGACCAGTTCCGTGACGCCCAGTTGGCGCATCGAGGCCACCAGCGCCCACCCGAAGAACAGGGCGACGGCGACGCCCATGGTGGCGCCGAGGCAGGCGATGATCACCGCCTCCGAGCGGATCATCGACCGCAGCTGGCGGCGGGCCATGCCGATGGCCCGCAGCAGGCCCAGCTCCCGGGTGCGCTCGTGGATCGACAGCGCCAGCGTGTTGGCGATGCCCAGCAGGGCGATGAGGACCGAGAGCGCGAGCAGGGCGGTGACCGGCACGAGCAGCCGGTTCACCTGCGCGTCCTGGGCGGCGAGCACCTCGCCGTGGTCCATCACCTTCACCACCGGGTAGTCGGCGAGCACCCGCTCGATCTCGGCCCGGCCAGCGGCCGGCGTCACACCCGGCGCCAGCGCCACGTCGACCTCCAGCGCGAACACCTGGGCGAAGTTGGCCTTGTAGGCGCCGAGGGTGATCACGAAGTCGGTCCGCACCCCGGTCGAGGAGAACGTCCCCTGCAGCACCATCTTCTTGGTGCCGGTCTTGGCGAAGGTCATCGGTACGGTGTCGCCGACGCGCCAGCCGTAGCGGTCGGCGACGGTGTCGCGCACCAGCACGCCCTTGTCGTCGAGGCGGCGGACGGCGTCGCCCGAGCCGTCGTCGACCTCGTGCATGGTGGTGACGGTCTTCGGGTCGACGGCCAGGAGGGTCTGGTTGCGCCCGTCCAGGCCCCACTGGCCGCCCCGTAGCTCGGAGACGGTGGCGACCGCCGGCGTGTCGCGCAGGCGGTCCACCACCACCGGGGGGACGCCGCTGACTGCGCCGCCGAGGCCGGTCGGGGTGAGGACGAAGTCGGCGCGCAGGCTGTCGTCGACGGTACGGCCGGCGGACGCCTTGACCGAGGCGGCCAGGATGGCGACGACACCGACCAGGCCGATGCCGATCATCAGGGCGGCGGCGGTGGAGGCGGTGCGGCGGGGGCTGCGCATGGCGTTCTCCCGGCCCAGGAACGCCGGCTCGCCGAAGAGGCGGACCATCGGGGTGCCGACGATCCGCGCCGCCGGCGCGGCCACGAAGGGCGCCAGCACGGCCAGGGCCACGAAGATGCCGACGGCGCCGAGGCCGACGGCGACGACCGGGCGGGTGCCGCCACCGAGGACGCCGGTGAACAGCGTGGCCAGGCCGGCGACGCCGGCCCCCACGCCGAACACCAGCCGGCCGGTGGAAGGGGCGGAGCGGGCACCGTCGGCGCCGCTCATGGCGCCAACCGGCGACACCCGGGTCGCCCGGCGAGCCGGCAGGAGCGCAGCCAGGACGGTCACGACGACGCCGGCCACGACGGCCACCAGTGCGGTGCGGGGCAGGAAGACGGCGGACGCACTGGGCAGCTCGAAGCCCATGTGGTCGAAGAGCGCCAACAGTCCCCGTGCCGCGCCGAAGCCGGCGACGACGCCGGCCAGCGATCCCACCACCCCGACGGCGACCGCCTCGCAAAGCACCGACGCGGTCAGTTGGAACCGGCTGGCGCCGAGCGCCCGCAGCAGGGCCAGCTCCCGGGCCCGCTGGGCCACGAGGATCGAGAAGGTGTTGCAGATGATGAAGGCGCCCACCAGGAGGGCGACGGCGGCGAAGAGGAGAAGGGCGGTGGGCAGGAACGCGACGGCCTTGGTCCACGACTCGGCCGACTCCCGGGCCACCTGGGCCGTCGTGACCGCCTCGTACTCGTCGGGAAGCGCGGCGTTGATCCGGCTCCGCAGGACCTCGGGGCTCACGCCCGGCTGGGCCACGACGGGAATGGAGTTGGCCTTGCCCTCCTCACCGAGCACCCGCTCGGCGGTGAGCGAGTCGAAGACGGCCTTGGTCGAGGCCACTACGTCGCCGGCGGCCTTCAGGAAGCCGCCGATGGTGAACTCCTGGGTCGATCCGGAGAAGAGCACTTTGATCTTGTCGCCCAGCACCAAACCGTTGCGGCGGGCCGTCTCCAGGTCGATGGCCACCTCGTCGGGACCCGACGGGACCCGGCCGGCGGCGAGGGTGACGTCGGGGGTGGCCGCGCTGCCGACGGTGGGCAGGCCCTTGGCCGTGATGGCGTCGCCCTGCTTGTCGACCAGCTCGGCGTAGCCCTGGATGGCGGCCCACGCGGCCTGGACGCCCGGGATGGCGAGGACCTTCTCGACGAGGGACTGGGGCACCGGCTCCCGCTCGGGCAGGCTGTTGGCCTGGGCCGCGAACAGCGCGGTGGAGCGGATGACGACGTCGGAGCCGCCGCCGGCGTCGGCCGACGCCTGGTGGAAAGAGGCGTCGATGGTGTCGGTCAGGATGAACGTGCCGGACACCAGGGTGACGGCCAGCGCCACCGCCAGAGCGGTGCCCAGAAGCCGGGTTCCCTGTGCCAGCGCCCCCGCCAGAAGCCGCGGCATGGCCTGCTCAGCCGCCCAGTTGCTTCATGTGGTCGATGGCCCGCTCGGCGGTGGGCTCGAACATCTCGTCCACCACTTGGCCGTCCGCCAGGAACACGATCCGGTCCGCGTACGAGGCGGCCACAGGGTCGTGGGTGACCATCACGATGGTCTGGTTGAAGGCGTCGACCGCCCGGCGCATGAAGGCGAGCAGCTCGCCGCCGGCCTTGGAGTCGAGGTTGCCGGTGGGCTCGTCGGCGAAGATGATCTCGGGCCGGGAGACGAGCGCCCGGGCCGCGGCGACCCGCTGCTGCTGGCCGCCGGAGAGCTCGGCGGGGCGGTGTCCGAGGCGGTCGCGCAGGCCGACGACGTCGACCACCGTGTCGAACCAGGCGGCGTCGGGCTTGCGCCCGGCCAGGGCGAGCGGAAGGGTGATGTTCTCCGCCGCGGTCAGGGTCGGCAGCAGGTTGAAGGCCTGGAAGATGAAGCCGATGCGGTCACGGCGCAGGCGGGTGAGCTCCCGGTCGCGCAGCGTGCCGAGGATGGTGTGGCCGATGGAGACGGAGCCGGAGGTCAGGGTGTCGAGGCCGGCCAGGCAGTGCAGCAGGGTGGACTTTCCCGAGCCGGACGGGCCCATGATGGCCGTGAACTGCCCGGGGGCGAACTCCACGTCGACGCCGTCGAGGGCGCGTACCGCGGTGTCGCCGTGGCCGTAGACCTTCACGGCGTGGGTGGCTCGGGCGGCGGCGACCGTACCGACAAGGTGGGGGAACGACGCCTCGGCGTCGGCAGTGCGGGCTCGCATCATCATGGCCATGGTCGGAAGGCTCCTTTACACCAGCTTCGAGGCGTGGCCCGGGCAGTACAGGGTCACGGCTTGGCGGACGGCCCAGTCGGCCGTGGCAGGGGTCACGGTCACGGAGGCGGGGATCATCGAGAGGCCGGTGGCCTTCACCTGGGCGAAGGTCTGGCCGTTGTCGAAGGCGGTGCAGACCTGGTCGCCGGCCTGGGCGATCTGGGCCGGCGTGGGCGAGACCAGCAGCAGCAGGCCGCCGACCTGGCGCTTCAGCTCGGCGATGAGGGCGGAGACCTCGGCGGTCGTCGGGGTGCGGCGGGCGACCTTGGGAACGGTGACGGGCACCGTCGTGGCCGGGGCGGTGACCGCCGTGGTGGCCGGGGCGCTCGCCTTGGCGGGTGCCTTGGCCGGTGCCTTCGTGGTGGGCGGCGTGGTGGCCTTCGGCGTGGCGACGGTGGTGGCCGGCTGGGCCGGCTGGGCCGGTGCCGCCGGCACGGCGGCGGCGGCTGCGGCGGTGACCGGGGCCGGCGCGGTGACGGCGTCACCGGGCTGGCGGGCCGGCGGAGCGGCGACCTCCTCGACGGCGGCAATCGACGTGGCGTGGACGTTGTCGCTGTCGCCCGGCTTCGGCACGGCGCCGGCGCTGACCGCCAGGGCCAGCACAAGGGTCACGCCGGCCGCTCCGGCCAGCAGCTTGTACTTCAGGGTCATGTTCATGAGCAACCTCGCCTCGCTCTCAGTGGATGAAGGAGTTATCGACGAGAGGGGTCGCTATCTGAAGTCAATGGTTCATTTGCGCGGCCGCGGGCCGCCGGCGGGCCCCTACTGCCTGGGCTCGCCGATGGCGCGGATGGCGGTTAGCAGCTCGACCGGGATGGGAAAGATCAGGGTCGAGTTCTTCTCGGTGGCCACCTCGGCGAGGGTCTGCAGCGTGCGCAGCTGCAGCGCCCCCGGTGCCGTGGCCAGCGTCGTCGCCGCCTCAGCCAGTTCCTGGCTGGCCTCCAGCTCTCCGGTGGCGGCGATGACCTTCGCCCGCCGCTCCCGCTCGGCTTCGGCCTGGCGGGCCATGGCCCGCAGCAGCTCCGGCGGCAGGGTGATGTCGCGGATCTCGACCTGCTTGACCTCGACGCCCCACGCCCCGGTCGACTGGGCGATCTTGTCCCGCAGCTCGTCGTTGACCGTCTCCCGGTGGGCCAGCAGGTCGTCGAGCTGGAACCGGCCGATGATCGACCGGAGGCTGGTCATGGCCACCCGCTGGCTGGCAAAGCGGTAGCTGTCGACGCCCAGAACGGCCTGCACCGGGTCGAGCACCTGGAAGTAGACGACAGCGTCAACCTGGATGGTGACGTTGTCCGAGGTGATGGCCGCCTGGGGCGGGATGTCGACCACCTCGACCCGCAGGCTCACCTTGACCACCCGGTCGATCAGCGGGAACCGGACGACGATGCCCGGCCCCTTCGCCCCCTCTTTGATGTGGCCGAGCCGGAAGAACACCGCCCGCTCGTACTCGGTGACGATGATCAGGATCGACGGGAGGATGACGAAGAGCACGACGGCAACGACGATGCCGGCCACGATGAGTGAGGTCATGGGGACCAGTGTGGCCCCCGCAGCCCGGCGTCGCTCGGGGCCCGACGGCGGGCCATTGCTAGTGCCTCGACCTCATTCGTTCGCTTCGCTCACTCCATTCGGTCGAAGTGATCGTGCTCCGGCGGGCGAGCGGAGCTCGCGCCGCCTCCGCCCTGTCCCTCCCTC
>JAHFUP010000002.1 GCA_023265025.1 Acidimicrobiia bacterium | reverse complement strand
TCCCGGCTCTCGAAGCGCTCCCTCACCCACCCAGCGCTACCACCCCACCACTCCACCGCGCCAGTTCACGCACAAAACCCCAGGTCAGAGCCCTGCCTCACCGACTTCCGCGCAGCCCTGTTGTACCGGACCAGCCTTTGAGACTCATGGTCGACTCCGGGAATCGCTTCATATGAGCTAACCGCCCAGCCAACTACGCCGCCGGCGCGCCTCGGAGCGCCCGACCCTGGCCGAATTCGCTACAGCCTGCATAGCGGCTCTTTGAGATCGTGCTCCATCTCGATCCGTTCCTTGGGCTTGCCGAGGAAGCGGTCAAGGATGGTCTCGGCGGCACGGAGTCGTCCTGCCTTGGGTTCCTCCTCACCACGAGTGACGTCAGCGAGATACTGAGCAGCGTCGGTACAAGCGTCTCGAATGATGCCGTTGGACTCATACAACTTGCGCCGGTTCAACTCCCTGACGCATTCGGTGGGAATCATGCTCGGTGGCTTGCCACTGAACCGCTCGTTCTTGTCTCTTCGGCGTCCATAGGCAAGCTCTTCGTCGTCCCACTGCGTTATGTCGACTTCTCCGTTCAGAACTGCTGCGGAATCTGGACTCACGGTCACCAGAGCCCGCCCATCCTGTCTCGTATGCGGCACCAATCCTCCTATTTCTCCAATGTTGGTATTACGGTAAGGCGAAGGTTCTAGGGGTTGATACCCTTTACCACCACCCTCTAGCTCCCCCTAGACCTCTAGGAGTCTCTAGAAGACGCCGGATATAGGGAGTACCCCCTAGACCACCCCCTAGCTCTTATCAACTCGCCTCTCGAAATGAATCACGTTGCTACCCGGCTCTATCGGTAGCCGCCACAGCCACCTTTCAGTCCTGTGTCCCTTGTCGTCTCGCTCCCGGACTGAGACCACGCCCAACTCACTCTTCGCAGATTTCCATGTCGACTCCCCGATGCCGGCGAGCTTCCGCTCCTCCTCCATGTCCTTGGCAGGCAAAGCGCCCTTCTCTAACAACTCCACGATGAGCGCCTTGGCCCGCTCTCGCTCGGGCGCATCCTTCCGGCCGTCGTGGCCCCTCAAGAGCGTGTCGGCGTCCATCCGGACCTGCTCGCCCCAGCGGACCTCAGGCACGTCGTAGGCGTCGCTGTTCTCTAGGTGGTACGTGTAGGACCATTGCTCGTTGCGAGGAACGAGGTTCGCCTTCACCGGTGCCATGACGACGGTCCCGGGCTGGTCCGGGTGTTGCTCGAAGACATACGCCGAACGGGCCATGGCGACGAAGGCGATACTGCCGCCTCCTCGGTAAATCGCCTTCATTTCGCCTGCCTTGTTTAAGTGGCGGACGAGAAGAATGGCGACGTCTAGCTCCTGCGCCAACTCCGAGAGCGGATACAGAGCCGCCCTGACAGACGGGTCGACGTTCGAGTTCGTGCGATCCGCCAGAAAGTTGGTTATCGGGTCGATAACGATGAGCTTCACTAATAGCCCGAGATCACGGTGCGCTCCGGCGATGGCTTCTCGGATGCGAGTGAGGCCGGTCGGCAGAGTAAGCGGGATGGCGTTGCCCTCGTCGTCGTGTTCGAGGGTGAGACGGACGACACGGTTCTCGTTCACTCCTGCTGCCAGGAGTCTCGGCTTGATCGTGTCCGAGTAGTCGTCCTCGCCGGAGATGATGAGCACGGCATAGGGGCCGTCGAGTCCGCTTGGCTGGCCGTCCGGCATGTCCCGGCCCATCGTGACCCGAGCCGCAACGTCCATCGTGACGACGGACTTCCCCTTACCAGGGTCACCCTCGAAGATCGTGAGCTTGCCGAGCGGAACGGCCCAGCGCCAAAGCCAACGGACCTTCGTGAGAGGTATGTCTGCGCCGATCTGGTACGCCGGCTCCGACTGCCAAGCGCTGTCCCACGGCTTCCGGCTGAATTCGGATGTGTCAATCTCGAGCGCAGAGGCGATGTCGTCGACCGTGGCGTCGCACCCGAAGCAGTGAGCGACAATGAGCCGGTCGTTCCCGAGACCGATCCCGAAGCTCGGCTCCGTGTCGTCGTGGCAAGGGCACAGCGCTTCCCACTGTCGACCTTCCTCCTTCTCGCTGACGTCCTGTAGGCGCTCGATGGCCAGCTGCACCGCCGCAGGCAGCGGACGGTCCTTTAGCGCAGCTACGTCGGCGGTCTTCCGATGATCCGTCCTCCGGTACGGCTCGAAGAGGGCGGCCAGGCCAGACGGCAGCTCGTCGGCCCGGTACATCCGTCGATCCGCCACCGGTCGGTAAGGGTGGTTGGGGTCTCGGCTGTAGAAGGTGCAGAGTGAGCCGTCGGCTTTCAGCTCCATGCCGGGGAAGCCGTCGGGGCCGGGTTGGGTGAGCGTCTTGACCTTGTGCGGTGGTGCCTTGACGTAAACATGCCGACCGCCGCCCGGAGTGGCGATCATCGCCTTCAGTCCGAGGCGAAGGAACGTTGCCAATCCGCCGTGCTTCTTGTCGAAGTCGAGCACGTCGATCCCCGACACCTGTCCGGCGACGAGGCCCCAGGTGACCACGTCTCTGCGCTTCGCCCAACGGTAGAGGTCGTCCGGCGTCGGTCGCTCGTCTTGGTACTTCGCCCACTTCACGATGGGGCGTTTGGCGGCATCCTGGGGGACTACTGCGCATCCCTTCTCATACATCGATGCCACTCTTTGAGGAAGATGCTTCCTAACTTCAGGCGGTAACTCGGCTTTCCTACGGCTCGATGACCGGCTATTCTTAGCGTTGTTCGGAGTCGAGCCCGAGCGAGTGGTAGATCCAGATTGGCCGCTTACCTCACCCGGTGGGCGGCCTTTCTGCTTTTCGGAGTCGTGTGTAGGCATTAATAGCCTTTCCCTTCGATACGAGACAAATGATGTCGTTGTTGCTGTTCATGTGGGAACCCTTTCTTTTCTTTGTCTTGAAGATTGCGGCAATTGACGACTAGCCCGACTACTTGTCTGGCTCTTCGTGACGCTTCTTGCGGACGAGACCGGCAAACGTCTCTCCATTGTCCGGCTTCCTGCGCCCCGTCTCGTCCTCGGAGCGGTAGAGGTTTCTGAGACGCTCTGATGCGTCGAGTGCAGAGGCCTTCTTGGGCCGGAAAGGCTTGTCCCGTTCTCGGCAGGGCATCAGTGGAGTCCCGACTTATCAAAGAAGAAAGCCACGGTGCACCGAGCGCACAGTCCGACCGGTCGATGTGTCCGCTCTCGGACGGTTGCCACGATTGGGTGATTCTCGCACCCTCCGCAGATATCGGCGGTCGGTGGGAAGGCCTTCTTGTCATTCGGCTCATGCGCCTTGAAGAACGCCCGGGTGCAGTTGCCGCTCCCGCACAAGATGTGACGCTTCGTCCCCGACGATATTGTCAGTGCGTCATCCTGGGTGAGTGGTCCGGCTTGGCAGATTTCGCAGTTCACTACAGACCTCTATTCCCAAGGCTCGGGAACTTTTTCGCCAGGCGAGCGACCTTCTGCTGCTGCGTTTCTTGCGTCGCCCTCCGGCGTCCGTTGTTCATGGCCGGAGCGGTCCGGCCCGTCGGTTGACGATCGTCGCCATTGTCGGAGAACAGGAAGGAGTGCTCAGTTCGGAGGTCTTCGATGGCCTCGTCAGGGTCATCGACATTGTCCCAATCGATGAGCTTGAGGGCAGCTCGAATCCGATCCTTGTTCAACCCCGCTTCTGCCATGGCGAGGATCACGTCGGCTCGGGCTGCATCCAGTGATGCTCCTCCGCCATCTCCAGCGAGTTGAGCCTTGAGGCGTTCGTTTCTCCGCCCGAAGCTCTCGATTCTCCCGACGACGGCGGGCAGCCTCGCTGGGACACCTGCTGAATGGTCTTCCTCGCCTTGGTCGGCTGGGCCCCGTCCTCGGCCTCCGAGTCGTCGGCATCGGTGTCACTGTCGTCGTGGACGGAACCTCCGCCCTGCCCGATGGAATGCCACGTGCGGCTAGCTGTCGACCAACAGCCGTTGCGTCGCTTGTGTAGAACTACTGACTTCTTCATTGAACCTCCGGTTCGTTCTCGGTGATGCCGCCGTGAATGAGTGTCTTGTAGAACTCGATGTCGAGTTCGAGCCTTGCCGTTTGCTGCTCGTGATCCGCAACCTCGGCCTTGGTCTTCGCCAAAGCCTCTTCCATCTGTGCCTTCTCGGTGGCGATGTGTGCTCTTGCCTGGGCGACCTTCGCCTCCAGTCGACGTGCTCGGGCACTCTGGTGCCGAGCGACCAAACCCCAGTACCAACTACGAAGTCGAGTCATGTGCGGCGCCTAAGGATGTGATCGAATTCGGGCATGAAGAAGCCGACCTCCCCGTGATTGTTGCAGTGCTCGGCGATGTACTCCAACGTCTCGTCCCTGCTCTCGAAGGAACACCACTCCCAGTTGAGGGCGAAGAGAGTTGAGTCGAGCATGATTCGCTGGCACTCCTCCGGTTCGAGTTCGTCCCAAGGAATTTGATCCTTAAGCTTCCGGGCGCGGTCGAGAGCCACGAGGAACAGCGTCTCGTCGTGGGTGGTCATGACCATCCGCCACGCCGCCACGAACTCGTCTACGAGGGTTGATCTCAATCCACTCTCCTTTCGAGGGAAGCAACCTGCACTTGCAGTTCTCTGATGAGAAGCTCCAATTCCTCGATGGCGTTCGATCGGAACCAGAATCATTCCGGCCGCATCGGTGCCATCAATGGTTGGCTTGTGAGACGGCACCCGTACCCCTAGCTCCTGACGTGCTGCGCTACTGATCGGAAGCTCGTTCGGCATCAGCTGGCGACCTCCTTGGGGCTAAATAGACCGTCGATTTCGTCACGGAAGTAGAATGACTTCCGGCCGTGGCCGACCTTAAAGGGCTTGAGTTCCGCTCGGTGGTTCTCGATCCAGCGGCGGTTAACCGGGTAGCGGGAGAGAATGTAGGAGCTATCCACTACCTCTCTCCTTTGTTTTGAAGGCGGTGCGCCTGGGTGACATTATTAACTCCTTTCGGACTCGAAATCGACGATACCCCGTAAACAACCGGTACCCGTAATTGGGTTAGTCCGTCATTATCGGATCGTCGATATCCGACTCGAAAGCAAAGCGCTGGTCCAGCGCCTTCGCAAAGAGCTTCGACCAGTGGATGAGGTCGTCAGCCCACTTTTGCATGTCGCTAGCCAGGTCTTCCGGAACGACCACTGCTACAACCTCCGGGTGGTTCTCCGTGAGGGAGCGTGCCGCCCTGACCTCCGCCGCCATCGCCTCCCACTCGGGGTCAGGCCTCCCCTTATTCCCTTGGGAATTGTTCGGCTTCGGCTTCGGCCCCGGCCTCGAACTCTTGCCGCCCGGTTTCGGCTGGCGCCTCGTGTCAGTCGCTTCCCGCCAAGCTTCCGCCCACGGCGTCCTTGACCTTCCGCCAGAGTTCGCTGGGCCCTGATGAGTCCAGCACCAGATGTACTTGGAGACGGTCGACTGATCCCTCCCAATTGCGGCCGCCAGCGTCGCTTGGGACTTCTTGTCACGGCCCGCCGCTTTGTTGGCGAGGAACAATGCCTCGGCCGCTCTCCAGCGGAGGTCCTCTAGTTCGACTTGCGCCGTGTCGGCGCGGTCAAGCCAGGACTTGATTTCATCAGTGGTCGCCATGATGGCGTGCTTCCTCCTGAGATCAACCGCCCGCAGGCGGGATACTTCAGGAGGGCAGGTCGGCTCCCTCGGGCCGAGACGCTGGGCGTCCGGTGGTCAGTGTAAGGATGGTCGGGTGGAAGTCAAGGGGTTCTTGGTGGAGTGCGGGGGTCCGACTTGTGCCGCCCTAGACCCACGCCGGGGAAGAGGTCGACACGAGAACCACGGCCAGACGCTCGGGCGAGTCGAGCTGCGTGGGGATGGCGACCTCTCCTGGAACATGGCGTTGGGGGTGAAGGCTGACGTTGCCTGGACGGAGGAGAACGCCGACATCTGGCCCGCCATGGTCTTCAACGTCGATCCCCGCCACGGATGGCGTGCGAGCCACCTGTAGTCGGTGCGGACGGGCTTGGAGCTTCTCCACGGAGGAACTGACGGAGCGATTCGTAGACCTGGCAGACAGGCAGCCGCCGGTGGCCTTGGCGGGGGTCGACATCGGGCGTTCCGTGGGCAGCTGAACTGGTGGACGTGTCGCTCTCAGGTGAGACCACGTAAACCAGGAAAGGGCTCGGTTGTGATCATCTCGGAAAGAGTGGCGGCCGTAAATGTACGCCCATCGGTATCCCGAATGACTGGGCCGAGGGCATCCTGTGTTCGACGCCAACCGACTCCGCCAAGCACTGCGAAGACCGGCACTCCCCCGACCCGGTTCGCCTCGGCACGAAGTGACCGAAACCGGCTTGCCTTGTCTCGGGCCGTACCGCCGTCGCTCGCACCCTTGCATTCGAGCAGCGCCCGCAGACCATCATTGCGGTCGAAGACGACGAAGTCCGGTGCTGGTCGAACCGTAATGCCGAACCGAGTTTCTATCTCCGCTTGATTATGTGAACCTGTACGGATGAACGGGATTCCGTTCTCGATAAACAATTCTTCAACCGGGTCTTCGAGTATGTCGCCTCGCTGAGTGCTGGTCGCATCAATGAGCTGCCGGAACGCACCGCCATACTGCCGCTGGTGCAAGAGCATCGAAAGGGGCACTCCGTGTTCGGCGTAGTAGCGAACCGATGCCCAACCGGTAGAGGTATCTGGCTTATCGAGCTTGCGCCGAAGCGTCGAGCCGACCGGCTTAGCAGGGAACATCTGACCCGTCATCATGAGGTCGATCACGATTGCGCAGACCTTGGCTATACCCATGTTTGGCTTGCGACCGCCCTCCATGCCGTCCACCCTCCCTTTGCCTACCTTCGGCAAGCCGGATTGCTCCGCAACCAAAGAGCACGCCTCTGAGAACTCCTGACGGGTGAGTCCGAGCAGCAAGCGGAAGACGGACAGTGTCTCTGGCGTGTCGCCGAGCACGTCTCGTAGGTGGTCTGGTTCTACGTTCGAGAAACCATCGGTCAGATCGTGGGCAAGCCGGTAGGCGTCGGCAATCGGGGCAAGCTCGTACTCGTCACGCCAATGGACGTAGGCGAAGTCGGCCTTGAGGTGGGGAACGTAGACCTGCTTCGCAATCGCTGCGTAGACGGAAGCCTGTTGGGCAGTACCGAACTCCTCCGGAACTCTCCGGATCAGCGCTACCCGAGCATCCCATGTCCCGGCGGAGTGAACAGCCCCGGCGATTTCGCTAGCAGTGGGCACCAGTGAGACATGCTAGCGACCCGCTGCCAGTCGTTGTGCGAGGACTGCCGCATACTTCTCATCGATCTCACTCACGAGCCATCGTCGTCCGAGAGCTTCCGCAGCGACGGCCGTCGTGCATGTCCCGGCGAAGGGGTCGAAGACAAGTTGATCCGGTTGCGTCATGAGCTTGATGAAGAAGGTGGGTAGCTGAATCGGAAACCGAGCCGGGTGAGCGGCTGGATTTGGTCCGAACTCCGGCTCGAAGTTGAGCAGCGTCGATGGCCTAACGAGGTCTGGACCAGCCTGAACTCTCTTGCGCCCCTGACCGGACGGCTCGTTCACCCGCAGATAGTTATGTGCCAGCTTCTTCCGGCGCTCAACATCCTTACGATCCCATCGAGCAGGAGTGAGGCAGTTCTCGGGATAAAACTGCCACTTCGGACTCTTGGCGAACTGGAAACAATACTCGACCGCATCCTTCAAATACCGATTGAAGCGACCAGGCGGTGGCGACGGCTTACCCCAAACGAAGTCTTCACAGAAGAGGAAACCCTGCTCTCGCAGCCAGAACACAAGCTCGTATTGGAGCATTCCTCTCTCGTTGCCTTGCCGCTTTGAGCGATAGTTCAGGACGAAGCTCCCTTGCGGCTTCAGTGTTCGCAATATTTCTGCGGTCACCTTCATGAACGTGTCCTTGTACCAATCACGTTCATACCGCTCTCCGTTCCCGTACTTCGGCTGCCCGTCGTACGGAGGCGACGTGATCACAAGGTCGAATGTGTCGTCAGGGACCTGACGGAGCACGTTCAGGCAGTCATCGAGCACGAGTACGCCGAGGTCGGTCGCTAGCGAAGCGTCGGCACGAAGACCGTCGGGAATCTGCGCCATCCTCGCCGGATCGTAGGTGACGGGGGAAGGGACTACGGGGACCAGGCCGGGCAGCGTCAGCGCTTGGGGCTTGACAGGGAACATATGTTCGATGATAGTGGCGGGGTACGACAGTGCCGATCCTCCGGGGGTCCGGCGTGACTGTCTCACCCCACCCATATGGTCGTGTCGTGGTCGAACGGCGGCCACCGAAGGGAGGCCACCCATGGCCGACAGAGCGGTACGGAAGACCGGCAAGAACAGCCAAGGCGACATCACGTCGCTGTGCGACGACGGCCAAGCCTGGTCCCCTCGGTACAAGGCTGACGCCATCTCGGACATCGACAACGGGCTCCACACGTACCACGTCCCTTGGACGAGCGGCCGGACGGAGATCAGGGTTGTCCAGGGAGCGACCGGGAGGTACCTCCGGACGGACCGGGATGGCACGACCAAGAACAACCTGGACGACCTGCCCGATTGCTAGGCCGTCCCCGAGCTATCGCCTGGTGACGACGGGTGACGTCCTAAGCACGTCCCAGTTCTACATAAGGGCTGGTCGCACCGTGTACGGGAACCGCCTCGAAAACCGTTGTGGCGCAAGTCACCGTGGGTTCAAATCCCACCCCCTCCGCCACGTCTGACAGGGCTTTCGGGCGCGAGAGCCCTGGTCAGACGGCCCTGCGACGCACGGTGGTGTAGGTGAGGTCCGGAAACGCCCGTCGTCTCATCTCGAGAAACGTGGTGAGACCATCGAGGATCGGTAGGCCCTCCGCGTCCGGCACGGGGTGATCGACCGCATCGTCAAACAGGAGTGGGGAAGGAGATCGTGACGGCCTTCATTGAAGACGGCCTCGATGTAGCGTCTGAAGAACTCCTTGTTCTCGGCTTCTGTCACGTGTTTCGCCCTCACTTCGCTGCGGGGCTAGGCGTCTCGCCTGCCATGGGTCCCAGACGTACCGGCTTCTGCGCCAAAGACGGAGTCCGCCGGTCGATGTGGAGCGTGCGGTGGTCCGGCTTCCTGGCGCCACGCGGCGGCGTCATATGCTTCGGTAATTGAATAGACTTGACGTGTTGATCACACCCGCCATCTCCACCGCTAGTACGAGCGCAATTTCAGGCGGCGAATCGTCCCGTCCACATACCCCCCCGCTGAGAAACGGGACTGAGACAGGCCACGACAGTGGAAGTGTGACTCGGGACGCCATTACGTGTTCGCGCAGGCTGAGCGGTTTGGAGCGCTTCTTGGGACGCACTTCGTACAGGCCGTCCGAGTTTCCCGGCTTTCAATGTGATGACTCAATCAACAATCGGCACCCGTTTGCCGTTGCCCGACGTAATCAGAGCTTGCATGACTGACCGATGTCGCTTCCCTTCTTACATCAAGTGGGACGAGGCGACTTTTCAAGCCCAGCGCCTGCGGATCGACTCTGACAGGCCTCGAAGAGAATCCAGAAAGCTCCGAGTGGCATGCAGAAGCCGTCGACATAGAGCGACAGTGGCAGGCAAAACATGAAGGCCACTGTCCATTTCCAGCCGGGGCGTCGCGCTCGGCGACCGGCCGGGGAGAGAATCCAGACGGCCGCCGCGATCACGACAAGCCCTGCCAGCCCATTGACGACGACGTGTGCGAAATCGCCCCAGCCGACCATGCCCAATGATGCCTTACCCGGACCAGTTCGGAACCCGTCGCTCCACTGGACAGTCGCACGGCAGGCTGGCTCGCCCTCCGAATGTGGTCGCCACGCAGTACGTGCCTTCCAGCGTCATGATCTGGTAGCTCCGGGTTCCCGAGGGCGAGTCCGTCATGAGAAGTAGCTGTTGAGGTAGAGGGCGACAGCGATGACGGCTGCGAGGCATGCCAGGACGACGACGACGCTGACGACCCACTGCCGGTCGATCATGGACGGGCTCCCCTCTACGAGCGACATCTTGACCGGCGCATACTGGCCGGCACCGCTTCGGTGGACGGACGGCCCGGTCAACCGGTTCGCGACTCGGGAGCGATTCGGACCGGCATCGGGCCAACCATGCCGAGGCTCAGCCGGCTCGTCGCGGGTGGCGGATGGCCCAATCGACGGCGATCAGCGCGACGACGATCAGGGTGACGAGGCAGCGCCCCGTAGCCCGTCCAGACATTGGCCTCGGGGAGCCGACTCCACGAGTTCGCGGTCTGGGCCACGAAAGATTGCCTCAGCCTGGGACGCGAGGCTTCCTGAGCTCGCCCCACGACTCTTCGGCCGAACGGCCACGAGCTGCCCCGCCGGCGGCATCTGCGACCCGCACTTCAACAAGTTGGGGATCCGTTGGGTTGAGCCGGGCCTCGGTTCCGGTTACCAATGTCCCGGGGGGTGCAATTCGTCCAGAGACCACGGGCCGGACGACCCGACGAGCAGAAAGCCGGTTCACACATGACAAGCATCACCCCACGGGTGACGGGCAGGAAGCGGGCGATGGGGCTTGTGCCGATGGTGCTGGCCGGCGCATGGATCGGGATTCTCGCCCCCGCCGCGCAGGCGCACACCTGGCCGCCAGGGACGATCTTCGCCGCCACCAGCAGCGGGCAGTACGTGCAGTTCAACGCCGCCGGCGCGCTCGAGGACACCCTGAACACCTTCGTCTCGGGACCAGACGGCGGCTTCACGGCGGGCTGCGCGCTCAGCCCCGGCGGAGCCCAGAACCTCTACACCACGGACTTCCCCGACAAGCGGGTCATCGTGATGTCGAGCGGTGCGACGCACACGGTTGCCGCCTCCATCGACCTGACCGCCGGCACGGGCACGACCGGGCGCCCAGAGTCCGTCGTGTTCGCCTCAAACGGCGACTTCTACGTGGGCCTGGTCGATGCCAACCCGGGTGAGCCCAACCTGCTCAAGTACGACAAGAACAACAACTTCCTGGCCGGGTACACGCTGGTCACCACCGATGAGCGCCTGGGTGTCACGTGGTTCGACCTGGCCGCCGACCAGCACACCATCTACTACACCTCGACCGGCCCCAACGTCTGGAAGTACGACCTCAACAGCCCGCCGGCCACACCGTCCACACTGTTCGCCGGAGGCATGGAGCGGGCCTACGGGCTCCGTCTCCTCCAGGGCGGGAATGGCTTCGGCGGCACCGGGGGCACGGGGTTCCTCGCCGTGGCTGATACCTCGATCATCCGGGTGTTCGACGCCGCCGGCACGCAGATCAACTCGTTCGACATCCCGGGTCACGACGGCTGGTTCGCCATCAGCGTCGTGCCGGGCGGTGCGAAGTTGGCGGCCACCGACTTCTACACGGGTGACCTGGTCAAGTTCAACGCAGACGGAACGGTGGCATCCTCCTTCAACATCAGCCCCGACCCCTTCCGGGTCAACGGGCTGTGCGTCAAGGGTGAGGTGACAACCGGCGTCGTCCCCCTCCCCTCCGACGGGTTCTTCGTCATCGGCGACGTCACCGCGGCGAACGCCGGCTCGTCCAGCGTGAACTTCTGGGGCTCGCAGTGGGAGAAGAAGAACACCCTCAGCCTCGGCGACGCCGGGAACAACTCGTTCAAGGGCTTCGCCGAGCGGACGTCGCAGCCCACGCCGACCTGCGGTGACACCTTCATCTCCAAGGGCGGCAACTCCAAGCCGCCGGCGGTCGTCCCCGGCCAGGTGGCGGTGCTGGTGACGAAGCAGCTCACCAAGACCGGCGGTGGCGACACGGCCGGCGTCATCAGCGCCATCGTCATCGTCCAGGTCGACCCCGGCTACGGCCCGGTGCCCGGGACGCCGGGAACGGGCAAGATCGTCAGCGTCTACTGCTCGATCTGACCAACTGAAGCCGACGCCCCCGCGGTGGCCCTCGCGGCCACCGCGGGGGCGTCGTTGTCCCACCCCCCTGCGATCATGGACGCATGGGAAGCACCGACGCCGGCCACGACTTCGCCGGGACGGCCCGCTGGCTGGCGGGGGCGGCCCACGCCCGTGGCTTGCACGCCCCCGGGTTCCGCACCCCGCCCCGCCAGACTGGCTGCAACCGCACCATCCGCCGCTACCCCGACGGCAGCGCCCTGGTCGCGGTGCGGGTGAAGGGCCGGCTCTGGGACGACGTCGTCGACGACCTCATCGCCGGCATCCTGGCCATGAACGACCTGCATGGCGCGGTCGCCGCCGAGGTGCGGTACGGCCTGTGGAGCGAGCTGACCAGCGCCTGCGGCCGGCGCACGTCGGCCGCGTGACACCGCCGCCGGCTCGGTAGCCTCGACAGCCATGGCACCCGGGCCCGGAGAGGAACCTCGCGTCTGGGGGATCGGCGACCTCAACCGCCGGGCCAGCCGGGCGGTCATCCTCGATTTCCGGGGCCAGGTCTGGACCGAGGGCGAGCTGGCGGGGATCGACGAGCGCCGCGGCAGCCGCTACCTCCAGCTCGTGGAGCGGGGCGGCGGCCGGGAGGGCCGTGACGCCCACCTCGCCGCCTACTGCTCGCCGACCCGGTGGCTGCGGTTGGAGCGAAAGCTCTCCGAGGCCGGCGTCGCCCTGCGGGCCGGCCAGCGCCTCCGGCTGGTCGGCTGCCTGGAGATCGGCGACCGGGGACGGCTGACGATGACCGTCGACGACGTCGACGTCGCCGCCCTGGTCGGCGCCCGGCTTCGGGACCGGCAGGCGCTGGTCCGGCACCTCGTCGCCGACGACCTGTTCGACGCCAATCGCCGGCTGGTGCTGTCCCCGCTGCCCCTGCGCATCGGCGTGGTCGCCAGCGCCGGCAGCGACGGCCACCGTGACCTGGTCCGCCAGCTCGAGACGAGCGGCTTCGCCTTCGACGTCACGCTTCGCTCGATCCCCGTGGAGGGCCCGACCGCCCCCCGTGGGGTCCGGGCCGCCCTGGCTACCTTCGGCCCGGCCGACGTCGACCTCGCGGTCATCGTGCGCGGCGGCGGGGCCAAGGCGTCGCTCGACGTGTTCGACCAGCCGGCGGTGGCCCACGCCATCGCCACCGCCACGGTGCCGGTCTGGACCGGCATCGGCCACACCGGCGACCGTTCCGTGGCCGACGAGGTCGCCCACCGGGCGTTCGCCACACCGACCGCCGTCGGCCAAGCCATCGTGGCCACAGTGGCCGGCGCCTGGGACGACCTGGCCGCGGCGCTCACCCGGATCGGCCGGCTCGTCGACGCCCGGCTGGCTACGACGGCCGCCCACGTCGACGGCCAGTGGCGCGCCGTGTCGACCCTCACCAGGCACCGCTTGACGCTCCACGAGCAGGCCCACGCCCGCTCGTCGAGCGACCTGGCTCGCAGCGCGGCCCACTGCCTCGACAGCCGGGTCGACCACCTCTCGACGGCTGCGCACCGCATTCGCGCATCGGGCGGGGCCGAGCTACGCGACGCCCACCGTCGCCTCACCGACCTGTCGCACGACGCCACCGGCGCCGCCCGCCGGCGCTGCGTCGATGCGGCCAACGACCTGGCCGCCGGCGCCGGCAGCGTCGCCACCGGAGCCGCGACGACCCTTGTTGCGGCCGGCCGACCCATCCAGCGGGCCGAGATGCTGCTCACCCGGTCGCGGTTCGACGGCCTGGTCGACGGCCAGTCCGCCGCCGTCGCCGGCGCCGGCCGCCGCCTCACCCGGGAGGTGGAGCGGCGCCTCGCGGCGGACACGGACCGGGCCGCCGCCCGTCGCGCCGTCCTCGAGGCCTACGACCCCCGGCGCCAGCTGGCCCGGGGGTGGACCCTCACCCACACGGTCGACGGCCGGCTGCTCCGGCGTGCGTCCGACGTCGACGAGGGCGTCACCCTGGTCACGACGTTCGCCGGCGGCAAGGCGACGTCGACCGTGACGCAGGTGACCCGCGACGACCAGGAGGACCCGCGCCATGAGTGACACGCCACCCGGAGAGCTGAGCTATGCCCAGGCGGTCGAGGAGCTCAACAGGATCATCGCCGAGCTCGACGAGGGCCTGGTCGACGTCGACGCGCTGACCGCCCGGTTCCAGCGGGCCATCGACATCATGGAGGACCTCGACGGCCGCATTCGCCGGGCCCGGGCCAAGGTCGACGAGCTCGCCCCCCGCCTGGAAGCGATCAGCCGCGCCGCCGCCGGCGAGGCCACGCCGGCCGCTGCGGGCCAGCCGGCGCCGGCGGCGCCCGGCCAGCCGGCGCCGGCGTACGACTACGGCGACGAGCCTTTCTGAATCCCGCGAAACGTTGGGTCTCCCCATCCGCGGCTGGCGCGCAAGTAGCACGACCCGGCCCCCTGTCTGTCCCCGATCAAGTCGGGGGGTCTCCTCCGGCCACCTGAACGGTCGAATCGTTGAAGGGGGAGCGACCGTGAACTGCGCACGCATTGATCAGCTCCTGACGCGTCCGAGGAGCCATTATCGGTCCGAAGTACATGTTGCCTAGGTAGGTCGTTCCCCCCACGACCACCGGCCGCTGACATACTGGGCATTCGGCATTCGGGCTTGGCACCCGTGACGAGGGTCGGAAAGACGTTGGGCTCAACAGCCAAGACCAGCCTCGGCGAATCAAGCCCCGTCCCAGCTCCTACAGGATGCCCGTCCGCGGCAGGGAGCATCACATCTCGGCATGGCAGGGAGAGACAGCAGGCACGTCTCAACGGCGATTTGATCACCGAGGCGATCCCCGTTCAAGTAGGAGACACGGGACGTCTCGTGCGACCGACCGAGACACCGCCGGGCAGGGAGACACCCCCGGTTTCGCACGGAACTTCTACATCCAGCGCGGGCCTCTGTGGCCGCCGCCCGGCGACGTCGTGGCCCTTGGCGAGATCGGGCAACAATTTCGGCCGACGACCGATCAATTTGCCTTGCGACCGGGGCAGTGATGCGGTACGCTACGAACATACGTTCGTGGGAGACGTCGAACTCCCTCACTGGTCAGGCCCTCCATTCGTTGGAGATGGTCGCAATGTGCGAGCGGTTGGCGGAGTTGCGGGATGCGATGGGTCGCTACGCCGCGGCGTTCGACGCCTCCTTGTTGAGTGGCGAGCAGGCCGGTGTGGCCGTCATCGAGGCGGCGGCCATCGAGCGGATGGCGGCGACGGTCAAGGGGCTGGCCGCGGCCCGGGCGGCCGACGGCGGTGCGTGGAAGCGGGCCGGCGAGCGGTCGGCGGCCCACCACCTGGCCCGCTCGACGGGGACGTCGGTGGGGCAGGCGTCGGAGACGATCACCACCGCCCGCCGGCTGGGGAAGTTGCCGGCGGTGGACGCCGCGGCTCGTGCTGGTTCCTTGTCGGCGCAGCAGGCGGCGGCGGTGGCCGATGCGGCGGCGATCGATGGTTCGGCCGCCGATCGGCTACTGGCCAAGGCGGCGACGTCGTCGCTGGCCGAGCTGCGGGAGGAGTGCGCCCGGACCAAGGCGGCGGCGCTGCCCGATGCCGAGGCCCGGCGGGCCAAGATCCACGCCGAGCGGTTCCTGCGCACCTGGGGTGACGCCGAAGGGGGCTGGAACCTCCGCATGCGCGACAACCCCGAGGTGGGGGCGGCGATCATGGCCGCACTGCTGCCTCTGCGGGACCGGCTGTTCCGCACGGCCCGGTCCGAAGGGCGCTCCGAGCCCTCCGAGGCCTACGCCGCCGATGCTCTGGCTGAGGCGGTGTGTGCGCCGGCGTCGCGGCCCGCGCGCTCGGGGGCCAAGACGATTGTCCGCATCGACCTGCCGGCGCTGCTGCGGGGCCGGGTGATCGAGGGCGAGGTGTGTGAGATCGCCGGCTTCGGGCCGGTGGCCGTCTCCGCGGTGCGGGAACTGCTCGACTCAGGCGATCCGTTCCTGGCCGCGGTCGTGACCGACGGGGAGGCGGTGGTGGGGGTGGCCCACATGGGCCGGCGGGCCAACGCCAAACAGCAGACGGCACTGGAGTGGATGTTCCCGACCTGTGCCGCCGAGGGCTGCACCGCTTCAACGTGGCTGGAGACCGACCATCGGGTGGACTGGGCGGCGACGCACTTCACCGCGCTCGATCTACTGGACAGGTTGTGTCCCCATCACCACGACCTCAAGAGCCTGGACGGGTGGCGCCTGGTGGAGGGGCGGGGCAAACGGGCCTTCGTCCGACCAGATGATCCGCGGCATCCTCGGCATGGCGACGCGCCGGCGAGCGCGGCATGAGCGCGGGCCGGCGTCGCTCAGCCTGGCGATGTGGCAGCCAGGCGGCGATCGCCGGTGCGGCGTCCCTTCAGCGGCGGACGCGGTAGCGGAGGTGGGTGACGCCGGCCTCTCCTTCGAGAACCCTGACTCTCTCCAGCTCGCGCGGTTCGACGCCGAGGTGTTCGAACAGCCGGCGCCCATCGCCCATGAGGACCGGGACGAGGTGGATCTCGAGCTCGTCGAGGAGGCCGGCGGTGAGGGCAAGCTGCGCGATGCCCGCCCCGTGGACCAGCACGTTCTTGTCGCCGGCCGCGTGCTTGGCGTCTCCCACCCCGGCCGCCAAGCTGCTGACATAGTGCACCGCAGGCCATTCGGCGGCCCAGGTGGGAGCCGGACCGCGGCTGAGGATGTAGATGGGCACACCGTCGTGATGGTCGCCTCCCCAGCCGCCGGCGGGCTCGAAGGTCCCACGTCCGGCGACCACGGCGCCGGTGGACATGAAGTCCTCGTAGATGGCGCGGTTCACGCCTCGCAGTCGCCCGATGGCTGCCGCGTGGTCGTCCGCGCCGCCTGGCAAGCACCACTCGTGAAGCCGCTCTCCCCCGTCGCCGAGGCCGTTGTCCGGCCTTTCGTTGGGCCCGGCGATGAAGCCGTCGAGGGACATCGACATGTACAGGACCGTCGAGGACATCTCTCGCTCCTATCTTTGCGCCATGGGACGAACCTCGGGCCGGGCCGGGGTCACGGTGGCGATCGTGCTCTCCGTGCTCTGGGCGCTTCCCGCATCCGGCCTGATCGTTGTGGGCGTGATGCTCCTGTTGTCGGGGCGGGAGAGCGACACGACTGTCGACGTCGAAGGGTTCGCCGAGTTCATCGGTGGCAGCTTGGCCGTGGCCGGCGCCATCGTGCTGGCGAGCGCAGCCGCGGGTATCCTTCTGGGCGTCATGCTGCGTCGGGGACGGACGGGTGCCCGCATCGGACTGACCCTGCTCTTCGGCCTGTTCGCCGCTGTGTCGGGCATGTTCCTCGCGTCGGCCTTCGCCGACGAGTCAGGCGTGGACCCCGGCGGCGTCGCCGCGTTCGGCCTGAACCCTGCGCTGTGCCTGGCTGTCGTCGTCCTCGCCCTCGCGGCCCGACCGAGCCGCTGACGCGCCTTCGGTGCGACAGACGCGGCCGTAGGAACCGGCCTCTTCAGCGAGCTGCCCAAGCCGCTCCGGCTCAACCTGATCGAAGCTCGTATCTTTCCGGCTGGCACCGCGATTCACGTGTACCGGCCGCGATGATGCCGTGCGACACGATGAAGGACGGCTTCGACGTCACTTCGGCGTGAACAGGTGCGAGCGCGTCGCCTGAATGGGACATGTTGCTCTACCGCCGGACCGGCCGGGCCGAGGAAGCTGGGTGGTATGGGGAGTCCTCGGCCACCGGCGCGTGGCGCAGGAGGAGCGACAGAGGCCGACGCGGCCGACCAGCTGGCTCGGGGCTTGGCCATGTTGGCGCAGCCCGAAGTGGCGATGTGGTCCACCCGGAAGAAGCTGCTTCGGGTGGTTCAGCTGGCCCTCGCGACCATCGGCAGGTGTGACGCGGCCGGCGTGGCCTTGCTCGGCCGGCTCGGCGCAGACGGCGAGGTCTGCACCGGTGCTGCGGCGTACCAGCTCGATCAGGCCCAGCAGCTGGCGGGGCGCGGGCCCTGCTTCGACGCCATCGCGTCACTGCGGGTCTTCATCGTCGAATCGATCGCCGACGCGTCGGCGTGGCCGGAATTCCGTGCGGCCGCGGCGACGCACGGTATTCGGAGCTGCCTCTCCGTCCCCCTGGCCACCCGGGGCGTCGCCATCGGCGGGCTCAACCTCTACTCGAAGAGCGTCAACGGGTTCGACGGGTGCGAGCGCGTCGCGGCGACGTTCGCCGCCCGCGTCGCGGTGGTGCTCAGCCCGCCCGAAGCCCGAAACGCTTTTCAGTCGTCGGCGCGCCGATAGGGACCGGCGGCGGCATCGGTAGCGTCGCGCCCCATGGGGAGCGACGGCACCGAGGCGGTGGTGTGGGTCGTCGCCGGCTGCCTCTTCGAGGTGTCGATGCCGGAGCGCAATGGCACGTCCTGGCACCTGGCCGACCCACCCCCCGGCGTGACCCTCCTCACCGAGTCCGTCCGGGGCGAGGAGCGGCACTTCCGGTTCCGGGCCGAGGTCGAGGGCGCCCGGACGGGTGAGGTCTCGCTGCGATTCCGCGCCCTGACCGAGGAACGGGGAATGGTGCTGCGCAGTGTGGTGGTCCGCGTGGCGCCCGAGGTCGACCCGGCCGGGTGAGTCAGCCGGACGTCCGCCGCCATGTCCCCACCGTGGCGCCGGCCGCCAGCAGGGCAAGGGCAATGGCGACGCCCGGCAGCACGAGCCCCAGATCGTCGTCCTCGTCGCCGGACGCCGGCAACGCCAGGGATCCCACCGGACCCGGCGCCGTCGTCGTCGAGGGAGCCGCGGGGGCGGTGACCGCGGCCCGAAGGTCGAGCCGGCCCCGACACCCCAGCCCGCAGGGCACCGAGTGGTCGAGGGTGCCGAGCAACCGGTCGACCGCCGCTGACGGGGCCAGGCCCTGGGACAGCAGCAGGGCGAGCGCGCCGCTGACGTGTGGGGCGGCCATCGACGTCCCCGCCGCCCACCCGTACCGGCCGCCGGGGAGGGGCGAGATGATGTCCTGGCCGGGGCCGTCGCCGGTGCCGCCGGGGGCGACGAGACCCCACATGGCGTTGCCCAGCGACGTGGAGTAGCCGGGCACGCGGCCCTTGTTGTCGGTCGACCCCACGACCACGGCGTGCATGTCGCCGTAGTTGGCGCTCCCCTTGGCGCTCAGGTCCTCGTAGTTGCCGGCCGCCAGCACGGGGATGGCCCCCCGGCTCCAGGCGTACTCGATACCCGGGCGCAGGGGCGTGCCGAGACGCGAGACGATGACCAGGTCGGGCTCGCCCAGGCTGAGGTTGACGACGCGGGCACCCTTGTCGACGACCCACTGGATGGCCCGGTTGATGTCCTCGGTGAAGCCGCCTCCGTCCGGCCCGAGGACGCGGGCGATCACGAGGTGAGCGTCGGGCGCCACGCCGGCGATGCCGGCGCCGTTGTCGGTCTTGGCCGCGGCGATGCCCGCCACCACGGTGCCGTGGCCGTCGCTGTCCCGGGCGCTGCCTTCACGACAGGAGCCGCCGATGCAGTCGGCCTGGGCGTCGATCTTGCCGGCCAGGTCGGGGTGGCCGGCGTCGACACCGGAGTCGACGATGCCGATGAGGATGCCGGACCCGGTCGTCACTTTCCAGGCGTCGGGAGCCCCGATCTGCGTCAGATTCCACTGGTCGGCGAAGAACCGGTCGTTGCTGGCGCCGGCGCCGGCCGCCGCCGCGCCCAGGGCCACCAGGGCGCCCACCCCTGCCGCCAGCCACCGCCTCCCGTGCCCTCTGATGGCCATCCTGTCCCCTGTCCGGGCGAGCGCCCACCGAAGTCCCGGGACGAGCTTCGCACGGTGCGGCAGGAGGCGGGGAAGCTGGGCCATAGGCTACCGGCGTGGAAGAGCGGGTGCTTGGAGGCCGATACCGCCTGGAGCGGCACCTCGCCCGCGGCGGGATGGCCGAGGTGTACGTCGCCGACGACCAGCTCCTGAACCGTCCGGTGGCGGTCAAAGTCCTGTTTCCGGAGCTGGCACGTGACGAGGCGTTCGTCGAGCGGTTCCGTCGGGAGGCCCGGTCGGCCGCCAGCCTCAACCACCACAACATCGTGTCCGTCTACGACTTCGGCGAGGACGAGGGCTCGTGGTTCATCGTCATGGAGTACGTCGAGGGCCGGACACTGCGGGACATCATCAAGGCGGAGGGCCCGATGGACCCTGCCCGGGCCGCCGAGCTGGCCAGCGAGGTCGCGGCCGCCCTCGCCGCCGCCCACGCCCAGGGCATCGTCCACCGCGACATCAAGCCGGCCAACGTCCTGATCGCCGCCGATACCGGCACGGTGAAGGTCACCGACTTCGGGATCGCCCGGGCCGCCAACGCCCGCCAGGACCTCACCGTGCCGGGGACGGTGCTCGGCACCGCCACCTACCTGTCCCCCGAGCAGGCCCAGGGCGCCGACATCGACGCCCGCACCGACATCTACTCCCTCGGCATGGTGCTCTACGAGATGCTTACCGGGAAGCCCCCGTTCACCGGCGAGACCTCGGTGGCGGTGGCCTACCAGCAGCTCAACCGGATCGCCCCCCCTCCCTCGACCCTGAACCCGCGGGTGCCGCCCGCGCTCGACGCCGTCGTGATGAGGGCCATGTCCAAGGACCCGGTGGAGCGGCAGGCGTCGGCCGAGGAGATCCGCGAGGAGCTGCTCGCCGTGGACCGGGCGGCCGGCGACCCCGACGCCACCGCGGCCATCGTCTCCCCGGTGGCCGCGGCCGACACCACCGTGGTCGCCGCCGGGTCGGCCACCTCCGTACTGCCGCAGGTCGCACCGCCGCCGCCGGTCCGCGAGCGACCGCCGGCCGCCGTGGCCCCCGAGGTGTACCAGCGGCGGCGAGCCGGCGTGATCGTCGCCCTGGCCCTGCTGGCTGTCGCGGTGATCGCCGCGCTGGTGCTCGCCAACGGCGGCGACGACAACAACGCCACGGGCACCGTCGCCGTGCCCGATGTCGTGGGCAAGAGCACCGCCGACGCCACCCGGATCATCCAGGACGCCGGCCTCAAGGCGCAGCTCACCCCCCGGGACGGGCCCGGCGAGGCGGACAAGGTGGCCGACCAGGACCCGGATTCGGGGACCGTCGTCAGCCGGGGCGGCACCGTCACCATCTTCGTGCCCAGTCCTGCGCCGACCACGACCACAGCCACGACCACGAAGGTCCAGCCGTCCACCACGGCCACCCAGGGCACGACGGCCACGACAGCCGCCCCGTCGACCACGCAGGCGCCGGCCGCCACGGCGGCGCCCACCACCGTCCCGCCGACCACCGCGGCGCCGACGACGTCCATCGTCATCCCGACGACGTCGGCCAACACCACGACATCACGCTGACGTGCCGCCGGCAGCGCTAGCGTTTGCCTCCATCCATGGGGAGGAAGACGGCATTCGGCCGTACACCGGCGCGGGACCGGCTCCGGATGTGGTGGTACGCCCAGAGCAGCACGGCCCGGGTCAACGGGCTGATCGCTGCGGGCGTGGCCCTCGCGATGGGCGTGCTCCTCGTGGCCGCGACCTCCCGTGACTCCTCACGCCAGACCCCGCTGGCGAACGCCACCAGACCGCAGCTGAGCTCGGGCGGCGTATCGAGCACCACCTCGTCGTCGCTGGTCGGGAGTTTCTTCACCGCCGGCGGGGCGACCGACCCGGTCGGGACGAGCTCGACGACGTCCACCACCGTCGCCGGGCCCGCGCCGGTGCCGACCCCGGCAGCGTCGGTACCCAGCACGCCCGCCGTCGCCACGACCACCCAGCATGCGCCGGCCACCACCGCGGCCCCGCCGACCGCCACCACCGCCGAGCCGGCGCCGCCTCCCACGTCGAGAGTGAGCATCCCGCCGGCGACCAGCTCGCCGGTCACGCCGGCGCCGACCACGCCGCCCACGACGGCGGCGCCGGCCACCACCACGTCCACCGCGCCGCCGCTCTCGCTCCTGCCCCCGCTGTCGATCCCGACGCTGCTCGGTCCCTGACCGACCGGCGGCACCTAGCCGACTGCCACAACGGAGCGAACGAACTCGTCGACCCGGTGCACGTACTCGGCGCGGTCGGCGTCGAACGCCTTGGTATGGGCCACGCCGGGCAGCAGCCAAAGCCGGCCGCCGGTGAGGCGGGCCAGGCGGGGGCCGTCGGCCGGCGGGATGGTGCGGTCGCCGGTGCCCTGGATGACGAACGCCGGCACACCGAAGGGGCGGTCGCCGAGCTCCCGGGCGACGTCGATCGCGTGGCCGCCGCCGCTGACGAACGGGTACAGCACGGGCAGGAGACCGGTGACCACCCGGGGCACGTGGGCCCGGAAGGCCACGACGCTCCGGAAACCGACGAAGCCGCTGTCAGCCACGATGGCCGCCGGCCGGGCGCCCCTCGCCACCGCGGCCAGGGACGCGAAGGCCCCGCCCGAGAACGAGAGCAGGACCGCCGGCACGTGGCGCGTCTCGTCGACCCACCGGACGGCGTCGGCCACCTCGTCCGCCTCCCGCTGCCCGCCCCCGTAGCGGCGGGCGCCCGACACGTAGCCCAGGTCGACGAACAGCAGGCCGTAGCCGAGCCGGTGCAGCGGCGGGCCGACCTCGACGGTGGCGGTGCGGTTCCCGCCGTAGCCGTGCACCACCACGATCACCGGACGCCCCGCTTCGCCCGCGACATACCACGCCTGCAGCCCGTCGCCGTAGGTGACGTTCTCGAACGCAAGGCCCAACGAGCCGGGGTCCGGCGTCTGGCGCACGTCGACGCCGCCCCGGGCCAGCTTGACCGCGGCGTAGGCGTTCAGCGTGAACCACGCCGCGATCGCGGCCGCGAGGATGCCGGCGCCCGCCCGGCGGGGCCAGCGGCTCAGGCGCTGAGGCCCGGGGAGACCGAGCTCTGGACGACCGCGTTGAGGGACGCGGCGAACTCCCCCAGGTCCTGCCCCTCGAGCTGGGAGAGGAAGTGCCGGCGGACACCCGCGACGTGGGTGGGCGCGGCCTGCTCGAGCCGGAGGCAGCCGGCGTCGGTGAGCACGGCGAACACGCCCCGCCGGTCGGTCGGGCAGCTGCGCCGCGCCACCAGCCCGGACTCCACCAGCCGGTCGAGCCGGCGGGTCAGGCCGCTGCGGGACACGAGGGTGCGGGCCGCCAGCTCGGTCATCCGCAGCTCGCCGGCGGGCTCGGCCGAGAGGTGCACGAGGATCTCGTAGTCGGCAAGGGAGAGGCCGTGGGGCTCCAGCTCGGCGTCGAGCCGCTCCATGAGCCGGATGCTGGCGCGCAGGAACGCCTGCCACGCCTCCATCTCTCTCTCGTCCAACCAGACAGCAGTCGCCGTCACCACGATCCACAACGGTACCGGGTGCCTACCCCGTTTGCCCGATGAGCCGGCATCAGCACCTGACGACGCCGGCGGAGCAATGATGGGGCACCCCCAGACCCAGGGAGCACACATGTCCAACGACGGGAACAACTGGGAGCCTCACGATCACGAGGCCCTGGTCCACAACCACCGGCACTACCACGTCACCCACAACTTCCAGGAGGGGTCCGGCGGCTTCGAGCACCTCAGCTCGGCGCACGAGCACGAGCACGACCACGCCGCCATGACCCACAGCCACCACCCGCACGAGAACTTCGAGGGCGAGCACGCCGGCGAGGCGCACGTGCACCACCACGGGGCCCCGGTGAACGCCGACGGCCAGGCGGCGCCGGCCAAGGCGGCGAAGAAGGCCCCGGCGAAGAAGGCCGCCAAGGCGGCGGCGCCGGCGGACAGCTGAGGGCCCCGCTCCCCCGGGCCCTCGCGGTCCTCGGCGCGCTGCTGTTGCCGGTCGCCTGCACATCGGGCGACTTCCAGTCCGGCCCGCCGCCGCCGGCGACGACCACCACGCTCGCGCCGGAGGTCACAGTCCGGGGCGTCGTCGGCGCGTTCTCCGCCAGCGCCCGGATCGTGACCCTGGCCCAGCCGGTCTCCGGCATCACCAATGTGCTGGTGGCGACCAGCACCGAGGTGGTGCGTTCGACCGGGGCGCCGGCGGCCGTCACCGACCTGGTGGCGAGGGCGTCGATCGACGTCACCGGCCGTCCGAGCGCCCCCGACACCCTTGTCGCAAGACGGATCGTGCTGCTCTGAGATAGCCGGCGGGCACCGCCTATCGTCTGCCTGCGATGCGCGGCTACGGGTACGGCTTTCACCACCGGATGGGACGGGATCCCGAGCTGGTGGCCGGCAAGGCGGTCGACCGCGCCGTCGTCCGCCGGGTCCTCGAGTTCGCCCGGAATTACCGCCGGCTCCTGGTCGTCTTCGTGCTCACGATCCTGGCCGGCTCGATCGTGGGCATCCTGCCGCCGCTGGTATTCCGCAGCATCATCGACCACCACGCGGTGCCCCGCCGGCTGGGCGGCCTCGACAAGCTGGCCCTCCTCGCCCTGTCGCTGGCCTTCGCCGACGCCGGCCTCAACATCCTCCAGCGCTGGCTTTCGGCCCGCATTGCCGAGGGCCTGATCTTCGACCTCCGCTCGGCCCTGTACGACCACGTCCAGGGCATGCCGCTGGCGTTCTTCACCCGGACCCAGACCGGCTCACTGATCAGCCGGATGAACAACGACGTGATGGGCGCGCAGCAGGCGTTTACCGGCACCCTCGGCAGCGTGCTCCAGAACGTCCTCGACCTGACGGTCACGCTGTTCGTGATGGTGCAGCTCGAGTGGCGGCTCACCGTGCTCGTCCTGCTCGTCGTCCCGGTGTTCCTCCTCCCCGCCCGGCGGGTGGGCCGCCAGATGCAGAAGCTGACCCGGGAGTCCTTCCAGCTGGACGCGGTGATGAACGCCGGCATGACGGAGCGGTTCAACGTCTCGGGCGCGCTGCTGGTCAAGCTCTTCGGCCACCCCCGCCGTGAGTCCGCCGAGTTCGCCGAGCGGGCCGGCCGCGTGCGAGACATCGGCATCCGCACCGCCATGTACGGCCGCCTGTTCTTCTCGGCCCTCGCCCTGCTCGGCGCCGCCGGCACCGTCGGCGTCTACTGGCTGGGCACCCGCCTGGTCATCAGCGGTTCGATCACCCTGGGCACCCTCACCGCCCTCGCCGTCTACGTCACCCGGATTTACACCCCGCTGACCCGGCTGACCAACGCACAGGTCGACATCATGACGTCGATCGTCAGCTTCGAGCGGGTCTTCGAGGTCCTCGACGCGACGCGCGCCATCGAGGAGTCGCCCGGCGCCTACGACCTCATCGATCCGGTCGGTCGCATCGAGTACGACGACGTGTGGTTCCGCTACCCGGCGCCGTCCACCGTCTCGATCGCCTCCCTTGAGGCCGACGCCTCCGCCGTGCTCTCCACCGACGCGTCGGGCACCGTCCTCCGGGGCATCTCCTTCGTGGCCGAGCCCGGGCAGATGATCGCCCTGGTCGGCCCCACCGGCGCCGGCAAGACGACGCTCTCGTACCTCCTGCCCCGCCTGTACGACGTCACCGCCGGCGAGGTCCGCATCGACGGGCACGACGTCCGTCACCTCACGTCCGAGAGCCTGGCCGCGGCCATCGGCATGGTCACCCAGGACGCCCACATGTTCCACGACACGGTGGCGGCCAACCTGCGCTATGCCAAGACCGACGCCACCGACGAGGAGCTGGTGGCGGTGTGCAAGGCGGCCCGGATCCACGACCTCATCGCCGGGCTGCCCGAGGGCTACGACACCCTCGTCGGCGAGCGGGGCTACCGGCTCTCAGGCGGTGAGAAGCAGCGCCTCGCCCTCGCCCGGGTGCTGCTCAAGAGCCCGGCCATCGTCATCCTCGACGAGGCAACCGCCCACCTCGATTCCGAGACGGAGCTGCTCATCCAGCAGGCGCTGGCCGAGGCCCTCGCCGGCCGGACGTCGCTGGTCATCGCCCACCGGCTCTCGACCATCCAGGCCGCCGACCAGATACTCGTGATCGACGGCGGCCGCATCGTCGAGCGCGGCACCCACGTCGAGCTGGTGGACAGGGAGGGCCTCTACCGGGAGCTGTACCTCACCCAGTACGCCCGGACGGCGACCGAGGCCGGCTGACCTTCCGCCCCCGCAACCGGTGACGGTTCGACAGGTCAGAACCTGTCCGATCGTCACCAGTTGCGGAGAGGGCGGCGACGCGGTCGCGCTCGTCGTCGAGCGCCTGCTCCTGTGCGACGGTGCGGTCGCGGTCGCGCTCACGGTCGAGCTCATGCGCCCGGACCCGGCCCTCGGAGCGGGCCAGCGCGAGGTTGGCCGTGGTACGGGCCTCCTCGGCCCGGCGGGCGGCGGCGGCCTGGGCGCCGACGGTGGGGTCGGCGGCCCGGGCGAACAGGCGGGCGTGCCAGCGCTCGCCCAGCGCACCACCGAGGAGGGCGCCGGCGGCGAGGGCGATCAGCGAGGCGATCCCGGCGATCGTGCCGGCGTCGCCGAACTCGCCGGCGCTCGTCGGGATGCCGAGGGAGCGCAGATTGGCGGCGACGGTGTCGGGGGCGGAGGACGTGCGTACCAGCGCGGCGACGCCACCGACGATCACCACACCGAGGACCAGGACGCCCACACCGTGGGCCAACCCGTTGCGGCGAGCCATCCGGCCGGCGACATAGCCGCCGAGCAGGTACGACAGGAAGATCAGGCCGGCGACGATCAGCCCGCCGGTCGTGCCGAGGCGCGCCCAGTCCGTGGTGATGTCGGTGTCGACGTTCAGCGCATCGACCGCAGCCGCAGCCAGACCGGCGAGGATGGCAAAGGCGCCGTAGGCGACCAGCACGCCGGCCAGCACGCTCGTCACCGAGAACCCTCCGAAGCCGGCGTCGCGGGCCAACTCGCGTCGCTCACGACTGGTTTCCTGCCTGGTTCGTGCCCTCACTGGGTCTCCTCTCCCGTCTCCACGTCGGCGATGGTTTCGGCCTCGTCCGAGCGATCTTCCTGCATCAGCTCGGTTTCGAGGCCCTCGCGCTTCAGGACCTGGTCCTGCTTCTCGGCCTCGACCTCTGCGTCTGCGGTCAGATCCGTCATATCTGGCCCGTACCCGGGCGTGCGCGTCGGGCAAACCCGCCCCTACCATCGCTTGGGACATGCGCGTGCCCACCCTCACCCCGCCGGCCTACCGCCGGGTCACCCTGTTCGCCCTCGTCGCCCTGACGTTCATCGTCGTCACCGGCGGCGCCGTCCGCCTGACCGGGTCGGGGCTGGGCTGCCCCGATTGGCCGACGTGCGCCGAGAACCGGGTGGTGGCGCCGTGGGAGTACCACGCCATGGTCGAGTTCGTGAACCGGACGATCACCGGCCTCGTCTCGGTGGCGGTGATGCTGGCCGTGCTCGGCTCGCTCGTCCGCCGGCCCCGTCGCCGGGACCTGCTGTGGCTGTCCGTCGGGTTGGTCGCCGGGGTGATCGGCCAGATCGTGCTGGGCGGGCTCACCGTGCTGTTCGAGCTGCGGCCGGGGTTCGTGATGGCCCACTTCCTGCTCTCGATGGTCCTGATCGCCGACGCCGTCGTCCTGCACCACCGGGCCGGACGACCGGAGGGCCCGACCCGCCCGGCGGTGGGCTCCGACCTGCTGGCCTTGGGTCGGCTGGAGGTCGCCGTCGCCGGCCTGGCCATCTTCCTGGGCACGATCGTGACGTCGTCCGGCCCCCACGGAGGCGACGAGAAGGCCGAGCGCCTGCCGTTCCTGCTGCCCGATGTGACCCGGCTCCACGGGATCGCCGTCATGCTCTTCCTGGCCGTCACGCTCGTGACGATGTGGCGGCTGCGGCGGGCCGGCGTCGACGGTGAGATCCTTCGCCGCAGCGAGGTGCTGCTGGCCGTGCTCGTCGCCCAGGCCGCCCTCGGCTACGTCCAGTACTTCACCGGCGTGCCGGCCCTGCTGGTCGGGTTCCACATCGCCGGCGCGACCGCGGTCTGGGTGACCGTCCTGCGGCTCCACCTCGCCTTTTCCGTGCCGGTGGCCGGGAAGGGAACCGAGGGAGACGGCGATAGCGTGGAGCCGTGGTCGGTTGCACTCAACTCGGGATGACGACCGCCCCTGTCGAGGTCAAAGAGCCCGAGATCTCCGACGTCGTCGTCCCCGACCGGCCGTGGGTCGTGATCGTGTGGAACGACCCGATCAACATGATGAGCTACGTGACCTTCGTCTTCCAGAAGCTGTTCGGCTACAGCCTCGAGAAGGCGACGAAGCTGATGCTCGACGTCCACGAGAAGGGCAAGGCGGCCGTATCGAGCGGGCCCCGGGAGAAGGCGGAGCTCGACGTCTTCCGCCTGCACGAGCACGGGCTGTGGGCCACGATGGAACATGATTCGTAGACGGGTCCGGCGTAGTCGCGACGGCACGTTCGACCTCCGCATCCCGTCCGACGAGCGGGATCTGATCCGGTCGGTCGGCCCCCAACTCCGAGACGTGCTGGTGCGCCAGGCCACGGCCATCCAGCACGGCGACGACCCCGCCATCGACCGGCTCTTTCCCGTCGCCTATCCGGACGACGAGGAGCGCCAGACCGAGTTCCGCCTCCTGGCCCACGACGAGTTGCTCTCGTCCCATCTCGGCGCACTGGCGGTGCTGGAGGAGACGGCGGACGCCGAGCGCCTGAACGAGGACCAGCTGCTGGCGTGGATGCGGGCGCTCAACCACGTCCGCCTCGTCCTCGGCACCCGACTCGACGTCACCGAGGAGGGCGACGAGCGCCCCCGCAGCTTGCGTGACCCCCGGGCCGGCGCCTTCGCCGTCTACGACTACCTGACGTACCTCCAGGGCGAGATCATCGAGGCGCTGGCGGGCTGACGCCGGATAGTTGGGCAAGCGTTGTGACGGCATTGGCCGGCGCTTGACTCGAATACGGGACGATGGCACACGGGAACCGCCCGATGGGAGGCCACCCGAGGACCAACGGACGCCAACGTCGTCGTCAGCACGTCGGTCCTCAACGATGCTCGGTCGAAGAGCCGTATCGGGTGCACTCTTCGACCGGGCGGTGGCCGGTCAGGCGGTCGAGGCGAACATGGCGCCGACGGTCCCCGGCCCGGTGTGGGCGCCGACGCTCGGCCCGATCCGATAGCGCACGAGCTCCGCCACCTCGGGCGCGGCGCGCAGGCGGTCCTCCAGGGCAATCACGAGCGGCAGGGTGCCGTGGTCGGCGACCCCGACGCCGACCCGCAGCGCCGCGCCGCCGGCCACGACGTGTGCCGCCATCGCGTCGGCCGCCTCCTCCACGCCGGCGCAGCGGTCGATCTCCCGCATCACGCCGCCGGCGAGGGTCAACACCGGAACCGTCGCCGGCGCCGCGGCCACGTCGCCGGCCAGCCGGCCGCCGGCGCGGGCGAGATCCAGGACGCCGACCATGAACACATTCCCGACGGTGGCGCCCACCCGTTCGGCCGCGGCCGCGGCCTCCTCCAGGGAGGCGCCGGCGCTCGCCGCGGCGGCGGCCGCCCACAGGCAGAGCGACACCGCGAACGACGCGGTGCCGGTGTCCACGATGCGGACGGGCACCGGCGACACCTGGCTGGCCAGCCGGGCCGCGTTCACCGTCCCCGAGACCGACGAGCCGATGTGGACGGAAAGGATCTCCGTCGCCCCCCGCTCGGCCACCGCCTCGTAGGCGGCGGCGAACTGGCCGGGACTGGGCTGGGCCGTCGTCACCCGCGGCCGACCGGACTCGAAGCGGGCATAGAAGGCGTCGGCGTCGAGGTCGACGCCTTCGAGGTAGGTGACGCCGTCGACGGTGACGGTGAGGGGCACCACCTCGACCGCGTAGCGGGCGGCAAGCTCGTCGGGCAGCTGGGCGTTGGAGTCGGTGACGAGCCCGATCACACCGTGACCAGGTCGAGACGCTTGGCGGTCATGAACTTGTAGGCGATGACGGCGCTGCTCACCGCCGAGCTGACGGGCAGGGCCGCCGACGGCGTCGGGCCCCAGGCGTTGGGCCACCGGTTGCGCCACCACAGGACGCCGGCCGTCACCCACGTGGCCGACGCGACCGCGGTGCCGGGAAAGGTCCGGCCGGTCCACTTGCCCACCGCCCACGCCACGCCGAGGTCGATGGGCAGGTACGCGGGAAAGGTTGCGGCGCACTGGCCCAGGCTCACGGCCACGCCCTTGCCACCCCGGAAGCCGTTCCAGACCGGAAAGCAGTGCCCGACGACGGCCGCGGTGCCAGCAATATGGGCGCCGGTGGGGCCGGCGAGGCGCCGGCCGGCGGCGCACGCCAGCGCGCCCTTGGCCGCGTCGGCGGCCAGGATTCCCCAGCCCCACGACGTACCGAGCACCGCCATGGCGTTGACCGCGCCGGGGTTGCCGGTGCCGGCGTCGCGCAGGTCGGTGGCGCCACCGGTGGCCAGCCGGGCGGCGGCGTCGGCGCAGGGCACGGTGCCGATCAGGTACCCGGCGGCGGCCGAGGCCAGGGCGGCGAACACCCGCCGAGCGTACTGTCGCCTACGTTCTCGCTCCCATGAGGGTCGAGGTCGACGAAGGGATAGCGCTGGAGGTGGACACGTGGGACGGGGCCGGCGGCGTCCCGTTCCTGCTGGTCCACGGGCTGGCGTCGAACCGCCGGCTCTGGGACGGGGTGGCCGGCCGCCTAGTCGAGTTGGGGCACCCCGTCGCCAGTGTCGACATGCGTGGTCACGGACACAGCGACAAGCCCGACCACGGCTACGACTTCGCCACCATGGGCGGAGACCTGGTGAAGGTCCTCGACGCGGTGGGTTTCCATGAGGCGGTCCTTGTCGGGCAGTCGACGGGGGGCAACATCGTGGTGGACCTTGCGGCGCGGGTGCCGGAGCGCGTCCGTGGTGTCGCCGGGATCGACGGTGGCGCGCTGGAGCTGTCCCGCCAGTGGCCGGAGTGGGAACGGTGCCAGGCCGCACTCACGCCGCCACCCCTCGCCGGGACGCCTGGCCAGGCCATCGAGACGATGTTCCGACGCTTCCACGCCGGTTGGGCGGACTGGGCCATCGACGCCAGCATGGCCAACTTCGAGCACCTCCCCGACGGTACGGTCCGACCCTGGCTCAGCCTCGACAACCACCTGCGCATCCTGCGCTCGCTGTGGGAGCACCACCCGTCGGCCATCATCCCGGAGCTCGACGTCTCCGTACTGTTGGTGATGGCCGACACGGGTGACGACTGGGCGGCCCAGAAGCGGGCCATCGGCGACGAGCTGGCGGGGTCACCCCGGGTGCGGGTCGAGTGGTTCTCGCCGGGTGACCACGACCTGCACCTGCAGCATCCCGTCGAGCTGGCCAACCTGCTTCATTCAGCGTTCTAGGGTGGTGCGGATGGCACGGCTGCTGGTCATCATGGGCTCCGGCGAGACCAGCCCGACGATGAGCAAGGTCCACCGGGACCTGCTGAGCCGGGCCGGGTCCGGGCCGGCGGTGATGCTCGACACGCCGTTCGGGTTCCAGGAGAACGCCGACGACATCTCGGCCAAGGCAATGGCCTATTTCAAGGAGAGCGTCCAGCGGGAGATCGTGGTCGCGTCCTTCCGGGACGCCGATGCGGCCGACCCGCTGGCCTACGAGACGATGCTGGCCCGGCTGCGGGAGGCGTCCTACGTGTTCGCCGGGCCCGGTAGCCCGTCGTACGCGCTGGCCCAGTGGTCGGACAGCCAGGTGCCGGCGGTCCTGGCCCAGAAGCTGCGGGCCGGCGGCTGCGTCACGTTCGCCAGCGCAGCGGCGTGCACGTTGGGGCCGTACTCGCTGCCGGTCTACGAGATCTACAAGGTGGGCGACCGTCTGCGGTGGCTCGACGGCATGAACCTCACCGGCGAGATCGGGCTGCCGGCGGTCGTCGTCCCCCACTTCAACAACGCCGAGGGCGGCAACCACGACACCCGCTTCTGCTACATGGGCGAGCGCCGGCTGTCGCTCCTCGAAGCCATGCTGCCCGACGACGTCTTCATCCTCGGCGTCGACGAGCACACCGCCTGCATCCTCGACCTCGACGCCGGCACCGCCACCGTGGCCGGATTGGGGTCCGTCACGGTTCGTCGCCAGGGCCAGATGTCGGCGCTGCCCACCGGCACGACCGTCGGCATCGAGGATCTGGCCGGTTCGGCACCTGGCGGGTTGCAGGTTTCGGCGCCGGCGCCCTTGGCCGCTGCCGGCGTCGGATCGTCGGCGGCCGCCGCAGATCCTCTGGTAGCCGACATCGACCGCTTCGAGCAGTCCTTCGACGCCGCCATCGCCGCCGGCGACGCCCCCGGTGCAGTCAAGATCGCCCTGGAGCTCGACGACCTGCTCCACGACTGGTCCCGCGACACCACCCAGTCCGACCTCCTCGACCGCGGCCGGGCCGGCCTGCGGGCCATGATCGTCCGCCTGGGCGAGGCAGCCGAGACCGGGCTGCAGGACCCCCGGATGGTCGTCGGGCCCCTGGTCGAGGCCCTGCTGGAGGCTCGCACGCAGGCCCGCTCCGACAACCGCTGGGCCGACGCCGACACCCTCCGGGATCGGTTGCTCGCCGCCGGCGTGGAGGTTCGAGACACCGCAGCAGGCACCGAGTGGCAGCTACGATGACCGGGTCGCAGGGATCGGCCCCCATCGTCTAGCGGCCCAGGACACCGCTCTTTCAAGGCGGCAGCACGGGTTCGAATCCCGTTGGGGGCGCCGGAGAAGGGCGGCCGGGCCGGCCGATTGCCGGCCCCGGCCACGATCCGCCGGGCCCACGGCATCCTGCACCGGGCCCTCGTCCAAGGCGTGAAGTGGGGATGGCTCAGTGCGAACCCGGCCTCATCGGCGACGCCACCCCGTATCCCGATACCCGACATCAACCCGCCGGCGCCCCACGAGCTGGCCCGGCTGTTCGCGCTGGCCACCGAGGTCGACGTCGACCTGGCCGACTACATCCTGCTGGCCGCCGCCACCGGGGCCCGCCGCAGCGAGCTGATCGCCCTGCGGTGGCCCGACCTCGACCTGGCCAAGGCGTCGGTGTGGATCTCGCGGGGGATCGTCCTCGGCGACGACGGGCTGGTGGAGTAGGACACCAAGACCCACGCCGCCCGCCGGGTGTCTCTCGACCCGACGACGGTCGCGGCCATGACCGCCCACCGGGCCCGGGCCGTCGAGCGGGCGCGGCTGTGCGAGCACGAGCTGGATCGCCGGGCCTTCGTGTTCAGCAACGAGATCGACGGCTCGGAGTGTTGGTACCCCGACTCGGTCAGCCGAGCCTTCGCCCGTCTGTGCCGCAAGGCCGGGATCAAAGGCGTGCGCATGCACGACCTCCGCCATTACGGTCGCCACCAGGTTGCTGTCGGAGGGTGTCGACGTCCGCACCGTCGCCGGCCGTCTCGGCCACCGCAACGCGGCCACGACCCTGAACGTCTACTCGCACTTCGTCCCCGAGTCCGACCGCGAGGCCGCCAACGTCCTCGGCCGCATCTTCGACGAAGCCCTCCTGCAGGTGACCGAGGTTCGCCGGCGGAGGACGATGGGTTGACGCCTTGACGCTTGACGCCTTGACGCCTATGCTGAGGTCATGGCCGACGCCGAGGCTGCGCTGTCCGAGGGGTTCCATGAGCACTTGGACCGGATGCTCGCTCGCCACGGAGAGCTTCTCGACAAGGTCGACCGGAAGGAAGCGCGAGAGTTGGGCAGGCGTGCCGCCGAAGCCGCGCTCGCCCCGCTGCTCTGGGGCCAGGCCGTCGGAGATCGGTGGGACACGACCGAGACCGCCGAGTTCCTGGGCGTCACCCGCCAGGCCATCCACGAGAGGGTGAAGCGGGGCACGCTGCTCGGCCTTTCGGGGCGGGGCGTGACCTGGTTCCCGATCTGGCAGTTCGATCTGGCCGCCCGCCGGACGCGCCCGGTCGTGGCCGCACTGCTCCAGGTGTTCCGCGGCATGGACCGACCGCTCGAGCCGGTCGAGATCGCGTCGTGGGCACAGGTGCCGCAGCCGGACCTCGACGACGTGGCGCCGGCCGACTGGGTGGCCGAGGGTCGGCCCGACGAGGCAGTCGTCGCGAGTGCCCGGCACAGCGCGGCGCGTCTGGCTACTGGAGCGGCGTCCCTACGCTCGGTCGGCAGCCGGTCGAGGGAGTAGACGCGTTCGTCCTCAACCTCTGTTCCGAGGAAGGGACTCGATGGCGAGGCACCGAATGGCGGGGTCGACCTCGCTGACCCTGTAGTACGCAACTACGGCCACCCAGGTGATGCCCGCGTCCGGAATCTCGGCAAACCAGCCGGACCAACCCGGCGCGTCCAACGCTGACTCGCGTTCGGCGCCGCGGAAGGGGTCAGAACGGAGACCACGAACCCATTGATTCACCGGCTTGCGCCATTCGCTGGGCGGTTGGCTGGCGATCCAGTCCGCGATGCACGGGCCGAAGCCACGGAGCTCCCACTCGACGGGCAAGGCGCAGGACTACTGGGCTGAGTCTTCGCCGAGCAGCCGAGCGATCTCATCCAGATCGTCGGGTACACCTGGGTCGGTTCGGGCGAGTTCGACGTTGCGTTCGAGCCGTTGCTTGCGCTCGGGATCGGCCTGGATCGCCTGCCAGTACCACTCCCGGCGAGCGCTTGCCGAGGTCGTGTCCGGCTCGCTCATCGTCCTATAGCTGCGGGAGGGTCGGTCGGCCCTAGCGCTGTCAGGATGTCGACCGTTGGGCCGAGGGGCACACGGAACACCGTTACTCGCGCCTCGACCGGCGGACGGACCTCCGGCTCGGACAGGCGCATCACCTGGCGCATCGAACCAGTATGCACCCGGTCCGCGGTCACGTCTCCGACCCGATGCCGGCCGACCGCCGGCGGGACCGGCTCCGCTTGGCGAGCCGTTCCTGCAGGATCTCCTCGGCCCGGTCGTAAACCGCCGCCACGCGATGCACGATCTCGGGGTCGTCGAGGTCGATGGCGGCCTCGATCGCCTCGGGTGTGGGAATCCGGCTCCGCAGCAGCGTGTACCGGCTGTCGTCGGCCGGGTCGAAGGTCTGCAGCACCTTCTCGAACACCGCCTCACCAATGAGGGAGTGGGAGATCGCTTGGTACACCTTCCGGGGGTGCGAGGCGTAGTGCGAGCGCTGGGACAGGTCGTCGAAGCGGGCGACCACCCGGCGGAGATCGCCCATCATCCGTTCGATCTCCGAGGTCTCCTCCTCGACCAGCGCGAACAGTGCCTCCTCGCGGCTGCGCTGAAAGTGCTCCCAGCTGAGCTCCGGGGGGAACCCGCCGGCCTCGGCCAGCACTTCGCCGGCGGACTTGGGGTCGGCCTCGCGTAGCTCCCGCATTCGCGCCTTGATGTCCTCGAGCTGGTCGTCGCGGCCCAGGAGCAAGGTGGCGAGCACCTGCACTGACCGCTCGGCCGCCGTCAGCTCGTAGTCATCGGCGCCGGGCAGGGGCAGGAGGAACCACACGATCGGCAGGTCGAAGGCCAGGGAGAACGCCACCAGCTCCTGGGCATCGAAGAAGCGCTTGCGCTCGCCGTCGTAGGACCGTTCGATGCCCGAGATCGACGCCTTCGGAAGCTCCTGGCCGACGTAGGGGGCGAGGCGGCGGGCCGTCTCCTCCTGGGTCCAGCCCCGGCAGCTCCCGGGCGGCCCGGAAGTTGTAGGCCACCACCTGGTTGGCGTCCAGCACCTTGGGCGGTGCCGGCGCCTCTAGCCAGCCGGTCATGGTCGCCTCGCGAACGCTCATTTGGTCATGACCACCTTCTCGACGTAGCTGTAGTCGACCCTCGTGGTGTGGTTGGTCGTCTTCGGGTAGGTGACCGACGCCGAGCCGGACCCAGGCGTGGGACCACCCGGCGAGTTCTGCGTAAATGCCTTCGGCGAGACACCGTTGACGTTGAGCTGGTCACCCTTCTTGTTCGGGGCCGTCGCCGGATCGCCGGCGTCGACACTCAGGTACGCGTCCACCGTGTCCGTGGCGTTGACGGTGATCGTGTCCTGGCCGGCGGCAGTGCTGATCGCCAACCGCTCGACGTTGACGATGGGCATGCGGACGGCCAACCGGCTCCCGAGGGCGGCGGTCGTGGTGACGTCGACGTTCACGACTACGGCGTCGTCGTTGTTGGTGCCGACGACCCCAAGCACGTCGTTCCCGCCCAGAGGATCGACCGTGAGCATCGCCACCGCGGAGAACGACAGCGTCTGGGCCACGCCGGCCCGTGTCAGGGCGCCGCCGGTGGCCGTCGCCGGCGTGTACGTCAGGGTGTCGTCGCCTGCGGATCCGAGGACTGTCAGCGCCTTGGAGTTGACGTCGAGAGTGACCTGAGGGATGCCGACGATGCCGACCTTGCCCGTTGCCCCCGGGATCCCCGGATAGCCGGCGACCGTGCCGGCGCCGAGGTCGACCGTGACCGGCCCGGGCGCCGGCCCCGACGCCGTGGCCCCGGGCAGGGTCAGAGAGTCGTGGGCGATCGTCACCTTGAGGGCCGGAGACACCGGGCTCAGGTTGCCGGCCAGGTCCTCGAAGCGAACCGTGACCCCGTAGACGCCGTCGCCGAGCACCGACGTGGCCACCTCGTACTCCCCTGAGGAGTTGACGACGGCGTTGCCCACCTGGGGTGCGCCGGCGAAGATGCGGGCCAGCGCGTTGGGCTCGCCAGGGCCGACGAAGTGCGGCTGCTGCACGGTGGTGACGTTGTCGTCGTCGATGCCGCCAGAGTCCGAGGACGCCAGCAGGTCGGGGGCCAGGGGCACGGCCGGGGCGGTGGCGTCGACGACAACAAGCAGCTCCTCGGATTGGGCGCTGCGGTTGCCGGCCGCGTCCGTTGATTCGGCACTCATCGGGTGCGGGCCTTCGGCGAGGATGACCGTCCGCTCGTCGAACGCCGCGACCTGGACGTGGGTGTCGATCACTGTGTTGCCGTCCTTGATCACGACGGTGGTGCCGATCTCCGCCGAGACCCGGAAGCGCAGCGTGGTCTTGTTGGTGACGTTGTCCTGGTCGGAGCGTCCGGTGTCGTCGGCGCTCAGCAGGTCGAGCGTCGGGCGCTGCGGTGCCCCCGACCCCGAGTCGACCACCAGCGGCCCTCCGGCCATGACGGCCGACGGCGCACTGATGTTGCCGGCGAGGTCCTCGACGACTGCTGTGATCGTGTAGGTGCCGTCAGCCAAGGGCTCGACAGTGACCTCCCAGTCGCCGAGGCCGTTGCCGGTGACGCCGTCGGTTGCGTCGGAGCCGACGACGCCCTCGCCGATGCGCACACCGTTGGCGAGCACGCGCACCCGGGTGTTGATCTCACCCGTGCCCTGGAACGCCGGCGCGGTGACGTTCGTCATGTTGTCGGTGTTCGAGGCGCCCGAGTCGCTGGAGTCCAGCAGGTCAGGGGCCGACGGTGGAGCCGGCGCCATGGTGTCGACAGAGATGAGCAGGGCGTTGGACTGGCCACCCTGGCCCACGACGTGGGCCGTCCCGCCCACGGTCGGGTTGTCCGACGGGTCGACGATGAACACCCGTGCCGTGATCGAGTTGAGGCCCTCGGCCACCGGAGGCGCCCCCGTGAGGGTATAGACGTAGGTGCCGGGCCCCGGGCCCGCGTTCGCGAATCCGTCGAGCGTCCCGTTGACGAACACCCCGACCTTGTACCCCGGAGCGTCGTCGGTCAGGGTGGCATCGGGCGTCGGCGACAAGGTCAGGCCGGCGAGGGCACTCTGGTCGACCAGCAGCGCGACGGTCGGCGTGGTGGTGTTGGTCACGTTGTCATTGGGGTACCAACCGGTGTCGGATCCGGGCGCCAGAGCGATGCTGAACGGCACCGGCGCTGGGGTGTTGACGACGTTGAGGTCGTAGACGGCGGTCGCCGGCTGCTGGCCGGCTTGGGCGAACACCCGGACGTAATAGCTCTCGCCGGCGACCACCGGGACCGTGACCGCCTCGGTGGCGTTCGAGTCCTGCGCCGCGGTAGAGGTACCGACGCCCTGGTCGAACTTGTCCCGAACCTGAAGGTCGAGCTCGGCCAGGCGGGCGTTCTGGGACAACTCGACGCGCAACTTGCCGGTGGCCAATGCGGTGACCCGGAAGAAGTCCTCGTCGAGCTCGGTGTGTATGGTCAACTCCGGCTGGCTGTAGGTGGCGTGCGCCCCGAGGTCGGTCGGAATGCCCGGCTGGATGGAGTCGTTGGGCTCGAACCGGTCGGCGAAGGCGGCGTCGATGCTGAAGACGTCGAAGACCATGACCTGGCCTCCGCCCTGGCTGCCGGTCCAGGCGGCATAGGCGTTCCCGTTGGCGGCGGCGATCCCGTTGTACTCACCGATGCGGAGCGTCTGTGGCGGGGGATCTCCCATGCCACCGCAGCCGAACCGGCATGCCGCGCCGAGGTTGGGGTCGAACTGGGCGTCGTTGATGCGGAAGTCGTTGGTGAAGGTGGCGGCGCCGTCGCGGCTGACGGTGGCGTAGACGTCGAGGTTGAAGTAGTCGTCGGCGGTCGTGCCGGTGCCGTTGGTGTTTAGGATCCCTCGCCGGGTGTCGTACCAGAAGGCGACGACCTTGCCGTCCTGGTCGATCGCGGCGCCCGGCATCACCTGCAGGGTGTTGGCCGGCGCGTGGCTGATGGTGGACTTCGTCCAGGTAAGGCCGTTGTCAGTCGAGCGGGCCATGACGATGTCGCCTGGGTCGCCCGTGGTGAAGTTGTCGTCGGTGTCGTCGTTGGCGATGACGTAGACGTTCCCGGGCCGGACGGGGTCGGCGAGGATGAAGGGCTGCATTGCGCCCTGCATCCAGAAGTCGGTATTGGCGATCGGCGATCCGGTCTGCACGTTGCACGTCACAGCCGACGCGAATGAGCTCTTCTGAACCGGGGTTCCCGCCGCCAGGTTGGCGCCCCCGCTGCTGTCGCGGAGGATGAACATGCTGGCGTTGGTGGCACCGCAGGTGTCGGAGTGGTAGCCGAGGTAGAGGTCGCCGTTGCGAGCGACGGCATTGTGGGCGGGCCACACGAAGCCCTCGCCGGCGGCAGACACGGCCTGCGGCGCGGACCACGTCACACCCTGGTTGGTGGAGCGGGAGAACATGACCTGGCTGGCCCCGCCCAGGCGGGTCCAGACCACATACAGGTTGTTCGCGTACGGGCTCGACGGCGAGGCATCGGCGACGATCCATTCCTTGTCGTCGCTGAACTGGCCCGGGGTCACGTCGACCGGGTTGCCGATGAGGGCGCCGGTGGTGGGGTTGATCTGCGCAACCACCATGGTGATCTCATCGCGGGTACCGTCCGCCGGGGTGTAGTCGCCACAGAGCAGGTACGACCAGAACAGGCGACCCTGGGCGTCGTACGCCAACGACGGGTCGCCGCAGCTTCCCCATGTCGCCGCCGTAAGGCCCGCCGGCAACTGGTTCCCGGTCTGGAACCCGATGGTGAACGTGCGGCCGAAGTCGGTGGAGACGGCGACGCTGTTGCACGCGGCGACGGCCACGGTCTGTGGATTCAGGGGGCTGACGACCGCAGCATGGGGCTCATTGCACCCTGCGAACGGCACGACATCGGGCTGCGCCGCTGCGGGCGCGACCAGTACCAGAGGCAGGCCCAGCAACACCAGAAAAACTGGGAATAGCCGAACCAAGGCCCGCCGAGAACTCATCGTGTTCCCCTCCCCCGGCATGGCCAGACGCATCCGGGGACACCCCGGCGTCCAGCCTGCCATCGTGGAGTAAAGCACCGAAGCCGCGTCCATACAAGGGGTACTGGCACCCCGAACGCCCTCGACCAGCATTATCGAACCGGCGACCTCCACCGTGGATCGACCACCGAGCTACCGCTCCCCCGGCGTCGGCCCGCCGGCAAGCAGCGGGAAGCGCTCCAGCACTTCGCATCGGGCTCCTGCCGGCGCCTGCCGGCTCTCCACCAGGCAGATGGCGTCGACGTCCCAACATGCGTCGATCGGTGCGCCTGCGAGCGCCCGCAGGTCCACCCGGGCGCCCTTGGCCACCCGAGCGAGGGTGAGATGGGCGCAGCGAACTGAGCGTGCCTCGGTGACCGTCCCGCCGACGGCGATTCGCTCGACCGCGGCGCCGGAGAGATCGAATCCCGGCGGCGGCAGCGACCCAGGCCGCGAACCGGTTGTCGATCGACCCCGTGTCGAGGAGACACAGAAACGGCCGGGCTCGCGGCCGGTGCGACGACGGCCACCTGAAGGGTGGGCCGGGCCACGTCCAGGCGGGTCCCCGGAAGTGGCTTGAACTCGAATCTCACATCCCGTGGGCACCCATGTCGGCCGTCGGGTCGACCGGAACCCGGAAGATCACCGCTCCGTCGATCCCCTGGTCGCGCAGCCAGTTCACGACGTCGTACGGGTTGTCCGCATCGATGCATCGAACCAGCATGCACCCGTGTTGCCGGCACGTCCGGCAGTCGGCGTCGGCTTCTCGCACCCCTTGACGCCTTGACACCTATCCTTTGGATATGCGGACGCCGAGGGCGCCCTCGAGAGCCCTGCGCCAACCGACTCAGCTCGGGAACCGGCTTCCAGAATCGAATGCCGGCGGCGTCGGACTTGCTCTTCGAGCGCCCCGATCCGAGCTCCCGCTCGCCGCCGTCCTCCAGGGAGCGTGCGAGCGCGAGCAAGAGGGCAGGCGCGCCACCGCCGGCCGTCAGAGCTGCTCGGCGGTGAGGAGGAGGCGGAGGTGAGCGTCGGCCCAGCGGTCGAGCGAGTCGTCTCCTGGCGCGGCCCGGGTGGCGCCGGCCAGGTCGGTCAATGCGCCGGCGGCCCGGTCGAGCCCGACGCGGCGGAGCCCCTGGGCGGCGCGCTCGGCTCGCCCCGTCCAACCCGCCGGCAGGTGGCGCCAGCCCCGGTGGGCGACCTCGGCGGACGTGGCGATGGCGTCGCCGAGGGCGGCGGCCAGGGGCTCTTTCGTGGCGGCGGTGCCGGCGGAGGCAAGCGCCGTCGGCGTGGCCGGCGCGAACGCCGGCACGATGACCGACGAGCCGGCGACGACGGCGGTGGGCTCGAGCAGCACGTCGCCGGCGTGCCGGGAGAGGTGGCCGGCCACGAAACGGACGGGCCCCAGGGCGCCGCCGAGCGCCTCGGCCAAGGCGTCGACCGCCCCGGCGCACGCCCCCGAGTAGGTCAGCGAGACGACGGCACGGCCAACCGGCGCACGGATCGTGGCCAGCAGGCGTTGCTCGCCCGGGAGGTAGTGGACGTCCTCGACGTCGTCGACCACCACGGCCCGGACGTTCTCGGCCACCACCCGGGGACGTACGACCGCCGGCGCCAGCCCCGCCAGCCGCGCCGCCTCCGCGTCGAGGTCGTGGACCAGGATGCTGGCGGGAAGGTCGTCCCACGCGCCGGCGGACGGCGCGACGGTCGTACGGCCAACGCGGCTCTCCGCGATCCGTACGACCCGGCTGGCCGACCGCACCGCCGACTGCGTGACGACGTTGCCGCCGGCGAGCGCGGAAAGGCGGGCCCCGCCGGCCTTGCGCCGGCCCAGCTCCTCGGCCGTCGGCGGTTCCTCGCCGGCGCCGGCCTCGACCCGCCGGCGCAGGGCGAGCACGACACCCGCCTCGGCGTGGGCCAGGTACACCTCGACCGTGCGGACGTCGTCGCCGGATACCCGCGCCCCGAGCCCGGTCAGTCGCAGCAGCCGCAAGGGCGTCGCGGCCGCCTCCTCGGTGCCCAGTACGGCGGGCCGAAGGGACGCGCCCCCGCCCACCACGCACCGGTGGCGGGCAACGAGCTCGGCCAGCAGGGCGGCCACGTCCTCCGACCGGTACCGGGCGCTCCGGTCGCGGTACGCGTCGAGGAGTGCGGCCAGGTCGTCGAGGGCGTCGACGGGCCAGCGCAGGTTCTGGGCGTCGAGGGCGCGGCGGGCCTGCAGGAGTCCCGGCCCGGCCGCCGGCCCCGTGGTGACCACACCGTCGGCGAGCAACTCGGCCACCACGGCGACCGCCGGCTCCACTCCCGACCCGCCGGCGGCCCGGCGCTCGGCCAGGGCGCCACCGACGGCGACGTCGAGAACGCCGGCGCCAACGTCGACCTCGTCGGCCGTGCGGAACGCCCACACGGCCAGGGCCACGGCGTCCTCTCGTTCCCCGCGGGCGGCGTCGACCCGGGCGTAGCCTAACTCGTGCGGCACGAGGAACCGGACCGTGCACGACGCCAGCTCGACGGTAGGCACCGGGTCCGACGGCGCCGGCCGGCGGACGCGGGCCCGGTAGCCGGCCCGGAATGCCTTGCGCGCCACCCCGAGAATACGACTCCCGACCAGGGCCTCGACCTCGTCGTCGGTGAACTCCGCCGGCGACCACGGCACCCAGTCCGAGGTCGCCGGCTGGTCCCGGTAGGCCAACACCACCATGACCTGGTGGCGGCAGACCCCCGAGGCGAGGCAGGTGCAGCGGCTCCGTTCGAGGGTGATGCCCGGCGCCAGCACGACCTCCGTGCCGTCGGGGAAACGCCCAGTGACCGTCCCGTCGTCGCCTTCGGAGACAACCGGCCCCGAACCCTCGGCGACCTCCCGCGCCGAGCGCTTCACGATCCCGCGGTTGGCCAGCGCCGCCAGCGAGTCGTCGCTGAGCGCCAGCAGGTCGGGCCGCGGCATCAGCCGACGATCCGCTCGGCGAGGAAGCCGGCGAGCTCGCCGGGCGTCATCGACCCGACCTGGGCGCCGGCGTCGGCCAGGCGCTGGGCCAGGTCGTGGTCGTACAACGGGTTGGCCTCCTCGTCGAGGGTGGCCAGGCCCAGCACGTAGGTGCCCTGCTCGACCAGTGCCTTCACCGTCCGCACCAGCCGGTTCGGGTCGCCGCCCTCGTAGAAGTCGGTGATCAGGGCGACGATCGTCCGGCGGGGCTGCTCGATGAGTTGCGCGGCGTAGGCCACGGCCTTGGCGATGTCGGTCCCCCCGCCGAGCTGGACCTTCATGAGCAGCTCGACCGGGTCGTCGACCTCGGCGGTGAGGTCGACCACCTGGGTGTCGAAGGCGACGAGGTGGGTGCGGACGCCGGGTAGCCCCCAGAGGCACGCCGCCGTTACCGCGGAATGGATCACCGACCCGGCCATCGAGCCCGACTGGTCGACGACGAGGATCACCTGCCAGCGGTCGAGCTGGCGCCGGGTGCGGGCGAAGAAATGCGCGGTCTCGACGTAGAGCCGGCGCTCCTCGGGCCGGTAGTGGCGCAGGTTGGCCCGGATCGTGCGGTGGAAGTCGAAGCTACTGGCCCGCTTCAGGCGGCTCGGCCGCCGCGACCGGGCACCGCTGAAGCTCTGGCGGACCTCTGTCGCCATCTTCTCCACCAGCTCCCGCACAACCTGCTCCACGATCCGGCGGGCCAGCCGCAGCACCTCGGGGTTCATCAGGTGCTTGGTGCGGAGCACAGCCTTGAGGATGGTGGCGTTGGGCTCGATGCGTTCGAGGACCGCGGGATCGGTGACGATCTCGTGGATCTCGTAGCGCTCGACGGCGTCGCGCTCCAGGCGTTCGATCGTCTCCTTCGGGAACAGGCGGTGGATGTCGTCGAGCCATTCGACCGTGCTCAAGGTCGACCCCCCGAGGCCGGCGGAACGGCGCATGTCGCGCCGGTCGAGGTCACCATCGCGTTGGTAGAGCCAGTCCAGCGCCGCGTCGCGGGCCTCGCCCTCCCCGCTCAGGCCGGCGCCGCCCATGCATGCGTCGCCGGCACTGCCGAGGACGAGGCGCCAGCGCTCGAGGACGGGATCGATGCCCGTCAAAGCAGGGCTTCCCGCGTGAGGAGGTCGTCGACACGGGCCTCGACGGCACGACCCCGGGCCACGGTCGCCGGATCGGCGTGCAGGCGCAGCAGCGACGACGCCGACCCCTTCAGGCCGCGCCCCTCGAGAAGCCGGTGGGCGATCTGCTCGCGCTCCCGGGGCGGGAACCACGAGAACGCCAGACGAAGGGCGGGCAGGGCGACGAGGAAGTCGGCGTCGCCGAAACGACCGATGAGCTCGTCGAGCAGGCCCACGATGCCCGGCGGGTCGGCGCCCAGCACCTGCTCGCGCGCCACGGCGAACATGCCGGCGAGGAAGTCACCGAGCACATCGGCCCGGCCGGCGTTGCGGACCGTCCGCTCGGCCGTGGTCGCCCCCGCCGCCCCCTCCTCGTCGAGGGCCCACACCATGCCGACCGCCGCGCCCCGCAGGTCCGGCGGGCGGTCCGGGCCGGCGGCGCGCAGGCACGCGTCGAGGACCGAGCGCCGGTCGACGCTGAGGACGGCGCCGGCATGGATCACCGCGTCGCGCACGGCGACGAGCGCCCGCAGGCGGCCGTCGTCGGCCGGCGCCGGCCCGCCGCGGATCACCTCCACCAGCCACAGGACCCGGGTGGTGGCCGCGTCGACCACGCCGGCGAGCGCCACGCTGCCGGCCGCGCCCAGCAGGCGGTCGTGGCGCCACAGGCCGAGCGCGGTGGCCAGCAACGCGCCGACGTCGCCCACGTCGGCGGCGGCGCCGATGAGGCGGCCGACGTCGGCCACCACCCGGTCGGAGAGCTCGTCGAGGCCGCACAGGGCGGCGTCGAAGAGCACGGACGCCAGGGCGCCGGCGTCGCTGCCCGACAGGGCGAACCGGTCGCCAACGGCGGCGGCGGCCGCGGCGGCGAGGGTGGCACCGTAGGAGCCGGCCTCGATGAGCGCCGGCAGGCGCATGTCGTGCTCCCGCAGCTCCCACGTCTCGACCAGCACCGGGTCGCCGCCGGCGTCCGGCCCCGACCGCCGCACGATCCCGGGGATCGACAGGACCCGCAGACGGTGGAGCACCCGGCTGACCGCCAGGCCCGCGGGCGCGGTGAGGTCGGCGCGCACGTCGCCGGCCTCGGGGATCGAGCACCGCTCCAGCTCGGCGGCTACGTCGTACAGCAGTGGCGGGTGGGGCGTGGCCGGGTGGAGCCGGCCGAGGGTGTCGCCGGAGAGCGCAGCGACCATCTCGACCACGACAGGATCGGTGCCGGCAGCCAGCCGCCCCCGCCCGCTCCAGGGGAGAGGACGGTCCAGGGCATCGGTGACGAGGGCGCTGGCCAGGCCGTCGAGCACGTCGGTGCGCCCCGGCGTCGGGTGGCCGCGGAGACGGGCCAGGCCCAAGGCCAGCGTGCGGGCGGCGACGAGGTCGGCGGTCGAGACCGGCTGGCGCCGGCCCCGGAGCCGGGCGACAACCGACGCCACGATGTCCTCGGCCGCCGCCTCAGTGCCGGCCTCCCAGAGCCGTTGGTAGTACCGGGGCGACGGCATACCCGACTGGTAGCCGTCGAAGGCGTCAAGGCGACGGAACGAGAAGGGCACGAGGTAGCTGCCGCCCACCGATCCCTCCGGGAAGGCGGGTACCTCGGGCCAGCCCGCGGCCTCCTCAAGGCCGGCGTCGCACAACCGAACCAGCGCCGGCCGGTGGAACCCGCCGGTGACGACCACGACCGGGCGGCCGCCGGCGTCGGCGACAGCAGCGCGGACCCAGCGGGACATGTACGCCTCGCGCTCGGTGTCCGAGTCGGATGCGGCCGCGTCACCCCGCACGAGGTCGAAGTAGGCGGTCAGGTGGCCGGCCAAATCGGCGCCGGGCGCGATCTCGAAGAGGTGGTCCCACAGGGTGTCGACGTTGTCGACGGCGAACGCCCGGCACAGGCGCTCGACGGCGTCGGTGTGGCGGCGCTCGGCGTCGGCATAGCGGTTGGCCCGGTCGGCGAAGGCGGGGTGCCACGCCGGCAGGTCGATGAAGCGGACCTCGGCACCCCGGCGCCGGCCCTCCGTGAGCGCGACCCACTCCGGCGAGTGGGCGCACAACGGGCTCCACGACGCGTGGTGGCGGTCGTCGTCGCGGTAGCTGGTGAAGATGGCGACGGGCAGGTCGTGGTCGAGCAGGACTTCGTCCATGCGGGCGTTCATGTCGGCTGGGCCCTCGACGAGGACGTGCGCCGGCCGCAGGTCGTCGATCACGTCTCGCACGACGCGCGCGCACGCCGGGCTGTGGTGCCTGACGCCGACGAAGGTGGCGCCCGTCAACCGGGCAGGAGGTGGCGGGCGTCGTGAAGGGCCTTCCAGTGCCGGCCCTTCTTTCGTGGCACCTGCTGCTCGAAGTAGCGGCGCAGCCGGGCGAGGTCCTCGGCGTCGTCCTTGGCCGCCGTCCCGGCGAGGCACTCGACGACGTCGGCCGGCGCGCCGGCCTCGCCCCGCAGGAACCAGCCCCGAAGGCCGACGGCGTGGGCCACCGAGACCGCCTCGGCAGTGCTCATCACCGCGGACATGCGGTCGAGAGGGTCGCCGGCCTCGGTCACGCCGTCGCGCAGCTCGCGGAACGTCGTGACCAGGACCTCGAGGACGTCACGCCGGGGGGCGACCTCCACGCCCGAACGGCGGAGGAGCGTCGTGGCCTCCGACTCGACCAGCGCCAGCTCGGTCTCCAAATCGGGGATCGGGAACACCGTCTCGAAGTTGAACCGCCGCTTGAGCGCGGCGCTCATCTCGTTCACGCCGCGATCACGCGTGTTGGCGGTGGCGATGATGTTGAACCCCTCGACGCCGAACACCATTCCGGCGTCGCCCGTCAGCTCCGGGATCGCCATGACCCGGTCGGACAGCAACGAGAGCAGGGAGTCCTGGACCTCCAGGGGGCAGCGCGTCACCTCCTCGAAGCGGACGAGCTTGCCCTCGCGCATGCCGCGCAGCACCGGCGCCGGCACCAGCGAGCGCTCCGACGGGCCCTCGGCGACGAGGAGCGCGTAGTTCCACCCGTAACGGATCTGGTCCTCGGTGGTCGCCGCGCCGCCCTGGATGGTCAGCGTGGACGTTCCGGAGACTGCGGCGGCCAGCAGCTCAGAGAGCAGCGACTTGGCCGTGCCGGGCTCACCGATCAGCAGGAGCCCGCGACTGGTCGCCAGGCTCACGAGGCAGCGGTCGATCAGCGACGCGTCGCCGACGAACTTCCGCTCGATCTTGTCGCGGGCGTCACCGACGATGAACCGCCGGGCCGCGTCGAGGCTGAGGCTCCAGCCCGGTGGCCGGGGCGCCTTGTCGGTCGCCCGCAGCCGGTCGAGCTCGCCGGCCCAGCGCAGCTCCGCCGGCGGGCGCTGGACGCGAGGATCGACGATGGTCACTGGCCCACACTCCCTCCGGGAGTGCGTCCCAGTGAGTGCTTTTCGGACCGGCCTCCCGGGCCGGTCACGACCGCAGCATCTCGAGGTCGCGCAGCAGCTCGGACGCGGTGATCTCGTCGAGAAGGTCGAACGCGAGGTTCCCCCGGGAATTGCCATAGTCGGCGGGGCCGTCGTTCAGCCAGACGCCGGCGATGGTCTGCTCGGGGGCGTCCATGGCCGCGCCGGCGATGATGCCAGGGTCGAGGTCGACGATCACCGCCCTGCCACCCGGGACGACCTTGTAGGTGACGTTGGACACGCCGGCGTCCATGGGCGATCCCCGCGCCCATCCTCGATGCGAGAGGCCGAGGACCTTCCCCGTGTACGCCGTGGTCCCCACGAAGCGGTGGAGGATCCGGCCCGTGCGCTCCTCGGCGGTGAGGTGGTGCACGTCGCGACCGAGCTGGGGGAAGGGCTGGAGGATCTCATAGTCGGCAAAGACGTCGGACCATGCGCCCAGTGTGTCGTCGAGCTGGAGCGGGTGGGCAATGCCAACCACGGTGTCGCCGGTCAGGGTGAGCTCGTCGTCGCCGGCGTCGGCCAGGCTCTGGTCCTCGGCGACCCGGAACGAGCCGGCGGGACGGTCCTCGCCGTCGAAGGTGACCCAGACCAGCCGCCGGGCGAGGTGCCGCAGCAGGGGGTGCTCGACGAAGAGCGTCCGCTGCTCCGCTGCGGTCCACCGCCGGCCGTTGACCATGGCCTGCTCGAAGCGGCGGATCTGGTCGGCCGCCACCGTCTTCACGTCCTTCTTCAGGCCGGCGAAACGGGCGTACGCGGCCGGCGCCAGGGTGGCGTCGTCCTTCGGCCCGGGCTTGGGCAGGAGCTTGCGCCGGGAGCCGTCCTCGTCGGCGACGACCGGCTTCAGCTGCTCGTCGAAGCCGACGCGAAACCGGCGGTCGCCGTAGTCGAGAAGCATGGCGCCGTCGTCGTCGAGCCCGAAGTCGGGCACCAGCCGATCGGCGAGCTGGTCGGCGGTCAGGCCCAGGCCGTCGGCCACCTCCTCCATCTTGGTCCGCGCCGCGTTCTTGAGGCCGGCGAACTTGGCCTTCTCGGCGATCCCGTGCAGGTGCATGAGGGCGACGTCGGTCCCGATGGCCGACAGGACGTCCAGCGCGTTGACCGCCCGCTTGTGGGCGGCCTCGCCGGGCCACACCCGGATCAGCGGGGCGAGGCGGCGAACGGTCTCGTCGTCACCGACCATCCCGAGGGCGTCGAGGGCCCAGGCTTCCTTGTTGGGGTAGCCGGCGGCGCCCCACCGCTCGAAGACGGCCCATGCCATGTCGGCGAGGGACGCCGGGTCGACTGCCTCTCGTACGAGGTCGACGCCGGCGTAGGTGTCGCCGGGCTTCGACATGGCCAGCATGGTGATGAGGTGGCCGACGGCCGGCGCCGGCAGTGCCCCAGTGCGGTCGCGGAGGAGCACCTGGGGCAGGTGTACCGGGTCGAGCCACGCCGGCGGCGCCGGGATGCGGGCCGGGAGGAGCTGGAGCGGGTCGACGGCGAGCATGGCATCGATGGCCTCGGTCGCCTCGGCTCCGAGCGCCGCAGCCGCGGCGCGTATCTCGTCACGGTGGCCGCCCTGGTCGAGCGCCCGGAGCGCAGCCTCGGCGTTCGACCGCTCCTTGCCGGGCTTGCCCAGCGCCGGCGGGACGAGGTCGCGGGCGGCCGCCGCGGGGTGGCGGTCGAACCAGGCGAGCGCCACAGGCCGTACCGCCTTGGACCGGGCGTACCAGTCAGCAATCCGCGCCGCGATCTCGGACCCCTCGAGGGGCAGCAGCACCGGGGCCATCGACGCCGGCCGCATGGCGACGCAGCGCAGCGCGAAGCCGGCGGCGTCCTCTTCGAATCGGGCAAGGACGCGGCGCAGCGACGGGAGGGCGTCGTAATGCCCCGCCGGTTGGGCCCGGCCCAGATGGGGGCGGACCATTTCCTCGGGAGCCATGGCGAAGATCCCGAGCTGGCGCCAATCGTTTCCTGTGATCGCCCTCACGACCCAAGGAGTCCAGTCCTGTACCTCGGAGAGGTACCAATCGTCGCTGTCAGCCTCGGCCCACAACGCCCGCTCGCCCGGCCTCCACCGGAGCACGGTCGGGGTAGCGCGGCCTATGCCCTCGACCACGACGGGGTTCGGTCGCGCCCGGCGGGCGGTCCACGGCGGGGTCACGAGCACCGAGGGCTGCCGGTCGGCCTCCGCCTCTGGCACCCGGGCGCCGGACGCAGTGATGCTGTCGACGACCTTCATGGCGGCGGCGGAGAGCTCGGGGCGGACGCGCTCGACGACGCCGGGGTGGGAGATGGCGTGGCCCCGGAGGAACTCGCGCGCGGCCGTGGCCTTCTGCCCGGATCCAGTGGCGACCTCGGCGAGGAGGCGCGCGGCGCGGCGCGGGAACCGGGCGATCGCCTCGAGCACCACCGGTTGGACGTGCTTCTGGTCAAGCCGGTCGAGCAGGAGCCCAAAGGCGGTGTCGGTCGGGATCTCGCCGAGCATGGACACGACCCGGCGCTTCCTGGCCGCGTCGATGCCGGTATCGAAGATGCGGGCCAGAACGGGTGCGACGTCGGGACCGATCTGGGCGGCCATGCTGTGGAACGCCGGCGGGAGGGTCGCGGGCCAGATGCCGGTCGCGTCGAGGATCGCCGTCGCCTGGGGCTCCGTCGTCACCGACGGGAGGACCACGGAGAGCAGCGTCCCCGCGCCCGCTCCGAGGGCCAGCGCAATGTCCGCGTCGACCCACTGCTGCTCCGTCGGCAGGAGGTACGAGGTGACGAGGTGGGTACCGATCGCACCGGTGCGGAGTTCAGCCAGCCGGGCGGTGGCCGACGCATAGTCCGAATCGTCGGCCGCGGCCAGGAACGCACGCACCCGGGCCAGGATGGCCGGATCGCCGTTCCGGTTCCCATGGACGCCGGGCGCCACCGGGAGCACGATCAGGTCGGGGTACTTGCCGGGTGCCGGAGCGCCCCAGGTGGTGAGGTGGACGCGGTCGAGGAACGCGGCTGCCTCGGCCGAAAACACGACCCCCTGGTCCGCGACCCATTCGTCGGCGATGGCCGGGAGCCGGTCCCGGTCGCGCCACTCGGCCCCGATCGAGATGATCGTGGCCACGACGGCGGCGCCCAAGGGGTCGGCCTGGCTGCCGGCCGACCTGCTCATGTGGCGGCGAGCCAGCGCCACGAGCTCGACATCGGAGTTGGGGTGGTCGAGTACGTGAGTGAACCGGCCGCGCGCACGTACGCCGGCGACGACCTCCGCCGCGGCCGGGTCCGGGACGAACGCGCGTGCCGGGCTCCGCCCGCGGAACGGCTCCGCCTGCCGCCACCAGGCCGGCGGGACCGTCCATGCGTCCTCGTCCCGATCCTCATCGGCGGTGGCTCTGGGCGGGGCCGGCATGGGCTTCGGCGTCGTCGGGCTCGCCGCCCCGGGCGCGGCCGGCGCCGAGCCGCCCTCGACGTACCCCTTCCTGACCTTCTCGGCCACGAGCTTGGCGACCTGGGCGCCGGCGGCCTGATCGCTGCCGAGATCCTTCACCTGCGTCTGGCCGGCGGTGCCGATGCGCCCGAAACGGACGGTCACCGACCCGCCGGCCCGATCGATCTCCCAGAACTTCTCCGAGCCCCCACCGATGTACCCGAATCGCCGCACAGAGAAAGTGTGGCAGCCCACAGTTTCGTTCGTGGGCGAGCCGGCGAGGCGCTAGCGGCCGCTCCGGCCAGGGGTCAGCTCCTGGCGACCGGGCAGCCGCCGGCCAGCTTGCTGAGCAGCTGGTTCGGGTCGTAGTAGTGCTCTACCTGGAGCAGGCGCAGGTCGTCGGCGACCTTGGCCACGGTCACGCCGAACATCTGGATCGTCTCCCCGGTGGGCGCGACGCCCTTGTACTCGCCATCGAACTTGCCCCAGTGGCGCCACTTGAAGGTGACCACCGGCGGCCCGGTGAGGACCTCGAGCACCTCCCAGAAGAACCCGGACGGGAGGGCGTTGTGGAAGACATCGTGCGACGAGTCGAAGCCTTCAGCCCCGGCGGGGTAGAAGATGCTGTCGCCGATGAATAGGTTGTAGCTGCCGACGTCGATGATGTCGGCCGGCGTGGCCCAGTCGCCCCCGTTGACGTTGGTGCGGAAGTGCTCGGTGACCACCGATGCCCAGGTGGCCGGGTCGTGCTTATGGGTCACCTCCAACTCGAAGACCTGCACAACGCGCTCGACGATCGCCTCCAGGGAGTCAGGCTCGAACTGGAACGTCCGCTCTGCCGGTACGTGCTCGTGGGAAAGGTGGTACTCCGGCGCCTCAGCCCGCCACTCCGATGGGTCGGCGGCCGCAACGACGGCCTCCCGACCCTGCACCCACCACGGCATTTCTGACATTCAACGTCCTCTGGTTGGCCGCCGGGCGAAGGGGGGATTCTTCCGTACTCTCCCGTTGCCTTCAAGACTTTGTTCATATTTTTCACTCGGACCCACCGAGGCGTTCAGCTGGGGCCGAACGGCAGCTCGGCGCACTGCGCTATACAACGGCGTGCAGAGGTCATACAATAGCGGCATGAACGAGGCTCACGTCATGACGGTCTCCCGCAACGGCCAAGTCTCCATCCCAGCCGACACCCGAGCACGCTGGAACACACGCCGCGTCGTCGTCGTCGACCTCGGTGACCGAGTGGTGATGCGGCCGCTCAGTGAGCATCCGGTCGACGATCTTGAAGGCAAGTACCAAGGTCGCGGGCCAGCCACGGACCGTGCCCGCCAGGAGGCTCGAGCCGATGAGACACGGCGAGCAACGTCGCGTTGACGGTTCTCGACGCCTATGCCGTTCTGGCCTATCTCAAGGGAGAACGAGCCGCGAGTGAGGTCCGGCCGCTCCTCGGCGTCGCCGACTCGTCGCTGACCGCCCTCGGCGTCGCGGAGGTTCTCGACCACCTCGTTCGCCTCTCCGGCGCGGACGAGGAGGATGCGGCGCTCGACCTTGCCCAGCTGCACCTTCTCGATGGCGTGTCCGTTGATGCGACGATCGGCGCCGCGGCCGGACGACTTCGCGCACGGAGCTACCACCGGACCAGGTGCCAGGTCAGCCTCGCCGACTGTGTCGCCGCCGAGGTCGCTCGGTCCCGTAGGCAGGCTCTCGCCACCGCCGATCCACACCTTCTCGACGTCTGCCACGCTGAGGGAATCGCCGTTGCCGTCCTCACGGCCTCCAGTGGTTCACGATGGGCGCCGCCCCTCAAGCCGTAGCGCACGCGCCCGGGATGTCCCGCTCGGGCGGGACGGCGTTACGAACGGATGTCGATAGCCAGCTCTGGCAGAGGCGGCGGGTTCGAGACGTCCATGCCGTGGACCTCTTGAACGTTGTCACGGAACCACACGTCGAACTCGTTGTCCGAGGTCGCCAGCTTCGGCAGCAGCTCTTCGGCGCCCGGTCCCTCGTGGATGACGACCACAAAGTCTCCCATCGGCGTCTGCTGCAGCCACGCGGCGTGGCGGGTCAGGCCGTGGCGCGTGTTGAAGTCGGCGAGTTCGGCGGCACGAGGTCCCCTCGCCTCCTCCATCCACTCCCGCCAGGCATCGGTCTTGCCCGGCACAAGCGGAGCCGCAAAGGCAACAGTTCCCATGAATCCCCCTCTATCCACTCATGGCCCCTGCCATGGTGATCCCGCACGACAAGGTAGCCTCTCGTACCCGGTTTCGTCGGGCGGCCGGGCAACAGAAACGGCTAGCTTAGCTAAGCTAGGCTAGTTCGCCGGCACGACGGCGAGCCTCCGGTGACCGCCGAACTTCTTGCCGGCGGCCACCTTCGTCTGCGCGCCGGTCTTCGGGTCGACGCGGATCACGCCGCCCTTCCCCGCGAATGCGTCGGTGTCGGCAACGAGGATGCTGCCATCAGCGGTGACCGCGATTCCCAGCGGGCTGATGAACGAGCCACCCGAGGAGACAGTCGTCTGCTTGCCGGTCTTTGGGTGGACACGGATGACACCGCCGCTGCCGCCGAAGGCGTTTGCATCGGCGACGACGATGCCGCCGTCGGGCTCGACGGCGATCCCGGTGGCGCTCGCGAATGATCCTCCTGATGACACCACCTTGCGGACACCCGTCTTCTGGTGGATCCGGGTCACCCGGCCTCCGCCCATGGTCCCGCCGGTGAGGCTCTGCTCTATGACGAGGATGCGCCCGTTCGCCTCCAGGGCAATCCCGACCTCACGAAGAGCCCCCGCGCCGGTTTCCTCGCCGGAGGAGAGCATGACCTGCTCGCCGGTCTTGGAGTCGACCCGGATCACCCCACCCAAACCGGCGGAGGCGTGTGGGTCGACCACCAGGATGCTGCCCGTCGCTTCGACGACGAGGTCGAACGGGTTGGCGAACAAGCCGGCAGAGGCCACCGTGGTCTGCTTCTTGGTCTTGGGGTCGACTCGAATGACCCCGCCCTTGCCACCGAACGCGTCGGCATCGGCGATCACGATCTTCCCGTCCGCCTCAAGGCCGATCCCGATCGGTGTGGCGAAGGTGCCGGCCGACGACAGCAGCGCCTCCGCGCCCCCCGTCGGGTTGATCCGGAACGCCGCGCCTGCGCCGTTCGACACGCTCGCCCCCGTGAGCACGATCGTGCCAGATGCCAGTTCGGACGCCATCCCCCAACTCCTCCCCGCATGACAGCCCTCGCCGGGCCGTGCCCCGCCGGAGCCTACCGGGGCAGGCTCGGCGATACTTGGTCGCATGGTCCCGCCGGCCCGCCACCTCCTGCGAGCCAAGGATCTGGCCGACGCCCGGTACTTCGAGCCGCTCACCGTCGCCGACCTCGCCCGCGCCGCCGGCCTGTCACCGGCGCACTTCAGCCGGGAGTTCCGGCGCACGTTCGGCGAGGCGCCGCACCAGTACCTCCTCACCCGCCGGCTGGAGCGAGCGGCCGCCCTGCTGCGCAACACCGACCGCACGGTGACGGAGATCTGCTTCGCCGTCGGGCTGACGAGCGTCGGCTCCTTCATCACCAGCTTCGGGCGCATCTACGGCGTCGCCCCCGTCGTCTACCGGGCGACCTTCCCGCCGGCCCGGCGCCACATCCGCATCCCCGACTGCGTCGCCCTCGCCTACGGCCGCCCGCAGAACCGCACGTTTCGAGAAGCCGAGCCGGCGTCCCGTCCGTAGCGTTGGCGGTACCGACACGAGGAGGCCCGATGATCACAATCGCCAACGCACAGTTTTGGGTGCACGACCAGGCCGAGGCGCTCACCTGGTACACCCGCACGCTCGGCTGGGAAGTGCGGGCCGACGTGACCATGGAGGAATGGGGCAACTTCCGGTGGCTGGTCGTCGGGCCCGTCGGCCAGGAGAACGTCGGGCTTGTGCTCATGCCCGTCCCCGACCCGCCGATGCTCGACGCCGACACCGGTGCCGTGCTCGGGGAACTGGTCGCCAAAGGCGTCGTCGGCACGCTGTTCCTGGAGACCGACGACTGTCAGGCCGCCTACGACGACTTGTCGGCGCGTGGCGTCGCCTTCAACGACCCTCCGACGACCCAGCCCTACGGGATCGACACTTCCTTCCGCGACCCGTCGGGCAACAACATCCGTCTCACCCAAGTGTTCGAGTTCCTCGGCGCCACCTCCTGACGCCCGCTCACCACTTCCACGAAGCGGCCAGATCCAGCCGGACAGTGGACGCGTAGCCGTCCAGGGCGCCGAGCAACTCCTCCGAGCCCAGGGTCATCTCCGCGGACCGGACGTACCAGACCGGCGCCCCGTCGACCCGCCGGGCCTTGATCACGGCGAAGACCGACTCGATGAGGTGCTCGTCGGCGACGCCTACCGTCTCGAAGCCGGCGAGCAGCTCGCTGAACGGGACGGGCTGCGGGGGTCGCTGGTCGACGGTGGCGGCCGCCGGCGGGTCCTGGGCCAGGGTCCCCTTCCAGGCCCTCGTCAGCCGCTGGCGGAGCGACGTCGTGAGGCCCTCGAGAACTCCCAGCAGCTCCTCCATTGCCAGCTGCACGCCACCGGTGCGGACAGACCACGCCGCGCTCCCGTCCTCGCCACGGACCTTCAGGAGGGCGAACACGGACTCGATGGACATCCCCTCGCCGATCGTCCTCGTGCCGTAGCCGGCGAGCAGCTCGCTGAACGACATCGGTTTCTCAGCCAACGACCCGGCTCCCCACACGACTCACCGCCGAGGAACGTACTCGCTTGACGGCGCTGCTGATGCGCACCGGACCACTGCCGGACTGAGCAGCCGCCACCTTCGAGGTCGCGCCGGGAACCGCCGGCCACTCTGTACCGTCCAAAGGCGTAGCACCGGCGGCCGGCGCTGGCACTGGAGGCGGGACGATGAGACTGATGCGTGCGGCAGTGGTGGCCCTCATAGTGGCAGGGGGCCAGCTCGTCGTCCAGGCCGCACCGGCCCTTGCGTGCAGCTGCCGGGCCGACGTGCAGGTCGCCGAGGCCCTGGCCACGAGCGACGGGGCGTTCGTCGGCGTCCTGACGGGCATCGACGACCCGCCCACCGCCGGCCCGATCATCAGCTCCGGTCGTCCAGTGGTCAACCACTTCGACGTCGAGCGCAGCGTCAAAGGCGGCATCGGCGATCGTGTGGACGTTGAGGCAGCGGCGAGCGGGGCGTCGTGCGGCCTCGAGGTCGCCGTCGGCCAGCGGGTCGGCTTGCTCCTCCGGCGGTCCGCCACCGGGTGGACATCCTCGCTGTGCGCAAAGGCGGAGCCCGAGGCCCTTCTCGCCGTTGCCACACGACCGGCGGCCGGCCCGGTGCCGCCAAGCCCGGAGCCGTCGGAGCGCGGGTTCTTCCTCGCCCTCGGCGCCCTCGCAGTCGCCGCGCTGCTCGGCCTCGCCGTGCTCCGACGGACCAAGCTGCTCCCCAGCACAGAGGACGCGTAGCGGTCGAGGGCGCCCGGTCGCCGTTGCCACTGGGCCTTGCCTCCATCTCTAACGGATACTATGATGTACGTTAGAAGGCGAAGCGATTTCGTCAACAGAAACGTCCTTTAGAGAGGCGGCAGGCATGGGCACTCCCTCCGATGCATCGACGATTCGGGAGGGCTTCGACGCCCGGGTGTCGGGTATCGCCACCCTCGGCGAGCCCGTGCGCCGGGCGCTGTACCGCTTTGTCGTGGGCCAGCGCGCGCCCGTGAACCGGGACCAAGCCGCCGAAGGCGTCGGCGTTCCCCACCACGTGGCGAAGTTCCACCTCGACAAGCTCGTGGAGGACCGCCTGCTCGAGACCGAGTTCGGCCGCCCGGCCGGCCGGAGCGGTCCTGGCGCCGGCCGCCCAGCCAAGCTGTATCGACGGTCGTCACGGGAGGTGGAGGTCAGCCTGCCGGACCGGCGCTACGACCTGGCCGGCTCCCTGCTGGCCCGGGCCGTCACCGATGCCGAGCGCGACGGCGTGGCTGTGAGGGAGGCGCTGGCCCGGGCGGCGCAGAGCATGGGCGTGGCACTGGGAACCGACGCCCGCTCCCGGGCTGGAACGCGACCAAGTCGGGCCGCCCTCGCCGCCGCGGCGAAGGACGTACTCGAGGAGCTGGGTTACGAGCCCCGCCCCGACGCCGGCGGCGTCGAGCTCGTGAACTGCCCTTTCCATGCGCTGGCCGAGGACCATCCCGACCTGGTCTGCACGATGAACCTGGAGCTCATGATGGGCCTCCTTACCGGCCTCGACCACGCCGGGCTCGACGCCGGCCTCGACCCCGGCCCCAGCAGGTGCTGTGTGCGGTTCCGCGACGTGCCACGACGAAGGCCGCGCCAGGTGAGGCCGGAGGGATGAAGACCCACGAGCACCGCGCCGTCGGCGACGCCGCCACGGGCGCGGCCGACGTCAACGTCGGCGGCGAGTCGGGCGAGGACCGGTTCCTCCTCAGCTTCGGCGACGTGGTCGCCCTCAGCGGGGACTTCTTCCGGCCCGACGGCTTCTTCAGCCTCGCGGCGAGGGAGGGCGCCGGCGGAACTGCGATCGACACCCGTGACGAGATCGTCTGCGCTCTGAAGGTGTCGACGGTGGACGAAGCCGTCGTTGATCCCAGGTTCGAGCCGGGAGGACGGTTCGCCGGCGTCGCCTTCAGCCCCGACGCCAATCGGAGCGACGTCGAGCGGCAGGTCCGGGACAGGTACCTCGCGCTGGCCGCCACCAACGACGACCACTTCGCCGCCCCCGGCCGCTCCGACCCCATCACCGGGAGCGGGTTCGGCTCCGCCCGGCTCGCGTACCGTCACCTCCACGAGGCAGCGCTCGACGAGGCATGGCGATTGGGCAGAGAGGGCGGAGACCTCTCGCAGGCCATGGCCCGCGAGGCGGCGGCGCAGCACTACCTCACCGATGCATTCGCCGCCGGCCACCTCCGGACCCCAGTCGCGTCCATCCGCCGCTACTGGAAGGCCCGCTATCCGAGCTTCTGGGAGCTGCTCCAGCGCAAGGTGGCGACCGACACCGCCGCCGCGCTCCGGGAGCTCAGCCTGCTGATCCGCTTCCTACCCCATCGGTTCCTCTACCGCCGGACCCTCTCCGAACTGACCACCAGAACCAGCCGGTACCCGGAGCTGTCCGTGGGCGACCTTGTCGCCCGCGCCTTCCACGACTGGGACAACACGCACGGGCTCGTCCTCGACAACGGCCAAGTCGTCTTCGGCGACGGCCACATCGAACGGGGGGCAACCAGCAACCTCGCGGTCACCGCGGTGCGAGCCGGTGTCGACGATGTCGAACTGGCCTTCGCGCTTGGGTCATCAGGCAGGTCGGCGAGCAGAGATGCGCTCTACCGCAGGGTGCGCGAGGCCACGCATGCGAGCGGAGACCTCTTCGTCGCCGAGGAATGGATTCCCCGCCTGTCGTCGACGAACGCGCAGCAGAACTGGCGGGCCACCGACGTCGAGACGCTGTGGGAGTCGCCGGTGGTCGGCGCCTCCGGCACGACGGTGGGGCAGGCCCTCGTCGACATGTTGGAGCCCGGTGAGCAGTTCATCCGCCAGGTGGAAGCCCTGGGCGAAGGCCTCGCCGGCGGCCACGGCATCTTCGCCGTCCCAGTCCTCGGCGGCTGGCTGAGCGGAAAGTGCTGCCAGGCATACCACGGTGGTTTCGTGGAGCCGCTGGCCCGTGACCCGCGTCGGGCCCTCCTCGGCCTGGTCGAGGGGCGGGCCGCCGAACCCGACCGTGTTCACTGGGAGCCGGCGGCCTGATCGCGCGGCCGCGCCGATGAATTCGGCGCCGGCCAGGCGTCGAAGTAGTGACATCTTCCCGGACACACGAAGGAGCGCACCATGCCCACCCGAGAGACCGCCCCCATCGGAGCACCGTGCTGGGTCGACCTCATGACGTCCGACACCGACCGCAGCCGCGACTTCTACTGCCAGCTCTTCGGTTGGACCGCCGACGAGCCGAACGCCGAGTTCGGTGGCTACTTCAACTTCGCCAAGGACGGCGAGCTCGTCGCCGGCTGCATGGCCAGCCAGCCCGGAGAGGGGATGCCCGAGGTCTGGTCCGTCTATCTGGCCACGGACGACGCGGCCAAGACCATCGAGCTGGCCACGACCAACGGCGGCCAGATTCAGGTCGCGCCGATGCCCGTCGCCGACCTCGGCACCATGGCCTACGTGGCCGACCCAGCCGGCGCAGTGATCGGCCTCTGGCAGCCGGGCGTGTTCGGCGGCTTCCGGGTCCTGGGAGAAACCGGCACTCCGAGCTGGTTCGAGCTCCACACCTGCGAGTACGACACCGCGGTGGCCTTTTACACGGACGTCTTCCGCGCCGAGAGCCGTGTCGCGGGTGACACTCCCGACTTCCGCTACACCACGCTGAACGACGGTGACACCATGCTGGCCGGCATCATGGACGCCTCGGGGTTCCTGCCCGAGGGCGTCCCAGCCCACTGGTCGGTGTACTTCGGCAGCGACGACGTCGACGCCACCCTGGAGAAAGCCGTCGCCCTGGGCGGCGCGATCGTGCAGCCTGCCGAGGACACGCCCTACGGCCGCCTGGCGGTCGCGACCGACACCACCGGCGCCCAGTTCAAGCTCGTCGGACCCAACAACGCGACGCCGGCGAGCTAGACCCCCGAGGTCTGCGAACGGTCGGACTCGCTGGGTGCCGCCGAAGCATAGTCGCTATCCCGCTAGCCTATCGGCGAGACCGATAGACTTGGCGGGTCCGACCGGCGGCGGTGGCCATCCTCGGGAGTTGTCCGAGGATGCAGAGAAGGAGCTCGACGATGAACGACCGGATGCACGGTACGACCACAGAGCCCTCTGTGCCGTCCAGGGGCCCTGAGGCGCCAGCGTCCAACGGCCGTGGCCCGTACAGCAAGCACACCGGCGAGCCGGTGCCGGAGCTGGGCCGGCCCTCGGACGCGCTGGCCGAGAACCTGCGGGCCTACCGGATCCTCCGGCGCATGACCCAGGACCAGCTGGCGGCCCGGATGTCGCATCTCTGCCACGGGTGGGGCCGCTCCACCGTCAGTGCGATCGAGAGCAAGAGCCGCAACGTCACCATCGACGAGCTCTTCGGGCTGGCCGTCAGTGTCGGCGTCACCATCGGTGAGCTCCTCGACCCGACGGGGCCCGACCACCGGCGCCCGCTCAGCCTCGACGTGGGCCTGCGCGCCGCCGACGACGGCAACCCCCAACCGGTCGCTCCCCGTCTCGCCCACCTCTGGACGTCGAGCCGCGCCGTGATCCGACTCTGGCACGACGGCGGCCGCGCCGTGAGGGTCGACGTCGCCGAAGATGTGAAGGAGCTCCACACCCCGGCCTGACGGCGGTCCCGGCGATTCACTGTTCCGCCGTGTTCTCTCATACGGGTCCGCCCGTTGCTCCGTAGAAATGGACAACGGGCACCCAGGGCCCGGCCCACTGATTTCGCTGAAGAAGCGAAAGGAAGAGAGAACAATGTCCATCAAAACAAAGGCCTCGATTGCCGCGCTCGTCGGGGCTCTCGCTCTGGCGGGCGCCGCGTGCGGGGACAACAGCGACTCGTCCAGCTCCAACGCCGCCGGCACCAACCAGTCCACCGACAAGGTCACCGCGATCCCCAGCCTCTCAGGCGTCGGCACGTCGGTGAAGATCGACGCCGGCACCGCCGAGGCCCTCAAGTCCCTCGGCGTCGCGCTCGCCCCGATCGGCTCGGCGACCTTCGAGGCCTCGTCCTCGACGATCACCTTCCCCATCACGTCGGGCTACGCCGAGATTCACAGCGACTTGGGTGCCAAGCCCGGCTACATCCAGGGCTCCATCGCCCACGACGGCAGCGGCTTCAGCCTCAGCGCCGGCTCCACCAAGGTCGAGCTGTCGAACTTCGTGGTCGACCCCGGTGGCTCGATGCTCTACGGCACCGTCGGCGGCACCCCGAAGGTCCCGCTGCTCTTCCTCGACGGCACCAACGTCAAGGTCGGTAGCGACGGTTCCGGCAACGTCGTGCTCGAGGGCACCGTGGCCAAGCTGACCGACACCGCGGCCGGCGCGCTGAACAAGGCCTTCAACGTCACCGCCCTCAAGGCCGGCATCCCGCTGGGCTCCGTCCGGCTCGTGGCCAAGGGCACCCCGACCACCTACGACGCAGTCGCCGACAAGACGGCTGTCGTCAGCCGCCTGGACGGCAAGGCCACCAACGTGACCCTCGACGCCGGCACCGCCAAGGCGCTGGGTACCCTCGGTGTGGCCGTGGCCCCCGTCGGGTCGGCCAAGTTCGACGCCGCTACGTCGACCGTCTCCTTCCCGATCACCGGTGGCTACGCCGCCATCCACTCCGATCTCGGCTTCAAGCCCGGCTACATCGCCGGCACCGTGCTGCACGAGGCCAGTGGGCTGCGGTTCAGCAAGGGCAGCAAGTCGATCGACGTCACCGACTTCGTGGTCGATCCCGGTAACTCGATCCTGACCGCCTCGTCCGGTGGCAAGTCCGGCATCCCCCTGCTGTCCCTGGACGGCACCGCCGTCAAGGTGAGCCAGGAGGGCTCCGACGTGGTCCTGCAGGGCACCGTGGCCAAGCTCACCTCGACCGGCGCCGGCGCCCTGAACGCCACGTTCGGCGTCAGCGACTTCAAGGAGGGCATGCCCCTCGGTGTCGTCCGTCTGGTCGCGGCCTCGTCTGCCAACTAATCGCCTTCGCAGCAGCGCAACGGAGCGCCGGCACCTACGGGTGCCGGCGCTTCGTCGCGTTCGGGGGCCGGCGCCGGTCGAGTCGGCGGCTCCCGCGTCCGCCCCTTCTGCACCGCAGGGAGCCCGGGGACTGCCTCCTCATCGGCATTCGGACCGCCTGGTCGTCGGCTCGGTCGACGCCGCGGTGGCGGCCGTCGTTGACCGCTTGACCCTTTGGTAACGATCACATCATCGAGGACCGGCACCGAGACCTATCGGCTCCGCGCCACGAAGGGGACGAGAAACCGAAGAGTCGCTGAAGGGTGGCATCCTCCGTTCGTGGAGCCAATCGACTGGGCAGAGCTTCGTCGCGCCGTCCGGCTCGAATCATCAGGGAACCGTAGATCGCCGAGGACGTAGTAGCTGTCGCCACCATCGGCTCCAGCTTTGCCATGTCCGGGGAATCCTCACCACCGGGCTACGGTCGATCCAACTCGCCGTAGTACCTCGGTACAGGTGGCGAACTTTTTCGGCCGCCATGCATTTTTAGGTGTTGCTATACGAACGTATGTTCGATACACTGGTTTCATGCAGGCGTTGGAGACCGAGCTCGCCGAGGTGTGTGGCGTAATCAACGCGGCCACGGGTCGGCTCGTGTCCCTGATCGCCCGTGTGCTCGAAGCGGAGTCGTGGAAGACGCCGGGCGTTCACTCCCCGGCGCAGTGGGTGGCGTGGACGTGCGGGGTGTCCCCGGCCCGGGCGCGCAGCCTGGTGCTGATGGCCCGCCGGCTCGGCGAGCTACCCGAGACCCGGGCGGCGCTTGAGGCAGGCGAGGTGGCTGAGGATCAGGTGGCGGTCGTGTGCCGCCATGCGCCGGCGTCGATCGACGCCGAGGTGGCGGCGCTGGCGCGCTCGGCCACCGTCGTGCAGCTCCGTCGGGTGCTCGGGAGCTACCCGCTGCGGGAGCCGGCGCCGGCCGAGAAGACAGAACGGCAGGCGCCCAGGGAGAGCCGCGGGGTCAGCTTCGGCCACACCGAGAACGGCACGTGGCGACTTACGGCCGAGCTGCCGCCCGAAGAGGGTGCGCTGGTGGAGCGGGCGCTCAGCGCGACACGCGATGAGTTGTTCAGGGCCGGCGGGCCCAACGCCCGCGTCGACTGGGCCGACGCCTTGGTGGCCATGGCCGACCGCTCACTGGGCGGTGCATCCCGCCGGCACACTGACCGTCACCTCGTGCTGCTGCACGTCGGCACCCAGCCCGGGGCCGGCGGGCACCTCCACCTCGGTCCCGGGCTCAGCGACGGGATCCGCCGGTTCATCGGCTGCGACGCCAGGGTGCGGCCGGTCTTCGAGGCCGGCGGGAAGCCAATCAGCGTGGGGCGGGCGTTCCGGACGGTGCCGGACCGGACTCGGCTCGTCGTGGAAGATCGAGATCGAGGGTGCCGGGTGCCGGGGTGCGATCGGAGCCGGTGGCTCCATGTTCATCACATCCGGCACTGGGAGGACGGCGGGGCGTCGGACACGCCAAACCTCTTGGCACTGTGCCACCGGCATCACCGGCTCCACCATCTCGGGCGGCTGGGTATCAGTGGAAACGCCGACGATCCAGACGGCGTCGTGTTCACCGACGAGCGGGGACAGACATTGGTCTCCTGCGGTGGCCCCCGTCCGCTTGCGGCGGCCTGATGACGCGCGGGCTGGGGCTATCGGGTCGCGGGACGGCGGAGGCGCGTGATGACGAGCCCGGCGGCGACCGCCCACACCAGACCGAGCACGACCAGAAGGTTGGCGGTGTAGTTGTGGGGCAGCGATGTCGGGTTGTTGGCGGCCAGGCCGTAGGCCCGCACCAACGGATAGGAGAAGAGGGCAACGATGCCGCTCACGGCCAGGGCGCCCTGCACGACGGCGCGGGCGCGGCCGGGCACGGCGCGGGCCACGAGCAGGCCGGCGCCGATCACCAGCGGGGCGACGAGGAGGTCGTGCAGGAGCGCGCCGCCCACGACGAACTTGGCCAGGTTGGCGGGGCGGGTGTCGAGGCTGTGCACGAAGATGCCCTGCAGGCCCCAGGCCATGACGGCCCAGCCGGCGGCGGCGGAGATCCAAAACAGCCGGCCGGGGCGGTGGTGGACGGTGGCGTCCGTCACAGGACCACCACCTTGGTAACCCATTTCGTCTGCAGGACGCCGGGGCGGTTCGGGGCGATGAGCCGGCAGGGGAAGCCGTGATCGAGAGCGAGGGGCTCACCGTCGAGCGACAGCGCCAGGAGGGTGTCGCGATCGGCGGCCTGGCCGGAGTTGAGGGTGGAGGTGCGGTAGGCGCCCTGCGGTTCGAGGGACTCGATGAGGATGGTGCGGTCGGGGTCGGCGCCGGCCATGGCGAGGAGGTCGCGCACACGCACGCCGCGCCACGGGGCCGAGTAGCTCCAGCCCTCGACGCAGGCGATGGGCAGGACCGTGTCGTGGGACGGCAGGGCGCGCAACTGGTCGAGCGTCAGCGACATCGGTCGGGCCACCCGACCGGAGACCTCCAGCCGGTAGGCCGCCGACTGGGCCAGGTCGACGACGCCGGCGTTGGCTGCCCCCCGGTTCACCGGCCGGCCCTGGGGACCGGTAGCCGGGTCGCGGGGGGCGAGCAGGCCCAGGCGTCGCAACGGGCGGACGGTCTGGCCGATCGTCGTCAGCGTGAGCAGGCCGGAGGCGGCGGCGACCGTCGTCAACAGCCCCCGGCGGGACAGCCCGCCGGCGCCGGCGGCCTCGGCGGTCGTCCCGAGCACCGGGTCGGCCTCGGCCAGGGCCGGCCGGCGAGAGGGGCGGGCCAGCGCCCGCCGGGTGATGATCCACTTGGCGCCGACGTGGGCGACGATCGAGCCCATGGTCACCCACGCCATCCAGTAGTGCGACGCAGTGAACGAGAAGCGCCACGGGTACCACTGGGCGATATTGGCCACGCCCGAGAACGTCATGAAGATGCCGCCGGCGACCAACGGGAACACACCGATGCGCTCGACGAGCCCACTGATCGTCTTGGCTACGGGGAACGACACGAACCGGGGCCAAACCAGCCACAGTTTGGCGATGAGCACGGGCATGGAAGCGATCCCGAAGACCACGTGCAGGCCCTGGGTGAAGCGGTACAGGCCGGCGGGGCGGGCCGGGATGGGCAGCCAGGACAGCGGGTGCTGCTGGATGTGCGAGTACAGCCCGGTGACGAAGCAGATCGAGAACAGGATCCCGAGCGAGGCGCCCAAGATGGCGGCCAGACGCTCGTCGCGGAGGGCCGAGCGGTAGGCGCCCTGCTGCAGCGGCGCGTCCGAGTCGGTGGTGAACCGCTGGATCGGCGCCGGCAGCTTCAGGTTCACGGCCGCGGCGTCAGTCGGGCGAACCACCGGCCCGACGGGGTGGGGCCGAGGGCGGCGACCGAGAGGCCGGCGGGGCGGGCCAGCCCGGCGATGGCGTCCGCCCCGACGACGGCCCAGGCGAACGACTCGCTGCGCTGCCCGTCGCGCTCGAACCACGCGGTCAGGCGCCGCCACGTGGTGCCGGGGGGCTGCACCTCGGCCAGGACGTCGCCGGTACGGGCGATCAGCTGGCGGCAACGCCGCAGGAGGCGGGTGGGGTTCCCGCCGATGCCGACGTTGCCGTCGAAGAGCAGGGCCGTCCCCCACCGACCCTCGCCAGGCAGGGGGCCGAACAGGTCGCGCTGGAGGACGGTCGCCCCCCGCATGCGGGCCAGGGCGATGGCCGACGGCGACGAGTCGACGCCGAGCGCCGGCACGCGCTGCGACGCCAGGCTCACGACGAGTCGGCCGGGGCCGCAGCCGAGGTCGATCACCGGGCCGTCGACGCCGGCCAGCAGTTCCTGCTCCTCGTCGGTGGCGGGGTCGTGCCAGCGGCCGAGGTCCATGTCGAGGGCCTCGCCCTCGTCGGTGCGGAACACGACCGAGGGCCGGACCGTGGCGGTAAGAGTGAGCATTAAACGGTGACTGAAAGAGGGAGCACACCGAGTGTCCGGGCCAGCGCGGCCGTCCGGATGGCGGTTCCGCTCTCGGTCACCGCCGGGAGGTCGGCGATGGTGTCGAGGTCGACCAGCGCCGGCAGCGACGTGACGTCCAGCCCGAGCTCGTCGAGACGCTGGCGCTGCGCAGCACCGGTCCCGCCGGTGCTCATGGGAACGCCGACGAACATCCGGGCATCGGGCCGGCGCAGGGCGATGGCCCACCAGCCGCCGTCGACGGCCAACCCCAACGCCGCCGGCGTGGCGTCGAGTGACGACAAGGCGTCGTCGAGCAGGCCGGCGGTCACCTGCGGCGTGTCCATGCCGATCTGCACGCCCGGCCCGCCCGCGGCGGCCCACGCCGCGGTCAGGCGCCGGTCGAACGGCCCGGCGACCTGGGGGACGATGTGGAAGCCCGCCGGTAGCCACGGCCCTGGCGCGCCGTCCAGGGCGACGATCAGCCGGCCGGCGCCGCACGCGGCCACGGCGTCGAGGGTGTCGGCCAGGGCCGCCTCCGCGATCGCCGCCGCCTCGGCCGGCGAGAACGGCGGGCACAGGCGGGTCTTCACCTGTCCGGGCACCGGCGACTTGGCCATGACGATGACATGGGTCATGAGACGGCCAGGACCCGGCTCATGTCGCGCACCGCACGCATCGTCCCCGAGACCGTGCCGGTCACCTTCGACCGCCCCGTCCGGGGCGCGTACGGGACGGGTAGCTCGTCGATGCGCCAGCCCGCCTCCGCGGCGCGCAGGATCATCTCCAGCGGCCAGCCGAACCGGCGGTCGGTCATACCGAGCGCCAGCAGGGCGTCGCGACGGGCAGCCCGCATCGGGCCGATGTCGCGCAAGGCACGACCGGTGCGCCGGCGGATCTCCAGGGCCAGGAACCGGTTGGCCAGGCGGGCGTGCACCGGCCAGGCGCCGGCCGCCGTCGGCCGGCGGGCGCCGAGGACGAGGTCGCTCGTCCCGGCCAGCACGGGAGAGGCGACGCCCACCAGGTCCCACGGGTCGAGCGAGCCGTCGCCGTCCATGAAGCACACGACGCCGTCCTCGGGCGACGCGGCCAGCAAGCCGGCCCAGCAGGCGGCGCCGAACCCGCGCGCCGGCTCCACCACCACGATGGCGCCGGCCGCCCGGGCGATGTCGCCCGAGCCGTCGGTGGAGCCATTGTCGGCGACAACCGCGGTGAAGCCGGGCGGCATGGCCGACAGGAGCGCCGGCAGGGCGGCGGCCTCGTTCAGCACGGGGATCACGACGTGGGGCATGCAGGCAGTCTCCCCGGGAGGCGATTACGGCGGTCGGTAGAAGTGCTCACCATTCGATGAACAATTCGCTGCCGGGGGTTGCTGCGGACGGGGGTAAGGCACAATCGACCCGTGCCCCTCACCGCCTCTCCGCCCCGCATACTGGTGGTGGAGGACGACCCTACCGTTTCCGAGGTCGTGACCCGCTACCTCGAACGCGAGGGATTCGTGGTCGAGGTGGCCTTCGACGGGGCGGTCGGACTGGAACGGGCGCTCGCCGATCCCCCCGAGCTGATCGTGCTCGACCTGATGATCCCGTCGCTCGACGGGTTCGAGGTCTGCCGCCGGCTGCGGGCCACGGCGCCGGTGCCTGTCATCATGCTGACGGCCCGCGGCGAGGAAGCGGACCGCATCGTCGGCCTGGAGCTCGGCGCCGACGATTACGTGTCCAAGCCGTTCTCGCCCCGTGAACTGACCGCTCGCATCAAGGCCGTGCTCCGCCGGGCCGGCGGCGCGGTCGCAACCGCCGGCGAGCCAACCATCCTGCGAGCCGGTGCCCTGGAGGTCGACACCGTCGCCCACGAGGCCCGCCGCGCCGGCGAGCTGGTGTCGCTCACGTCACGCGAGTTCGACCTGCTCGTGCACCTCATGCGCAACCCCCGCCGGGCCTTCCGGCGCGAGCAGCTGCTGGAACAGGTGTGGGGGTTCGCGTACGGCGACACCTCGACCGTCACGGTCCACGTGCGCCGGCTGCGGGAGAAGGTCGAGGCCGATCCGGCCGATCCGCGGCACGTATGCACGGTGTGGGGCGTGGGCTACCGGTTCGAGCCGTGAGCCGCCGCCTTCTGCTCGGCGGCGTGGTGGCCGGCGGCGTGCTCGGCGCCAGCCTCCTGGCCGCCGACGCCAGCATGGGGGCCTGGGACACCGGTGTCCTGCTCAGCTGGGCCCTCGGCTCGGCGGCCGTCGCCGCCGTCGTCGCCGCCGTGCTGCTGCGGGTGCTACGCCACGCCTCGCTCGCCGTCCAGGCCGGCGTGGCCGCGTTGGCGCCGGTGCTGGCGTTCGCCGTCGCCCTCCTCGGCACCGGCGCCACCATGTTCATCTCCGCCCACGACCTGCGGGCCCTGCTCGTGGTCACCGTCGCCGCCGCCACCGTCGGCCTCGTCACCGCCCTGGTGCTGGGCGAGCGGGTGGCCGCCGCCAGCCAGCGACTGGGCGACCGGGCCCAGCAGATCGGCGACGACGGCGCGGTGGCGCCGGCGGGCGGCAGCGTTGGCGGCCCGAGCGAGCTGGTGCGCCTGGCCGCCGAACTGGACGGGGCCCTCACCCGATTGGCCGAGACCCGCGAGCAGGCCGCGGCGGCGGAGGACAGCCGGCGCCAGCTCGTCGCCTGGGTCTCCCACGACCTGCGCACGCCACTGTCGGGGATCCGGGCCATGGTCGAAGCGCTCGAGGACGGTGTGGTCGACGACCCCGAGACCGTCGCCCGCTACTACCGGACCATGGGCCGGGAGACCGACCGCCTCGCCGGCCTGGTCGACGACCTTTTCGAGCTGTCCCGCATCCAGGCCGGGGCGCTCAGCCTGGAGCTCGAGCAGATCGCCCTCGACGAGCTGGTGTCCGACGCGGTGGCCGGCGTCTCGCTCGCGGCCAGCGCGAAGGGTGTCGACCTCAAGGGCGCGGTCGCCTCGCCCACGCCGGTGGTCGAGCTGTCGATCCCCGAGATGGCCCGGGTGGTGCGGAACCTCTTGGACAACGCCATCCGCCACACGCCGAGAGGCGGCACCGTCTGGGTCGAGGCCGCCCTCGCGGACGACGACCGGGAGACCGCGCTCGTGTCGGTGCGCGACGGTTGCGGCGGCATCCCGGCTCCTGACCTGCCTCGGGTGTTCGAGCTCGCCTACCGGGGCGACGCGGCCCGCACGCCGGGCGACGGTGGCGCCGGCCTCGGCCTCGCCGTCGCACGGGGACTGGTCGAGGCCCACCATGGGGAGATCAGCGTCCGTAACGAAGGCCAGGGATGCCGCTTCACCATCCGGCTGCCACTCGCCGCCACCTCACGGTGAGGGTCCTGGTCACCGGCGGCGCCGGCTTCATCGGCTCCCATGTCACCGACGCGCTGCTGGCCGGCGGGGCGACGGTCCGGGTGGTCGACAGCCTCGCGGCCCATGCCGGCGTGCCGGACTATCTCGACCCCGCCGTCGACCTCACGGTGGCCGACCTGTCCGAGCCCGGCGTCGCCGAGGCCGCGGTGGCCGGCGTCGACGCCGTCTGTCACCAGGCGGCCAAGGTCGGCCTGGGCGTCGACTTCGGCGACGTCGGCGGCTACGTGACCGACAACGACCTGGGCACCGCCCGCCTGCTCGAAGCCCTGTGGCGGCGCCGGTTCCGCGGCCGGCTTGTGCTGGCCAGCAGCATGGTGGTCTACGGCGAGGGCCGGTACCGCTGTGCCGAGCACGGCGACGTTCGGCCCGGGCCCCGTACGGAAGCCGACCTGGCCGCCGGTCGGTTCGAGCCGGCGTGCCCCGTGGCCGGCTGCCGGGAGCGGGCGACGTGGGCCACGATCGACGAGACCGCGCCGGTCGACCCCCGCAACGTCTACGCCGCCACCAAGCTGCACCAGGAGCACCTCTGCATGCTGTGGGCGGCCGAGGCCGGCGCCACCGCCATCGCCCTCCGCTACCACAACGTCTACGGGCCCCGGATGCCCCGGGACACGCCCTACGCCGGCGTGGCGTCGATCTTCCGCAGCGCGGTCGCCGCCGGCCGGGCCCCCGAGGTCTACGAGGACGGCGGCCAGACCCGCGACTTCGTGCACGTGACCGACGTCGCCCGGGCCAACGTCCTGGCCATCACCGCCCCGGTCAACACATGGGTCGCCTGCAACGTCGCCAGCGGCACACCCCACACCGTCGCCGACCTGGCCGGCGCCCTCGCCGGCCCGGGGCTGGATCCGGTCGTCACCGGGAAGTGGCGCCTCGGCGACGTCCGCCACGTCGTCGCCTCGCCGGCGCGTGCCGCGGAGGCGCTCGGCTTCGTTGCCGAGGTGGACTTCGCCACCGGCATGGCCGACTTCGCCCGTGCCGCCCAGCGAGCCTGACGCCCCGCCCCGGTGGGCGGCACCCGGCTTCGCCGTCGCCGCAACCGCCGGCGTCGGGCTGAGCCTGGCGTTCGCCACCTCCGAGCCGCTCCGCAACGACCGCTGGGCGCTGCTGATGCGCCTGGCCCTCTGGGCGGTGACGTGGGGCGCCGGCGTGGTGTGCGCCCTACGGCTCCCCCGCCGGGTCGCCATCCCCGCCGTCCTCGCCGTCGGGCTGGCGCTGCGCCTGGCCGCCCTCGCCGGCCAACCCATCCTCTCCGATGACCTCTACCGATACGCATGGGACGGGCGGGTGCAGACCTCGGGCACCGACCCGTATCGCTACACCCCCAGCTCGGTCCACCTGGCCGACCTCCGGGAGGACTGGCTCTGGCCCGGCGCGGAGGGCTGCGCCCACCTGCAGCGGGAGCCGGGCTGCACACGAATCAACCGGCCGCTCGTCCACACCATCTACCCGCCGGTGGCCGAGGCGTGGTTCACCGCCGTCTACCGGATCGCCGGCATCGGTACCCACCACAAGGCCTGGCAGGTGGCCGGCCTGCTCGGCGACATGGCCCTGATCGCGGCGCTGCCGGCGGTGCTGCGGGCGTACAAGCGGGACGAGCGCTGGACGGCGCTGTACGCCCTCTCCCCCGTGGCCGTCGTCGAAGTGGTGAACAACGGGCATGTCGACGGTCTGGCCGCCCTGTTCGTTGTCCTGGCCCTGCTCGCCGCGGCCAAGCGACGGCCGGCGTGGGCCGGCGCCCTGATCGGCGCGGCGGCGATGGTCAAGCTCTACCCCGCGGTGCTGGGCCTGGCGTTCGTCGCCGCCGTCGGCTTCCGCAGGGCCGGACGGCCGGCGCTGGCCCGACTGATCGGCGCCGCCGGCGCCGTCGTCGCGATCGGCTACCTGCCGCACGTCGTCGCCGTCGGCCTCCGGGTCATCGGCTATCTCCCCGGGTACCTGCGCGAGGAACGCTACGGCGAGGGCGGCCGCTACCTCCTCGCCGGCCTCCTCGGCCTCCCCGCCGGCCTGACCGCGACCCTGGCCGCCCTCGCCGTGGCCGGTGTGGCCGCGTGGGTCCTCTACAAACGGCCGGACGTGCCCCAGGGCGGCGCCGCCCTCCTGGGCGCCCTCCTGCTCGCCGTCACGCCGGTCCAGCCCTGGTACGCCCTCACCCTGCTGGCGGTGGCGACCGTGGCCGTCGCGCCCGCGTGGTCCGCCGTCGCCCTCGCCGGCTACCCCTACTTCTTCGCCGTCCTCCTGGACTCCTCCCACGCCGTCGCCATCGGTCGGGTCAGCTATGGGCTGGCCCTGATCGTCGTGCTCGCCGCGGCGCGGATGACGGGCGAGCTGAAGGTGGCCTAGGCTGGTCTCCGTATCGCAGGGTCCTGTGGTGCAGCTTGGAGTGCACGCCGCCCTGTCAAGGCGGAGGTCGCGAGTTCAAATCTCGTCAGGACCGCAATTTCGCCGCCGCCTTCCGGGGCGCTACGGTAATCCAGACCCCGGTCGGGTAGCTCAGTTGGTAGAGCGCGCGCCTGAAAAGCGCGAGGTCACCGGATCGACGCCGGTCCCGACCACGTGCCCACTTTCCGCCGTTTCTTTCCCGCGGCCGCGCTCGGCCTGGCCCTCGTCCTGTCCGGCTGCGGCGGGCATCCGACCGTCCGGCGCGCCATATCCGTCGTCCCGGCCACAGCGAGTGCCGGCGCCTCGTACGAGCCCAAGACGATCACGGTGAGCAAGGACGACAACGTGATCCTGGCCGTGGGCAACCCCACCACCGCGGCCCACGGCTTCACCATCGAGGGGTACGGCATCTCGACGGAGATCCCGCCGGGCGGCAGCGAGGTCAAGATCAGAGCCACCCACCCGGGCACGTTCAAGATCTACTGCCAGCTCCACGAGACCCACCAGGTGGCCACGCTCGTCGTGCAATAGGAGAGCGCGCCGCCGGGGTAGCAGTAGCCTGCCGCCGGTGGACGTCTTCGACCGCATCGGGGCCGACGACTACGAGCAGGTCGTGTTCTGCCACGACCGTGGCTCGGGCCTGCGGGCCATCATCGCCGTCCACTCCACCCGGCTCGGGCCAGGGCTGGGCGGCACCCGGTTCTACCCGTACGCGTCCGAGGACGAGGGCCTGGAGGACGTCCTCCGCCTGGCCCGGGCCATGACCCACAAGGCGGCGGCCGCCGGCCTCGACCTGGGCGGGGGCAAGGCCGTCATCTTCGGCGACCCCGACCGCGACAAGACCGAAGCGCTCCTGCGGGCCTACGCCCGCCACGTCGACGCCCTCGGCGGCCGGTACCTCACCGCCGAGGACGTGGGCACCACCCAGGCCGACATGGACATCGTCCGCAAGGAGACCCGCTTCGTGACCGGAGTCAGCCGGGAGCTCGGCGGCTCCGGCGACCCGTCCATCGCCACCGCCTACGGCCTCCTGTGGGCCATGAAGGCCGTCGCCCTCCGCCTCTGGGGCGACACGTCGCTGGTCGGGCGTCACGTCGCCGTGGCCGGCGTGGGCAAGGTCGGGCGCGCCCTGCTGGGCCACCTGGCCGAGGAAAGGACCCGGATCACCGTGGCCGACGTCACGCCGGCATCGGTCGAGCGGGCCGTCGCCGAGGTCGGGGCCGAGGCGGTGGCCGTCGAGAAGATCCACGCGGTGGAGTGCGACATCTACGCGCCGTGCGCCATGGGCGGTGTCCTCAACACGGCCACCATTCCGGAGCTACGGTGCGCGGCAGTGGTGGGATCTGCGAACAACCAGCTGGCCGACGGCGCGGCGTCCGCCGCCGCCCTGGCCGAGGCCGGCGTGCTCTACGCCCCCGACTTCGTCGCCAACGCCGGCGGCCTCATCAACATCGCCGAGGAGCTCGCTCCCACCGGCTACCACCCGGACTTGGCGCTGGCCGCCGTCCGGCGCGTCTTCGAGAACGTGACCGCGGTCCTGCAGCGGGCCGAGGCCGACGGGGTGACGACCGCCGCGGCCGCGGACAAGCTGGCCGAGGACCGGATCGCCGCCCTGTCTGCCGTCCACCAGATACGCATCCCCACCTAAGGGAGCGGCATGGCGAAGGTCATCGACGAGCGGGCGAAAGCCACGGCGGTTCCTCCCGCCCGTCACGTCCAACTCGGGCTGTCCGACGACGACGTCGTCGGCATGTACCGCACGGTCCTTCTGGCCCGCTTCATCGACCAGAGGGCCTGGAACCTGACCCGCACGGGGAAGGCCCGTTTCTACATCCCCGCCGAGGGCCAGGAGGCGGCTCAGGTGGGCTCGGCGTGGGCCCTGCGCGCCGGCCACGACATCGCCCTGCCCTACTACCGTGACGTGGGCGTCGTGCTCACCGTCGGGATGACGCCCTACGAGGTGCTGCTGGCCGTGATGGCCAAGGGTGACGACCCCAACTCCGGCGGCCGCCAGATGCCGAACCACTGGGGCTCGAAGCGGCTCGGGATCATCACCGGCTCCTCGCCGATCGGCACCCAGTTCCCCCACGCCTCCGGCATCGCCCTGGCGTCGACGATCCGGGGCGACGACAAGGTCACGGTCACCTGGTTCGGCGAGGCGGCGGCCTCGAAGGGCGACTTCCACGAGGCCCTCAACTTCGCCGGCATCCACCGGCTGCCCACCGTCTTCGTGTGCGAGAACAACGGCTACGCCATCTCGGTCGGCATGCGGAAGCAGTCGGCGGTGCCCGACGTGGCCGACCGCGCCTCCTCCTACGGGATGGACGGGGTGGTGGTCGACGGCAACGACATCCTCGACGTCTACGCCGCCACCCAGGCCGCCGTGGCCAGGGCCCGGGCCGGCAAGGGCCCCACCCTCGTGGAGGCCAAGACCTACCGGCTCATGCCGCACACGACCGACGACGACGACCGCGCCTACCGGTCGCGCGAGGAGGTCAAGGCCGCCCGCCGGCGTGACCCCGTCCCCCGCCTCGAGCGCTACGTCCTCGACCATGGGCTGCTGAGCCGCGAGGAGGCGTCCCGCCTGGAGGAGGCGGCCCGCGAGGAGGTCGCCGAGGCCTGCCGGCAGGCCGAGGTGGCCGCCCCGCCGGCGCCCGAGACGGCGGCGACGCGGGTCTACTCCCGGCCCATCCGCTCGCGCCCCCGGGAAGTAGCCCCGCCGAGCGGCGGCGTGGAGCGGACGGTGCTCGACACAATCCGCCAGACCCTCCACGAGCTCATGGGCGAGGACGAGCGGGTCGTCGTCCTGGGCGAGGACGTCGGGGTCCTGGGCGGCGTCTTCCGGGCCACCAAGGGCCTTCAGGAGACCTACGGCGAGGACCGGGTGATCGACACCCCGCTGGCCGAGTCGTCGATCGTCGGGATCGGCGTGGGACTGGCCCTCGCCGGCATGCGCCCGGTGGTGGAGATCCAGTTCGCCGACTTCATGCACTCGACGTTCGACCAGATGGTGAGCGAGGCGGCCAAGATCAGCTACCGGTCGAACGGGGACTTCAACGTCCCGCTCGTCGTGCGCACGCCGTGGGGCGCCGGCGGCCACCGCGGCCCGTACCACTCGCAGGCCATCGAGTCGTTCTACGCCCACGTCGCCGGCATCAAGGTCGTGGCCCCCTCGACGCCGGCGGACGTCGCCGGGCTCCTGCGCAGCGCGGTGGAAGACCCCGACCCGGTGCTGTTCCTGGAGCACAAGAAGACGTACCGCAAGGTCGCCGGCCTGGTGCCCGACGGGCAGTGGCGGGTGCCGATCGGCTTGGCCGACGTGGCCCGGCCCGGGGACGACATGACGCTCGTCACCTACGGCCTCCACCGTCACCTGTCGCTGGAGGCGGCGGAGATCCTGGCCGGCGAGGACTACTCGGTCGAGGTCATCGACCTCCGCACCATCTCCCCGCTCGACACCACCACGATCCTCGCCTCAGCGGTCCGGACGGGTCGGGTGCTGGTCGTCCACGAGGACAACGTCAGCTTCGGCGTCGGGGCGGAGGTGGCGGCGACCGTCTCCCAGGAGGCGTTCTACGACCTCGACGCCCCCGTCCGGCGCCTGGCGATGCCCGACGTGCCGGCCATGCCCTTCGAGATCGGGCTTGAACGGTCGCTGTCTGTCACCACCGCCGACATCGTCGCCGCCGCCCGCGCTCTGCTCGAGGAGTAGCCGCGGCCCGCTTCCGCGACCGTGACTGGGGCTGGCTGGTGGGCACGGTCGTCGTGCTGGCCATGGGCGTGGCGGCCATCGTGTTCCTCCACCCCGCCGACCAGGATCTGGACGCCGGCGACCTGGTCGCCCGGGGCGTGTGGCACCCGATGGCGGCGTCGGATCTGGCCGGCCGCAGCTCGCCGTCGGTCGTCTGGACCCGCAAGGCCATGATCGTGTGGGGTGGGACCGGCGACACCGGCGTCCTGGGCGACGGCGCCTCCTACGACCTGTCCTCCGACACCTGGACGCTGCTCCCGCCGGCGCCGCTGTCGCCCCGTACCGGGCACACCGCGGTGTGGACCGGCGACCGGATGCTGGTCTGGGGCGGGTCGGGCGTGCGGGAGGGGTGCGAGGGGCTCTGCCCCCTCGCCGACGGGGCCGCCTACGACCCGGGGTCGAAGACCTGGACCCCACTGGCGCCGGCACCCATCGGGCCCCGCAGCGGGCACACCGCTGTGTTCGTCCAGAACCGGATGGTGGTCTGGGGCGGGGCTGGCGAAGGGGGGGCGGCGCTGGCCGACGGCGCCTCGTTCGACGCCGAGGCCAACAGCTGGACCGTCCTGCCGCCGGCGCCGGTCGGGCCCCGGGTTTCGCATCGGGCGGCGGCCACGACCGACCGGATGCTGCTGTGGGGCGGGTCGTCCGAGGCGGTCGAGGGCGGCTTGTACCTCGACGACGGGGCCGTCTACAACACCCTCACCGGCGCCTGGGCCCTGATGGCGGCCGGGCCGGCGTCGCTCGCGGCACGGGACACCTTCGCCGGCGTGTGGACCGGGCGGCAGCTGCTCGTCTGGGGCGGCTACGGCCGCAGCGACGCCTGCACGCCGTGCCTCCGCGCCGACGGCGCCGCATACGACCCCGACACCGACTCCTGGACGCCGATGGCGCCGTCGCCCCTCAGCGGCCGGGGCGGGCAGCGGGCGGTGTGGACCGGCCGCGACATGCTGGTCTGGGGCGGGTTCGACACCGCGGTCGAGGGCGACGGTGCCCTCTACAACCCGGTGGACGACTCGTGGGTGCTCCTCCCGCCGGTGCCCCTCCACCCTCGCCAGCTGCACGCCATGGTGTGGACCGGGCGCCAGCTGCTGGTATGGGGCGGCGCCGGCGCCGATGGCAGGCTGGCCGACGGGGCGGTGCTCACCCTCGACGCCGCGTAACCGGGAAGGTCTTGACCGGCGGTGCGAAAATGCCGCCATGGCTACCTGCACGCAGCATGACGTCGAGACCAACCTGAGTTGCCGTACCTGCGGGACGCCGGTCTGCCCCGACTGCGCGGTCCGGACCGCGATGGGCGTCTCCTGCGCAGCACACGCCGGCGGCGAGAAGAAGGAGGCGGCGGTCGCCCTGGCGCCGAAGGCGGAGCGGTCCTCCGGCGGCCGGCAGCGGCTGCTCATCGGTGGCGTGGTCCTGGCCCTCCTGGTCGGGGCGGTGATCCTCCTGCGGCCCGGCGGCGGCGGGGACAGCACGGGTGGCGGGGTGTGGACGGCCCTGCCCGACGCCGGCCTGGTGCCGCGCTCGGACTTCTCGTCAGTAACGACCGGCCGATCGCTCATCGTCTGGGGCGGGAACAGCCCGAGCGGGCCGCTCGGCGACGGCGCCATCTTCGACACCGCCACCTCGGAGTGGAAGCCGCTGGCCGCCGCGCCGATCGCCCCCCGCCGGGGCCACAGCGCGGTATGGACCGGCACCCAGATGATCGTCTTCGGCGGCCTGACCCGGGGCGACGGCTGCCGGCCGAACTGCGCGCTGAACGACGGAGCGGCCTACGACCCCGCCACCGACAAGTGGACGCCGATCCCCACCGCCCCCATCCCCGGCCGCAACGGCCACAGCGGCGTCTACTTCCAGAACCGGATGGTCGTCTGGGGCGGGGCGATCGAAGGTGGCGGACCGAGCGCCGACGGCGCCTCCTATGACCCGGCCACCAACGCCTGGACCATGCTGCCACCCGCGCCGCTGGCGCCCCGGGTGGCCTTCCGCACCGTCGCCACCACCCACCGCATGCTGGTGTGGGGCGGCTCGAACGGGGGGGGCCAGACCGGCAAGTACTTCGACGACGGCGCCATCTACAGCCCGGCTGACAACTCGTGGTCGCCGATGGCCGCCTTCCCCCAGACCAACGAAAGCGCGGGGCGGGACACCTTCAGCAGCGTGTGGACCGGCGAGAAGATGCTCGTCTGGGGTGGGTACATCAGGAATACGACCTGCAACCCCTGCGGCCGCGAGGACGGCGCCGCCTACGACCTCGGCTCCAACTCCTGGACACTGATGTCACCGTCCCCGATCGCCGGCCGGGGCGCCCACCGGGCCGTCTGGACGGGTCGGGAGATGGTGGTCTGGGGTGGCTTCACCACCACCGAGGTGAACGACGGCGCCCGGTACAACCCTGAATCCGACACCTGGGTGCCGCTCTCCGCCAGCCCGTTGGATGTGCGCCAGGGCCCGGGCATGGTGTGGGCCGGCGAGCGGATCGTCCTCTGGGGCGGCGTCGCCCCCGGCGCCCGGGGTGGCAACCCCTATTTCAACGACGGCGCCATGCTCAAGCTCGGATCCTGAGGGGGAGCGGCGATGTACGTTCCGGGTGTCTCATCCTGTACAGTGGCGGTGTGGACGTAGCGGTAAGCGAGCTCCGTGCCAACCTCCGCGACTGGCTGGAGCGGGCGCGGGAAGGCAACGAGGTTGTCGTCACCGAGCGTGGCATCCCGGTTGCGCGTCTCCTTGGGATCGAGGCGACCCCGTTGCTCGACCGGTTGACGGCCGAAGGGGTGATCGGCCGGCCGATCACTTCCGAGAGGCCCGCGGCCTCTGGACGACCTCGGCCCCGTCCACGTCGGCCGGTCGCCCCTCTGGTGAGCGAGCAACGACGCTGAGGTGCCGCTGGTCTACTTCGACGCGAGTGCATTCGTAAAGCTGCTCGTCGAGGAGCCTGGGACGGAACTCGCAGTCGCGCTCTGGGACGGCTGCGACGCGGCCGTATCGAGCAGGTTGGCCTATCCCGAGGTCCGGGCCGCGCTCGCTGCCGCGCACCGGAACCATGACCTCGACCGGGACGGCCTTGCGCAGGCAGAAGCGAGCTGGGCCGAGTTCTGGGGGGCGACGCGGCCGGTCGAGTTGACGCCGGCGGTCGGCCGTCACGCTGGAGTTCTTGCCAAAGAGCTTTCGCTCCGGGGCGCCGATGCCGTGCACGTCGCGAGTGCGCTCGCGCTGTCCGACCGATCGCTCATCGTCGCCGTATGGGATCGACGGCTCCATGCCGGCGCTCTATCGGCCCGCCTTGCGGTCGCCCCTGTGACGCTCGACCCGCCGTGATCACCCGCCGCGTCACGCCGACGTCCATCTGCCGCTAGGTGCGACGCACGGGCAAGTGACCAACCATGACCCAGCCCTCCGTCCGTTCTCCCGGGGCAGCGCGGGTCAGTTCGCGACTCGCTGCGCGGCCGGGAACCGATCGGCGCCGACGAAGAGGGTCCATGGTTCGACGCTGGCCGTGACGAGCAGTTGTGCGATGGCCCAAGGATCCTTGGCCAGGCGGCCGTGGACATCCGCTTCGCTCTCGGCGTCGACAAGGACCAGGGCCCGGATGCGCCCCTGCTCGCTGCCCGCGAGCGGTCCTGCGATGTGCACGAAGCCGTCGCCGGCAAGGGCGTTCATGAACGCAGCGTGGTCGTTGACCTGGGGCTGGTCGAACCCGGGGCACGACGGCATGGACCAATCGAGGCGCGGCGTCGTCGTCGTCGCCGAAGTACTCGAGGAGCAGCTCGCTACCTGAACGTTGCACGGGGTATGGGACCGGCACGCCCGCCGACCACAGCCGACCGAGGACGGCGAACTCGGTCGCCACCCATTGGTCGGCTCGAAAGGCCGGGCCGGCGTGGGTTCCCTTCTCCATGGCCAGGTCGGTGCGGCGGTTGCCGGTGCGCCGGGACTGCCGGTAGCGGCTGTCGTCGCGGAACTGCCGGCGCGCAAGCGACCGGTACCGCTTGGCGGCCAGCAGGTTCCGCCGGTCGCCGAGACGACGTTCGAGGAGGTGGACGTCGGCCTCCTTGCCCGTCTTGAGCACGCCTCGCTCGATCTGGTGGGCGGCGTCCTCGGTGATCACCCACCCGGGTGGCGGCTGCGGACCGTGTTCGGCGTTGAAGTAGGTGCTCTGACGGATATCGGGATCGGATTGGTCCAAGTCGGGGACGAAGGGGGTAAATGGCAGGGCATCGGGCACGCGTCGCGCTCCTCGAGATGAGGCGCCTCCTACGTGGTCTGCGCGGTCAGCGCGCGCAGGTGGGCGGGGCCGGGATCGTCATTGCTGACATCTCGTGCACCTCCTCCCCGTCGAGATCGCCCCGCGGCGATCAGTAGGACATTGACCCACATCGCCCGACAATTCGTCAAGGGCGACGGGCGAGCACCAGAGCCACTCCTCCTGGCCGTTGGTTTTCTGGGACCCAACCCGCTCACCACGCCCGACGTGGAACCCGGACTCGGCGACCAGTGAAGGGAAGGTCGCGGCATCCCAGCCGTTCGTCCAACTCGGTCGCGCCGTAGCCGAGGAAGTCCTCCTCCAGGCATGCCCGGCGAGTCCTTGGTTCCGAAGTTGACCAACATCCACCCGCCCGGTCTGAGCCGCCGGTGGATGTTGCGCACCCGGCGTTTCGGGACGGTGCCGGACGTGCGAACTCGCCGCGGTTTTGGGACACCTTCTCGCACGGCCCGACGACTCCGACGTCCCACCCTTGGGAATTGATCCAGCCGAAGTCGATGTCATGCGGTCCGTCGGCGCCAATCGGCAACTGCGGACTCGCCAGCCGGACGGGCCCGGGCTACCGCCACAAACCTCAGCCTCGGACGGCATTCGCCAACTACCTCAAGCCCCTCGGGGATGCATGCCGGCGGCCTGGCCCATGATCCGTCCGATGTTCTCCGGCGCAAAGTACTCGGAGGGTGACACGGTGCCCGCAGCCACGCTGGCGAATCCGTCCATGGCCTCTTGGTTGCCGTAGATCGCTCCCAGGAGCTGTTGCATCTCCGGAGGGGGCGGCTCGAGGGACGCCAATTGCGTCGTGAACTCGTAGATCGGCATCACCTGGTTGTCACGGGTCTGCTGGTAGCCGGTCATGGCTTCGTCGTACGGCTGTCCGCCTCCGAACGCCTCGTCGATGGCGGTGGAACACAGCTCGGCGTCACGGAACGCGTCTGTGATCCCTTGGGCGGTGATCGGATCTCGTGTGTACCCAGCATCGCCCACCAACGCCCAACCCGGTCCGAACGGTCTTCTGAAGAAGTTGGCGACCCCGCCGCCGGTGAACCGGTCCTCGCGAGTGGCCGACCGCACCCGGTCCGCGAACTCGGGCGCCGAGTCGAGCGTTTTCAGGTAGTTGGTCTCCACGTCGGCCTTGAACGCCGACGCTTCGGCATAGGGCCAGCCGACAACGAGCATGGTGAGCCCGTCGTTGGTCGGTGCTGCGCCCCAACCGCGATTGGGACGGACCGTGTTCTCGAAGCCGGCTACAGGTAGGTCGCTCCAGTAGGTGTAGTAGCCCCACAGGAGCTCCGGCTTCTCGTTGTACTGCTCGGCCTGGACGGCCTTGGCCACATAGGAGTTGCGCCCGTCGGCACCGATCACCACCCGGGCCCGCTCGACCGCTGGCTGTCGGCCGTCGTCGTGGCCGCGAACCCCGACGACGGCGCCACCCTCAAACACGAGCTCGTCGACGGTGAACCGCTCCCGGACCTCCGCCCCGGCCTGCGCTGCGGCGTCGACCAGGATCTTGTCGAGGATTGTTCGCCGCGGCGCATAGGCCGCTGAGTTCCCGTCTGCGGGTCGCGGCCTGCCGGCGATCGTGAAGTGGCCGAAGTCGAAGGAGTACACGTCAAAGGGAGGGCAGCCGGAAGCAACGATCTCGTCGACGAGGCCCCAGCGGCGGAGCGCTGCCACTCCCGGGGCGTGAATCACATGGGTCGACACCGTGTCACTGGGGAACGCCGCCCGGTCCACAACCAGCACCCGGTAACCCTTCTGGGCGAGCAACATGGCGGTCGGCGCCCCCGCACATCGCGCCCCGACCACGATCGCGTCATACTCCATTGCCGTCCCCTTTCCGATCATCGGATCTCAGGCTCAGCGCAGTCCATCACGTCACTCAAGCTGGCGAGGGCAAGGGGTGATGCAAGAGACCGATCGCCGGCTCTTGGGATCGTAGGCGTCGCGAGCCGCAGCATGCCTCGCCCGTCTACGTCGGCCGCTCGCTCGGTATCGCCCGGGCGATCGCGACCGCCCTCATCGTGGCACGTAGCCGGCGTTGTGGGCGTGCTCCGTGGCGACGAAAGGCTCGGAGTTATGGGACGTCGATGCGGGCGTGCACGCGGGTGGCCGGAGCCGGCGTCGTCATCCATCCGCGGCCGAGGAAGCCGGACCCTGAGACGCCGGCAAGGAGGCACTCACTACCGCAGCAGGGCCGTAGCGCCCGCACCGACCAGTCCAACGAGGATGACGACGGCCGCAACCTGTAGGTGGCCTCGCCAATGGTTGCGAATATTTGCGGGATCACTGAGTCTTGGCCGAACCCCGCCAGGCTCCGCCGCACACACCAACCCCACGCCAGCGGCGTAGACGAGGCCGATGCCAACCAGGTCACCGAATGTGAACACGCGAGCGAACATCGCGACGAGGATCACGACGGCCGGCACGAGCATGCCGACGGTGCCGTAGTTCATCTCAACTCCGGCGAATGGACGTCGCACCGCACGAGCGTACGCGGACACTCCGACAAGCTGGTTTGCCCCACGACAGCCCGTCCTCATTGGCGGCGCGGGCGTGCCTACCGCCCCCAGGAGTGCCTCACCGTCCCGGCGTTAAGTGACACCTCGCGTGCGCCTGCTCATCGCATATTCTGGGACACTCTGGCGCGCCCCAACCCGTCGACAGGTACGCCTCGGGCTCGGCTCGGTCGCACCGTGCCACCCGCTCACGATTTCCGCGTCTGTGCGCGTCGGCCCGCAACGCAAGGAGGGGGGGGTCGCGAGGACTGACTCAGGTTACCGACGGCATGTCAAGCAGACATAGCGGTCGTGGGAGCGGTCTCGGAGCACTCCTCGGCCCGGGGGCACAGCGGTCACAACGACGGTGCGATCACGACGACGCCGGCGGCAAACACGAATGCCGAGCCACCTACTGCGAAGCCGCCTCGACGCCCCCGTGATACCGAGACCGAGCGGAGTCGTCTATCCCTGCACGACCTCGTAAATCTCGTCTGCGGTGAGCCCGTGGGCCTCGCGGTGGCAGGCCGCGGCGGCCGCGGCGGCCGCGGCGTCCACCAGGCAGAACACCCTCCCGCTCTTCTCGTCGACCCAATAGCTGACGTAGTTGACCCCGAACTTGTCCTGGACCAGGAGGTCGGCCTCGTGGGCCGCGGCGACGTCCTTGGCGGTTGCGCCGTCGGGGAGCTTCTGGTGGACGTCCATAAACAGAGTCATCTCGTTCTCCTTCGTGAGGATGTCTTGTGGCGCCTCACTCTCAGCCGGAACCCGCCTCGGCGCATCGGCCAGATGGCCTATCGGCTCACGGCGGTCAGGCCATGCTCGGCGGCGAAGAGGGCCGCGCCGGCGCGGCTGGCCACCCCGATCTTGGTGTAGACGTGCGCCACGTGATGCTGAACGGTCCGCGCCGAAATGCCAAGAGCCCGGGCCACGTCCTTGTTTGTGCCACCGCGGGCGACGAGGCGGAGAACCTGCACCTCGCGTTCGGTCAGCCCGGACGGCCACACTGCAGGTAGCCGTGGGGCTGTCGCGTCCGCCGCTTCGAGAACGTGGCGTGCGGCGGCGCCATCCAAGGCGCCCCGGCGGGCCTCATCGGTGAGAATTGCGGCGGCAGCGTCCACGTCGTAGCCGGGCCGATAGGGGCGCGCCTCCCGCAGGGCGCAAAAGACGTCGCAGGCGGCGAGCAGGCGAGCCGACTCGTCGAGCTGGGCGGACTTGAGCGACTTCGGGTAGCCCGACCCATCGCACCGCTCGTGAACCGCTCCCGCGAGCGGCGCGGCTCGTGCGAGGACGGGGCTACGGGCAAGCAACCTCTCGGTCACGTAGGCGTGCAGTCGGACCTGCTCGCGCTCGGCTTCGTTCAAGGGACCGGCCTTGTCCCAGATCAGGTTCGGGACGGCAACGCGGCCGAGGTCATGGAGCCAGCCGGCGGTGCGCAGCTCGCGGACACTCGACTGGTCCAGCCCCGCTACTTGGGCCGAGACGGCGGCGAGGGTCCCGACGTCGTAGGAATGGGTGGCGGTCCAGACGGACTTGAGGTCGACCGCTCGGGCGAACGCCTCGGCGTAGCGCTCGACGAGGGCGGGCGTGACCTGGCTGTGGGGTTCGGGCTCGGACTCGAGGAACAGCTCCCAGACCGAACCCGTCGTCAAGCCGGCAAGTAGCTCCGGGGCGTGCTGGCAGAACGTCGAGGTCAGCACTGGGTCGAAGCGGCCGCCCGAGCGCTTGCGTGCCGTCTCTTCGGCTGCCCCGATCCCGTAGCGGCTGAACGCGATCTCGAGTACCTCGGCGACGATCACGATCCGAGCAAGGAGAGCGCTCTCGTCACCCTTCTTCCCTCTCGGGTACCCCTTCCCGTCCCAGCGCTCGAAAAGGTCGCCGAGGGCGACGACGATCGGTTCGGAGATCTTCAGGTGCCGGGCTAGGGCTTCGCCTACGTCGCACTCTGCCTGCGCATGGCGTCGGGGCGCCGACCGGTCGCCGAAGAGGCTTACCAGGCCCTTCACCCGCTCGACGCTCGGCGCCCCCCGCCCGACTCCCCGCAGGACGTCGCCGATGAGTTGCATCGGCTCATCGGGGTCCACGAAGCTCAGCACCGAGTGCACGCTGAGATCGTCGCCCCCGCCGTACTGTGCCGCCTCGGGGGAGAACGAGGTGCAGCCCAGGAATCGTACGAGCGCGAGGTAGTACGAGTCCCGCTGCTGTTCTTCGTCGAGGCCGTGGGTCCGGGCCAGCCGGGCGGCGAGGATTGCCGTTCGGATCGCCTTCTCGGGATGGAACCCGCTGGCCACGTCGGCCGACGACACAAGGGCACCGAAAAGGCTCGCCAGGCGGTCGCGCTCGGGTGCGGTCACCACCTGGCGAGGCTACGCGTCCCGCCGGCGCGTCACATGGACAGGGCTCCTGCGGGCGCCTGGTCCTGGCCGTCGCGGCGGCGGGCACGCAAGGCCGTCAGACCGGTGACGAGTACGACAGTGTGGATGACGATCCACACCAGGTATCCCCCGACGTGGATGCCACGGGCGATCATGTACGTGTCGGCCACGAGCCCGCGCCCGACCTCGATGGCCAGGACGGTCCAGATCACGCCCGGTGCCAACTCGGTCCGACGAGTGGCGATCAGCAGCATCACCCCGACCGCACCGACCTCGAGACCGAAGGTCGTCCATGTGTCCACCACGAAGCGGGCGAGCGAATCTCCGGCCGCGGCCTTGGTCAGCGTGCCAGCCGGGCCGAACGTACGGATCGGCGCCCGCACGAGGACCATCATCACGAACTGGAGCACGTAGAAGGCGCCCACGATCTGCATCCACCGGAGCGGCGGCCTGTTGTCGTTGTTGTTTGTCATGGCCGCATCATGCGCGCCGCGGTCCCGAGCGCGCATCGGCCATCGTGCCTATTGGCGCCGGGCAGTCCCGGCCGATCCCGGTTGAACTGACATTCATGGCACTGCTGAAGGGGTGAAACCGGCCAAGGCCGATGGACGTTCACGCGCTCGGCGTACCTACGGCACACGCCTACCGCAGACGCGCTTCCGCGTGACTGTGGGGGACTGGGGCCCAGGCCCTCCAGATCCGCATCCGCCGAGAGTCGTGGGCCGGAGCGCCAGAGAACCATTCGCGGGCAGACTCGGTCTCGTTCGTCCCGCCTCGGCGGCGAAACCGATTCGGCTCGGCCGCGAGGTCGGGTAGAACGCGCCGCGTGAAGGGAGGCCCCGGTATCCCAGTGGTGCCGTTGGAGGACAGGGGCAAACGTTGTCTGACGCGGTGCTCGGTACCTCGCGTCCGAGACGAACCCTCAGAGTGCGCGAGGAAGGAATGGCGAACGGTGCGCCGGCCCCGCCGGCCCGCACGAAGCTCCTGAGCGCCCTCAGAGCCTGAGCTGGACCCGGCCCTCTCCCTCGACGATCTCGCCGATGTCGACCGAGTCGTGGCCGGCGTCGCGCAGGAGGTCGTGGGCCCGGTAGACGTCGCGGGGCGCCACCACCGCGATCATCCCGATGCCGAGGTTGAAGACCTTCGTCATCTCATCCAGACCGATGTCGCCGGCGCGCTGGATCTCGTTGAAGATCTCCGGCACCTCCCACTTGCTGCGGAGGACGACGGCGTCGCAGTGCTCGGGCAGCACCCGGACCAAGTTGCCGGGGATGCCGCCGCCGGTGATGTGGGCCAGCCCGTGGACCTCGACGGACCGGCACAGCTTCACCAGCGCCGGCGCGTAGATGACCGAGGGGCGCAGCAGCTCTTCGCCGAGGGAGTGGTGGGCCTTGGGCCACGCCGGCCCGTCGAGCGAGCGACCCCCGCTGTCGAGGAGGACCTTGCGGGCCAGCGAGTAGCCGTTGCACCGCAGACCGGGCGACGGCAGCCCGATCAGCCGGTCGCCGGGGGCGACGCGTGAGCCCGTGATGAGCCGGTCGCGCTCGACGACGCCGACTGCGAAGCCGACCAGGTCGAAGTGGCCGGGCTCGAGCATGCCGGGGACCTCGGCCATCTCGCCGCCGATGAGGGCGCAGCCCGCCTCCTTGCACCCGTGGGCCACCCCCTCGACGAGGGCTTCCATCTGGACGGGGTCGAGGCGGCCGGCGCTGATGCAGTCGAGGAAGAACAGCGGCTCGGCGCCCTGGGAGGCGATGTCGTCGACCGACATGGCGACCAGGTCGATGCCGATGGTGTCGAACCGCCCGGCCATGCGGGCCACCATGACCTTGGTGCCGACACTGTCGGTGCCCGCCACCAGCACCGGGCGCACATAGCGGGAAGGGTCGAAGGCGAACAGGCCGCCGAAGCCGCCGATGTCGCCGATGACCTCGGGGCGGAACGTCGACCGCACCGCCTTCTTGATCCGCTCGACCGCCTCCTCGCCGGCCCCGATGTCGACGCCGGCGCCGGCGTACGTCTCACCCACTGGGATGCACGAGATCGACGCTGGGCAGCTCCTCGTCGTCGACGCGTCTGAGGGGTACCGGCACGGGGTAGTTGCCGGTCAAGCACGCGGTGCAGAAGCCGCGGCTGGCGACGCCGGTGGCCGTGACCAGCCGGTCGAGGTCGAGGTAGGCCAGCGTGTCGCAGCCGAGATAGTCGCGGATCTCCGGGACGGTGAGGTTGGCGGCGATCAGCTCGCCCCGGGTGCCCGTGTCCATGCCGAAGAAGCAGGGCCAGCGGTAGGGCGGCGAGGAGATGCGCAGGTGGATCTCGGCCGCGCCAGCCTCGCGAAGCATGGCCACGACGGCCCGGGTGCTGGTGCCCCGGACAATGGAGTCGTCGATCACGACGAGGCGCTTGCCGACGATGTTCTCCCGGATGGGGTTGAACTTCATCCGCACCTTCTGGGTGCGCTGGTCCTGGCCCGGGGCGATGAATGTGCGGTTGATGTAGCGGTTGCGGACGAGACCCTGGCCGAACGGGATGCCGCTGCGCCGGGCATAGCCCTCGGCCGCGGGGATGCCCGACTCGGGCACGGGCATGACCATCGCCTCGCGGTCCTGGCCGGTCGGGTCGGGGAGGAGGGGGGCCTGCTCGGCCAGCGACTCACCCATGCGCTGACGGGCGGTATGGACGGTCTGGCCGTACAGGCGGCTGTCGGGCCGGGCGAAGTACACGAACTCGAACAGGCAGAGCTTCGGGTCGATCTGGCTGGCGTCGAACGGGCGCAGCGACCGCGTGCCGGTGGCATCGATCACCACGACCTCGCCGGGGTCGAGCTCCCGAACGAAGTGGGCACCGACGATGTCGAGGCCGGTGGTCTCCGAGGAGAGGACCCAGCCGTTGTCCAGCCGGCCCAGGCACAGCGGGCGGAACCCGTTGGGGTCGCGGACGCCGACGACGTGCGAGTCGTCCATCAGCACGAGGGAGAAGGCGCCCTCGAGCCTGGGCAGGACCTCGAGGAGGGCCCGCTCCAGGTCCCGGCCGTCGCTGCGGGCCCCGGGCTCGGCGGCGATCATGGCCTGCTGGATGAGTTCGGCCACTGCGTCGCTGTCGCTGGAGACGGTGCCGGGGAGGATGCCGGCCGACTCGACCAGGGCGGCCGTGTTGGTCAGGTTGCCGTTGTGGCCCAGAACGAAGCCGGCGTCGCCGGTCTCCCGGTAGATGGGCTGGGCATTGCCCCAGGTGCTGGCGCCGGTCGTCGAGTAGCGGACGTGGCCGACGGCCAGGTGCCCTTGCAGGGGAGCCAGCGTGCGGTTGTCGAAGACGTGGGACACGAGGCCCATGTCCTTGACGACGGTGATGGTGTCGCCGTCGCTGACCGCCATCCCGGCCGACTCCTGGCCCCGGTGCTGAAGGGCGTACAGGCCCAGATAGGTCAGCTGGGCGACGGCATGGCCGGGCGCGTAGACCCCGAAGACCCCGCAGGCCTCCTTTGGGGAGTCATCGTCCGGGGTGTCGCCTGGGTGTTCGCCGGGGGCGTCGACCTCCACTGCCCCATCTTCTCACAGGGCCACGACGGAACCCCAGATGGGGGCCCGACTCTCAGGTGTCGATCAGCTGAAGCCTGGCCGGCAGCGAGCCCGTCCAGGCCGCAGTGGCGTCGGCCAGGGCCACGTCGACCAGCCCGGCCACCACCATTCTGTCCCCGCCGGCGTGGCCGAGCGCAGCGACGGGCACGCCGGCGTCGGCGGCGCGGCGGGTCACCTCCACGACATGACTCCGGGGCACGCAGACCACGACGCGCGACGGGCTCTCCGAGAAGAGCCCGGCGTGGCCGCCGATTTCCGGGGTCGCAGGGATGTCGACCTCGAAGCCCGTCCCGGCACGGACCGCCATCTCGGCGAGGGCCAGCCCGAGGCCCCCGTCGCTCACGTCGTGGAGCCCGTCGACCAGGCCGTCATCGACCAGGCCGCGCACGAGCTCGCAGACGGCGGCGTGGACGTCGACGTCGAGCGCCGGCAGCGTGCCGCCACGATGGGCGTGGGCTGCCTCGGCCCAGCGGGAACCGGCCAGGCCGCCCGGCGTCGGGCCCAGCACCAGGAGGTGGCCGCCGGGGTGCAGGCCGGCGCCGGGCGGCCGCCGCGTCAGCTCGTCGATGACGCCCAGGACGCCGATCACCGGCGTGGGGTCGATGTCGACCCCGTCGGAGGAGTTGTACAGGCTGACGTTGCCGCCCACGACGGGCAGCCCCATGGCCCGGCACGTGTCGGCCAGGCCGTCGACAGCTTCCGAGAACTGCCACATCACCTCGGGGTGCTCGGGGTTTCCGAAGTTGAGGCAGTTGACGACCGCCAGCGGGCGGGCGCCGGCGCAGGCGCCGTTGAGCACCCCCTCGGCCACGAGCAGGGCCGTCCCGGCGCGGGGGTCGAGGGCGCACCACCGACTGTTGCTGTCGGTCGTGAGCGCGATGGCCCGCCGGGTCGCCGGCAGGCCGGGCGCCTTCACCCGGAGGACGGCGGCGTCGCCACCCGGTCCCTCGACAGTGTTCAGGAACAGCTGGTGGTCGTACTGGGTCCAGATCCAGGACGTGTCGGCCAGCATGTCGAGCAGCGCCGCCCCGCAGTCGTCCGGCGCCGGCAGGCCGGACGGGTCGTCGGCCCGCCGGGCGTCGAGGTCGGCCGGCGGCTGCATGGCCCGGCGGTACCGGGGGGCGTCGTCGTGGAGGGTGCCGGCCGGCACGTCGGCCAGCACCTCGCCGCCGGGACCGTCGAGGATGCGCAGCCGCCCGCCGGTGGTGACCGTCCCCACGACGGTGGCCTGGACCTCCCAGCGCCGGCAGACGGCCAGCACCTTGTCGAGGTCGGCCGGCTCGACGATTGCGAGCATGCGCTCCTGGGACTCGCTCGTCATGATCTCGGCCGGCACCATCCCCGCCTCCCGGAGGGGGACGGTCCGTACGTCAACGTCCATGCCGAGACCGCCGTTGGCCGCGATCTCGCTGGTGGCGCAGCAGAGGCCGGCGCCGCCCAGGTCCTGGATGCCGACGACCAGGTCGGCGTCGAAGAGGGCCAGGCACGCCTCGATGAGGCGCTTCTCCTCGAAGGGGTCGCCGACCTGCACGCTGGGCCGCTTGGCCTCGTCGCCGTCGGAGAACTCGGCGGACGCCAGCACGCTCACCCCGCCGATGCCGTCGCGACCGGTGGACGAGCCCAGCAGGACGGCCAGGTTCCCGACGCCCTCGGCCCGGGCCAGCACCAGCCGCTCGTGGCGCATGAGCCCGACGCACGCCACGTTGACCAGCGGGTTGCCGGTGAAACAGGGGCGGACCGACAGCTCACCGCCGACCGTAGGCACGCCGACGGAGTTCCCGTAGCCTGACACCCCACTGACGACGCCCTCCATGACCCAGCGGTTGCGGGGGTTGTCCAGGGGTCCGAAGTGCAGCGAGTCGAGGAGGGCGATCGGGCGGGCGCCCATGGTGAAGATGTCGCGGATGATGCCGCCGACCCCGGTGGCCGCACCTTGGTACGGCTCGATGGCGGAGGGGTGGTTGTGGCTCTCGATGCGCAGGGCGACGGCGATCCCGTCGCCGACGTCGACCACGCCGGCGTTCTCACCGAAGCCGGCGAGCACCCACGGCGCGGTGAACGGCAGGCGACCGAGGTGGACCCTCGACGACTTGTAGGAGCAGTGCTCGGACCACATCACCGCGTACATGGCGAGCTCGAGGTCGTTGGCCGGCCGGCCGAGGAGGCCGGCGATGGCCTCCGCCTCGTCATCGGTCAGGCCCAGGTCGCGGTGGAGTTCCCCCATGCGGCCGAACCTACCGGACGGAAAGCCGGCCGGTCAGCCCCGCGTGTCTCACTTCGACTTGATATTGGGAGTACTTGGGGACAAAATAGAGCAAATGGCGACCAAGGCGAAGCGATCAAGATCTCCCATGTCCGATTCCCACAAGGCCGCACTGGCCGAGGGCCGGGAACAGGGAAGAGCGGTGCGCCGCTATCTGGAAACGATCGAGGCGCACAAACCCAAGCGGGGTCGCAAGCGCACGTCCGAGTCGGTGCAGAATCGGCTGGCGGTGATCAACGAGCAGCTCGATGGCGCCGACGCCCTTAGCCGACTTCACCTCGTGCAGGAGCGAATGAACCTGGAAGCCGAGCTGGCATCGTCCGGCAATACGGTCGACATCCAGAGCCTCGAAGACGAATTCGTCGCCGCCGCGGCACCATACGGGGCGCGCAAAGGCGTCACCTACGCGGCCTGGCGCCACCTGGGCGTCGACCCGGCCGTCCTGCGGCGGGCCGGCATCAAGCGCGGCGCCGACAGCTAGTTCGACCTAGGCCGGCAACCGGCTGGCGGCGGCCATCAGCAGCGAGCCAAGGAGGCGCCGGCCGTCGTCGGAGCCGAGCAGTGGGTCGCACGCCCGCTCGGGATGGGGCATGAGCCCGACGACGTTGCGTCCCGCCGAGCACACGCCGGCGATGTCGTCCATCGAGCCGTTCGGGTTCGACACATACCGGAGTACCACCCGGTCCTCGCCCTGCAATTCCGCCAGTGTCTCGGCCGAACAGGTGTAGTTGCCCTCGAAGTGGTTGATCGGCAGGCGCAGCACCTCGCCGGCGGTCGTGGCACAGGTGAGGGCCGATTGCGTGCTGGCGACAACCAGCTCGGTGGGCGCACAGAGAAAGCGCGACCCGCTGTTCTTCTGTAGCGCGCCGGGAAGCAGGCCGGCCTCGGTGAGAACCTGGAACCCGTTGCAGATGCCGACGACCGGCCCGCCAGCCGCGGCGAAATCGGTAATGGACGCCATGATGGGGCTGAAACGGGCGATGGCACCGGGCCGCAGATAGTCGCCGTGGGCGAACCCTCCGGGCAGCACGACAGCGTCGAGGTCGCCCACCGCCGAGTCACCGTGCCAGAGGAGCACGGCCTCCGCGCCGAGTGATTGCAGCGCCTCCACGACGTCGTGCTCGCAGTTGGAGCCGGGGAAGACCACCACACCGATGGTGGTCATCCGATCGTCACCGCCGTGTCTTCGATCACCGGGTTCGCGAGCAGACGCTGGCACAGCTCGTCGACCTGCCCGCGCGCCGCGGCCGCGTCGGTGGCCTCGACGGTGAAGCGGATGGCCTTGCCGACCCGGACCTCAGCCACGCCGGCGAAGCCCAGCGCCGGCAGCGCCCGCTGGATGGTGGCGCCTTGCGGGTCGGCGATGCCGGGCCGCAGGCGAACTTCGACGAGGACGGGGAAGCGCATGAGCGTCACCCTGCCACGGGCGGAGTCGTATCGAACAGCTTGCCGGTCAGCCGTTCATAGGCTGACACGTACCTGTCGCTCGTCGCCTGGACGACCTCGGGGGGGAGGGCCGGCGCCGGCGGGCGCTTGTCCCACCCCGTGCTCTCCAGCCAGTCGCGGACGGGCTGCTTGTCGAAGGAGGGCGGCGTGGTGCCCGGCTCCCACGTGGACGCCTCCCAGAACCGAGACGAGTCGGGGGTGAGGACCTCGTCGCACAGAGCCAGTCGCCCGTCGATCCACCCCAGCTCAAACTTGGTGTCGGCGATGATGATGCCCGCCGCCGCGGCCGGGGCAAACGCCCGCTCGTAGACCCGCAGGCTCAGGGCGCCGGCCTCGGCGGCCACATCCCGGCCGACGATGTCCGCAGCCTGGTCGAAGGAGATGTTCTCGTCGTGGTCGCCGACCGCGGCCTTGGTCGACGGCGTGAAGATCGGGTCGGGCAGCTGATCGGACTGGCGGAGACCCGGCGGCACCGGCATACCGTGGACGGTTCCCTTCGTCGAGTACTCCTTCCAGGCCGAGCCGGACAGGTAGCCCCGGACGATGCACTCGATGGGGAGCATCTCCGCCTTACGCACCAGCATCGACGCCCCGTCGACAGAGATGAGGTGGTTGGGAATGATGTCGTCGACCTGGTCGAGCCAGAAGGCGGTGAGGGCGGTCAGGACCCGGCCCTTGTGGGGGATGGGCTCGTCGAGGACGACGTCGAAGGCGGAGATGCGGTCCGACGTGACCATGAGCAGCCGGTCGTCGCCAGCGTCGTAGATGTCGCGGACCTTGCCGGAGTAGAGGAGGTTCACCCCGGCAAACTACCAATCACCCGGGGGACGCCCACGCCGGCGCAGCCGCCGCGCCGGCTGCCGGAGCAAGGCGACGGCGGAGGCCGACCGGCTCCGCCGGGCGGCCGGAGCGCGAACACCTCGCCGAGCAAGCTCTGCTTGCGAGGCGATTTCACAGGATGGGCTCCGGTCGGTACCCAGCGGCTTCCGGGAAGCGGACAGCCAACGCCTCGGCCTGCTCCACGAACGCCGCCACCTGGCCGGCGGCCGCCCCGGTGAAGGTGATCCGGTCCGCCACCGTGGCGGCCAGGTCGTCACGGGTGAGGCCGAGACGCTCGTCGCCGGCCAGCCGCTCCAGGAGGTCGTCATCGCCGGCCTTCTCACGGCGGGCCAGGGCGGCAGCCACGGCGTGCTCCTTGACGACGTGGTGGGCCTGCTCCCTGCCCACCCCGTTGCGGACCGCCGCCATCAGCAGCTTGGTGGTGGCGAGGAACGGCAGGTCCCGGGCCAGCTCGCGCTCGATGACGGCCGGGAAGGGCGCCAGCTCGTCGAGGACGGTGAGGAAGCCCTGGTAGAGGCCGTCGGTTGCGAAGAAGGCGCCGGGCAGGGCCACCCGGCGGACGACCGAGTCGGAGACGTCGCCCTCGTTCCACTGGTGGCCACTGACCCCTGAGACCATATTGAGGAATCCTGACAGGACGACGTTCAGGCCGGTGATGCGCTCGCAGGTGCGGGCGTTCATCTTGTGGGGCATGGCCGAGGACCCCACCTGGCCGGCGGCGAAGCCCTCGGTGACCAGTTCGTGGCCGGCCATCAATCTGATCGTGGTGGCCAGCGACGACGGCGCCGCCGCCGCCTGCGCCAGCGCCGACACCACGTCGAGGTCGAGGGAGCGGGGATAGATCTGCCCGGTGGAGATGAACGCCTGGTCGAAGCCCAGGTAGCCGGCCACCGTCTCCTGGAGCCTGGCCAGCTTGACCGGGTCGCCGCCGAGGAGGTCGAGCATGTCCTGGGCCGTGCCCATGGGGCCGGTGATGCCCCGCAGCGGGTAGCGGGCCAGCAGGTCGTCGACTCTGGCCAGGGCGACCAGCAGCTCGTCGCCGGCGCTGGCGAAGCGCTTGCCGAGCGTGGTCGCCTGGGCGGCGACATTGTGGCTGCGGCCCACCATGACCAGGTCGGCGTGCCCGGCGGCCAGGCGGCCCAGCCGGGCGACGGCGGCCACCATGCGGTCCCGGACGAGCCGGAGCGACCGGCGGATCTGGAGCTGCTCGACGTTCTCGGTCAAGTCCCGCGACGTCATGCCCTTGTGGATGTGCTCATGCCCGGCAAGGGCGCAGAACTCCTCGATCCGGGCCTTCACGTCGTGGCGGCTGACGCGCTCCCTCCCCTGGATCGACTCCAGGTCCACGTCGTCGACGACCGCCTCGTAGGCCTCGACGACGCCGGCCGGCACCTCGACGCCGAGGTCCCGCTGGGCCTTCAGCACGGCGATCCACAACCGGCGCTCCAGGACGACCTTGTGCGCCGGCGACCACAGCTCGACCATCTCGTTGGAGGCGTAGCGGGACGCCAGGACGTCGGGAATCGTCATGTACGCCGGTCGTCGAGCTGCTTCGCCATGCCGGCGTCGGTGATGGCCAGCATCTGCACGACGAGCAGGGCGGCGTTCATGGCGCCGTCGATCGCCACCGTCGCCACCGGGATGCCCTTGGGCATCTGCACAGTCGCGTAGAGGGCGTCGACCCCGTTGAGCGCCCCGCCGGAAAGGGGCACGCCGATGACCGGGAGCGTGGTGTTCGCGGCTACGGCGCCGGCCAGGTGGGCGGCCATGCCGGCGCCGCAGATGATCGCCGTGTACCCGTTCTCCCGGGCGCTGCGGGCGAAGTCGGCGACCGCCATGGGTGTGCGGTGGGCCGACATGACCCGCTCGTCGGCCTCGATCCCGAACTCGCCGAGCGTCGCCGTGGCCGGCGCCATCTTGGGCTGGTCGTTCGGCGACCCCATGAGCACGGCGACCTTCATTCGATCCTCCCGTTGTGTGAAATCACGACCCGGAATGCACACGCTGTGCGATATCCGTCCGGTACTGCATGCCCGGCCACGAGATGGCCGACACCGCCTCGTAGGCGGTGGCCCGGGCGCCGGCCACGTCGTCGCCCATGCCGGTCACGTTCAGCACCCGGCCGCCGGCGGTGACCCACTCGTCACCCCTCCGTGCCACGCCAGCCCGGAACACGGTGACGCCCGGCAGGCCGTCGGCCTTGTCGAGGCCCTCGATGACGTCTCCGGTGCGCGGATGGAGCGGGTAGCCCTCGGCGGCGAGGACGACGGTGACCGCGGCCCGGTCGTCGAACGCCGGCTCGCTCTCGATGCGGCCACCGGCGGCCTCGGCAAGGAGCTGAGCCAGGTCGCCGGCGTAGCGGGGCAGGACGACCTGGGCCTCGGGATCGCCGAAACGGACGTTGTACTCGAGCATCTTCGGGCCGGCGGAGGTGAGCATGAGGCCGGCGTAGAGCACGCCCCGGTAGTCGACGCCCCGGGCCCGGAGGCTGGCGAGCGTGGGCTTGACCGACTGTTCAAGGACCTCGTCGACAATGTCCGGGCCGACGAACGGCACCGGCGAGTAGGCGCCCATGCCGCCGGTGTTGGGGCCGGCGTCGCCGTCGGCCAGGCGCTTGAAGTCCTGGGCCGGCGCCAGCGCCACGGCGGTCCGGCCGTCGCACACGCACAGCAGCGAGAGCTCGGGACCGTCGAGCCACTCCTCGATGACCACCCGCCGGCCGGCGTCGCCGAACGCCTGGCCCGAGAGCTTGGCGACCACGTCGGCCGCGGCCTCGTCGAAGGAGTCGGTGACCAGCACGCCCTTGCCGGCGGCCAGGCCGTCGGTCTTGACCACCCACGGCCCCGGGAGCGTGCGCAGGAAGGCGAGGGCGGGGTCGACGTCGGTGAAGGCGCCGTAGGCCGCGGTGGGCACGCCGGCCTCCTGGAGCACCTCCTTCATCCATGCCTTCGACCCCTCCAGGCGGGCACCGTCGGCTCCCGGCCCGAAAACCAGCCGGCCGGCGGCCCGCAGGCGGTCGGCCAGGCCGTCGACGAGGGGTGTCTCCGGGCCGATCACGTAGAGGTCGGCGTCGACCTCCTCGGGGGGGGTGGCGACGGAGCCCGGGATGCCGGGACTCCCCGGGGTGACGACGACTCCGGCCGTGCGGCCCAACGCGACGGCGAGCGCGTGCTCACGCCCTCCGGATCCGACGACGCAGACGTTCAAATGACGAGGATGCCCGGACCGACGACGCCGGTGTCCTCGTCATCCCAGTCGTCGTCATCGTCGTCGTCGTCCTCGCTGACGGACGTGTCGGTGAACTGGACGAACTGCTCCCGGCCCGGCCCGACGCCGACCAGTCCCACCGGCACACCGCAGGCGTCGGAGAGGAACTGCAGGTAGCTCTTGGCCGCCTCGGGGAGATCATCGAGGGTCGTGGCCGCGGTGAGGTCGAGGTTCCAGCCGGGCAGCTCCTCGTAGACCGGCTTGACCTTGTGCAGGATCGACTGGTGGTAGGGCGGGTGCAGGTACTTCTGCCCGTCGGCTTCGTAGGCCACGCATACCTTGAGGGTGTCGAAGGCGTCGAGGACGTCGAGCTTGGTGACGGCCAGCTCGGTCAGGGAGTTGAGTCGGACGGCCTGGCGGACCATGACCGCGTCGAACCAGCCGGGGCGCCGGCGCCGGCCGGTGTTGGTCCCGTACTCGTGGCCGCGGTCGACGAGTGCGTCGCCGTTGTCGTCGAACAGCTCGGTCGGGAATGGACCGGCGCCCACCCGGGTGATGTAGGCCTTGGCGACGCCGATCACGCGCTGGATGTGCATCGGGCCGACGCCGGCGCCGATGAGCGCGCCGCCGGCCACCGGGTTCGACGACGTGACGAACGGATAGGTGCCGTGGTCGAGGTCGAGGAACGTGGCCTGGGCGCCCTCGAACAGCACGTTGGCGCCCTCTTCGAGGGCGTCGTGGACCAGGCCGACCGAGTCGGCGATCATCGGCTCGATCCGCGTCCGCAGCTCGCCCAGGTAGAGATCGGCGATGTCGTCGGCCGACAGGGGCAGGCGGTTGTGGATCTTGGCCAGGATGAGGTTCTTCTCTTTGAGGACGACCTCGAGCTTCTCCCGGAAGATCTTCGGGTCGAGCAGGTCCTGGACCCGCAGCCCGACCCGGGCCGCCTTGTCGGCGTACGCCGGCCCGATGCCCCGCTTGGTGGTGCCCAGGCTGTTCTTGCCGAGCTTGCGCTCGGTCAGGCGATCGAGCTCGGAGTGGTACGGCATGATCAGGTGGGCGTTGCCGCTGACCTTCAGCCGGGAGCAGTCGACCCCCCGGGCCTCGAGCCCGTCGATCTCGGCGACCAGCACCGCCGGGTCGACGACCACCCCGTTGCCGATCACCGGCGTGACCCACGGATAGAGAATCCCGCTCGGGACGAGTTGCAGGGCGAAGGACTCCCCGTCGACGACGATGGTGTGGCCGGCGTTGTGGCCGCCTTGGTAGCGGACCACGACCTGCATCTGCTTGGTGAGCAGATCGGTCAACTTGCCCTTGCCCTCGTCGCCCCATTGGGTGCCGACGATCACGGTACCGGGCACGCGCGTCTCCTAAGAATTTTCTACGGCGGTCCGAGCAGTGTACCGCCCTTACGCAATCCCATTTTGGCCCTAAAGCTTTGTGGGCTGCTGCCGACACATGGAGGGCGGCACCCCGCCAAGCCGCAACAGGGAGATGGTGGGGCCGGCACATGCTGGGCCCCACCCCGCCAGGGAGTCCAGTCGGCCCCACCATCCCCTACCTTCTCCGGCGTGAACCGCCACTCCTCCGACGGGCAGGCGCCCCGCCGTCTCCTCCTCCTCCGCCACGGCCAGTCCACTTGGAACGCCGACGGCCGGTGGCAGGGCCGGGCCGACGTCCCGCTGTCAACCCTCGGCGAGGCCCAGGCTCGCGAGGCGGCAGCTCGCTTGGCGGCCGGCGACTTCAGCCGCCTCGTCTCCTCGCACCTCCAGCGCGCCCGCCGCACGGCCGAGATCCTCGGCGAGGCGCTCGGGCTGGCGGTGGAGATCGACCCCGAGCTGCAGGAGATCGACGTCGGGGAGTGGCAGGGCCTGACCCGAGCCGAGATCAGGGCCCGCGCCCCGGGCGCGCTGGCGGACTGGTCGGAGGGTCGGAGCGAGTCGACGCCCGGCGGCGAGCTGCGCGCCGACCTCACCGAGCGGGCCCGGCTGGCGCTGCTACGGGCCGCGGCCTCGGCGTCGCCCGGCGACCGCCTGCTGCTCGTCAGCCACGGGGCGCTGATCCGCAATCTCGACCGGCTCCTCGGGCTGATACCGCAGAGCATCGACAACCTGTCCGGTCGCTGGTACGAGGTCGACGGCGAAGGCAGGCTGACGCCGGCGGAACTGGTGTGGCTCGCCGACCCGGAGGCCCGGACGGCGTCGCCGACGCCGTGAGGCTCAGGCCGAGAACCACCCGGCGACATCGGCGACCAGGTGGGTCGACCCCGCCGCGTTGTAGAGGCTGATCAGGCCGCCGGCGCCCACTTTGACCACCACCAGATTGGGGACAGTATCGCCGGCCACGTAGTTCAGGTTGGCCGCCAGAGGGAACGGGTCGCCGGTCGGCCAGGCGGTGAGGAAGCTCGGGGCCGTGGGTTGGGTGACGGTGACGTTGAGCACGACGGCCGACACGCCGGCGGCGGGAATGCCACCCCGCCCCGTGACCTGGAGGTCAAGGACCGAGCCGGGCCCCAGGGCCGTCCGACCAGGGTCGAAGCGGGTGTCGAGGATGCGGGAGGGGACCACGCTGGTGTAGCCGGCGGCGCCCGGGACGCCGTCCTCGCCGAACCAGCCGGCGACGTCCGCGACGACGTGGGTCGACCCGGCGGCGTTGTAGAGGCTGACCTTGCCGCCGTCGCCGACCTTCACCACGACGAGGTTGGGCACCGTCTGGCCGGCGACGTAGTTGAGGTTGGCCGCCAACGGGAAGGGCGAGCCGGTCGGCCACGCCGTGAGGAAGCTGGGTGCGGTGGGCTGGGTCACCGTGACGTTCAGGATCACCGCGGAGACGCCGGCGGCCGGCACGCCGCCCATGCCGGTGACCTGCAGGTCGACGCTGTCCGCCGCGCCCAGCGCGAACGGGGCGCCCACCCCGAAGCGGGTGTCCAGGACGCGAGAAGGGACGACGCTTGTGAAGCGGGAGCCGGCCGTGGCGCCGGCCTCGCCGTACCAGCCGGCGACATCGACGACGATATCGGTCGCCCCGGCCGCGTTGTAGAGGCTCACCTGCCCGCCCGCGCCGACCTTCACCGTCACCAGGTTGGGCACCGTCTGGCCGGCGACGAAGTTGAGGTTGGCCGCAAGCGGGAAAGGCGCCCCCGCCGGCCAGGCCGTCAGGAAACTCGGTGCGGTGGGCTGCGTGACGGTCACGTTGAGCACGACCGCCGAAACGCCGGCCGCGGGAATGCCGCCGGCGCCGGTGACCTGGAGGTTCATGGTGGCCGCCGACCCCAGCGGGCCGGTGCCGCCCATACCGAATCGGGTGTCGAGGATCCTTGAGGGCTGCAGCGGGTGGTAGCGGCTGCCGACGATCGCCATCGCCGGCGCCTCGTACGCTCCCATGTCGACAACCGCCAGCCCATCGCCGTTGCCGTCGGTGACCCGGGGTGCGCCGGCCAGGTCGGTGGTGGGAAGTCCGGTGACGGCCGGGTCGCCGGCGTCCATGGCCGGCGAGCCGGCCTGAAGCCGTCGGTCGGTGGCCGACATGAACAGCGGGTCGGCGGAGATGTTGCCGAAGTACCCGGTGATGTCCCACCCGCAGTCCTGGAACCTCGACGCCGTCCCGTTGAACACGTCGTTGAACTGGAAGTAGGTCGCGTAGTTGCCGCCGCAGTGGACCACGCCCGTGCCGGCCGGGCCCGCAAAGATGTTGCCCGAGATGGTGCCCCCGACGCCGATGTTGGCGATCGCCGAGCCCGTCGGCGCGGCGTTGCCCGCGAAGGTGTTCTGGAGCAGCTGAATGGAGGACCCCTGCAAAAGCACTCCGCCGCCCATGGCGTATCCACCGACCAGTGCCGTGTTGTCGGCGATGAGATTGCCCACGGCCAGGCCCCCGTACATGGTGAGGCCGCCGCCGCCGCCGTGGGAACCGACCGCCTGGTTGCCTCGGATGACGTTGCCCCGGACGACGGTCGTCCCGAAGACCACCAGGCCGGCGGCGGTGTCGCCGGCGTTGTCCTCGATGCGGTTGCCGACGATCTCACTGCTGCTCCCGGCCCAGATGCCTCCCCCGTCGTAGGGGGTGGTGTTGGCCGTGATCACGTTGTCCTGGATGAGGGGCGAGCCGCCCAACACGCCGATGCCCGATCCGGTGTTGGCTGTGACGACGTTGCCGGCGATGGTGGGCGACGCGTCCTGCACCCGGATGCCCCCGCCGGCGAACCCGTTCTCCATCGGCGGCTGGAGGCCGCCGGTGACGGTGAAGCCGCGCAGGACCGACGCCCGGGTCTCGCCGGTCTTGAAGCGGACCACTATCCCTGTTCCGTCCCCGTCGATGGTGGTGACCGACGGGCCGGCGGAGCTCTTGACCTCGATGGCCTTGCCCTTGAAGTCGATGTGCTCGTGGTAGGCGCCCGGGGCGACGACCACGGTCTCGCCGTATGTCGCACCGTCGATGGCGGCCTGGATGGTCGGCTGGGTGGCGGGCACGTTGATCGTGCGCGCTGTCCCCGCTTCGTATGCCCCCATGTCGACCACGGCACTGCCGTCGCCGTTGCCGTCGAGGACGCGGGGCGATCCCGAGAGGTCCGTCGACGGAAGGCCCGCCGCGGCGTTGTCAGCGGCATCGATGGCCGGCGACCCGGCCTGCAGGTGGTAGTCGGCCGGCGACGCGGCGGGGGCGACGAAGAGCGGGTCGGCCGAGATGTTGCCACCGGTACCGGTGGGGTCGGCACAGCCGGCGTAGGGCGACGATGCCGTCCCGTTGTGCACGTCGTTGAACGTGAACATGGTCGACTGCGGGGCGTTGCCGACGCAATGCACCAGGCTGGTGGCGGAGGCGCCCACGACGACGTTGCCGGCCAGCTTGGCCCCGCCGCTCAGGCCGGCAACGGCCGAGCCGGTCGGTGCCTGATTCCCGACGATCGTGTTGTTCAGGAGGACGGGCACGTTGGTCGTCCCGGTGTCCATCCACGCCACCCCACCGCCCCGGACATCGGCGATGTTGCCCTCGACCAGGTTGTCGACGAACAAGGTGCCGGGTCCGTTGAAGGTCACGCCGCCACCGTCGTAGTTCCCGGCGTGGTTGCCACGGATGATGTTGTCCCGGACGACAGGCGTGCCGCCGTAGAGGATCATCCCCCCGCCACCGCCGGCCACGTTGTTCTCGATCCGGTTGCCGATGATCTCTGCGCCGCCGCCCGCGATGATGCCGCCGGCGGCGCCCAGCGGGCCCGTGTGGTTGCCGACGATCACGTTGTCCTGGATCAGCGGAGCACCGACGGCGCCGATACCGGCTCCCGAATGGGTCGACCCGTCGTTGTCGGTGATGACGTTGCCGATGATGGTCGGGGAGGCGTTGCCGATGCCGATGCCGGCGCCGGCGATCAGCCCGGGGCCTCCCACCGTCGGTATGACGCCGTGGGTGACGGTGAAGCCCCGCAGGACCGAGGCACGGGTCTCACCGGTCTTGAAGACCACGACGACCGAGGTGTTGTCCCCGTCGATGGTGGTGCTCACCGGGCCGGCGAGGCTCTTGACCTCGATGGCCTTGCCCTTGAAGTCGATGTGCTCGTGGTAGATGCCCGCGGCGACGGCCACGGTGTCGCCGTTCACCGCCGCGTCGATGCCCGCCTGGATGGTGGGCTGGGCCGCCGGGACGTTGATCGTCGCGGCTGCGTGCGCCGGGCCGGCGCCGAGCCCGACGACGGCCGTCGCCAGCAGCAGGGCGACAGTCGCCCCGCCCCGAACACCGGTCCACCGCATCGTGGTCTCCCATCCGCCGCCTCAAAGAGGACGACCTACCGAGGAGGTATCGGCTCTACGCCGGCCGGGCTTGAGGTGAAGAAGGCGGTGACGTCGGACCGGTCGCGTGTCCGGCGCATGGGGGGGAGGGCGCCGAGGATGGCGGGGCGGTAGGACGCCTCGGCCAGTCGGGGATCGAGGACGGCCACGACGCCCCTGTCGGTCGCGCTTCGGATCAGGCGGCCGGCGCCCTGGGCCAGGCGGATGGCGGCGTGGGGCACGTCGACCACCGCGAACGCCATCGGCCCGGCCCGCTCGCGGCGGGCCTCGGCCACCGGGTCGTCGGGGCGGGCGAACGGCAGCCGGTCGATGACGACGAGCGAGCAGGCGTCGCCGGGGACGTCGACGCCCTGCCAGAACCCCATGGTGGCGAACAGGCACGACGACTCGTCGGTGCGGAACGCCTCGATCAGCGCCGGCTTGGGCAGGTCGTCCTGCGCGAGCAGGGTGTACGGCAGGCGGCCGTCGAGGGCGGACTTGGCGGCGCGCATGGCTCGCCACGAGGTGAACAGGGCCAGTGTGCGCCCGCCGGCGGCGGTGAGCAGGAACTCCAGCTCCTCGTGGGCTGCGGCCTCGTGCTTCGGGTGGCGCACGTCAGGCAGCTTGGGGACGTACAGAAGGGACTGGGTCCGGTAGTCGAACGGGCTGCCGACGTCGAGCTCCGTCGCCCTACCGGCCAGGCCGAGGCGGGCCGAGATGCCGGGCGGGATGGTGGCTGACGTCAGGATCGGCGTGGCCGAGGACCACAGCACCTTGGCCAGCTCGCCGCCGACGTCGACCGGCGCCACCCGCAGCGACGGCTGATTGCCCACACCCGACGACTCGACCCAGGTCACGTAGTCGTCGCCGGCGCCCAGCACGGTGTCGACGTCGGCGGCGAGGGTGTCGAGCGCCTTCGCCGCCCGCTCCCGCCGGGCCTTCTGGTCTTGGGTCTCCCCTTCGGGCGCGCCCCGGAGGGCGCCCCGCTCCTCCCGCACGACCTGGGCCAGGTCGGCGAGGGCCTCGGCCACCGGCGCCTCGGCGGACGCCCCCTTGGCCAGCCGCTTGCCGACGAACGGCGTGAGGGCCCGGTCGAGAGCGTCGCGGTGGCGGACGAGCGCGCTCCCCGGCGCCAGCCGAGCCACGGCGGCGACGCGGCCGGGCGTCATCATCACGCCGAGTGCGGCCGACAGGACGTCCTCGGTCTCGTGCGCCTCGTCGACGATCACCACGTCGTGCTCGGGCAGGACGAAGCCGCCGGACGCCACGTGGGCGCCAAGCAGGTGGAGGTTGACGACGATGACGTCGGCCTCCCGCGCCCGCTCGTAGGCCGCTTCGGCGAAGCAGCTACCGCCGCTGGGGCAGGCCTGCGCGCCGGGGCACTCCTCGGAGCCGACGCTGACCGAGGCCCACGCCTGGGGTCGGGGCTCGAAGTCCAGCTCGGCCCGGTCGCCGGTCCGGCTGTCGGTGGCCCACGCCAGCAACTTGGTGATCTCGGCGCCGATGCCCCGGGTGTCCACGCCGGGCAGCGCCGGCGTGTCCGCCTCGCGCGACGCCTCGGCCGCGGCCTGGCGGCACAGGTAGTTGCTGCGGCCCTTGAGCACGGCCCAGGTCAGGTCCTTGCGCAGGCCGGCGGCGGCGATCGTAGGCAGGTCCTTGCCGGCCAGCTGGTCCTGGAGCGCCTTGGTGGCGGTGGCGATCACCACCCGCCGGCTCCCGCGGTCGAGCAACGTCCCCACCAGGTACGCCCACGTCTTGCCGGTGCCGGTCCCCGCCTGCACCACCAACGGCCGCTCCTCCCGCACTGCCGTCGCCACGGCCCGGGCCATCTCGATCTGCCCGGCCCGGACCTCGCCCCCGCCCTCCAGCGTCGCCGCCAGCTTCTCCAGCGCCGCCTCGGGGGTCATTGGTGACACTTCACCACGCCTGAGCGTGTCGAAGTGTCACCAGTTCGCTATTTGAGGGCCAGCTCGTCGCCGGCGACGTCGACGTGGACCGTGTCGCCCTCGCCGAAGCGGCCCTCCAGAAGGGCCAGGGCCAAGGGGTCGGCAATCCGGCGCTGGATGAGGCGCTTGAGCGGGCGGGCCCCGTAGACGGGGTCGTAGCCGGCGTGGGCCAGCCAGGCGGCGGCGTCGTCGGTCACGTCGAGCTGCAGCCGGCGGGCGGCGAGCCGGGCGGCCAGGTGGCGGAGCTGGATGTGGACGATGCGCTCGATGTCGGCCTCGGTGAGCGACCGGAACCGGACGATCTCGTCGATGCGGTTGAGGAACTCGGGCCGGAAGAACTGCGCCGGGTCGCCGGGCAGGTTCGAGGTCATGATGAGCACGACGTTGGAGAAGTTGACCGTGCGGCCCTGGCCATCCGTCAGCCGCCCGTCGTCGAGCAGCTGGAGCAGGACGTTGAAGACCTCGGGGTGGGCCTTCTCGATCTCGTCGAGCAGCACGACGGCGTAAGGGCGCCGGCGGACGGCCTCGGTGAGCTGGCCGCCCTCGTCGTAGCCGACGTAGCCCGGAGGGGCGCCGATGAGCCGGGAGACGGTGTGCTTCTCCTGGTACTCGCTCATGTCGATCCGGGTCATGGCCCGCTCGTCGTCGAACAGGAAGTCGGCCACCGATCGGGCCAGCTCGGTCTTGCCCACGCCCGTGGGGCCGAGGAACAGGAACGAGCCGATGGGGCGGTTGGGGTCGGAGAGGCCCGACCGTGAGCGCCGGATGGCGTTGGCCACTGCAGAGACGGCCTCCTCCTGGCCGATGACCCGCTCGTGGAGGACCTCCTCCATGCGGACGAGCTTGGCCACCTCGCCCTCCATGAGCTTGGACACGGGGATGCCGGTCCAGCGGCTGACGACCTCGGCGACGTCCTCGGCATCGACCTCCTCCTTGAGCATGCGCCGGTCGGCCTGGAGCTCGGCCAGTGCGGCCGAGGCGGTCTCCAGCTCCGATTCCAGCTCGGGGATGCGGCCGTAGCGCAGGCGGGCGGCGGCCTCCAGGTCGACTTCGCGCTCGACCTGCTCGCGGATCGTCTCCAGCTCCTCCTTGAGGGCGCGGATGCGACCGATGGCCTCGCGCTCGAGGTTCCAGTGGGCCTTCATGCCGTCGGAGCGCTCGCGCAGGTCGGCCAGCTCGGCGTCGATGGTGGCCAGGCGCTCGCGGCTTGACGGGTCGGTCTCCTTGGCCAGCGCCAGGTGCTCGATCTCCAGCTGGCGCATGCGGCGATCGACGACGTCGATCTCGGTGGGCATGGAGTCGATCTCGATGCGCAGCTTGCTGGCCGCCTCGTCGATGAGGTCGATGGCCTTGTCGGGCAGGAAGCGGCCGGTGATGTAACGGTCGGACAGCACGCCGGCGGCAACGAGGGCGGCGTCGGCGATGCGGACACCGTGGTGCACCTCGTAGCGCTCCTTTAGGCCCCGCAGGATGGCGATGCTGGCCTCGACCGACGGCTCGCCGACCATGACCGGGGCGAAGCGGCGCTCCAGGGCCGCGTCCTTCTCGATGTGCTTGCGGTACTCGTCGAGCGTGGTGGCGCCGATCATGCGCAGCTCGCCGCGGGCCAGCATGGGCTTGAGCATGTTGGAGGCGTCCATGGCCCCCTCGGCCGCGCCGGCGCCGACGACGGTGTGCAGCTCGTCGAGGAAGGTGATGACCTGCCCCTCCGAGTCGGCGATCTCCTTGAGGACGGCCTTCAGCCGCTCCTCGAACTCGCCGCGGTACTTGGCGCCGGCCACCATCGAGCCCAGGTCGAGGGCGACGATGCGACGGTCCTTCAGCGACTCGGGGACGTCGCCCTCGGCGACGCGCCGGGCCAGACCTTCGACGATGGCGGTCTTGCCCACGCCGGGCTCGCCGATGAGGACCGGGTTGTTCTTGGTGCGGCGGCTCAGGACCTGGATGACCCGGCGGATCTCCTCGTCCCGGCCGATGACCGGGTCGAGCTTGCCCGCCTTGGCCGCCTCCGTCAGATCGCGGCCGTAGCGCTCGAGGGCCCGGTAGGTCTCCTCGGGGTTCTGGCTGGTGACCTTGTGGCTGCCCCGGATGTCCCGGAGGACGTTCAGCAACTCCTCGCGGGAGACGCCGACGAGCGCGGTCAGTCCCAGGAGGATGTGCTCCGTCGACAGGTACTCGTCGCCGAACTGCTCCCGCTCGCGGTCGGCCGTCTCCATCACGTCGCGGGTCTCGCGAGACAGCCGGGGCTCGCCGCCCCCGTAGGCCTGGGCGAAGGTGGCCAGCGTCGCCTCGTTGCGGGCGCGCAGGGCGGGCGCGGCCACGCCGGCCCTGGTCAGCGTGGGCAGGACGACCCCGTCCTCCTGGGTCAGCAGGGCGGCCAGCAGGTGCTCGGGGTGAACCTCGGCGTGGTGGCGCTGCCTGGCCAGGTCGAGGGCGGTGGCGATTGCCTCCTGGGTCTTCTGGGTCCAACGGTTGGGGTCGAAGGGCATCGTCTTGGCTTACCTCACAGCAGGAAAGTTGATGGCATCATACTCAACCTTCGCCTGGCCCGGACGATTCCCGATTTTCAGCCGTCGCCGGGCGGGCGGCGCCGGCCCCCGCGGCGGGAGCGCCGGCGGCGGGCCCGATCGGCGGCCACCCGGGCCTGCTCCTCCGGCGACCGACCCTGGGTCGCCCCCGCCAGGTCGTCGTCCTCGCCGTCGTCCTCCTCGTCGGCGTCGGGCGCCGGCCGGTCGATCAGGAGGTCGTCGACGCGGAAGTCGTCGCCCGGCGCAGGAGGAGCCCAGACGGCGTCGGCCTGCTGGCGCACGCCGGTCGGCAGGGGGCCGTCGAGTAGCTCGGCGATGACGATCTCCGTCTCCGGCGTGTAGGACGGCCGTTCCGGCGCCGGCGGCGCCGGAACGGCCACCGGCTGCTCGTCGGCGGCGGGCTCGCCCGCCAGCCGGCCGGCTGCGCTGTCCGGGCCCTCGGGCAACGCCAGGGGGTCGACGAGGAGATCCTCGGCCGGGAAGGCGGTGGGCCGGGCCGGCGGCAGGTCCTCGGGGAACAGGTCCCAGAACGACAGCTCCTCGGCGGGCACGGGCGGGATGGGGTGGGCCGGCTCGGCACCCGGCGTGGCCCCGACCGCCGGCGTGGAGCCGGTGTCGAACGGCGCCCACTCCGGCGCCGGCGGGGCGGGTGGCGGGACCGCCTCGGCCGCGGCGGAGGCCGGCTCGTCGCCCGCACCGGCCTCGGCGCCCTCCTCGGTCGACGGTGCCGGCTCGTCCGGGCCGGCCGGCGCCGGCTCCGGCGCCCACAGGTCCTCCTCCAAAAGCTGGGCGATCGCCGGCTCCTGGGGCTTCACCCGCGGGGGCGGCGGAGGGGGCGCGGCGACGGTCGGCGGCCCCGCGTCGTCGAGCACACCGACGGCCTCGGTCAGCTCGCCGGCGTCGTCCGCCGGCGCCGGCGGCGGCAGCGGCGCCGGCTCGCCGGCCATGGCCTTCGGCCGGGCCGGCGTCTTCCGGTTCCCGCCCTTCTGCGGTCCGCCTGCCCTCGGGCCGCCGCCCTTGGGGCCGCCCCGCGCCTTGGGTGAGCGGCTGGACCTGGGGGGCATCGGGGCCTTGGCGCTGGCGCCCGCCTTCGTGCCGCCGCCACCGGCACCGCCGCCACCGGCCGCCCGCGACGCCGACGGTGCGGGCCGCGCTTGGGTACGGGTCGCGACGGCGGGGGTGCGCCGGCGGAGGAAGAGCGTCTGGGCCACGGCGACGAGGAGGAAGGCGAGGGTGAGCCCGAACAGGATCCGCACCCGGCGGTCGTGGGCCGACGACGAGGAGGACGACCCCGGCGCCGCGGCGCCGGCGGCCGCGGTCGTCGCCGGCGCCGGCGCCGCCGCGTCGATCAGGTTGTAGCTGGCGACGAAGGCGTCGCCGCCGGCCGCCGGCCGCGACCCCTGGACGGGCTTGATCGACGGGAAGTCCGCAGACCCGCTCAGGCCCAGGACGTGGGCGCCCCCCTGGGTGTCGATGGCGACGCCCATCCCGGCGTCGGACTCCCGGCCGCCGAGGAAGGAGGCGAACAACGGGCCGCGCCCGGTGGAGTCCAGCCGGACGAGAAATGCGTCGTCACCGCCGCTCTTGACGCTCTGCACCGGCTTGGCCGTCGCCAGGTTGGCGGAGCCGGTCGTCCCGACAATGTGGGCGCTGCCGGTGCGGTCGACGGCGACGGCGTTGGCCCCGTCCGCACCGGTCCCTCCGAGGTACGTCGAGTAGACGAGCGCCCCGCCGGCGGGGTCGATCTTGGTCACGAAGGCGTCGGCGTCGGTGCCCTTGGTGGCCTGCAGGGCGCCGGCGGTCGGGAAGTTCGGCGAGTTGGTGTTGCCCACGACGTACGCCGCGCCCTGGGTGTCGACCGCGATGGCGGTGCCCTGGTCGACGTCGCTGCCGCCCAGGAAGGTCGAGTAGATGAGCGCCGAGCCGTTGGAGTTGTACTTCGACACGAAGGCGTCGGCGAAGCTGCCGGCCACGCCGCCGGCGCTCCCGCCCGACGTCGCCTGGATCGGCTTCACGGTCGGGAAGCCCGGCGACAGCGTGTCACCTGTGACGTAGGGGTTGTTCTGGGTGTCGAGGGCGACGGCCAGGCCCCGGTCGTCGTTGCCGCCGCCGAGGCGGGTGGCGAAGGTGAACGGCGAGCCGGCGGACGGCAGCTTGACGAGGAACGCGTCGAGGTCGTCGGCCCGGAAAGGGCCGGGCTGCTGGGGGTTCACGGAGCGGAAGTCGGCCGAGCCCGTGGTGCCTGTGACATATGCGTTGCCCGTCGAGTCAACAGCCAGCCCCCGGCCGCGGTCGATGCCGCCGCCGCCGATGAACGTCGACCACTCGATGCCCGTGCCGTTGGCCGCGATGCGGGCGACGAAGGCGTCGCTGGGCCCGCCGCCGTAGCCGGACTGAGCGGCGCGTGCCACCGGGAAGTCGGGTGACTCAGTGACACCGGTCACGTATACGGAACCGTCCGTCGCCACCGCGACGCCGTAGCCGGTGTCGCGGCCACGACCGCCCAAGTAGGTCGACCAGACCAGGCGGGTGCCGTCGGGGCTCAGCTTGCTGACGAACACGTCGCTGGTCGGGCCTATCCCGTTCAGCGCCTGCTGGAGAGGAGCGTTGGTCGGGAAGTCGGCGGACTCGGTGGCGCCTGTGACGTACGTGTTGCCCTCGGGGTCGACGGCGATGGCGTAGCCGCTGTCGCTGCCGATGCCGCCGAGGAACGTCGACGTCACCAGGGTGGGATCGATCACGAGCGGCAGCTCGGCGTCGTACGCACCGAGGCGGAACCCGATGCGGGACGGCCCCAGCAGGGCGAACTCCCCCGCCACCGACCGGCGGGCGCCGGCCACGTCCTGGTACACCACCGGGCGGGCCAGCCGGGCCGTCGTGGCGCCGAGGTCGATGACGAGGTCGCCCTGCGGGTCGACGGTGAGGGAGCGAGCCCCGTCGACGTCGACCGCCACCACCGACGGATCGACACCGGGCGCCACGATCATGTCGTGCTCGAGGCGCCGCTGGTCGCCGTGCCACACCATGTCGACACCGGGCCACACCTGGCGAACCTCGACGCGGCCGAACGTGGAGACGCCGGCCGTCCAGCCCGCCGGGTCGTCACCCGTCAGGCGGGTCACGGTGCCGGTGAGGGGCTCGCCGGGGACGAGCGCCGGCGACTGGTTGACCGTCGGGCCGGCGGGCCGCAGCCGGAAGGTGGCGTCGCGGAGGGCGACGACCGCCTCGGCGGGCGAGAGGGCGACCGAGAAGCCCGGGCCGCGGGACACGAAGCCGGCGTCACCCGCCGGCTCGAAGGCCACCGGGAGGGCGGCCAGAACGTCGTAGGCGGCCGGCGCGGGACGCGCCGGTGCCCGGCTCGGGCGGTGCGATGGGGAGGGGCCGGCGACGGCGATGGCGAGGACAGCCGCCAGAAAGCTCAGTCGGCGCATCCCATGATCCTTTCGCGTCTGGAGGGGGCGGAGGCGAACCCGGCCCGCCACCCGATGATTGGGCTACCGCCGCGGCTTGGTGTAGGGGGCCGGCGTCTGCTTCACCGGGACGAGCTCCCGGCGGTACTGGCGGTGGGTGCGCTCGACCGCTTCACGGGCCTCGGCGATGACGTTGTCGAGCTGCCGGCGGAGCCGCGCCACCTCGTCCTCCAGCTCCATGACCGCCTTCACGCCGGCCAGGTTGAGCCCCGCCTCGGTCAGCTCGTGGATGCGCCGCAGGCGGTCGATGTCGCGCTGGCTGTAGCGCCGGCTGCCGCCGCCGGTGCGGGCCGGGTCGAGCAGGCCGCGGCGCTCGTAGATGCGCAGCGTCTGTGGGTGGACGCCGGCCAGCTCGGCCGCCACCGAGATGACATACACGCCTCGGTCGAAGTCTCTGCTCGGTGCCATCACACTCCCAGATGCGTGCGGGGCGACTCGGTGGACGCAGTGGCCAGCGCCTCGATGGCCTCCCGCTGGGCCGGCGAGAGCTTGGTCGGCACCGCCACCTCGACGGTGACGAGCAGGTCGCCGGCGCCGGCCTTGTCGTCGACCACGCCCCGGCCTTTGACCCGGAACTTCCGTCCGGACCGCGTGCCGGGGGGAACCCGCAGCACGACGCTGCCGTCGAGGGTGGGCACGGTCACCTCGGCGCCCAGGGCGGCCTCGGAGAAGGTGATCGGCACTGCGAGGGTGAGGTTGCGTCCGCTGCGGCCGAACATCTCATGCGGTGCGACGCGCACAGTGACCCAGAGGTCGCCGGCGGGTGCGCCGCTTCGACCGGGCGCCCCCCGGCCCTTGACCCGGATGCGCTGGCCGTCGTCGACGCCGGCGGGGATGCGGACCTTGACCTGGCGGGGCCGGTTCTCGACGCCGGTGCCGCGGCACGTCGGGCAGGGCGTCTCCACCACCATGCCGCGGCCGGCGCACTGCGGGCAGGCCCGGCTGAAGGAGAAGAGGCCCTGGTTCTCGGAGGTGACCCCCCGGCCGCCACAGCGCGAGCAGACCACCGGCGTGGTTCCCGGCGCCGCGCCGCTGCCGTGGCACGTGCCGCAGGCCGCCTCGCTGGTGACGTTGACCGACGTGGTGACGCCGTTGAGGGCGTCCAGGAACGACAGGTGGAGCTCGGCCTCCAGGTCCTCGCCGCGCTGTCCCGTGGTCGCGCCCGGGCGACCGCGCTGGCCGGCCGCCGCCCCTCCTCCGAAGCGGCCGAGGATGTCGCCGAAGAGGTCGCCGAGGTTCTCGGTGCGGAAGGTCGTGCCGCCGGCGCCACCGGGGAAGCCGGCGCCGCCAGGAAACCCAGCGCCGCCGGCGCCGGCCATCGGCCCGAGCCGGCGGACCTCGTCGTACTCCTTGCGCTTCCCGGGCTCGGAGAGGACGTCGTAGGCGGCGGAGATCTCCTTGAAGCGCTCCTCCTTACCGGGGTTGGCGTCAGGGTGGTTCTCCTTGGCCAGCTTCCGGTAGGCGCGGCGGATTTCGGTCTCGGTCGCCGACTGGGGCACCCCGAGCACCTTGTAGTAGTCCTTCTCGAACCACTCCCGCTGAGGGGTCAATTTCGTCCTCGCTGCGCTCGGACGAGGGAGTGGCGCTGCGGGCGGCCGGCAAAGCCGGCTCGCCCTCCGCCGTTCCTCTCCAGGTGCCGGCAGCCGGGGGAGGGCGCCTGCGGCGCCGCCTGCGGCCGCCAGCACAAACCGAATCGACGGGTGCCGACGGCTGCCATCCCTATCCCTTGACCTTCACCATGGCGGGCCGGAGGACCCGCCCCTTCCAGCGGTACCCGGGCCGCAGCACCTCGGACACGACGGGGCCACCGTCGCCGGCCTCGTGGGCCACGGCGTCGGCCTCGTTGGGGTCGAAGGCCTCACCGACGGGATCGATGCGCTCCAGTCCTTCCTTGGTGAGGATGCCGACCAGCTTGTCGCGTGCCTGCTCGAAGCCCTGGCCGTGGGCCAGGGCCAGCTCGAAGGTGTCGAGGGGCTCGAGGAGCTTCTCGACCAGGGCTTCGGCCGCCCGTTGCTGGTGCTCCGACTGCTGCTTGAGGATGCGCTTGCGGTAGTTGTCGAAGTCGGCCCGCGTGCGGAGCAACTGGTCGAGGTAGTCGTTGCGCTCGGACTGCAGCCGGTCCATATCGTCGAGGAGGCGGGCCTCCATCTCCGAGAGCTCCAGATCCTCCTCGTCGAACTCCGCTTCCCGGTCCTCGGGCGCGGCGTCTTCGGTGGCCGGCGACGCCGGCTCGGGGGACGCAGCCGCTTCGGGCTGCTGCGTCTCCTCCGCCCGTGTTGCCCCGGTCTGATCCGACATAAGGCCTACGCCTCGTCGACGATCTCGGCGTCGACGACTTCGTCGTCGTCGGCCCCGTAGTCACCGCCACCGCTGCCCTGGCCGTCCTGCGCGGCCTCGGAGTAGAGGCGGGTGGTGATGCCCTGGTTGACGGTCATCAGCGCCTCGGTATCCGACCGGATGGCGCCCATGTCGTTGCCCTTGAGCGAACCCTTGAGGTTCTTGACCGCGGAGGTGAGGCGGTCCTTCTCGTCCTCGGACATGCGCTCGCCGTGCTCACGGATCATCCGCTCGGTCTGGTACACGAGGGTGTCGCCCTGGTTGCGGGTCTCGGCCTCCTCCCGGCGCTCGCGGTCCTCCTCGGCGTGGGCGTCGGCATCGCGGATCATGCGGTTGATCTCGTCCTTGTTGAGCGCCGACTGACCGGTGATGGTCATCGACTGCTCCTTGTTCGTCGCCCGGTCCTTGGCCGACACGTGGACGATGCCGTTGGCGTCGATGTCGAAGGTCACCTCGATCTGGGGGACGCCGCGGGGCGCCGGCGGCAGGCCGACCAGCTGGAACTTGCCCAGCGTCTTGTTGAACGAGGCCATCTCCCGCTCACCCTGCAGGACGTGGATCTCCACCGAGGGCTGCATGTCCTCGGCGGTGGTGAACACCTCGGTGCGGCGGGTGGGAATGGTGGTGTTGCGCTCGATCAGCTTGGTCATGATGCCGCCGCGGGTCTCGATGCCCAGCGACAGCGGGGTGACGTCGAGCAGCAGGACGTCCTTGACGTCGCCCTTCAGCACGCCGGCCTGCACGGCGGCGCCGATGGCGACGACCTCGTCGGGGTTGACGCCCTTGTGGGGCTCCTTGCCCGTCATCTGCTTGACCAGGTCCTGGATGGCGGGCATCCGGCTGGAGCCGCCCACCAGGATCACGTGCTGGAGGTCGGCGCCGGTGAAGCCGGCGTCCTTCATGGCCTGCTCGAACGGGCCCCGGCACGCCTCGACCAGGTCGGCGGTCAGCTCCTGGAACGTGGCCCGGGTGAGCTTGTAGTCGAGATGGAGGGGGCCGGCGTCGGACGCAGTGACGAACGGCAGGTTGATCTGCGTCTCCTGCGTGGTCGACAGCTCGATCTTGGCCTTCTCCGCCGCCTCCTTGAGGCGCTGGAGGGCCATCTTGTCCTTCGACAGGTCGACGCCGTGGTCGCCCTTGAACTGCGAGACCAGCCAGTCGATCACCTTCTGGTCCCAGTCGTCGCCACCGAGGTGGGTGTTGCCGCTGGTGGCCTTGACCTCGAAGACGCCCTCGCCGATCTCGAGGATGGAGACGTCGAACGTGCCGCCGCCGAGGTCGAAGACCACGATCGTCTGCTCGGCGCCCTCCTTGTCGAGCCCGTAGGCCAGGGCGGCGGCGGTGGGCTCGTTGATGATGCGCATCACGTCGAGGCCGGCGATGGCGCCCGCCTCCTTGGTGGCTTGGCGCTGGGCGTCGTCGAAGTAGGCCGGGACGGTGATCACGGCCTCGGTGACGGTGTCGCCCAGGTAGGCCTCGGCGTCGCGCTTCAGCTTCTGCAGGATGCGGGCGGAGATCTCCTGCGCCTTGTACTTCTTCTTGTCGATGGTGACGGTCCAGTTCGTCCCCATGTGGCGCTTGACCGACCGGATGGTGCGATCGGGGTTGGTGATGGCCTGGCGCTTGGCCACCTCGCCGACCAGCACCTCGCCGGTCTTGGAGAAGCCGACGACCGAAGGCGTGGTGCGCCCGCCCTCGGCGTTCGGGATGACGGTCGGCTCACCCGCCTCCAGTACGGAGACGACCGAGTTGGTGGTACCCAGATCGATACCTACGGCCTTGGGCATGGGATCTTCCTCCCGGACAATGTCGATGAAAACCAGTGATGGTCGAGACGAATGCTGAGGTTCTCGCTGCAGGTTAGCGTAGCAAAGTTGAGTGCGTTAGCATCAAGTCAGCACAGGGACAGCTTATTCCTGTCTACGGGGCTGGACGGCGGCCCGGTTGGCGGTAAGGCTTGACCTCCGTGACGAACCTCCGGGTCAAGCTCACCTTCCCCGAGCACCTCATCAAGCAGCCGCTCATGGGTCGCCTCGTGCGCGAGTTCGACGTGCTCCCCAACATACGGCGGGCCAACATCGAAGACGAGGTGGGCTGGATCGTCTGCGAGCTGGCCGGCGAGCCGACGTCGGTCGAAAAGGCGCTGGCGTGGCTGGCCGACGCCGGCGTCCAGGTCGACCGCCTGGGTGACGTTGTCGAGAGCTGATTTCTAACTGCGCAAGCTGCTGCTCCTCGCCGTCGTCCTCGGCCTCCTGGTGGCGGCCGACCTGGCGGTGCGGTCGGCGGCCGAAGGCCAGATCCGCGGCCGGGTGGCGGCCGCACTGCCGGCCGGCGCCACGATCGCCGGCCCCACGACGGCGGAGATCGACTCCTTCCCGTTCCTCGGCCGGCTGCTGACGTCGGGCGAGGTGTCCCGCATCCGGGTGGCCGCGGCCGACGTCACCGTCGAGGGCCTGACCTTCGCCAAGGTCGGCGTCGACCTGCGGCGGGTGACGTTCGACCGGGACCGCCTGCTGTCGGGCCGCAAGGTGGTGCTGTCCACGCTGACGCGGGGGACGGCCACCGCCGAGGTCACCCAGGAGCAGCTCTCGGAACGCCTGGGCCTGGACGTCACCCTTCTGACCGGCAAAGCGCAGGTGCAGGTGGCCGGTCAGACGGTGACCGCCGCCGCCTCGGTGACGGACAACACCCTGCGACTCTCGGTGACCGGCCTGTCGGTGCCGGCGCTACGCATCCCCAAGCTGCCGCTCGTCCCCTGCGTGGCCGACGTCGTGATCCTGCCCGGCCGGATCCGCCTGACGTGCAGCGTCGACGAGGTGCCGGCGGCGCTGGTCGGCCGGCCTCTTGCCGAGATCAACCCGTAACGGTTCGGCCTCACCCAGACCGGCACGAACGGGCTACTCGTGGTGGTCGGCCCCGCCCGACCGGTTCGGGGACACTCGGTAGACGTGGCCGCGCACGACGTCGTTGCGGGGCGTCCCGCTCCCTCGGAGCGTATGTATACTAGGCGTATGCCGAGGATGCAGGTGTACCTCCCGGAGGAGCTCTACAAGGTGGTGAAGGAGCAGCACCTTCCTGCCTCGGAGCTCCTTCAGGATGCCGTGCGGGCGGAGCTTCATCGCCAGGAGCTACTCGCTGAGACGGACCGGTACGTCGAGGAGCTCCTCGACGAGGTCGGCGAGCCGTCGCCCCAGGCGGCCGCTCGCGCCAACCGCCTGGCCGCCGAGATCGGAGGGCGCAGCCGGCGCAGGAAGGCGGTTTGAGCTCGCTGGTTCTGGATTCGGGACGGGTGAGCAAGCTCGCTCGACGGAACGCGGACGCTCTCGCAGTCATCCGGGCGTTCAGAAATGAGGGTCTCTGGCCGCCGGTCGTGCCATCGATGGTCCTCGTTGCGTCCCTGACGGGCAGACCGCGCACCGATGCCAACGTGAACCGCTTCCTCAAGACGTGCGATGTCGTCGAGGGTGTTCCCGAACGACTCGCCAGAAGGGCGGCATCGCTCCGGGCCAAGGCGCGCCAGGGGTCTGCCGTGGATGCCCTCGTGATCGCGCTGGCGGAGCCCGGCGGCGACGTGCTGAGCGGCGACCTCGCCGACCTTCGATCCCTCGCCGCGTACGCGGTCGATGTGACGGTCCATCGGGCCTGAGGCGATCAGGTCGGACGCCGCCAAACATCGGGTTGTCGCTCAGGTCCGCCTCGCCCGCAACGCCGGGTAGGCCGGGCGGCGCTCCCCCCGGGCGCCGTCCTCCGAGCTCCTCTGGGCGGCGACTCACGCTCTGGTCCAAGAAGCACCGAGATCGGCTACATTTGGACCGATGGTTCGGGTCGAACTGGAGAGGATCGAAGCCCTCGAGTCGCTCGCGATGACGCTGGCGCACCTGAACGATGCCGAGTCGAGAGGCGAGGTGTCGCCGCGAGTGCCCCTCCTGATGGTCGTCCGAGACAAGCTCGCGTTCGCTCTTCGGGAGGAGTCATGACCTACTCCGATGCGCAGGTTTCGGCCGCCGCTGCCGCGATGGACAAGTACCGCGGCGGGGACAAGGGTGAGGTTGGCGCCGCGCTCGCGGTTGTAGGTCTGAGCGCCGACCGAGCGGCGAAGGAAGCGCGGATCCGCGACGACATGATTCGCGTGGCGCGTCGCTCCGGCGCGTCGCTGCGCCAGCTCGCTGAGGTTTCCGGCCTTGACCGCAAGACCGTGACCGCCATCGTCGCCGAGGACGTGCGCGCGCCCGATTAACTGTCCGGCTGGTCCGGATGTCGCAGGATTCTCGGCATGGTGGAGCGGTGACAAGGCCGAGTTGGTTTCGCCGGGCGGTCGTAGGCCTCGAGAACGCGACCGAGCGCAACGCCAACGAGCCAGCAAGTGACCGGTTTTTCTGGCTGGCGCCTCGCTCGTGGCGCCTCAACGCGGCGTTCGCCGGCGCCAACGCCTGCGCGGCGGTGGTCTTGGCGGCCATAGGCCAGATGCCCGGTGCGGTCGTAAGCCTCGTGGCGGCGCTGGCGGGCGGAGCCTTCGCCTGGCTGAGGTGGGACCGGCACCGACGTCTGCGGGGCCGCCAAGGGCGACGTCACCCCGACCGACGGTGAGCTCGCCGTCAGCGACGCCGCGCTCGACGAACTCCTTGGAGTGACGGTCCTCACCGCCGACGATTCTTCGGTAGTCGCCGGGCCCGCGAACGTCACGCCCGGGCGTGGCACTCGGCGATGACCACCTCACCGATCGCGGTGGGCCCCAGCAGGTAGAGGTGGGCGGCGACGACGGTGATGGTGCCGTCCTTCGCCTTCTTCTGCTCGTTGAAGACCACCCTGAACTTGTCGCCGATCGAGTTCTTGCCGCTGATCTTGTGGTTCGCCGGCGGCTTCGACGGCACCGTCCTGGTGGACTTCGGGTTCCCGTCGGCGTCGCTGGCCGTGACCACCACGCAATTGGTGACCGTCGCCGAGCCCTTCACCCCTGATTTCGACGCGGTGCAGGTGCTGCGAATCGAGGTGGCGGTGAACACGCCGGCGTCGACGCTCTTGACCGACGCCGAGCTGGTCACCGACGTCTTCCCCTTGGTGCTCACCACGACCGGTCCGGTGGGGCCGGTGTTGGTGCCCGGGTACTTGCCGCCGAGGATGATCGCCGGGCCGTACACGGCGATGACTCCGTCCTCGTCGGTCGCCGCGATCGAGGTCGTCGAACCGCCCTCGGGCAGCGTCACCTGGGGGCTGGCGCTCCGGGCGTTGCCCGGCGGCATGGTCTGCCCGCACCCCCGGCGCTCCGGGGGCCCTCCGAACAGGCCGACGTTGGCCGAGTAGCCGCACGCGCCGCCGGCGAGCTTCGGCGGCGTGGCCTTGCTGACCGGCGCCTTGGGTGACGAGGCCTTGCTGGACGCTTTGCTGCTGGCCGACTCGTCGTCGACCGTGGCGTCGGCGGCCAGCGACTTCACCGCCCGGATGCCGTTCATGGCCGCAGCCTTCGTCTCGTACGCCTCGCTGGTGGCCACGATCTGGCCGTTGGTCGACACCAGGTTGAAGCGGAACTTGCCGGTGGAGCCCTTCTTCACGACGAACTTGCCTGGCATGGCAGCCCTTTCTTCTCCGTCCCGCGCCCGTGCGGAGTCGCGATGGAGGCTACCTACCCCCTACCACCCCGTGCTTCCCGACTCGCCCTTGAACGGGCCCACCACCTTCGAGGTGATCCAACCGCCGTAGAAGCCGCCGGGCTGGGGCAGGACCAGCTCGGCGTCGACGATGCAGGCCTCCGTCAGCGCCGGGTAGAACGCGAGGTAGCCGGCGAGCGCCTCGTACCCGGGCAGAGGGTTGAGGTACGTCCAGACGGCGTCGGCGACCGCCTTCCCGCGGTGGACCAGCGAGTAGTAGCGGGCCTCGCCCTTCCACTCGCACCAGCTCGTCTTGATCGAGCCCCGCAGGACACCGGGGATGATCGTGTCGGGCGGAAAGTAGTAGTTCGGCGGGTGGCTCGTCTCCAGCACCCGTAGCGACGCCAGCGTCACCGCGATGGTCACGCCGGCGAACACCACCTCGACCTGGCTGCGGCACGGCTCGACTCGAGGAGGGCGGGGATAGTCCCAGACCGACTCCTGGCCGGGACCGGGAGGGATGGGCTGGGGACGGGGGCTCACGGTGATCGACGCTCCCTACGATGGTACGGGTGGAGCCCCACGCTACGGCGCTCGCCGACGCAGTGGTCGCCGCCCTCCCCGGCTGGGTGGAGCGGTCCGTCGCTCGCATCCTGACTGCGTGGCAGGACGGGCCGCCCGACCCGGACGTGCTGGCTGCGGCGCAGGATGCGGGCCGGCGGGCCGCAGTCGAGGTGGGCGGCCAGGTGCGGGCGTTGCTGGCCGCCGACGTCGACGAGCAGCGCTCCACCCCGCTGGCGTTGCTGCGCACCGCGGTGCGCTACCCGACCGAGATCCTGCAGGCCGCCGGCGTCCCTCCCGTCGTACGCGACCCGATCCAGGAACGCCTGCTGCCCGCCGACCTCTACGATCTGTCCCCAGCCAGCTTCGCCGACGTCGACCCCGCCCTGGCCGAACCCGGCCTGGTGTGGGGGGCGGCCAAGGCCCTCGCCCACCGCCGGAGGCATACCCCATGAGCCGCATCGTCGCATACGTCCCTGATGTGATGGACCGGTCGAAGGTGGCCGCCGCCGGCGACTGCATCTTCGTCTCCCGCCCCGCGGACCTCGCCGGCCTGTGCGGCGGCGCCGACCTGGTCGTCGTCGACCTCACCAAGCCCGGCGTGGTCGAGGTGCTCGGCGGCCTGAACACCCGGGTCATCGGTTTCGCCAACCACACCTCCGTTGACGTCATGGAGGCGGCCCGGGCCGCCGGCTGCCAGCAGGTCATGGCCCGCTCCGAGTTCTTCGCCAACCTCGACACGCTCCTGGCCTAGAGCTTCGTTTTGGCTGCAGTCGGCCGCGCAGGTGCGGCTAACTGCAGCCAGTTCGAGCTAGTGCCCTGACCACAAACGTTCGCCGCGTTCGTGGGGTTTCCCGTCCGTGGCCGCCGTCGCCGCCGAAGGCGGCCCCTCCGGCCGCGGACACGAGGGAGGGACAGGGCGGAGGCGGCGCGAGCTCCGCTCGCCCGCCGGAGCACGATCACTTCGACCGAATGGAGTGAGCGAAGCGAACGAATGAGGTCGAGGCACTAACGCGGGGGCGGCTCGGGCGGGCGGGTCCAGCCGGCGTCGCTCAGGGGGCGGGGCTCGAAGAAGATGCAGCCGTCGGGGCAGGCGAAGGGCATGGTCTCGGCCACGTCGAGGCGGCAGCGGTCGACGGTGTCGCCCGTCGGCAGAGACCGGCTGGAGTAGTGGCGGCAGTCGGCTCGTACCCCCACCCACCCATTGTCCCAGATGCGCCGGGTAGCGTTTCGTCGGTGACGGCACCTCCGGATCTCCTGCGGTGGAGCGAAGCGCTCGCCGGGATCGCCCGGACCGGCCTGGCCTTCACCGACAGCCTGTACGAGCGGGAGCGCTTCGAGGAGGTCCTCCACGTCGCCGCGGACATCCGGGCCGCCGCCGGCGACGAGGTCGAGGCCGCACCCCTCGTCCAGGAGTGGATGCGCCTGGTCGGCAACGGCGTCGCCGGCTACGTCACGCCCAAGGTGGCGGTCGGGGCGGTCGTCGGCAACGAGCGGGGAGAGATCCTGCTCGTCCAGCGGGCCGACAACGGCGTGTGGCTGTACCCGACCGGCTGGGCCGACGTGGGCTACTCGGCGTCGGAGGTGGCGGTGAAGGAGGTCTTCGAGGAGACGGGCATGGAGGTCGAGCCGGTGCGGCTCATCGCCGTGCTCGACGGGCTCCGCCTCGGCTTCACCCAGGTGCCGCTGTACTCGCTCGTGTTCCACTGCCGGGTGCTCGGCGGGGAGCTCCGCCGGCACCCCCTTGAGTGCGTCGACGTCGGCTGGTTCGCGGAGGACAACCTGCCCGAGCCGCTGGCCGGCGCCACCCGTTGGAGCGTCCCGGCGTTCCAGGCGATACGGGGTGAGAACGTCGACGTGGTCTTCGATCGACCCCGCCACCCACCGTGGCGGCACCAGGACGAACTACCGTCACGATAATGAGGTGCACATGGCCCTGTTGAAACGCAAGCGAGTCGGCGCCGGCGACGCGATGGAAGTGGTGACGAAGTTCGTCAACGCCTGCAACCGTCACGACGCGGACGGCGTGTCCGCGTGCCTGCATCCGGACTTCGACAGCATCCAGCCGATGTACCCGGCCCGGAACTTCCGCGGCGCCGACCAGGTGCGCCGGAACTGGCAGGCCATCTTCGACGCCGAGCCGGGCTTCCGCCTCACCGTCCTCCGGTCGGCGGCGATGGACGACACCGTCTGGCTCGAGCTGCACGGCGCCGGCCGCGAGGCCGAGGTCGCCGGCATCTTCATCATGGGCATCGTGGGCGACCGCATCCGCTGGGCCCGCATCTACAGCGCCCTCGTCGAGGCGGTTCCCGCCGGCATGGGCGAACCGCCGGCCCCGCTGCACGAGGTCCCCCGCACGGGTTCCGCCGACGACGGCGAGCTGGTCGAGTCGGAGCTGATCGCGCCGGTCCTCGACATGGAGAAGTCGACCGGCCGGCGCCGGCGCCGCCGGGCCGAGGCGGACGCGGCCGCGGCCGCCGAGCCGGCGCCCGAGATTGTCGAGGAGGCCGGGTCCGCCGAGGCGGCGGAGCCGGCGGTGGAGGAGATCGCCGGCGACCTCGACGTCGAGGCCCTCGAGGTGGACGAGGTCAGGGTCGTCGAGATGGTCGAGCCCGTCGCTGCGGAGGAGGGCGACCTCGAGCCGGTGGCGACGGCGGACACCGAGTTGGCGGCCGTCGCACTGGTGGAGGCCGGCATCGAGCCGGTGGCGGTGATCGAGGGTGATGCGGCGACCGCGGCGGTCGGGACCGACGCCGAGACGGTGATTGTCGTCGAGACCGAGGACGAGACGTTCGTGGCCGTCGAGACGGCGCCGGCGCCGGCGCCGGCATCGGCCTTCGACGAAGGCCTCGACACCGAGGCCGTCCCGGCGATCGTGTGGGCCGACGACCCGGCGCCTGAGCCCCAGCCGGAGCCCCAGCCGACGGCGACCGAGGTCGAGGCGGACGTCGAGCCGGCGCCCGAGGAGGAGGCCCCGGCACCCACGGTCACCGCCGAGTCGCCCGAGGAGCCTCGGCGACGGTTCGGGAAGCGACGCTTCTAAACGGGCGGCTTGCGCAGGCGGAAGTTGATGAACCCCGGCTCCCGCCGCAGGTTGGCGTCGTACGCCGGGTACCGGTCCGCCATCTCGGGCTGAGGAAGTGGCTCCACCAGCCGCTCGATGAGGAAGCCGGCCTCGGCGAACTCCGCGCACGAGCGGGTAAGGGGCTGCCGCCAGTACCGCACCCGCCACCCACGGTGCCAGATCTCGTCGAGCTTCTCGACGTCGAAGTAGCTGCCGCCCAACCGCAACCAGTCGGAGGTCGGATGGTGGGTGGAGACCACCAGGAAGCCGCCCGGGCGGAGCACCCGGTGGATCTCACGGAGTGCGCCGACGCGGTCGTCGACGTGGTGGATCACCAGGGCGAGGAGGGCGCCGTCGACGGTGCCGCCGTCCAGCCAATCGAGCCGGGCGTCGAGCGCATGCACCCGGAACGTGGCCCCGGAACCGACTCGCCGGCGGGCCAGCTCCACCATCGCGGGGCTGACGTCGAAGCCGTCCACCGTGGCGCCCCGTGCCACCAGCTCCTGGGCGTAGAGGCCGGGGCCGCAGCCGGCGTCGAGGATGCGCAGGCCGGCGACGTCGCCCAGCAGGGCCAGCACCGCCGGCCGGTCGTAGAGGGCGTTGTAGGCGCTGACTTCGGCGTGGCGCTCGAAGTCCTCGGCGAAGTCCTCCCAGCCGGCGGACTCGTCGCTCACCCGAGCTGGTCGAGCAGGGCGGCCACGATCGACGTCGCGCCCCCCGACTGCTCCCACTGGTCGCCGATGAGGTCGTGGTCGGCCACACCCACCGCGTCGGGCACGATGCCCAGCGACGCGGTGCACGCCGCGGCCAGGGTGGCCGGCTCCAGCTCGTCGTCGTAGGCCGCGAACGCCTCGAGGCCCTCCCACAGCCGGTCGAGCGGCGCCGGCGGCTCCTCGCCGGCCGCCAGTGCACCGGTGACCACGTCGAAGACCTCCTCGGTGTCCAGCCCCGGTGGCCGGCGGTACCCGCCGACAGGATGGAGGCGCCATTCGAGGGCCTCGCCGGCGGGGCCGTCGTCACGCAGCCAGACCTGTGAGCCGTTGACGTAGGTGTCGACCGGCTCGCCGAACTGGGCATCGAGGGCGACGAGCAACTCGGGCGACGCCCTCCACACGCAGGTCGGCACGAGGTGCGGCACGATTGCCACCATACGGCTGGCACGATGGCCGGATGTCCAGGAGGGTCGCAGTGCTGGCGTTGGCCCTCCTGCTGCCGGCGTGCGCGTCGGGCGACGGGGTGCCGGCGGCCCGGGGCCACGCCACCACCTCCACGACGTCCACCGTCCCGCAACCGACCACCACGACGGCACCAGCCCGCGCCACCACGCCGGCCTGCCCCACCATCCCGGCCCGGGCCACACCCGACCCCGCCCGCCCGAAGTACACCCTCCGGGCCGACGTGCACCCGTCCGACGGGAGCGTCGACGGGCAGCTGCGGGTGATCTTCACGCCCGACGTCGACACCGACCGGCTGGTGTTCCGGCTGTGGCCGAACGGCCCGCCGGCGGGGCCCGTGCCCCCCGAGCTCACGACCGGCCAGGTGACGATCTCCGGCCGACCTGTGTCGTCCACGGCCGAGGACCCGACCACGCTCGTCGTCCGGTCGGGCGCGACCTTTCGGGCCGGCCAGGCGGTCGACGTCGCCATGCCCTGGCGGCTCACCGTGCCGGGGAAGGCCAACGACCGGATCTCCCGCAACGGCGACTCCATGCGGCTCGGGTCGTTCTTCCCCATTCTGTCGTGGGAGCCCGGGGTCGGGTGGGCGACCGAGAGCGCGGTCGGCGGGTTCGCCGAGTCGTCCACCGCGCCCACCGCCGACTTCGACCTGACCGTCGTCGTGCCTGAAGGCTTCGGGGTGCTGGCCAGCGGCACCCCCGACCCGGCCCGCGGCGGCCACTTCACCGCCACGGCGATGCGCGACGTGGGCGTGTCCGTCGGCCGGTTCGACACGGTGTCGGCCGTCGCCATGGCCCCGCAACCCGTACAGGTCACCGTCGGCATCCAGCGGGGCACAGTGGACAACGACGGCCTGAACGCCTACCTCGACACGGTGGTCGGCTCCCTGGAGGACTTCGGCCGGCGCTTCGGCGCCTACGCGTGGACGACGTTCACGCTCGCCATCACGCCCGAGCTCGGTGGCGGGATCGAGTATCCCGGCCACGTCATGCAGGGCCAGAACACCATCGGCGTGACCAGCCACGAAGTGGGCCACCAGTGGTTCTACGGCCTCGTGGGCAACGACCAGGGCCGCGACCCGTGGCTGGACGAGGGCGTCACGAGCTGGGCCGAAGCCCGCTTCGAGGGCCGCCTGGAGCGGTTCAAGGCCCGAGTCATCCCGCCGGCGGTCAAGAACAAGGTGGGCGAGCCGATGAGCTTCTGGGCCGACCGCCGCCAGAACTACAGCGACGGCGTCTACATCCAGGGGGCCCAAGCCCTCGCCGCCCTCGGCGACCCGACGCTGGTCGACTGCGCGCTGCGGGTCTACGTCGCGCTCAACGCCTACCGCATCGCCCGCCAACCCGACCTCGTGGCGGCGGCCTCGGCCGTGTTCCCGAACGCGGCAGCCACCCTGACCGCCTACGGCGTCAAGGCCTGAGCTCGGGATCCGCTTCGCGTCAGCCATCACACTGCTCCTCGCCGCAGTGGCAGTCGACGACAAGGTGGCCGACGCCGAACTCGGGCCTTCGGCCCTTGGATGGCCGGCAGCCCGGCTCGCCGATCGGTGGCGGCGCGATGCGCTCCGTGAGACCGCGGCCGTCGGCTTCGACGGCGCCGCCATCCTCGAGATCGTCGGACAACAGGTCACGCTCGAGGCCACGCCCGGCCTGGCCTTCGACGCGTACGCGGCGCCGACGGAGCGCTCTTTGGGCGCGGTGTTCCGCCACACCGCCGTCCTCGCCGGAGCCACCCACAACGCCGACGGGCTCGAAGGGGTGGGCCGGATGTTCGGTCGCGTCGCCTACCTCCTCGACGCCTGGGAGGACCGGTCGTCCGACCGCAGGCACGGCCGGTTCAACGCCCTCGACGCCGCCACCCCGCGAGAGAATGGCCAGGGCTGTGACTGCTCGGGTTGTGACTGCGCCGGATGCGACTGCAACTGCTGACCGGTGCTCAGTCGCCCCGCTGCTCCCGGAGGTACCGCTCGAGCTCGGCGGCCAGGGAGTCGCCGCTGACCATCTCCAGGCCGGGCTCGTCGTCGTCATCGTCGGCGTTGGCCTCCAGCCGGCGGACGTAGGCCACGACGTCGTCGTCGGCGGCGACCACCTCGCTGACCTGGCGCTCGTAGTCGGCGACGGCGACCTCCAGGTCGTCGGTGTCGACGGTGGTCGAGAGGAGCGAGGCGGCCCGCTCGACCAGGGCCAGCGACGCCTTGGGCGACGGCGTCGACGCCACGTAGTGGGGCACCGCGGCCCACAGCGAGGCCGACGGCACGTGGGCCTTGCTGAACGCTTCGTGCAGGACCCCGACGATGCCGGTGGGGCCCTCGTAGGTGGAGCGGCCGAGGTTCAGCCGGCGGACCAGCTCGGCGTCGGCGGCGGTGCCGGTCACCCGGACCGGGCGGGTGTGGGGCACGTCGGCCAGCAGGGCGCCCAGGATGACCACCATCTCCACGTGGAGATCGGTGGCGACGCCGACGACCTGCTCGGTGAAGGTGCGCCACTTGAGCTGGGGCTCGTGCCCCAGGAGCACGACGACGTCGTGTGGGGTGCCCGGCAGCTCCGCCCACGACAGCTCCGTCTGCGGCCACTCGATCTGGCGGGTGATCCCGGAGAACAGCCGGACCTGGGGCCGCGTGGCGGTGTAGTCGTAGAAGTCCTCGTGGTCGATCACCGCGAACGGCCGGGCTCCCCACCGGTCCCGCATGTAGCGCGCGGCGGTGGAAGCGGCGTCGGCCGCGTCATTCCAACCCTCGAAGGCGGCGATGAGCACCGGTCGGCGCAGCTGGGGCCGGTCCTGCCAGCGCACGTAATCCATTGGATCCACCGTACCGGCCCGAATTGGCTGCACTGACGTGCCTCTAGAGACCCGTAGCTGCACCCAGATCGGGAGGGCGGGGGCGCGTTGGATGTCCCACCCCCGTCGTACCCTGGATCCGATGGCGTCGTTGGAGCGCTTCTCGTCGGTCGCCCGGGCCTGGTTCCAGGCCGCCTTCGACGCGCCCACCGCGGCCCAGGAGCAGGGGTGGGACGCCATCAGCAAGGGCGACCACACGCTCATCTTGGCGCCGACCGGGTCCGGCAAGACCCTCGCCGCCTTCCTGTGGACCTTGGACAAGCTCATCAGCGCCCCGAAGGGGCTTGCTGATGAGGAAGGCGGGCAGTCGGCCGGAGGCCGTCGACGCAGTGGGGGGTCAACGGGGGGCGCCGCCCCCCGTTTGCGCGTGCTCTACGTGTCGCCGCTCAAGGCCTTGACCTACGACGTCGAGCGGAACCTGCGGGCGCCGCTGGCCGGCATGGCCCTGGAGGCCGAGCGGCTGGGCCTGCCCGTCCCGGTTGTGCGAGTGGGCACCCGCACCGGCGACACGCCGGCCGCCGACCGCCGGGACCTCGTCCGCCACCCGCCCGACATCCTCATCACCACGCCCGAGTCCCTGTACCTCCTGCTCACGTCGCAGGCCCGGGAAATGCTCCGGTCGGTCGAGCACGTCATCGTCGACGAGATCCACTCCGTCGCCGGCACCAAGCGGGGCGCCCACCTGGCCCTGTCGCTCGAACGGTTGGAGCGATTGACGGAGCGGCCGCCGCAGCGCATCGGCCTGTCGGCCACCCAGCGTCCGCTCGACGAGGTGGCCCGGTTCCTCGGTGGCCGGGCCAACGGGGCGCCCCGGTCGGTCACAGTCGTCGACGCCGGCGTCCGCAAGACCCTGGAGCTGCAGGTCGTCGTGCCGGTCGAGGACATGGCCGTCCTGGGCAAGGCGATCGACGACGGCGACGGTGCGTTGCTGTCGGGGCCGGCGGCGGGCAGCCCCGAGGCCCGCCACTCGATCTGGCCGGCCATGCACCCGATCCTCCTCGACCTGATCCGCACCCACCGGTCGACGCTGATCTTCGTGAACTCCCGCCGGCTGTCCGAGCGGCTGGCGGCCCGCCTCAACGAGCTGGCCGGCGAGGACCTGGTGCGGGCCCATCACGGCTCCGTCGCCCGCGAGCAGCGCCTGGAGATCGAGGACGCCCTCAAGGCCGGCAAGCTGCCGGCGCTGGTCGCCACGTCCAGCCTGGAGCTGGGCATCGACATGGGCGCCATCGACCTCGTCGTGCAGGTCGAGTCGCCGGCGTCGGTGGCCAGCGGGCTGCAGCGGATCGGGCGGGCCGGCCACCAGGTCGGCGAGCCATCCCGGGGCCGCATCTTCCCCAAGTTCCGGGGCGATCTGGTGGAGGCGGCGGTCGTCGCCATGCGCATGGTGGCCGGGCTGATCGAGGAGACCCGTGTCCCCCGCAACCCGCTCGACGTCCTCGCCCAGCAGATCGTCGCCATGGTCGCGGTCGAGGAGCTGAAGGTCGAGGAGGTGGCGGAGATGGTGGCCGGCGCCTATCCCTTCGCGGACTGCACGCCGGCCCTGCTCGAAAACGTGCTGGACATGCTCGCCGGCCGCTACCCGTCCGACGAGTTCGCCGAGCTGCGGCCCCGCATCGTCTGGGACCGGGCCGAGGGCACCCTGCGGGCCCGAGCCGGCGCCCGCATGCTGGCCGTGGTCAGCGGCGGCACCATCCCCGACCGCGGCCTGTACGGGGTCTTTACCCCTGAGGGCAACCGGGTCGGCGAGCTCGACGAGGAGATGGTCTACGAGAGCCGGGTGGGCGAGACGTTCCTGCTCGGCGCCACCACCTGGCGGATCGAGGAGATCACCCGTGACCGGGTGGTGGTCACGCCGGCGCCGGGCCAGCCGGGGAAGATGCCGTTCTGGCACGGCGACGGCCTGGGGCGTCCGGCCGAACTGGGCAAGGCCATCGGCGCCTTCCTGCGGGAGGTGGGCGACTGGTCCGACGAGAAGCTGGTCGAGGACTGCTCGCTCGACCCGCTGGCGCTGTCCAACCTGCGGGCGTACCTGGCCGAGGAGCGCGAGGTCACCGGCGGCGCCCTGCCGACCGACCGTCAGATCGTGGTCGAGCGCTTCCGCGACGACCTGGGCGACTGGCGGATCTGCGTGCTGTCGCCCCTGGGTGGTCGGGTCCATGCACCCTGGGCATTGGCCATCGAGGCCCGGGCCCGAGACCGGCTGGGCATCGAGGTCCAGACGATGTGGAGCGACGAGGGCATCGTCGTCCGGCTGCCGGAGGCCGACGAGTCGCCGCCCGTGGACTCCGTGCTGCTGGAGCCCGAGGAGATCGAAGCCCTGGTGGTGGGCGAGCTGGCAAATTCGGCACTGTTCGCGGCCCGCTTCCGGGAGAACGCGGCCCGTGCCCTGCTGCTCCCCCGCCGGCGGCCGGGCACCCGCACACCCCTGTGGCAGCAGCGCCAGCGGGCGGCCGACCTGCTGGCCGTCGCCTCCCGCCACGGCGACTTCCCGATCCTGCTGGAGACCTACCGCGAGTGCCTGCGCGACGTCTTCGACCTGCCGGCGCTCACCGAGCTGATGACCGCCATCCGGGCCCGGACGGTGCGGGTGGTCTCGGTCGACACCGCGTCGCCGTCGCCCTTCGCCCAGTCGCTGGCGTTCCAGTACGTCGCCAACTTCCTCTACGAGGGCGACGCCCCCGTGGCCGAGCGCCGGGCCCAGGCCCTCACCCTCGACCGGGAGATGCTGGCCGAGCTGCTCGGCGCCGAGGAGCTGCGGGAGCTCATCCATCCCGATGCCCTGCAGGCGCTGGAGGACAACCTCCAGGCCCTGGACGACCGGTGGTGGGCCCGCGACGCCGACGAAGCGCACGACCTGCTCCGCCGGCTGGGCGACCTGACCAGGGAGGAACTGCGGGCGCGGTCGACGGGCGACTTCGCCGGCACCCTGCTCGCCGACCGCCGGGCCGTCGAGGTGCGCCTCAGCGGGGAGACCAGGCTGATCGCGGCCGACGACGCCGGCCGGTATCGCGACGCCCTCGGCCTCCAGCCGCCCGCCGGCCTGCCCGACGTCTTCCTGGCCCCGGTCGTCGACCCCCTCGGCTCCCTCTTGGGCCGGTTCGCCCGCACCCACGGCCCGTTCCACTCCGAGGAGCCGGCGCTCCGGTTCGGCCTGCCGGTCGGCGTTGTCGACGCCCTGCTGGCGGCACGGGTCGAGGCCGGCGTGCTGCTCCGCGGCGAGTTCCGGCCCGCCGGGTCCGGGCGGGAGTGGTGCGACCCCGAGGTGCTGCGATCTCTGCGCCAGCGGTCGCTGGCCGCCCTGCGCAAGGAGGTGGAGCCGGTCGACGCCGGCGTGCTGGCGTCGTTCCTGCCGGCGTGGCAGGGCGTCGGCAGCGAGGCGCGTGGCCTCGACCGGCTGTTCGAGGTCGTCCGCCAGCTCCAAGGCGTGGCGGTGCCGGCGTCGGTCCTGGAGCGCGACGTGCTCCCGGCCCGGATGCGCGACTACTCGCCCCGCCTGCTCGACGAGCTGACCGCGGCCGGCGAGGTGGTGTGGGTCGGCGCCGGCCCGCTCGGTCGCGACGACGGCAAGGTCATGCTCATCCTGCGGGGCACCGCCCCGTTGCTCCGGCCGCTGCCGGTGGAAGGCGCCAGCCGGCCCGCCGGCGCCGAGCACGACCGCCTTCGGGAACACCTCGAACGGCGGGGCGCTTCGTTCTTCCGCGAGCTGTCGGGAAAGGACGACAAGGCGTCGCTCGACGCCCTCTGGGACCTGGTCTGGGCCGGCGAGGTCACCAACGACTCCTTCGCCGCCCTGCGGGCCTTCGCCGGCGGCGCCGGCAGCCGGTCCCGGGCGGCCAAGCGGACGGGCCGCCCCCGGATGGGCTCGCTCACGGTGCTCGGTCCCCCCAAGGCCCAGGGCCGGTGGTCCCTCGTGGAGGCCGACCTGCCGGCGGGCGACGCGTCCGCCACCCAGCGCCAGCACGCCCTGGCCACCGCCCTCCTCGACCGCCACGGCGTCCTCACCCGCGAGGCGGTGCGGGGCGAGGGCCACCCCCGGGGTTTCGCGGGCGTCTACTCGGTGCTGCGGGCCATGGAGGAGTCGGGCCGCTGCCGGCGGGGCTACTTCGTCGCCGGCCTCGGTGGCGCGCAGTTCGCCCTGCCCGGCGCCGTCGACCGCCTGCGAGCCGACCGCCGCGACAGCGCCAAGGGGCCGCTGGTGCTAGCCGCCACCGACCCCGCCAACGTGTTCGGGCTCTCCCTCCCCTGGCCTGTCGCCGGCCCACGCCGGGTGGCCGGCGCCTACGTCGTCCTCCTCGACGGCCAGCCCTGCCTGTACGTGGAGAAGGGCGCCAAGGGCCTGGTCGCCCTGCGCCCGCTGGACGGCACGTGGGAGGAACCGGCCGTCGCCGCCCTCGGCGACCTGGTCACCAGCGGCCGGGCCAGGCGCCTGAACATCGAGCGCTACGACGATGGCTTGGAGCCGGCGCTCCGGGCAGCGGGGTTCGTGCCGTCGCTGAAGGGCCTCGTCCGTTATGGCACCTGAGCGCGATACCTCCCGGCGGTCATCGTGTGGGCGGCTCGGTGAGCGTACGAAGTCTGTGCGGCTCCTGCCCAATGCCTGAAGGCGACGTCCTCTTCCGCACCGCCGCCACGCTGCAGAAGTGGCTGGCGGGACGGGAGGTCACCGACGCCACCACGGCGGCGAAGCCGATGGTCGGGCGCACGGTCGAACGGGTCGAGGCCAACGGGAAGCACCTGCTCGTGCGGTTCGACTCGGGGCATGTGCTCCACACCCACATGCGCATGACGGGCTCGTGGCACGTCTACCGGGCCGGCGAGCGGTGGCAGCGCCCGGCCAACCAGGCCAAGGTCTCGGTCACGTGCGGGGAGCGGGTGGCGGTGTGCTTCAACGCGCCGATCGTCGAGCTGCTGGCGCCGGGCGGCGAGCGCAGCCACGCGTCGCTGTCGGGCCTCGGCCCCGACATCCTGGTGACGCCGCTGGACCTCGACGAGATCCGCCGGCGGGCCCGACAGCGGCCGCCGGCGACTCCCCTCGGCGAGCTGTTGCTCGACCAGCGGGTGGCCGCCGGCATCGGCAACATCTGGCGCTGCGAGGCGCTGTTCCTGGAAGGCCGCAACCCGTGGACGCCGGTCTCGGCTCTCACCGATGAGGAGCTCGTCGCCCTCATGTCGACGGCCTCCCGGATTATGACGGAGAGCCTCGGCCCCGGCGCGGGCCGTCCGGCCCGGTGGGTGTACCGCGGCGCCGGCCGGCCCTGCCGGCGCTGCCGGACCACGATCAAATCGCGAGGCCAGGGCGAGCAGTCCCGCATCGCCTACTGGTGCCCCGCCTGCCAACCGGACGCCGCTACGCCTCCGGGGGGCGCTCCGCCAGGCGCCTGAGGCGCTCCAGCTGCTGCCACTGCTCGGTGACCCGCCGCCGGCCCTCATGCGTGAGCGCGACGTTGGTGTTGGGCTTCTTGGCCACGAACCGCTTCTCGATCGCCACCAGGCCGGCGTCCCCCAGCTCAACTAGTTTGCGCTACAAACCTTGCGTCGCCGGCGCACCCGGGCTGGCAACCGCCGGTCTGACCCTCGACTGTGCATTCTTGAACCGTCACGGTACGAAAATGCACAAATCGCCGATGGCCGACGACCGACGCCTACAACGCGCCGAGGACGTCGGCGTGGTCGTCCGTCCACAGCGACGGGCCGGGCACGGCGGCGGCCCATCCCCGAGCCCGCAATCTCTCCATCGTCGGCCCCGCCTGGCCGATGACGACGGCCGAGGTGAACGAGCTGCCGTCGACCGTGCCGGCCGCCTGACGCCCGACGGCGACGAGGCCGGCGTCGTCGGCCAGGCGGGCGACGACAGGGACGAGGTCGAAGAACCGGTTGGACACGTGGAACACGACGACCCCGCCGTCGGTGAGGACCCGGTTGTAGATGGCCACCGCCTCCCGGGTGAGCAGATGGATCGGGATGGCGTCGGAGGAGAAGGCGTCGACGAAGAGCACGTCGTGCGACCGGTCGGGGGCGGCGGCGAGCGACAGGCGGCCGTCGCCGGCCACCACTCTGACCGTCGCCGGCGTGTCGGCGAGGAAGGTGAAGACCTTCGGGTCCTCGGCGAGGTCGATCACGGCCGGGTCGATCTCGTAGTACGTGAGCTCGTCGCCCGCCTTGGCGTAGGCGGCGAGCGATCCGGCCCCGAGGCCGATGACCCCGATCGACCGGGGCCGCCCGGTGTCGCTGGCCTCGACCGCGTCGGCCAACGGCCCGCCGGGCGCGTAGTAGGTGAGCGGGACGCGGGGCCGGGCCGGGTCCTGGGCGCCGTGGACGGTCGTCCCCGAGACGAGCAGGTGCCAGTGCCGGTCGTTCTCCAGGACACGCGTGACGCCGTAGTAGGTCCGCACCTGCCGGAGGGTCGCGGCGCCCGGGAGGGCGACGGCGACGGCGGCGACGACGGCCACGGCGGTGGCGAAGTGCCATGCCCGCCGTGACGCAGCGAGGGCGGCCACGACCGCCAGCCCCAGGACCAGCTGCAGCAGCCGCGGCGGCCCGCTGGCGTCGGCGGTCACCACGCGCACCAGGCCGGCGGCGACGAGGATGGCGGCCGCGGTCGCGGCGGCAACGGGTCGCCACCGGCCCGACAATGCCGCCCTCGGCGTGAGGCAGGCGACGCAGCCGACGACACCGAGGGGGTACTCCCACACGCCGCGGAAGGCAACGGGAGCGAGGAGGCCGCCGACCAGGCCGCCGACGGCGCCGCCGGCGGAAAGGGCCAGGTAGAAGCGGGTGAGGTCGGCGACCGGTGGGCGCTCTCCCGCGAGCCGGGCATGGACGGCCATGGCGAGCAGGGCGAAGCCGGTCAGGTGCAGGGCCAGTCCGGGGCCGACGGGCATGCTGGCGGCCAGGCTGACGACGGCGACGGCGCCGACGACTGGCGCCAGCCGGGCCGCGCCGACGCCGGCGGTCGTGCCCCGCCCGGAGAAGGCGACGACGAAGGTCAGTAGGTAGAGGCTGAGGGGCACGACCCAGAGCAGCGGGATGGCGGCGACGTCGGTCGACAGGTGACGGGTGACGCCGAGCAGCAGCAATGACGGCCCGGCTGCCATGGCGCCCCAGCGCACGACCGTCGCCCAGCCGGCAGCGTCCGACGGGTCGGCGCCGGCCGCCGCTGGTGAAGCGTCGACGGGCCCCGGCGCCCTCCGGGCCACGGCCGCGCACACGACGAAGAGCAGGGCGAAGGTCAGGTACCCGGCCGTCCAGAGGCCGCGCTGAGCGCTGATCCCGACCGCCCGCTCAATGATCAGCGGGTACGCCAGCAACCCGATGAAGCTGCCGGCGTTGCCGGCGGCATAGAGCACGTAGGCGTCGGCACCGGGATTGACGGCGGCGTACCAGCGCTGGAGGGTGGGCGACACGCTGGCCAGGGCGAGGAACGGCCCGCCGACGGCGACCGCCACCGCGAACAGCGTCCAGAGGACCGGGGACCCCGACGGTGGGCGCCAGCCATCCCGCAGGCCGGCCGGCAGGGCGCCGGCGGCGAGGAGCACCAGCGCGCACGCGACCACCGCGTGCCGGCGGAGCCGGAGGTGGCGGGCGCCGAGATGGGCGACGAGATAGCCGCCGAGCAGCAGGACCTGGAAGGTCAGCATGGCGGAGTTCCACACCGACGCGCTGCCGCCCAGGACGGGCAAGAGGGTGCGGGCGACCAGGGGCTCGACGATGAAGAGCAGCGCCGAGCCCAGGAACGAGGTGATCCCGAAGAGGACGGCAACACGGGCAGGCGGCGTCGAGCGGTTCGCCTGGGGGGCGCGGCCCTGCGCGTCGGCCGCGAGGGTCGTCGTCGCCACCCTATCTCATCGACCCGCACGTCGACCGGCTTGAGGAAGCGCCGGCGGGTGCTGCAAGGATGCCGAGATGCGCCGGCCGCCCCGTCCGCGACTGCTGGCCGACCTGACGCCGCTGCGGGCGTCGCGGGACTTCCGGCTGCTGTTCGCCGGCAACAGCGTGTCCTACCTCGGCCGCCAGCTCACGATCGTCGCCATCCCGTTCCAGGTCTTCACCATCACCAAGTCGTCGTTGGCCGTCGGCATGGTGGGGCTGGTCACGCTCCTCCCGCTGGTCACGCTTTCGCTCGCCGGCGGGGCCATCGCCGACGCGGTCGACCGGCGCAAGCTGCTGCTGGTCACCCAGCTCCTGTCGGCGGCGACCAGCGCCGGCCTGGCTGTCAATGCCGGACTGTCGTCGCCCCGCCTGTGGCCGATCTACGTCCTCGCCGCCCTGTCGGCCGGCCTGGCCGGCGTCGACCTTCCGACCCGCGGCGCCATGATCCCCCGGATGGTCGGGCACGAGCTCTTGCCCGCCGCCTTCGCCCTCGGCCAGATCCAGTTCCAGATCGGCCAGGTGCTCGGGCCGGCGCTGGCCGGCGTGATCATCGGCCAGATCAGCCTGGCCGCCGCCTACTGGATCGACGTGGTCAGCTTCGGGGCGGCGGTCGCCGCCCTCCTGATGATCGCCCCGCAGCCCCCCGAAGGCGGCGGGACCCGCGCCAGTCTGGCGTCCGTCGGCGAGGGCCTGCGCTACCTCAAGGGCCGGCGTTTGCTGGTGAGCACGTTCCTGATCGACATCGACGCCATGGTGTTCGGCATGCCCCGGGCGCTGTTCCCCGCCTTGGGCACCGGGTTCTTCGGTGGCGGCGCCGCCACCGTCGGCCTGCTCTACGCCGCGCCGGGCGCCGGCGCGCTCGTCGGCGCGCTCCTCACCGGCTGGGTCGGACGGGTGCGCCGGCAGGGCATGGCCGTCATCATCGCCGTCCTGGTGTGGGGTGCGGCGATCGCCGCCTTCGGGCTCGTCCCGTGGCTGCCCCTGGGCCTGCTGATGCTCGCCCTCGCCGGCGCCGCCGACGTCGTCTCCGCAGTGTTCCGCAACACGATCCTGCAGCTGTCTGTGCCCGACGCGCTCCGGGGCCGGCTGTCGTCGGTCCACATCGCGGTCGTCACCGGCGGTCCCCAGCTGGGCGACGCTGAGGCCGGCGCGGTGGCCGCCCTGACGTCCGCCCGGTTCTCGGTGGTATCGGGCGGCGTGGCCTGCATGGTGGGTGTCTTGGCCCTCGTGCGGTTCGTGCCCGAACTGGCCCGGTACGATGCCCTCGCGCATACGAGGAGGTCGGATGGCTGACGGAGCCAAGGTACGCACGGTGGCGGATGTCATGACGGCGGACGTGCTCACCGCGTCCCGAACCGACGACCTGTCCAAGGCGTCGGCGAGGATGATCGAGCGGGGCGTGGGCTCGATCGTCGTCTGCGATCCCGGCCAGCCGGTCGGCATCCTCACCGAGCGCGACCTCGTGCGGGCCGGCGCGTCGGGTGCTGACCTCTCCACCGCCAAAGTGTCGGACTGGATGACGCCCGAGGCCGACGTCGTCCCGCCTGAGCTCGACGTCCAGGCCGCGTTCGAGAGCCTGAACCAGCACGGCTACCGGCACTTCCCGGTGGTGAAGGACGGCGCACTGGTCGGCGTCGTGTCCATCCGGGACATGTTCAAGCTGGGCCAGGTTCTGAAGGTCGAGCACCCGGGGGCCATCGAGGCCAAGCGGGGCCTCGAGGGCGTGGTCGTGGCCGAGACCGAGGTCGGCGACGTCCGCGGTCAGGAGGGCTTCTACCACTACCGCGAATACAACGCCGTGGAGCTGGCCGAGAAGCGGTCGCTGGAAGACGTGTGGCACCTCCTCTACGAGGGCCACCTGCCCTCGCCCGAGGAGCGGGCGGCCTTCGCCGCCGAGATCCGGTCGCTGCGCAACATCCCCCCGACGGTCAAGGGCCTGCTACCCGCCATCGCCACCGCCGGCGAGCACTTCGTCCCCCTCGACGCGCTCCGCAGCGCCTACTCGCTTTTTGCCTACGCCCTCGACTTCAAGTCGTGGCTCGACATCAGCCCCGAGGAGCTCCACGCCAACGCCATGCAGACCAGCGCGGTCATGCCGACGCTGATCATGGCGCTGTACCGTCTGAACCAGGGCCTCGAGCCCATCGACCCGCACCCCGACCTGGACTACGCGGCGAACTACCTCTACATGCTGACGGGCGAGGAGCCCGACCCCGGCCACGCCCGGGCCATCGAGCAGTACCTGATCTCGACGACCGACCACGGGTTCAACTCCTCGACCTTCACCGCCCGGGTCATCACCTCCACCGGAGCCGACCTGGGTTCGGCCGTCGTCGGCGCCATCGGCGCCCTGTCCGGCCCGCTGCACGGCGGTGCGCCCAGCCGGGCCCTCGACATGCTCGACGCCATCGGCACGCCCGACAAGGCCGAGGCGTGGATCCGGGCCTCGGTCGAGAAGGGCGAGCGGATCATGGGCTTCGGCCACCGCATCTACAAGACCGACGACCCCCGCTCGCTCATGCTGCGCGGCGTGGCCGAGCGCCTGGGCGGCGACATGGTCGACTTCGCCAAGAAGGTCGAGAGGACCGTCGTCGAGGTGCTGGCCGAGCTCAAGCCCGGCCGCCACCTGTATGCCAACGTCGAGTTCTACGCCGGCGTGGTCATGGACAACGTCGGCCTGCCCCGCACGCTGTTCACGCCGACCTTCACGTCCAGCCGGGTCATCGGCTGGACGTCGCACATCCTCGAGCAGGCCGGCGACAACCGGCTCATCCGTCCCAGCGCCCACTACGCTGGCCCGCCCCCGCCGGTTCCCGTCCCCGACATTTAGTGGTCGTCGTCGAGGAGGCGAAGGCTGTCACCCCGGAGCTGGTGGCGGCGTTCCGCGTCCTCACCCCGCAGCTGTCCCGATCGGCGCCGGCGCCCGGCGGGAGCGAGCTGGCGGAGATGGTCCGGTCGCCGGCGACGATCCTGCTCATGGCCCGCGACCCTGAGAAGGGCCTGGTCGGCAGCCTCACGCTTGTCCTGTTCCGCATCCCCACCGGCGTGCGGGCGTGGATCGAGGACGTCGTCACCGACGAGGGATCGAGGGGCCGCGGCGTGGCCGAGATCCTCTGCCGGGAGGCGCTGAACCGGGCGTCGGCGGCCGGCGCCCGCACGGTGGACCTGACCTCGCGGCCGTCCCGGGAGGCGGCGAACCGCCTGTACCGCCGGCTCGGGTTCGTCGAGCGCGAGACGAACGTCTACCGCTGGTCCGGCTGACCTTCTGAACGGCTGAGCCTCTGACGTGAACGGCCTCGGGCCGGCGGCGTTGGTGGTCGCCTTCGCCGGCGGTGGGGCCACCGTGGCCCTGGCGCTGCGGGGCCGGACCGCCGGCGCCGGCCGGGCCGCCGGCGTGGCCCTCGCCGGGTTGTCGGTGGCGCTGGTCCTGCTGGCGAAGGCGTTGGTGAACGTCGACGGCTCGCTCGTCTACGTCGCCAACCACACCAGCCGGGCCACATCGTGGCCGTACCGGCTGGCCGGGCTGTGGGGCGGCATGGCCGGGTCGTTGCTGCTGTGGACGTGGATGGCGGCGGCGTGGGCGGTGGTGGCCGGAGCGGTGGTCCGCCGGCGGGTGCCGGCGCTGGCCGCGACCACCTACGCAGTGTTCGGGGCGTACCTGGTCGTCTTCGGTGGGCTGCTCGTGCTGGTCAGCCGGCCGTTCGAGCGCCTGGCGATCCCCGCCATCGACGGCGGCGGCCTCAACCCGGTGCTGCTGCACCCGGCGATGCTGTACCACCCGCCGATGCTTTACGCCGGCGCCGTCGGCCTGCTGGTCCCGTTCGCGCTGGCCGTCGCCGGCCTCGTCCGCCGGGACCCGGCGTGGTTGGCGCCGGCGGTGCGATCGACGGGCGTGAGCCTGGTCCTGCTCTCTGCGGGGCTGGTGGCCGGGGCGCACTGGGCCTACGTCGAGCTGGGGTGGGGCGGGTACTGGGCCTGGGACCCGGTGGAGAACGGCGGGCTGTTGCCGTGGCTGGCGGGGGTGGCGTTCCTGCACGCCGCGGTCGTGGCCCGCCGGCGGAGTGGGTCGTCGCCGGTGGCCGCGGGGTTGGCCGTGTCCGCCTTCGTCCTCGGGCTGCTCGGGTCGTTCCTGACCCGTTCCGGCGCGTCGGCGTCGGTCCACGCGTTCGCCGAGGCGCGGGCCGTGGGCCGGGTGCTGGGGACGGCCTTGGCGGTCGTCGTCGTGGTGGCGGTCGTGCTGCTCGTCCGCCGGCGGGCGGGACCGGCGACGCACATCGGGCCAGCACAGGGTGCCGTCGCGGCCAACAACCTGCTGCTCGCGGGCCTGGTCCTGGTGATCGGCTTCGGCACTCTGTTCCCTGTCATTACGCGCTGGCTCACCGGCGATCGGGTGGTCGTCACCGGCCGGTACTTCGCCCTGGTCACCGCGCCGCTCGTCGTGGCGCTGCTGGCCGTCCTCGGTGTCGGCCCACGACTGGGCTGGCAGGCCACGCCGGCCCCCGAGCTGGCACGACGGCTCCGTCCGGCCGCCGCCGGCCTGGTCGCCGCTGCTGTCGCCGGCGCCTGGTTCGTCGAGCGCCGGCCCCTCGCCGTCCTCACCGTCGGCCTCGCCGCCGGCGCCGCCGCCCTCACCGTCGCCGAGTGGCGACGCCGGCCCCGGGCCCGCTGGCCCCTCGCCCACCTCGGCGTGACCGTCCTGCTGGCCGGCGTCGCCGGCACGACGACCGGCGCCCACGTCACGGCCCCGCTGGCGCCGGGGCAGTCCGTCGAGGTGCGGGGCTGGGCGCTGCAACTGCTCGACGTCGTGCCGGCTGCCGCCCTGGACGGTGGCCGGGCCGCGCAGGCCAACCTCGCCCTGCGCCGCCACGGCGACCCGGTCGCCACGCTCCGCCCCGTCGCCCTCGTGTCGGACACCGGCCAGCGCGTGTCCGTCGCGGCGCTGAGGTCCACGCCCCTCGCCGACGTCCAGGTCGCCCTGCGCTCCGTGGGCGACGGCGGCGCCACCGCGGTCGTCGAGGTCGGCGTCGCACCACTCATGCAGCTCGTCTGGTGGGGTGGCCTGCTGGTCGTCGCCGGCCTGGCCCTGAGCCTGCGCCGGCCGGGCCCGGCGCAACTGACTGCTGCCTTCGGGTGCATTTTCGGTCGTGATTCCGACCGAGATCGCCAATTTCACGACCAGAAATGCACCGAACCGGAGTTCTGGAGAACTGGAGAGTCTTGCCCACGCGACAATGGTCCGTGATCATCGTCGTGATCTGCGGGCTGCTCGCCGTCCTCGGCCTGGTGGGTGTGGCCCGGTGGGGCGGGACGGACTTCCATGCCCCGCCCTCCGATGGGGAGGCGAGCCCGCCGACCGCCGGCGACGTGGCCCGTCGCTACTTGCGATCGGTCACGCTGGCGATCGGGTCAGGAGTCGGCGCCGGCCTTCTCGTGAGCGGCCCCGGCGGTCGCCTGGCCATGCGTCTGCTCGCCGCCACCGCCGGCGACGCGGCCCAGGGCCGGGAGACTGAAGCCGAAGAGATCGTCGGTCGCATCACGGCCAGCGGCACCATCTCGTTCGTCCTCTTCACCGCCCTGTTCTTCGGGGCGGCAACCGGCGCGCTGTATCTCGTCATCCGGAGATGGCTGCCGGCCGGGCGGTTGGGCGGGCTGGCGTTCGGCATGCTGCTCCTCGTGCTGGCGGCCACCCGCATCGATCCGTTGCGCTCCGACAACCCGGACTTCGACATCGTCGGGCCCGGGTGGGTTGCGCTGGTGGTGTTCGGGGCGGTCGTCATCTTCCACGGAATGCTCGTTGCCGCCATCGCCGGGCGCTACAGCCTGGTGCTGCAGCTGCCGTCATGGAACGTGCGCTCCATGGCGCCGTACGCCCCCCTGCTGCTCATGCTCCCGGTCTTCCCCGTCTTCGTGCTCGTGGCCGCAGTGGGCGCCGTCGTTGTCCTCGTGAGCCGACTCCGACCGCTCGTCGACTTCCTGCGCTCCGCCGCCGCGCGAACCGCGGGCCGGGTAGGACTCGCGGTCATCAGCCTGGTCGCCCTTCCCGGCACGGTGGCGGCGATCGCCGACATCGCCGGGCGCGGGCCGTAATGCTCCACACTTGGTAAAATGCTTACTCACCAAGTAGATCGGAGTGGGGCGATGCCCGCAGTCTCGGAATTCCTCGTCTCCTCCAGCGGCCAGATGTCCGTCCCGGCCGCTGTCCGCCACCGGTGGGGCCTCGATCACGGCGGACGTGTGACCTTGGTCGATCTCGGTGACGCCGTTGTCCTCCTTCCTCCCGGCAGGCGAGCTGGGCTGCTTGACGCAGCTCTGTCGGCCGAGGACCACGTGGCGTTCGTGGCGGGCCTCGACGATCCCGATCTCGCCACGACGTAGTGCCGGGGACGGTTGTCGACGATCACCTGCTGCGCGACATCCTCGTCGGCCATCGCGACGAGACCCTCGATGGACTGGCGCCCGACGGCGTGGCCACCACGGGCCTGTGGCTGTTCCGCCTGTGCTCGTCGTTCGCCCATCCGACCGTCCTCGGCAAGCTGTCCGGTCCGGTCGCCTCGTTGCCGGAGGACATGCAGGCGCGCTTTCGAGCCCAGCTCGTCGCCCTGCCCCCCTCGATCGAGGTCCTGAGCCTCCGGGACATGGCCTGGCCGATGGCGCTCTTACGGACTCGCCACCGTGCCGGCGGGCGGTCACTCTCGGCGGCCATGGTCGAGGCGCTCGCCGCTGCCCACCTGCTCGGCAAGGGGATCGCCGTGTCACACCACGATGTCGGACCGAACCTTCGTGCGGCCGCCGAGGCAGATGGCGTCGCGTTCCACGTCCTGTAGCAGCCCGCCGTCGGCGCGTATCCGAGATCAGACCCGTTGAATCCGGACGGGTATCGGCATCTGGTCGGCAAGATGGCGCAGGTCTTCGACGTCAGAAGTGAGGACCGTGGCCTGACGCCTGGAGGCGACGATGGCGAGATGGGCGTCGACGACATCGGACGTCGATGCCTTGCTCACGAGAGCGCCGACCTCATGGGAGTCATCCGGGGCGAAACCGACGATGTCGCAGCCCCGAAGCATGCGCCGCAGCTGTACCTGTTGCGGAGAGCGGCTGACCTGGGCGAGGACAGGTGCAGTCGTCCGCGGGATGAGACCAAGCTCCAAACGAGCCCGATGATCGGCCCACACGTCGCGGTCGTTGCGCTCGGCGGCCACGAAG
>JAHFUP010000178.1 GCA_023265025.1 Acidimicrobiia bacterium | reverse complement strand
GGCCCCATGACGCCCCGATGTCGTAGGTCTTTGTATAGCCATACGCGCCATTCAGGTCGGTGCAATTGACCGGGTCCCCGGAGCAGTAGTCGTAGTCGTTCGCCGACCCTCCCTCCACGGGATGGAGCGGGTCTGACGCCAGTTGTCGTAGCGGAGGGCCGAAGACCGGGCGTGACCTGGGGCGATGGGGGCGTTCGGGCCGGGTGCGGTGTGCCGAGCAGAGTTGGAGGCGCGGACGCGTGTTTCTGGCGTGGGGTCGGCCGGGCCGGGTGTAGCCGGGGGCGGTGGATGCGGTCGCCGGCACGGCCACCAGTGTCCCAGGGCGGCTCCGGCGGCGAAAGGATGAGGCCCGGGGCGTGGTCGCTCCTGCCCCGGGCCGTGGCGGCTTCAGCGAGGGCGGCCGGCGGCCAGGGCGGTGACCTCGGCGGCCGAGGAGGCGGCGCCCCGGGCCAGCTCTCCCAACCGGCGGGCGGCGTCGAGGAGGGCGTCGGCGACCTCGGGGCCGTCGTCGCCGGCGTCCACAGCCAGGGTGGCCCAGGCCAGGCCGTCGGCCACCTCGGTAGCCAGGGCGGCCAGCGCGTCGGCCCGCTCACCGGCCCGCTCGGCGGGGCTGGGGCGGTCCTCACCGTCGGCGTCGATGCCGTGGCCGGCGTCGCAGGCCCCCAGCCAGCGCTCGACGTCTCGGGCCCGGCCCAGCAGCCCCACGGCGGCGTCGCGCAGGGCGGCGGCCTTGGTCGTGAAGTAGTGGCGGTCGGGGGCGATCTCGCCGGCCAGGGAGCGCTGGAGCCGGCCGAGGTAGTCGGCGCAGTGGGCCAGGCCCTCCTCAACGTGGTCGTGGTGGGGGCCCCAGGGGCCGGTCGTGGTGGTGGCGTTGTCGGACATGGACGTGTCTCCTCTCCGGGAGGGACGTGGTTCGCCGCCGGGCTCGGCGGGTCGAGCGCGACGGGCTCTGCCCAGCTGGCCAGCCCGCTCCTCGACGACGTCGGGGCGTCACGGGGCGGGGCGTCAGCGCGAGCGAAGACCGCAGCGCAGCGGAGGCTCACAGCGCGTCGTGGCGCCACCACCGGCGAGCCTCGAAGCCGGCGGCGAAAGGAAGAAGCTCAGGCGTTCAGCGCCGGGCGATCAGTCCGGGCAGGTTCCGCCAAAGCGGAACCTGCAAATGTGTATACCTCGGCTCGCTGGCGTTGCGGGCGTGTTCCTCCTCGGCGCGTTCACTCCGGAACGGGTCCGGTTCCGGGCTCTGGCGGTGACGCTGAGGGCGGGTCGGCGTCGGGCTCGGCGGTTCGATGTGAGGGCCTGTTGGCCGCTGAGGGCCTGGCGGCTGGATCGGCGTCCGGTGGGCGATCGTCGTCAAGGTGGCCGTGCTGGTCGTCGTCGTGTTCGCCGTCGACGTGTTCCTCGATGGCTTCGGCGTCGAGGGTGTCGAGGAGCTCCTCGGTGGCGTGGGTGCGTTCGGGGTCGTGGTCGTCCTCGGCGCTGTGACAGGGCTGGTTGGTCGCGCCGGGGTGGGTGGCGGTGTGGATGGCCTTCAGGGCCCGGATGGAGACCTGGGTGTAGATCTGGGTGGTCGACAGCTCGGCGTGGCCCAGCATCTGCTGGATGTAGCGGATGTCGGCGCCGCCTTCGAGCATGAGGGTGGCCATGGTGTGGCGGAACAGGTGGCAGCTCCCGTGCTTGGCGATGTCGGCCCGCTCCACGTAGCGGGTGACCAGGCCCGAGAGGTGGTCGGGGGTGAAGTCCAGGCCCTCCTTGGTCAGGAACAGCACCCCGGCGTCGGGAGGCACGACCAGGCCGGGCCGGACGTCCGCGGAGTACTTGGCCACCCAGGCGAGGGCCCGCTCGCCGATGGGGACCATGCGGTCGCGCCGGCCCTTGCCCTGGCGGATGCTCACCGTGCCCCGCTCAGCATCCAGGTCCCAGACCGACAGCCCGATCAGCTCCCGGCGGCGCATGCCGGTGGAGTACAGGACCTCCAACATGGCCCGGTCCCGGATGCCGAAGCCGAGCGACAGATCGGGCACGGCCAGCACCGCCTCGGCCTCGGAGGCGCTGAGCACGTGGCGGGGCAGGCGGTGCTCGACCCGGGTCCACCGACTACCTCCTCGTCGAGGACAGCCCCCGCCGGCCGTTCCGGGGGGCCGAGGACGCCCTGGGCGACCGCCTGGGCACCATCGGCGAGCTGAGCCCCGAAGACCTCACGCTGCTGCTGGGCTTCCTCGACGCCCTGGTGACCAAGAACCGGCTCAAGGCCCTCGCCGGCGGCGTCAGCTGAGAAGACTTACGTACCTTGCCATCTTGATCTTGCGAGCCGCGATGCAAGCAGAATGATAGATCCAAGAACAACGAGTGGTGCGATCAAGATGACGGCAACCACTA
>JAHFUP010000046.1 GCA_023265025.1 Acidimicrobiia bacterium | reverse complement strand
CCCCGCAGCAGCGCCGGCAGGTCGATGCGGACAATCGTCTTGGCTCCCGAGCGAGCGGGCCGGGACGCCGGCGCACACACCGCCTCAGCCAGAGCATCGGCGGCGTGGGCCTCGGAGGGCTCGGAGCGCCCCTCCGCGCGGGCCGTGCGGAACAGCCGGTCCCGCAGAGGCAGCAGTTCGGCCATGATCGCCGCCCCCACCTCGGGGTTGTCGCGCATGCGGAGATTCCAGCCACCCTCGGCGTCACCCCAGGTACGCAGGAACCGCTCGTCGTGGATCTTGGCCCGCCGGGCCTCGGGGTCGGGCAGCGCCGCCGCCTTGGTCCGGGCGCACTCCTCCCGCAGCTCGGCCAGCGACGACGTGGCCGCCTTGGCCAACAGCCGAGCTTCGGCGGAGGCGTCGACCGCGGCGGCGTCGGCCACCGCGGCGGCCTGCGGCGCCGACAGCGCGCCGGCACGAGCGGCAGCGTCCACAGCCGGCAACTTCGCCAACCGGCGGGCGGTGGCGATCGTTTCCGACGCCTGCCCCACCGACGTGCCCGTCGAGCGAGCGAGATGGTGGGCCGCCGATCGCTCGCCGGCCCGCTTCCACTCACCACCGTCGGCCGCCCGGGCCGCGGCCAGCCCCTTGACCGTCGCCGCCATCCGCTCGATCGCCGCCGCTTCCGCCACCGCCACGCCGGCGGCCTCAGCACTCAGCAGCGACGCGTCGAACCCGGCCGCGTAGCGACCCATCGCATCCCGCAACTCCGCCAACCGCTCGCACATCGGCGCCATCTCCGTCACGATGGAGGGCCGGACGAAAGAGGAAGTGTCGTCTTCCTCGAACGTGTGTTCGTAGACTAGCGGACCGACGCGGCCGGCGCAAGCAAATCGAGTGGAAGTCGCCGGACATTGCCAGCGGCCTTCGTCGATGACCCGCCGCCCGTGGTTCGGCCGGGCGTGGGCTCCTCACCGGCCTGATGCTCGGCCGTGACTTCGGGGTGTCGGGACTTTCTAGAACGCGGCCACGCCGGCCGTCCACATGACCGGGAACACGAACAGCGCCAAGCCGAGCGGGACCAGTACCAGGCGGGGCGCCAGGCCACGCCGTCCCCGGCTGCCGTAGCGCCAACCCTCGCCGAGGGCGGCGAGCGCGAAGCAGATCACGGCACCGAGATAGAAGAAAAATGAGACTTCAGGGTCCACGGCTATTCGCCGCCTTTCTCTCGATCGTCCTTACGTGAGGATGAGGACGAGAATGATGATCAGAATGAGCGTTCCCAATCCGATGTACATCCGGTTCCTTCCTTGTTCTAGGTAGGTTCCGTACGTTCCCTGCCTACGCCGGCGCCAAACAACCGAACCCGATAGCACGAAGGTTTGGCTGCCGACCACCGACGGAAAAGCTGTACAAGGAAGCAAACCGTCTGAATGAAAGGACGTAAATGGGACTCGTACTTGCTCTGCTGCTGATTGCGTTACTGCTCGGTGGCGTCGGCTTGGCCGTCCACGCCCTGTGGTGGGTGCTGATCATCGCCGCCGCCCTGGCCGTCGCCAGCGCCTTCACCGGTTTCCGGGGCCGTCGCTCCAGCTGGTAATCCCCCTGAAAGACTCGGCGCCGACATGACCGTCGGCGCCGAGGGGAAGAACCGTTCCGGCCCGGCCTTCGCCGCCGCCATCGGCGCCGTGGGCGGCCTGGCCCTCACGGCCCACCGCCGGCGTTGGGACCGCGCCTTCGGCGCCGCCGCCGGCGTCGCCTCCTGGTCGTATCCGACACGGTGGCCCGCCGGCGCCAGCGTCCGAACGAGATCCCGGCGCTGTGGAGCCGCATCGTCGCCAGCGCGGCGATGGCCGCACCCGTGGGCTGGGCCGCCGGGCGCGTGTCCGGCGCCGGCCCCCTCCCCGTGGCCACCGGGGCCGGCGCCGTCGCCGGCCTCATGGGGTTCCGGCCCCAGAAGGTGGCGCTCGGCCCCGTGTTCGGCGCCGCCACCGGGCGGCTCCTCGCGAGGATCGACCCCGACATGCCGCCGGCGATCGTCGCGGCCACGACGGTGACGGCCTACCGGATCGTCTCCGCCGCCGTCTTCCGGGACGCGCAGCTCTCCCTGCTCGCCGAGGGGGCCCGTGCCCAGGACCTTCCCTTCATCGTGCCGCTGGAGTCGCGCACCCGCTATGTCGGCACCGACTACGTGCGGGCGCTGGCCGGGGTCCTGGGCGGCACCTACGAGCGCGACTCGGCCGACGCCGGCATCGTCGCCTCCCTCGACGAGCTGGCCGGGCCCGAGTTCGACCCCACGACGGTCGACCCCGCCGTGCGCGAGTTCTACGAGCACACGACCCGGTTCCGACTCGACATCGTTCCCGAGTGGCGGCAGTGGGTGCGCCCCGGCTACCTCCTCTACCGGACCGTCGTCGCCCGCCCGCTCGGCCAGGCCAACGTTCCCATGAACCAGCGGGAGGCGCTACGGGGCGTCCACAGCCGGATCGACACCATCGACCGCGACGGCGACGGTGTGGCCGACGTCCGGGGCTGGATCCGCTCCTTCGCCGACACCGAGGCCCCGATCTACGTCGGCATCTACACCACCTACCGGCACGAGGACCGCGGCTACGTGAGCGTCGGCTTTCCCCTGCCGTCGGCCACGTTCACGGCCACGCTGCTGCCCAGGGGCCGCCCGGGCGGCGGCCTGATCCTGTCGTCGAAAAGCGACCTGGCCCACCCCGGGCACTACCTCGCCTACATCGACCCGACGACTCGGGACATGACCGCGCTGGCCGTCAAGGGCTTCGCCGAGGAGCTCCACGTCCACACCGAGGGTGGCGCGCTACGGGCCGAGCACGCCTTCTGGGTCTTCGGGCTGCCGTTCCTGGTCCTCCACTACCGCATCCGGCGCAAGGCCGGCGCCGGCACCTGATCCGAGTCTGCTGCAGTTGGCCGCGTGGGCGCAGCCAGCTGCAGCCAATTCGAGTCGGGGGTCAGGTGTAGCTGCGGGCCTGGAGGCGGTAGAGCTCGGCGTAGTGGCCGTCGAGGTCGACGAGCTCCCGGTGGGTGCCGACCTCGGTGACCCGGCCGCCGGCGACGACGAGGATGAGGTCGGCCATGCGGACGGTGGAGAAGCGGTGGCTGACCAGGACGGTGACCGCGCCGGTGGTCGTCGCCGCCCGGCGGGCCTGGTCGGTGAACCGCTCGAAGAGGGTGTGCTCGGTCGCCGCGTCGAGGCTGGCGGTGGGCTCGTCGAGGACGAGCAGGAGGAGGTCCTCGCGCATCATGGCCCGGCTCAGGGCCACCTTCTGCCACTGGCCGGCGGAGAGGTCGATCCCACCGTCGAACTCCGGGCCGAGCTGGGTGGCCAGCCGGTGGGGCAGGCCGTCGGGGAGGCCGGCGCCGCCGCCCCGGTCCAGGGCGCCGAGCACCGCCGGCTCGTCGTCGAGGTCGTCCAGCAGCCCCACCCCGACCGACCGCTGGGCGGTGAAGAACAGCCGGGCGAAGTCCTGGAACCCGGCCGACGTACGGGCCCGCCATTCGGCCGCGCCGAGCCGGCGCAGGTCGGTGCCGTCGACGGTGATGGCGCCCGCCGTCGGCTCGTAGAAGCGGAGGAGCAGCTTCACGAGCGTCGTCTTGCCGGCGCCGTTCTCCCCCACCACGGCGACGATGGCGCCGGCGGGCAGGTGGAGGTCGACCCCCGACAGCACCGGCGTGTCCGTCGTCGGGTAGGTGAACCCGACGCCGGCGAAGGTGATGCCGGAGGCGAGCCGGTTGGGAACCGGCAGTCGCTCCACCATGGCGTCGGCCGCCGCCGCCTCCCGCGAGCGGTCGACCAGCCAGCGGTAGTGGCCGACGGCCTCGACGGTCCGGCTCCACCACGAGGTCAGGTAGACCAGCTCGGATACCTGGCCGTTGACCTGGCCGCCCAGGCCGAGCACCAGCACCGCGTCGCCGACGGACAAGTCGCCGGCGACGGCCCGGCGGACGACGAGCACCACCGCGGCCATGTAGCCGCCGGCGAAGACCGCCCACCCCAGGCCCTTGAGGACCGCCCCCTGCACGCTCACCCCCCGGCGCCGGCACTCGATGCGCTCGAACGTCTCCACGTGCCGGCGGTGGAGGTCACCGGCCAGGCCGAACAGCCGCACCTCCTTGGCTGCGTCGGGCTTGGTGCCGACCTCGAACAGCCGGGTGAGGAGGCGGTGATCCTCGGCGTTGTCCCGCCACATGTTCCGCCACCGCCGTTCGTTGCGGATGGACGCCAGCAGGGTCGGGACGGCGGCCACGGGCAGGAGCCACAGCGCCGGGTGGAGGCGGCCGAGGAGGGCCATGGTGGCCCCCAGCTGGACGACGGCGGCCAGCGTCCAGGGGATGGGCATGAACGGGTTGACGAGCTGGCTGCGGTGGCGGGCGAGGAGCTCCAGACGGTCGGAGTAGTCCGGGCGCTCGTGGTGCTCCATCCCCGGCAGGCCGCCGACGAGCTCCATGACCCGCTGGTCGAGGTAGAGGACGGTGTGCTCGCGGAGCCGCATGCGCAGGGCGATGCTCGCCCATTCCAGGACGTGCTGGGCACCGGTCAACGCGGCGATCACGATGACGCCCGTCGCCACCCGGGAGGACCGCGACCTGACCACGCCGTCGGCCACCACGGCCACGCCCACCGCCCGCATCGACCCGGTGAGGGGCAGGAAGGTGACCGTGAGCAGGGCGCCCACCGAGCGCCAGCGGTCGGCGGCCCAGGACAGCCGGACCATGGTCGCGGCGTTGGCCAGGGCCTCACGCATCGGCGAACCGGCTGGCCTGCAGGGCGTACATGCGGGCATATCGCCCGCCGGCGGCGACCAGTCCGTCGTGGGTGCCGTCCTCCACGACCCGCCCGCCGTCCAGCACCACGATGCGGTCGGCGCGCCGCACGGTCGAGAACCGGTGGGAGATGACGACGGTCGTCACGCCGGCGGTCAGGTCCAGGAACCGGTCGTACAGCTCGGCCTCGGCCCGCACGTCGAGGCTGGCGGTCGGCTCGTCGAGCACCAGCACGCCGGCGCCGCCGTGGACCGCGAACAGGGCCCGGGCCAGGGCCAGGCGCTGCCACTCCCCGCCGGACAGGTCGGCGCCCCCGGTGAAGCGGCGGTCGAGGACCGTGTCCCAACCGGCCGGCAGCCGCTCGACCGTCGGCAGGACGCCGGCCCTCGCCGCCGCGCCGGCGACGGCGTCCCGGTCGCCCGCGCGCTCCAGGGCGCCGACGGCCACGTTGTCGTAGGCCGAGTACGGGAAGCGCACGAAGTCCTGGAAGATGGCCGCCACCCGGCGCTGCCAGGCCGGCCGGTCGAGGTCGCTGAGGTCGACGCCGTCGACGGTGATCCGCCCACTGGTCGGCTGGTAGAGGCCGGCGAGGAGCTTGGCCAGCGTCGTCTTGCCGGCGCCGTTGTCGCCCACGATGGCGATGGAGCAGCCGGCCTCGATCTCCAGGTTGAGGCCGGCGAAGACCACGTTGTCCCGCCCCGGATAGGCGAAGCCGACGGACTCGAAGCGGACCGACCGTCGAGGGAGGCCGGCGACCCCTTGACCCGCCGGCGCATCCGCCGCCGGCGGCAGCTCGGACTCCAGCTCCTGCAGGACGCGCAGCGACGCCAGCCCGTCGTTGGCGTAGCCGTCGTCCTGGGCGAAGGAACCGAGGGCGGCGGTACCGAGGACGGCCTGGATGTAGACGAGGACCGCCCCGACGCCGATGGCGCCGTCGAGGCCGTCGCGGGCCACCAGCCACGCCGCCCCGCCGTGCACGCCGGCCACCAGCACCGACACGGCCAGGGTGGCCGCCGCCCCCTCCCGGCGGGCCTGCCACACCGGCGTCATGCTGTCGACGAACTCCTCGTGGTAGCGACCGGCCAGCCACCGGTCGAGCCCGAAGACCCGCACCTCCTTGGCCATGGCCGCATTGGTGGCGACGTTGCGCAGGTACCCCGACCGCCGGAGCTCCTTCGACCGCCGGAAGATCACACTGGTCTGCACCTCCCACACCCGCCGGCGCCACCGGAAGACCACTACCTGGGCCAGCACGATGGCCGCGGCCAGCCACCACCGGAACGTCGCCACCACCGCCAGGGCGGCGACGCCGGCCACCCGCCGGTTCCAGATGATGCTGAGGGCGTAGATCGCCGAGCCCGGTGTGGAGCCGGCGATGGCGCCCTGGGCCTGCTGGATGCGATCCACCGTCGCCGGGTCCTCCAGGTGGGCGACGCCGGGCGGCGCGGAGGCGAGGGCGATGATGCGGCGGGCCATCACCGTGTCGACCCGCACCATGAGGGCGTCGGCCAGCGTCTCCCGCACCGGCCCGAGCGCCTGCATCAGCACGAACAGTGCGACGGCCACGACGAGGAACTCGGTGAGCCGGGCGCCGGCGGCCGAATCCATCCCGGCCCCGACGGCGGCGGGCAGGGCGCCGACCGTCGCCCCCGACGCCAGCGAAAAGGCGACGGGAAGGAGCCCGCCGAGGGTGGTGACGCCCACCGTCGCCGCGGTGAGCGACGGGCTGGTCCGCCGGCAGAGGCGGAGCAGGTCGACGATCGACGCCCGGGTCCGTGGCGTCGCGAAATCCCGACGCCCGGTGGTCCGCACGTATGGGACCATACGGACGGCCGCGAACGTGGGAGGAACGTGGCAGTGACCGGCGGTTCGAGCGGGAACGGGGTCTGGATCCGGCTCTGCGGCCGCGTCTGCGTCGAGGTCGACGGTCGGGCCGTGGACGAGGCTCCGCTCGGCCACCTCGGCCGGCTGGCCCTCGGGTTCCTGGCCGCCGAGCGCCACCGCACGGTGTCCCGCGACGAGCTGGCCGACGCTATCTGGGGCGAGCGGCCGCCGGCGACCTGGCCCGACGCCCTGCGGGGCGTCGTGTCGCGGGTGCGGGCGGTGCTGGCCGGCGCCGGCCTCCCGCCGGCGGAGACGGTGACCAGCATCGCCGGCTGCTACCAGCTCCACCTGCCGGCCGGCGCGGTGGTTGACGTCGAGCGGGCGGCGGCGGCCCTCGACGCCGCCCGCGACACCCTCGACGTCGACACCGCGCGCGAGCCGGTGTCGCTCACCGCCGGCCAGTTCCTCGCCGGGTGCGAGGGCGAGTGGGTCGAGCGGCGCCGGCGGATTCTGGCCGACCTCCGCCTCGACGCCCTCGAGGTGCTCTCCGCCGCCGCCGCTGCGGCCGGCCAGTTCGCCCTGGCCGTCGAGGCGGCCGAGGAAGCGATCGGCACCCAGCCACTCCGGGAGTCGGCCTACGTGCTGCTGGCCGGCGCCCACCACGGCGCGGGGAACCGGGGCGAGGCGCTGCGGGCCTACGAACGCTGCCGGCGGGTCCTGGCCGACGAGCTGGGCGTCGACCCCTCGGCCCGGACCGAAGCCATGTACCTCCGGCTGCTCACCGACGACGGGCCGGCGCCGGCGCCGGCCGACGAGGCGAGCGCCGGCCGCCGCGTCCCCAGCTCGATCACCAGTTTCGTCGGGCGCCAGCAGGCCATCGCCGACGTCCGCAAGCACCTGCGCACCGCCCGCCTGCTGAGCCTGGTGGGGGTGGGCGGCGTCGGCAAGAGCCGCCTTGCCCTGCAGGTCGCCGGCGAGGTGGCCGGCGACTACCCCCAGGGCGTGTGGCTGGTCGAGCTGGCCGGTCTCGGCGATCCCGGGCTGGTGGCGTCGCAGGTCCTGTCGGTGGTCGGCACCCCCGAGGCGTGCGTCGAGGCGCCGACCGAGTCGCTGGCCCGCCACCTGGGCGCGTCCCGTCTGCTGCTCGTCCTCGACAACTGCGAGCACCTCGTCGGGGCGTGCGCGGCGCTGGCCGACGAGCTCCTGCGCCGCTGCCCGGGCCTGCGCATCCTCACGACCAGCCGGGAGGCATTGGGTGTCGCCGGGGAGACCATCTGGCCGGTGCCGCCCCTCACCGCGCCGGCCGAGCCGGACACCGCCGGGCCCTCGGCGCGGCTCCTCGACTTCGAGGCCGTGCGCCTCTTCGTCGACCGGGCCGAAGCCGTCGCCCCCGAGTTGCACCTCGACAACCACGCCCTCGCCGACGTGGCCGCCGTCACCGCCCGGCTGGAGGGCATCCCGCTGGCCATCGAGCTGGCCGCGGCGTGGGCCAAGGTGCTGTCGGTCGCCGAGATCGCCCAGCGCCTCGACGACCGTTTCCGGCTGCTGGTCGGCGGCCCCCGCACCGCGCCGGCCCGCCACCAGACGCTGCGCGCCGCCCTCGACTGGAGCTACGAGTCCCTGTCCCCCGACGAGTCGGCGGTGCTGCGCCGGCTGGCGGTGTTCGCCGGCGGGTTCAGCCTGGGGGGCGCCGAAGCGGTGTGCCCGGCCGGCGTGGACGTCCTCGACGCGCTCTCCGGGCTGTTCGACAAGTCGCTCGTGCTCGTCGACCGCACCCGGGCCGCCACCCGGTACCGCCAGCTGGAGACCGTCCGCCAGTACGCGGCCGAGCGCCTGGTCGAGGCCGGCGAGGAGACGGCGGCCCGGAACGCCCACCTGCGCTGGGCCATGCTGCTGGCCGAGGCGGCCGAGCCCCGCACCCAAGGGCCCGACCAGGAGCAGTGGCTGGACACCCTCGACGCCGAGCACGACAACCTGCGCGGCGCCCTCGACTGGGCCGCCGGCGCCGGCGCCGCGCCCGAATCCGGTGCCCGCCTGGCCGCCGCCCTCTGGCGCTTCTGGGAGATCCGGGGCTGGCTGAACGAGGGCCGGGCCGTCCTGTCGGCGTGGCTCGACCGCCACGACCTCCCCCCGTCGCTGCGGGCCCGCCTCCTCATCGCCGCCGGCATCCTGGCCCAGCGCCAGAAGGACCCCGTCCCGGCCCGGGCCTGGTACGAGGAGTGCGTCGTCATCCGCCGGTCGCTCGGCGAGAAGCTCGGCGAGGCCAGCGCCCTCCACGGGCTGGCCAACATCGCCTACCTCACCGACGACCTGCCCACCGCCGCGGCCCGCTTCGAGGAGAACCTGGAGGTGGCCCGCGCCATCGACGTCCGCCCCATGGTGGCCGCCTCACTGCTGAACCTCGGCGTCATCGAGCACACGCTGTTCATGCGCAAGCGCACGCCCCGCGAGGTGTCCGGTCCGAGGGCCATGGCCTACCTGACCGAGGCCCTCGCCGAGTACGAGCGGCTGGGCGACCGCCACGGCATGGCCCTGGCCCTGGAGAACCTCGGCTCCACCAGCTCGTGGCTGGACGAGCATCAGGCCGCCTTCGACTACCAGGAGCGGAGCCTCGCCCTGCGCCGGGAGCTGGGCGACAAGCCCGGTATCGCCACGTCGGCCCGGTTCCTCAGCCGGTTGGCCCTGCGTACCGGTGACTGCGGGATGGCGCGGGGCCTGTCCGAGGAGTGCCTGGCCATCGAGCGCGAGCTGGGCAAGCCGGCCGACGAGGCCGAGGCCCTCGGCTTCCTGGCCCAGGTGGCCATGGTCGAGCGCCAGTTCGACGAGGCCCGCGTCCTGCTCGACGAGAGCGTCGCCCTCTACCGCCAGCGCGGCCGTACCCCGCCGGCATGGCTGCTCCACGCCCTGGGCGACGTGGCCACCTCGCAGCGCGACCTTCCCGCGGCCCGGGCGTGCCTCGAGGAGATGGTCGAGGACGCCCGCGGCCAGGACCAGCCCGGGGTCGTCGTCAGCGGTCACGCCCGGCTCAGCCTGGTGGCGCTGGCCGAGGGGGACGTCGACGCTGCGGCCGCCGCCGGCGCCGAGGCGCTGGCCGCCTCCGACGACGCCCGCGGATGGGGCTGGATCCTGTCGATGGTGGGCGAGACCGCCGCCGGCGTGGCCATGCACCGCGGCGACGCCGGCACCGCCGCCCGGCTGCTCGGCGCGTCCGGCGCCATCCGCCGCACCTTCGAGCCGCCGGCGGAGTGGCCGTTCCTGCCGCCCGAGCACGACCGGATCACCGCCACCGCCCGCGACCTCCTGGGCGAGGACGGCTTCGTCGCGGCGTGGGAGGCCGGCGCCGGCCTCGCACGGGACGCGCTGTCCGACCTGCTGGACGAGGTCCTCGCCCCCCCTCGTTCTGGCCGCACGTAGCCGCGCCTACGCGGCCAACTGCAGCCAGTTCGGAGGGGGAGGGCCGCTCAGCCCGCCGGCGCCGCCGTCCAGCTGACGGACGGCGGGCGGACGGCGGCGCACCGCGGCCCACCCCGGCCGTCGGTCAGCGCCAACGTGGCCACCAGGACATTCCCCGGCACCGCGGCCGCCTCCACCACGCCGGCGTCGACCGCGGCGAGCATGAGCTTGGCCCGCCGGAACATGGTGAACCCGCCGGCGGCGCCGACCGTCCCCCAGCTCAGGTAGAGGAACCGGTCGCCCTTCTTGCCCTGGACGAACGGCCCCCGGAAGTCCCCGCCGGGCATCACGTCGACCGGGAGCTCCCACACCGCCTCGCCGGCGTCGCCCGGCACCAGGTCGACGACCTCCGCCCCCCGCTGGACGCCCACGTGGATGTTCCCGTACCCCGCCCAGGCCCGCCCGGGCAGGTTGACCCCGACGATGCGGACGTCGAGAGGAGTTTCCGCCCTAGAGGAATTCAGCAAAGTCCTCGAGCAGCTGGCCCTTGCCCTTGGCACCCACGATGCGCTTCTTCATGACGCCGTCCTGGAACACCATGATCGTCGGGATGCTCATGATGTTGTAGCGCTGGGCGACGGCAGGGGCGTCGTCCACGTTCAGCTTGGCCAGGCGGATCTTGCCGACGTTCTCGGCTGCGATCTGCTCCAGCACGGGCGCCACCATGCGGCACGGCCCACACCACTCGGCCCAGAAGTCGACGATCAGCGGGACCTCTGACGCACCGACCTCCTCGTCGAAGGTCTCGTTGGTCAGTTCCTGCAGAATGCTTGCCATCAGCCTCTTGCCTCCTCGAAGGGTCGAATTGTTGAACGCCGAACGGGTCGGCGGCATTCCGCTACCACTCGGTGGGCGTGGTGACGATCTTGGAGTCGTGGGGCTGGCTCTCTAGCCAGCGCTCGGCGTCGATCGCCGCCATGCAGCCGGACCCGGCGGCGGTGACCGCCTGGCGGTACGTCCGGTCCTGCACGTCGCCGGCGGCGAAGACACCTTCCACGTTGAGGTGTGTGCCCCGGTGGGTGAGCAGGTACGACGCGTCGTCCATGGCCAGCTGGCCGACGAACAGGTTGGTGTTGGGGTGGTGGCCGATGGCGACGAACAGCCCGGTGATATCGAGCTCTGACCGCTCGCCGGTCTTGACGTTCTTCAGGGTGATGCCGCTCAGGCGGTCGTCACCGTGCACTTCGACGGGTACGGAGTCCCAGACGAACTCGATCTTGTCGTTCTTGAACGACCGCTCCTGCATGATCTTCGAGGCCCGCAGCGTGTCCCGCCGGTGGATGACGTAGACCTTGTCGGCGAACTTGGTGAGGAAGTTGGCCTCCTCCAGGGCGGAGTCACCCCCGCCGACCACCGCGATCGTCTGCCCGCCGAAGAAAAACCCGTCACAGGTGGCGCAGGTGGACACACCGTGCCCGATCAGCCGGCGCTCGTTGTCGAGGCCGAGCATCTTGGCCTTGGCGCCGGTGGCCACGATCACGGCCCGGGCCTGGTACTCGGCATCGCCGACCCACACCTTGGTCGGGCGGGCGCTGAAGTCGACCCGGTCGATCTTGTCGGTGATGAACTCGGCACCGAAGCGGGCGGCCTGGGCCCGCATGGCGGCCATGAGCTCGGGGCCCTGGATGCCGTCGACGAACCCGGGGTAGTTCTCGACCTCGGTGGTCAGCATGAGCTGGCCGCCCGGCTGGTCACCGGTGGACGACAGCGCCCCCTCGAACACCAGGGGCCGCAGGTTGGCCCGGGCCGTGTAGATGGCGGCGGTCAGCCCGGCCGGCCCGGACCCGACGATGATGATGTCCCGGGTCTCGCTCAAGTTGTCTGTCACGTATCTCCTGTCACGGCCGGCGCCGTCTTCTTCTTCCAAAAGAACAGCCCGAGTCCAAGGAATATTGCCCCGAGGACCATGTACGGAAGCCACACGTCGCGGGGCAGCGCTACGTCGAGGACCCGGATCAGCAGGATGAGGGCGATGATCCCGGCCGTCGAGCCGAGGACCAGGGCGATGACGCCGTACACGACGACGCGGACGACCTTGACCAGGCGGTCAGTGGTGTTGCTGCGGACGACGTCGATGTAGTGGTCGAGCCGGTCCAGCAGGTCGGTTGTCCAGTCCTTGCCCTCCTGCGCCATGTCGGGAGCCTACCCTCGGGCATGGTCCGTGAGTCCCTGGCCCTCCTCGCCGGCGTCGCGGTGGCTGTCATCGCCGCCGCCGTGCTCGGCGAGTACGGGTTCGACGGCTGGGCGACGATCGGCGCCGGCGTGCTCACCGGGGTGTTCGTCGCCGAGGCGGTGCTGGCGGTGGCCCGGAAGGGCAGGCGGCGCCTGGCCGGGGCCTCAGCCCTGCTCGCCGGCGGGTCGCTGGCGTGGGCGGGGTGGATCTCCACCGGCCACCGGCTGGGCACGGCGACGTGGAAGGGCTGGGCGGCCATCCTGCTAGCCACCGCCGCCGGCGGGATCAGGGCCCGGCCGCGCGCAGCAGCTCGCGGCAGCCGTCCTGCGCCAGCAGCAACAGAGTGACGGGCGAGCTGGCCCCGACCGGGGTGAACCCGAGCACGTAGCCCTCGACCGTTCCGCGGCGGGCGGTGGCGAAGTAGACGACCGGCCCGAGGTTCGGCTCCCGGGTCCGGGCCTGCTCCTCGCACGGCCGGGTGCCGACGACCGCGACGGATCCCCCGGTGCCGCCCGCGCCCGACCCCGCCGCCACACCGCCGGCGCCGCCCGACACCGCCCCCGTGGCCACGCTGGGGCCGCCCGACGGCGGGGCCGCCAGCGCCGCCGGCGCCCCGGTGTTGCCGGTGTTGGTGGCGCTGGAATCGGCGGCGGCGCCCGAGCTCGCCGACGACGATGCCCGGCCGGCGGCGGCACCCGCCGGCGCCCCCACCTGGGCCCGGGAACGGAGCGTGGCCGCGTCGGCGACATCGCCCAGGTCGGTCACCGGGGCCTGCGGGGCGCCGGCCAGGCTGTCCCGACCGCCGGCCTTGTTGGACTCCAGGGCCGGCCCGGTCGCCGTCGTGAAGTCGTCCGAACTGCGGTAGCTCGACAGGATCACGCCGGCCATGCCGAGCGCCGCCAGGACCACAGCCGCCACCGCCGGCATGGCCCACGGCCGGGGCGACCGCAGGCGGGCGAACCGGGCCCGCTCGGCCTCGTGCCGGTCGGGCGCCAACCGGCTGGGGGCGCGGGCGCCGGCCGCCGGCGCCGGCAGGGCGTCCAGCGCGGCGGCGATGGCGGCCTCCCGCACCGCCGGCGCCGGCGCCTCCACCGGCCGGCCCACCGCCGCGGACACCGCCCGGAACTCCGCCGCGGTCCCGCGACACGCCTCGCAGCCGGCGACGTGGTCGGCCCACTCGGGGGCCTCCCCGTCGATGTAGGCGCTCAGCGCCTCGAGGTCGGCGTGGTCGGAGGAGCTCATGCGTTCGTTGGACGATCGGAGGAGGGCCCGGAGTTCCGGCCCGGGGCGAGAAGGGGCACCAATGCGCTCCTACCCCGGGAGATGCGGGAGCGGACGGTCCCGGCCGGGAGGCCGAGGGTGGTGGCGATCTCGTCGTAGGACATGCCGCACACGTCGCGCAGGACGACGGCCGCCCGGTAGTCGGCCGGCAGGCTCTGGAGGGCACGGTCGAGGTCGATGCGGGTGGTCGACCCCTCGACGGCGTCGAGCGGCGAGGCCACCTCGGCCGACCCCTCGGGCAGGCCCGGCTCGGGCCGCCGGCGCCGGCGGCGCAGCTCGTCGAGGCAGGCGTTGGTCGCCACCCGGTAGGCCCAGGTGCCGAACGCCGACCGCCCGTCGAACCCGGGAAGGCCCCGCACGATGGCCATCAGGGCCTCCTGGCAGGCGTCGGCCGCGTCGGCGTCGTCACCGGTCATCCGCCGGCACAGGGCATAGAGCCGGTCGTAGTGCCGGCGCAGCAGGGTATCCAGGGCCGCCCTGTCGCCGCCCCGGGCGGCCTGCACCAGCCCTGTCTCGTCGGATTCGATGCCCGGGAGGGTACGCCGAGCGCACTAGGTGAGCTTGAGCTCCCCGATGCTGACCACGGAGCCACCCTCGCCCAAGTCGGTGATCCAGAGCAGGACGGCGCCACCGGAACGGCCGTCGAGGTCGAAGGTCATGGACCCGTCGCCGCCGGCCTTCTTGCTGGCGACGGCCCGACCCCACGCCTCCCGGGTGCTCCCCGGCGCGTCGGCCACCACGACCTCGGCCGTCCATCCCTTGCTCGGCGACGTCACCTTCAGCTCCTTGAGCTTGTGCACACCGTCGAGGCGCAGCACGACCCCGACGCCCGGCTTCAGCCCCCCGAACAGGTTGCTGCCGTAGTTCTCGGTCCGCCAGACCGTGGCCGGGTCGTCGTCGATCAGGAACGTGAGCTGCTCGTCGTGCTCCACACCGCTGCCCGGCGGCGGGTCGAAGGAGAGTGGCGTGATGGTGCCGATGCCCTTCGGGGCGGTCGCCGGCGTCTCCTGGGTGGTGTCGTCGCCGCGGAGCAGGCTCTGGCCCGTGTCGGACCGGAAGAAGAGGATGCCGACCACCCCGAAGGTCAGGGCGACGGCGACGATGGCCACCGCCGGCACCATCCACCGGCGCTCGCTCTGCACGAACGTGGGCGGCACGCCGCGGGGTGGCGTGTCCTCGGGCCCCGAGATCCGGGGCAGGGGCGGCACGGCCACCACGTTGGTGACGTCGCCGGCCCGCAGGTCGACCGACAGCAGGGCCGTCTGCAGCTCGGCCGCGGTCTGGTACCGGTCCTCGGGCCTCTTGGCCATGGCCCGCAGGACGAGCGCCTCCATGGCCTTGGGGATGCCGGCCCGCACCTGGCGGGGGGCGAGCGGGCTGGTCGTGATGTGCTTCAGGGCGACGGCCATGTCGGTGTCGCCGGTGAACGGCGGCCGGCCGCACACCATCTCGTAGAGGACGACCCCGAGGGCGTAGACGTCGGCCCGGCCGTCGACGGCGCGCCCGTCGACCTGCTCGGGCGAGAGGTACTGGGCGGTGCCGACGATGGATCCGGTCCCGGTCAGCGCCTCCGACGGGTGGGGCCGCTCGGGCTCGGAGTCCTCGACCGCCTTGGCGATCCCGAAGTCGGCCACCTTCACCCGCCCGTCGGGACAGACGAGGATGTTGGCCGGCTTCACGTCGCGGTGGACCACGCCGGACTTGTGGGCGTACTGGAGGGCGTCGGCCACCTGGGCGCCGATGTGGACGACCCGCCCGGGGGCCATGGGGCCGGTCTCGTTGAGCACCTGACGGAGGGTGGGCGCGTCCACCAGCTCCATGACGATGAACGTGATCCCCTCGTCGGTGCCGGTGTCGAAGGTGGCGACGACGCTGGGATGGGCCAGCCGGGCGGCGGCGATGGCCTCCCGGCGGAAGCGCTCCCGGAACGACTCGTCGGCCGCCAGGTGCGGGTGGAGGATCTTGACTGCCACCGGACGGCCCAGGATGTCGTCGACCGCTTCCCAGACCTCGGCCATGCCGCCCTTGGCGATCAGCCGTCTCAGCCGGTAGCGGCCGGCGAGAGACCGCTCGCGCTGGACGCTCCCGGCCTGACCCACAGGCCCGGCACTCCCCAGCGCTCCGGCATCTGACACCTCAGAGACGGTACCGGCCTACGGAGCGGTCTGGAATGCCACCCCGATGGTTCGCGGGCCGGTGTGGGCCCCCACCACCGCGCCCAGCTGGCCGATGACGATCTGCTCCCGCGGGAAGTGCGGCGCCAGCAGGCCGAGGAGGGTGTCGACGTCGGGCGCGTCGCCATGGAGGACGGCCAGGTTCTCCACGCCCTTGAAGGCCCCGACCTGGTCGGCCAACCACTGCAGGGAGCGCGAGCGGGTCCGCGGCTTGGGCCCCGGCTCCACCTTGCCGTCGACCACCTCGATACAGGGCTTGATCGACAGCATCGAGCCGAGGAGGGCCTTGGCCCCGCCGATCCGCCCACCCCGCTTGAGGTACTCGAAGGTGTCCATAGTGGCGAAGATCTTGGTGCGGCGGGCCATGTCCTCGGCCATGGCCGTGATCTCGTCGAGGGTGGCGCCGGCCGCGGCCCGGTGGGCGCCCTGGACCGCCATCACCCCGTGGCCCAGGCTGACCGACAGGGAGTCGACGACGTTGACCGGCACCACGTCGGCCACGGCCCGGGCCGCGGCCTGGGCCGACTCGCCCGTGGCCGAGAGCTTCGACGATAGGACCACGCACATGACGCCCTCGGCGCCGCCGGCCGCCGCCCGCCGGAACACCTCCTCGAACGCCCCCGGGGCCGGCGCTGCGGTCGACGGCAGCTCGGCCGACGTCGCGCATCGGGCCCAGAACTCCGCCGGCGTGAGGTCCACCCGGTCGACCAGCTCCTCGGTGCCGAAGCGGATGGTGAGGGGCACCACGTCGATGCCCAGCTCCGAGACCAGCGCGTCGGGCAGGTCACAGCTGCTGTCGGTGACGATCTTCACAGTCATTCTTCGGGAACCAACCCTCTCGCTCGGCGGCCCTTCATGGCGTTGCGGCCCCACCACACGGCCAGGAAGGTGGCCGCGCCCATGGCCACGATCAGGCTGGCGCCCGAGGCGGCGGTTGACCGTACCGTGATGCGGGCCCGCCCGACCACCAGGTGCCCGTCGGGGGACTCCAGGGTGATGCGGATGGGGAAGGCGCCGGAGGCCCGGGCGACCACCGGGAAGCGCTGGGTGGTGTTGAGGCGGTTCAGCTCCAGATCCACGGTGGTGCCGGCGGGGAAGTCGAGCTTGTCGCTTTCGACCTTGACCACCACCCGCACCGGCTTGCCGGTGTTGTTCTTGAACGTGACCGGGATCACGCCGGTCCGGGCCGTCAGGGTGAACGAACGGCCCTCCGGCATCTCGATCTGGTCGAGCTGGCCCTGGATCTGGCGGTCGGCGCCGGCGATGTAGGCGTCGCGCTGGCGACGGGCCTTGAGGTCGGACGACTCGGCCACGAGCAACTGCTCCTCGATCACGGCCGACGTCGGGTTGCCCGAGCCCAGCACCGAGCCGAGGGAGTCCAGGTTCCGCCGGGTCTCGCCCAGGTCCGTGGCTACCTCCCCCAGGCTCCCCGGGCTCGGGGCGGTGGGCCGGCGGACCAGATTGGCGCCGGCGTCGTCCCGCGCCGTCGGTACGGCTCCGAAGAGGGTGTCCAGGGAGATCGGCTCGACGATGGGCGACAGGGCCAGGCCGGTCGTCAGCACGTCGAGGAACTGCTTGGTCGGTCGCCAGTCGCGGGGGGCGATGGCCGCCACGCCCCGTCGCTCGTCGTCGCCCGGCCGGTCCAGGTAGACCACGGCCAGGTCGGCCAGCAGCTGGTAGGCGGACAGGGCCTGGTTCGCCGCCGGGTTGAAATGGGCGGCCAGGCCGGCGTCGGTGGCTACCGCCTGCACACGGGTCTGGCGGCCGAGAAGGACGAACGGTCGGGTCAGCGTCAGCTTCTGGTCGATGGGGGTGAGCAGCGGCTCGGCGGTGAGCATCCGGTCGAAGCCCCGGCCGGCGAGGGCGTCGATCACCCGCGGGTCGAGGGCCTCCTCCGGCAGCCAGGTCCGGGCGTCGAGCCGCCCGCCGAGGATGTCGACGAGTGTCTGGGCCCCCCGGCCGAGCTGGCTGGCCACCTCGCCGTCGAGGCCGGCGCCCATCAGCGCGGCCAGGTTGGTGGGGACGTAGGTGCTGGTGAGCGTGGCACGATCGACCCCCGCCGCCCGGAGCGAGGCCAGGAGCGCCTTGGCCTTCGGATCGGCGCTGGCCGCCAGGGAAGCGACGGTCTCCGGCGTCGGGGCCAGCGTGAAGGGAGTGGCGCGCACCGCGTCGACGCCCTGGGTCATCGCCGTTAGCACGTCGGCGGCGGGCAGGGTGCGCTCGCCGTTCGGCTGCAACGACGGCGGGGCGTGGACGGGGAACACCAGGGAGACGCCGAGCTTGGGCGTGGCGTGCAGCTCGGGCGTGTGCAGCAGGTGGGTGACGAACTTGTCGACGACCGACCCGGCCAGCCGGTCGCGCAGCTCGACCCGGACCGGGTACACGCCGTCACGGGGTGGCAGCAGGACGCGCGACGGGTCCCGGGGGAGGGCCGGGTTGCGGATGGGGATGGAGAGGACGACATCCCCGTTGGCTTCGGGGCGCAGGTCGGCCAGCAGCACGGGGGTCAGGGCGACGAGCGCGGTGTCGCCCATGCGGTCGGCCAGCGTCTCGCCGAACTCCGAACGGGTGGCCACCGCCGGGAAGATCGTCGTCTGGAACTCCAGGTTCGACGCACCCGTCGGGCGGTCGACGTGGACCCGCATCAGGAAGTCGCCACCCGTCGCCACCCAGGGCGTCTGGGCGACGAACGTCATCCGGCCCTTGGCCGGCGCCGGCTGGGCGACCGCTATCGACCCCAGCGCGGTGGCCAACGCCAGCACGAGAAGGGCGACGGCCCCAGCGCGCCTCACCCGAGCCGCCGGTGGAGGACGGACAGCTGGATCGGCTCCTCGCGGAACCCCAGCGACAGGTAGAGGGCCAGCGCCGGCTCGTTGCCGAGCTGGGTGTTGACCACGGCCTCCGACACCCCCCGCCGGCGGAGCCAGCGGAGCCCGTCGAGCCCCAGCGCCCGGCCGAGACCCTGCCGGCGATGGTCGGGGTGGACGGCGAGCCGCTGGAGGTAGCCCTGGCTGACGCTGAGCCCGGTGACCGCGTAGGCGAAGATGCCGGACCCCCTCCTGCCCGCGGCCACCCGGAACCGCGTGACCGGCGTGGCGTCGATGGCCTCGCTCAGCCCGCCGGCGTCGAGCCGCCAGAACGGAGCGAAGGCGGACGCGTCGACCGCCAGCACCGCCGGCCAGTCGGCGGTACGGCCGCGGCGGAGCAGGTGCGCCGCCTCCTTGTCCGGCCGCTCGACATCGCGGAGGTTGTGGCTGAGGAGGTGGAGCCGCTCGTACTCCTCGAACCCGACGGCCAGGAAGCCGGACTGCTCAGCCGGCGCCAGCGCGCTGGTGACCACCTGGGTGAAGCCGCGGGCCGACAGGGTCTCGATGCACCGCCGCAGGAAGTCGACCGACGGCGCCCCCGCCGGCGCCAGCGGCGCCAGGTAGGCGATCTGCCCGTCGCCCCGCCACGGACCGGTCCGCGCCCGTTCCCATCCCCACTGCAGGACCTCGGTGGCGACGGTGGTCATCCCTCCGCCAATCGTACTGGGGGGCGGTCCCGGAAGGCCGGCCCCGGACCTACATCGGGTGGCGCAGGCTCAGGGGGCGCATGTCGGTCCAGACGACGTTGATGTGGGCCAGGCACTCGGCCTTGGTGCCCTCCTTGCCGACCCGGGCCCAACCCATCGGGGGCTCGCGGTCCGCCGGCCAGATCGAGTACTGCTCCTCGTGGTTGATGACGACGGCGTAGACGACGTCGTCATCGTCGTCCTCGGCCGGCGCACCCGCCGCGGCCGGCGCATCCGCGGCGGCCGGCGCGACCGGCGCTTCCGCTGTGTCGGTGGGGGCGTCCTCGCCGGCGTCGTCGACGGGTGGCGCAGGTGTGACCTTGCCGGCGGTGGCGATGACGAACTCCACGACCTGCCGGACCGTCATGATGCCCTCGGCGTCCTCGTCGAGGATCTCGATGCCGAACTCCTCCTCCAGCCCCATGCGCAGCTCGACCAGGCGCAGGGAGTCGGCCCCGAGGTCGTCCACCAGGTCGGCGCTCAGGGTCACGTCGGCCGCGTCCACGCCCAACGCGTCGACGATGATGTCCCTGACCTTGTCACCTACGCCCATTTCGTCCGACCTCCCGTCGCCGACCGACCGGAGCCTATGGCCGGCCGCTACCGTTGGCCCCAGCGCTGCGAGCCCGACGTCGGAGGGGACGTGCCCAAGGTCCGCATGAGAGACGTCGTCATCATGCTGCCGGGCATCACGGGCAGCGTCCTGCGCAAGGACGAACGCGACGTCTGGGCGTTCTCGGGCCAGGCCGCTTGGGGCGCCCTCCGGTCACTCGGCGCGTCGGTGCAGGCCCTTGCCCTCGACGGCGACGACCCCGATGCCGACGACCTCGGCGACGGTGTGACCGCCACCCGGGTGATCCCCGATCTGATCCTGGTGCCCGGCCTGAAGAAGGTGAACGGGTACTCCGCCATGCGGGCCTGGGTGGAGGACCGGTTCGAGGTCACGGTCGGCGCGTTCGACGACCCGCCCGACCGGCCGGCAAACGTCTACGAGTTCCCGTACGACTGGCGCCGGCACAACGCCGCGTCGGCCCGGGCCCTGGCCAAGCTGGTCGACGTCCGCCTCCCCCGGTGGCAGGAGCACAGCGGGGCCGCCGACGCCAAGGTGATCCTGCTGGCCCACAGCATGGGCGGCCTCGTCGCCAGGCAGTACGTCGACGTCCTGGGCGGCTGGGAGCGTTGCCGGGCGCTCGTGACATTCGGCACCCCCCACCGGGGCTCGGTCAACGCCCTCGACTTCCTGGCCAACGGTTACAAGAAGGCGTTCGTCGACCTGACCGAGCTGCTGCGGTCATGCAGCTCGGCCTACGAGCTGCTGCCCATCTACCCCATGCTCGAAGCCGGCGGCGCCTGGCAGCGGGTGTGCGAGACGGCCGGCGTGCCCGGCGTCGACCGGGCGCGGGCCGTGGCCGCGCGTGCCTTCCACCAGCGCATCGAGGACGCGGTGGCGGAGAACCGCACGAGCCTGTCCTACCGCGACAACTTCGCCGTCCTTCCCATCGTCGGGACACGCCAGGAGGACACGTTGCAGTCGGCCCGCCTCGTGGGGGCCCGGCTAACCACCTCCAGCGACCTGCCCCCCGCCGTCCCCGCCGAATGGCGCGGCGGCGACGGCACCGTCCCGATGGTGGGGGCGACCCCGATCGAGTTCGACCGCGGCTTCTACGACACCTTCGTGCCCGAGCGCCACAGCTGCATCCACCTCCCCCGTGTCCTCGACCCGCACTGCCGGACCCGCCTCCAGGTGATCCAGGCGCCGGGCGTCGCCCACATCCGGGGCGAGCTGAGCGGGGAGGCCGAGCAGGCGCCGGCCATCAGCCTCGACCTCGACGACCTCTACCTGCCGGACGAGCCGGTGACGATCGGTGCCCGGATGGTGAACGTCGACGCGGAACCGGGCGGGGTGCGAGCGGTCGTGACGCGGGTGGGCTCGTCGGGCCCGCCGGCGCGGATCGATCTGGGCGAGGCCGGCGGGCGGTGGTCGGCCGACGCCGTGCTGGCGCCGGGCCTCTACCAGGTCGAGGTCCGCGCCGTGCAGGCCGACGTCATGCCCGATCCGGTCCACGACGTCTTCGAGGTGGCGGGGTGACCTGGACGCCCTGGTCCAAGGCCGAGGAGGTCGCCCTCGCCGGCTACGCCCGGCCCGACGCGGTCCAGCTCATCACCCCCCTCGACCGGGGCACCAGCCGGCGCGACCTGGTGCGGGCGATCTACGACACCCTGTCCACCGCCGGCGTCCGGTACGCGCCCGAGAAGTACGCACCGCAGGCCGAGCTCCAGGAGATCCGCGCGCCCGAGGAGATCCTGCGGGCGCCGGGTGAGGGGACGTGCCTCGACCTCGCCCTCCTGGTGGCAGGCGTGTGCCTGGGCTACGAGCTGCTGCCCCTGATCGTGGTCTTCGACGACCACGCCATCGTCGCGGTGTCCACCCGGTTCGGCCGGCGGGAGCAGCGCGACGCCGGCCGGGGCGCCGAGCTCGACTGGTCCGACCGCGACAAGGGGCGCATCGCGGAGGTCGGCGCTCTCACCGAGCGGATCACCGACGGCGACTACCTCGCCATCGAGTGCACCGGCTTCGCCCGGGCCAACGCCCTGGCGTCCGGCGTCCCGGAGGGGCGCGACCGGGTGGACGGCCTGCTCACCTTCGACGCTGCGTGCCGGGCCGGGGCCGCCCAGTTCGGCGCCCGGACGTTCCGCTTCGCCCTCGACGTGGCCGCGCTCCAGGACCGGTGGCGCGTCCGGTCCCCCGAGACGCTCGGCGCCCGCGCCGACTACCGCGCCGAGGTCGACCAGTTGCTGGCCTACTACGCCGGCCGCCCGCTGGTGGGCCGGGAGCAGGTGCTGGACCGGCTCACCCGGTTCGCCAACCAGGAGCCGCCCGGGTGCCTCCTCGTCGAGGGCGACGCCATGTTCGGCAAGTCCGCGCTCTTCGCCGAGCTCGTCCGCCGCATCGACTCCGGCACTTGGGACGCCGGCACCTGGGAGTCCGGGATCGTCCCCGACGTCGCGTTCTTCTTCGTCCGGGAGGAGCAGAAGCGCAACACCGCGGCCGCGTTCCTGGCCGCGGTCAACGCCCAGCTGCTCGTTTTGGTCGGCTCGACGGGCGGCGTCGTCGGCGACCTTGAAGCCCAGCGCAGCCAGCTCCTGCAGCTGTGGGCGCGGGCCGGGCGGGCGGCCGACGCCTACCGGCCGCTTCTGCTCCTCGTCGACGGCCTCGACGAGATGGCGACCGATGGGCTGACCGTCCTCGACGTCCTCCCGCCGGCCGACCGTCCATATGTGCACGTCATCGCCTCGTCCCGGCCCTGGGCCCTGCCCGTGCTCGACCACCAGCACCCGCTCGGGACCGCCGAGCGCCTGGCGCTCGACCACCTCGACGAGATCGCCCTCACCGAGCTGCTGGCAGACAACGGCGCCGACCCCCACGACGCGGCCCGGTTGGCCGGACGGGTCCTGGCGGTCACACGCGGTGAGCCGCTGTTCTCCTCGCTGGTCAGCGCCGACGTCGCCGCCGGCGGCGAGCCCCGCCTCGCCGAGCTCGAGGCCCAGGGCGTGGCCGGCGTCCGTGATTACTTCCGGGCCGACTTCGCCCAGCTCCAGCAGCGGGTCGACTCGGAGGCGGCCGAGGAGGTCCTCGGACTGCTCGCCGTCGTCCGCGGCGGCATCGCCCTCGCCGAGATCGCCGCCGCCCTGGGCGTCACCAAGCTGCGGGTGGACAGGGCGGTCGCGCCGATGCGGCGGTTCCTCCGAGGCGGCGACCGGGTTCGCCTCATGCACCGGGAGCTGCAGCGGATCGTCGCCCAGGAGCTGTTCCTGCCCGCCGACCTCGACCGGTTCGCGGAGAAGCTGGCCACGTGGTGTGCGACGTTCGCCCCCCGCTGGGACACCGAGACGCCCGAGTACGCGCTCCGCCATGGCATCGGCCATCTCGCCGAACGGGTCCGGGCCCACGCCGAGCCGGCCGAGCGGTCGGCGTGGAGCGGGCGGTTGGCCGAGGCGGTGAACGACACCTTCGTCGACCTCCACGAGCGCCGCATCGGCCACCCCCGGGCCCTGATGGACGACCTCGACCGGGCGCTGGCCGCGTGCGCGCTCGACACCGGCGAACTGGGGTACCTGCGCGTCGTCCGCACCGCCACCCTTGCGGCCCGCTTCCGCCGCGAGGGCCTGCGCCCGGCGCGTACCTTCGACCTGGCCCGCCAGGGCGACCTCGACGGGGCCCGCCGGCGCCTGGCCGCTTTCGCGGTCGACGAGCCGTGGCGCCAGGCCACCTCGCTGGTCTGTGCCTGGCTGGCGGCGCCGGCGGCGGCCGAGGAGGCCCGCCGGCTCCTGCACGTCACCTCCGGCGGGCTGGCCCCCGGCCTCGAGCTGCTCGCCGGTCGCGTGGCGGTCGACGTCGACGGCGCACCGCCGCCGGCGACGGCGCTGCAGGCGCCGCCCGACGAGTGGCGGGCACGGTCGATCGTGGCCCAGATCGGTGGTCGCATCCCGGACGACCCCAGCGCGCTGGCCGAACCGCTCGTCGCCGGCGAGCAGGTGCTGGAGGAGCTCGAGCGGGGCCGCGAGACGTCGCTGACATGGACCGGCGGCGCGGCGCCGGCGCCGACCTCTGACGAGGCGCCGGTCTACCGCGCCGAGGTCGAGGGGCCGATGCTGGTCTCCTACGCGGCCGCCGCGCCCCTCGGCGGCAAGGAGCTGCTCCGCGACTACATCGTGCTGCACGCGGCCAACCCCTACGTGCAGTACCGCAACCGCTCCCTCTGGGCACTCCTTCTCAGCGTCGTCCATCATCCCGACACCGCCCTGGTGCAGGAGCTGGTCGAGCAACTGACGACGGCCGCCCTCGGCGGCGGCAGCGTCATCGTCGACGACTGCCTCGTGCTCACCGGCCTGGCCGTGCTCTCCCTGAACGGACACGTCGAGGCGCCGGCCGTCTTCGAGGAACGGATCACCGAGGTGCGAGACGAGGCCGGACGCCTCAGCCACGAGCGGGGCCAGGGCGACAGCTGGAGCGGCCACAAGCGCCGGCTCGGCTGCCTCGCCGAGTCGGTGGCCAAGCTCCTCGACGACCGTCCCGGCGCCGCCGCCTTGGTGGAGCAGGGCCTCGGCCTCCCGTTCGGCTACGCCGGGTACCAGGCGCCGGGGTGCCTGACCCTCGCCGAGTCCGCCCTCGTGTGCGGCGCCGGCGACGACGCGGTCCAGGCCGCGTTGCGGGCGGCGGTGACGGCGGCGCACAACGTCCAGGACCCACGCTTCTGTGCCCGCACGACCAGCCGCATCAACGCCCTGACCCGGCGCTGGTGGCCGGCGATGCCACTCGACGACACCGTCGCCCGCTTCCTGGCCGACCCGGCCGCGCCCCAGTTCGCCGGCGTGCACGTGGTGGGCGAGCCCTACGAGCGGCGGGCGCAGCATCCAGGGATGGTCCCCCTCCCCAACCGGATCCGCCATGCCAGAACGTTCGCGACCCTCGCCCGCGACGTCTACGAGTGCTCGGTGCAGGAGCTGCTACGGATCAATGCGGGCACGCCGTGGGGCCCCGACGACCTCCTGCCCGACGGCCTGGAGGTGGCCGTGCCCGACCCCGAGCTCGCCCCGCTCCTCGCCGCCCGCTTCGCGGCCGAGGCGCTGGCCGTCGCCGAGCTCAGCCCCGAGGCGCGCCGGTCGACGATCCAGCGCCTCGTGCCGCTGGCCGTCACCAACGTCACGGCCATGGACACCATCCTCGGTCGGCTGCTGCTGACCGTCGCCTTCGACGTCGACGTCGACGACATAGAAGAGCTCGTCCTCGACCTGTTCCACCAGTACGACATGCCACCGAGCTCGTTCGGCTCCCAGGCTGCGTTCCTGTCGTGAAGCCGACGCGCCCGGTCCTGGTCCTCGGCGGGTCCGGCCGGAGCGGCACGGTTGCGACACACATCGCCGGCGACCTGTCCGACGCCGGGCTCCCGGCCGTCCTGGTGACGGTCGAGCAGTTCCTCGCCGGCAACCGCGACGATTCCGCCGGCGTGATCGTCGTGCATACATCGAAGACGCGGTGGCCCGAGAAGGTGTTCGAGACGCTGGTGGCGCGCCGGGGCCCCGGCCACCCCGTCGCCATCGCCCGAGCGGACAGTTCCCGCCTGCCACCCCTCCTGCACGGGTTCCCCGGCCTCTTTCTCATCCCCGGTCAGTCCTATCCGCCGAGCCGGCAGGAGTCAGGCGGCTACGAGCACCTCTTCACCATCCTCGGGAAGCGTCCGAAGAGGCGGTCGCCGGCTGTCTTCCTCTCCTACAGCCGGGCCGATGTCGCGTTCCTGGGCGACCTCGCTTCCTTTCTCCGCGATCGGCGGATCCCAGCCTTCGACTACCTCTACACGGAACGCCTCGATACGGCGATCCTCCCCGCGGAGCTGGAACGCTGCGTCGTCGCCGGCACCGCGCTCCTCGTCGTGGCGACGCCGCAGTGGCGGCTGTCGCGCTGGTGCGTGCTGGAGCTCGACGTCGCCCGAAAGCACCACAAGCCCATCGTGGCGGTGTGGCCACCAGGCGTCGGACGACATCATGCGCCGCAGCTCGGCGAGGACGTCCCCGTGGTGTCCTTCGGTCGCGATGTGGACGCCGCAGGCAAGCGGCTCATGTCAGCGTTGACCCGGATCCTGCCGTAGCCCACGGGGTCATCGAGCACGGCCGGCCGGACTGCGCGAGAGTGCGGGCGGTTGGCAGTTTGCCGATCGGCACGTGGACACGGGAGGCCGACATGGCAGTTGCGGTGCAGATGGACTTCGAGGGCGCCACGCTCGACCAGTACGACGCGGTGTGCGGGAAGATGGGGCTGACGCCCGGGGGGCCCGGTCCGACCGGGGCCATCTCCCACTTCGCCACCCTCACCGACTCGGGCCTGCGCGTCGTCGACGTGTGGGAGACGAGGGAGCAGTTCGACACGTTCGCCCAGGAGCAGATCGGGCCTTTCTCCGCGGAAGTCGGGCTGCCCGGACCGCCGCAGATGCAGTTCTTCGACGTCCACAATTACTTCACGCCCGGATCCTGAACTCACGCTGGGTTCGGAACTGATCAGGATTCGAGAAGTAGTGCCGCGGCCCCGGGCGTAACGTCAGTCGACAAGACACGACTCGCCCGATAGCGGAGGCTCGCCATGCCTGCGAAGACCGACACCAGTTCCGACGGGTTCAGCGCCGACGAGCGCGCGGCAATGAAGCAACGCGCCGCCGAGCTGCGCTCCGAAGGGAAGAAGGGGGCCAGGAAGGCCGACGCCCTCCAGGCGGTGCTCGACAGCATCGCGGCAATGGCGCCCGACGACCGTGACATCGCCGAGCGGATGCACGCCACGGTGATGTCCACCGCGCCCGGTCTGTCGCCCAAGACGTGGTACGGAATGCCGGCCTACGCGAACGACGACGGCAAGGTCATCGTGTTCTTCAAGGACGCCGGCAAGTTCAAGACCCGCTACGCGACGCTCGGCTTCGAAGAGGCCGCGAACCTCGACGACGGTCCGATGTGGCCGACCTCCTACGCCCTCACCGCGTGGACCCCAGCAGTCGAGAAGAAGGTCGTCGAACTGGTGAGGGCCGCCGTCTCATAACGAGCCATACGCTCGGACGACCCAGCCGTCGTCCTGGGGGGTCCACCGCGATCTCCTTTCGACCCGGCTCGTTTGGACACCTGACTCTGTCACTGACGGCGAAGCCGTTGCATCAGTCCCCGGGAAGGAGGAGCTGGTCGACGAGGGTGCGGGTGAGCCACTCGCGGTAGTGGCTCGCGTCCCATCCCCGCACGGTGCGGAGGAGCAGGAACACCTCGGAGCTGCCGATGGCCCACATCGTGTCGGTGCTCTCCTCGGGTGACCGCCGGAGGCGGTGCGCCGGCAGCATGCGAATGGCGACGGTGAAGGACTCGTGCCGGCGCCGGTGTGCCGCTTCGAGGCTGGCGGCGACCTTGGGGTCGACGGCCGCCGCCTCGCGGTAGGCGGCCTGGACGGGCGCCGACCGCTCCTGGATCGAGCAGATCAGGCCGGCGATCATCTGCACCTGCCGTTCGGCATCGGGCTCGGCGGCGATCTCGGCGTAGGCCTGACGGTCGTGCACGAGCACGTCCTCGTCGTCGCCGGCCACCGCGAGGTCCACGACCAGGTGCAGGAGGTCGGCCTTGCTCTGGGCCGCCGTGTAGACCGACTGGACCGCGACCCCAGCCTCCCGGGCGATGTCGGCCATGGTCGTCGCCGTGTAGCCGTTGGCGACGAACGCCCGGCTGGCCGCGTCCACCACCCGGCGCCTGGTGGCCCGGCGCTCCTCGTCGGCGCGCTCGCGCCGGCGGCGGGCGTCGTACGGCCGCTTCGAGCCGTCACCGGCCGGTATTGACATTAGAACACTATTATGCCCAGAATCATGTTCCACTCTAACTGACAGGAGGCACCGTGGACATCATCGACGCACTGGAGCGGTCATGGGAAGTGGGGGCGCAGGTCGTCGCCGGCCTCACCGCCGAGCAGCTCGACGCCCCCACCCCGTGCGCCGGCTGGGACGTGCGGGCCCTGCTCAACCACACACTCGGCGAGGCCCTGATGATGACCCGGGTCAACCAGGGCCAGGCCGCGGGCAACGACCACGGCGACCTGGTGGGCGACGGGGGCACGCTGGTCGCGACGTGGGCCGAGGTCGCCCGCGAGAACGTGGCGTCGTGGCGGGAGAGCGGGCTCGAAGGCGACCGGACGTACTTCTACGGGACGTTCCCGTCGCCGGCGTCGGCCATCATCAACCTCGGCGAGGTCGTCGTGCACACCTGGGACCTGGCCATGGCGATCGGCCGACCGGCGCCGGTCGACCCGGCGCTGGCCGCGCTCGTCCACCAGCTCTACGCCTCGGTGCCGCTGGACGGCATGCGGGCCGGCGGGATGCTCGGGCCCGAGGTCGAGGTCTCCGACGGCGCGCCCGTCGCCGATCGCATGCTGGCCCTGCTGGGCCGGCGGCCCTGACATGCCCGGTCCCGCCTCGGATGTCGACCGCATCGCCGTCGTCCGGGCTGCGGAAGCCGAAACGCTCGTCGCCGGCTCGAGCACGCTCCAGCTCCTCCTCGACTCGAGCGGCGCCCTCAGCGCCCACCGGGTCCGCCTGGTCGACGGCGCCGTCGGCGCCGGCCCCCACCGCCACGAGCGGTCGAGCGAGCTGTTCTACGTCCTCGACGGCACGGTCGACCTGCTGGCCGGCGAGCAGACGCTCACCGCCACCGCCGGCGATCTCGTCGTCGTGCCGGCCGGCGCCGCGCACGCGTTCGCGGCATCCGCGGGGCACGACGGCGAGCTCCTGGTAGTCCTCACACCGGGCGTCGAGCGGTTCGAGTTCTTCCGCCGGCTCGTGGATACCCACGACCCGTCCGACCATGAGCAATACGACATCCACGACGTCGCCAGCGAGGCGTGGCTGGAGCGGAGGGCTCGATGAACACCCGGAACGTCCTGCTGACGCTCCACATCGCCGCCGTCACGGGGTGGCTCGGCGCCGACATACTCCGGTACGTCATCTCGCCCCGCCTCGCCCGGGAGTCACCGGAGGTGGTGACGGCGTGGGCCCGCCAGCAGGTCTGGCTCCACGACGTCTACTACGCCGTCGTGGCCGTGGTCATCGCCGTCACCGGGGTGGCCCTCGTGCTCCACGGCCACTGGTCGTGGTCGTCGACGTTCATCTGGGTCGGCGTCGGCGCCATCGTCCTCGGCGCGACGCTGGGAGGCGGCGGGCTCGGCTCGATCGCCAAGCAGCGCCTGGCCGCGCTCGAGGCCGGCGACCCCGCCGCGGCCCACGCCGCCGAGCGCCGTCAGCTACCGCTGGCCTTGATCGTCAGCGCACTGCCGCTCATCGCCATCTTCGCCATGGTGCAGCGGTGGCGGCTCTGATTGCCTGAGAGGGAGCCGAGGTTCAGCGCCATCCCTAGTCCGGCAAGACGGCGGCGTCAGTCGGAATTCGATGGATCGAGGTTCGGTGCTATGGCAGCGGCACACCCTGAGAGACGCGAGGAACTCTCTCGCGAACGGTATGTCGACCCGATAGTGCCGACCGAGCGAGCGGCAGGCGATGTCGGCGAACGTCGTTATCGCGACCATCACGTCCGAGTCGCCGAGGAAGTGCGGGCCGCCCGAATCGCCGTTGCATATGCCGCCGTCGCCGGTGGCCGGGTTCTGCGACAGTGTCAGCGCGCTCGATTGCAGACTGCGGAAGCTCTCGACCGACACGTTTCGCAGGTCCGGATCGACGTTCGGATCGATGCCGTTCGGCCCCCTCGTCCTGTCCAGGCGTGTCCGGCCGAAGCCGACAGCGGTGAACGTCTGCGACTTGAGGTCCAGCGTCGACAAGAGCCCCGCCGGCGGGAGCTGTGCGAACCGATCGACCGGCGCGACTTCATCGAGGTGGACCACGGCGATGTCGTTGCCGAGCTCTGAGCTGCCGTACTTGGCGCTCGTACCGAACTCGCCGCGAAAGATCGCTGGGTCGACGGCCGCATACCCCGTGCCGTGAATGACCGACGTCACGTTGGGGCGGTAGACCGATTCGAAGCCGACCCAGATGTCGGAGTCGACGAGACCGAGTAGGCAATGCGCCGCGGTGACGACCAGCCGCGGCGCGACGAGACTTCCGGTACAGAATCGCTGGACGTAACCCGGCGTCAGCCAGTCGTCGACCAGCGCCACCACGTATGGGTGACGGTCGCCGTCGGTCTGCCCGTTCGTGATCGCACCCGCGGGAGCGACGCCTATCAGGGTCGTGATCAAGGCTGTCACGAACACCAGCGCCCCCAAGGCGCGCCTCGTCGCCACCACCCCGTTCAGCATTCGAGCGTCTTCGTGCATCGGCTCCATCCCGCGCGTCGGTGGTACAGGATGCTTCTTCATCTGACTTGATGTTGTAGTAAGTGAATTTGTGGCGGCCGTCAAGGCCAGCCCGGGCGACCCGCTGGTCAAGCCCGGACTGGACGGGCCACCACGCGCCGGCGGTACTCGTGGTCGTGAACCGTCGGTCGTCGACAGTCGTGCGATGAGATTGGCGGCGCGCAGCCGTCCAACTCATCGTGAGTGTCCGCGAAGGGCGCCGGGCAACAACAGGAGAAGTGCACAATGAACTCGATGGCACGCCGGATGTTCGAGCTGGTCGAGCCGATCGGTGCCATCCCCTACTCAGCCGACGAACCCAACGAAGCGATGTTCGCCCTTGGGTTCACCAACTACTGGGACACCTACTTCGCCGGACGGGCGGCGCCCCTGGGCCTCGCCACCGCGGAGGTGGTGGACGCGCTCTTCTACAACTTTGCGCCTGGTGAGGTGGCCCGACACATTCCGAAGGTGTGGCGCACCACCACACCCGAAGCGGCGATCGCCGCTCGCCAGGCGGGCTGCGTGAAGGCGTTGCGGCGGATCCTCGGCGATCACGTCGACTCTCCCGGCTTCGCCCGCGCCGCTGAACTGTTGACCAGGGCCGGGACCAGCGCACCGTTCGAGGGCCGGCCGATGTACGCCGCGCTGCGCGCCATCCCGATCCCGAATGACGTGGTGGCCCGCCTCTTCCATGCCGCTTCCTTGCTGCGCGAGCACCGTGGCGACGGACACATCGCAGCCCTGATGATCGAGGGTGTCGGCGGCCTCGAGGCTCACGTCCTGTTCGCCCTCGACATGGGCATGCCCGCGGAGAAGTTCGGGCGCATCCACCACCTCCCGGCAGCGCAACTCTCCACCGTGATCGACGGGATGCGCGATCGCGGCCTGATCGGCGATGACGGTTGGCTCAGCGAACAGGGTCGCGCCGTAAAACAGCGGGTCGAGGCGCTCACCGACGACCTCGCGGCGAAGCCCTACGAATGCCTCGAGCCGGTCGAGCTCGACGAGCTCATGGCCACGCTCGAACCGCTCGCCGCGCTACTACTCGCCGCCCAGGACTGGTAGACGCCGCCTTGCCTGATGGCTCTCGTCGGCGCGGCCCTCGCCCTCGGCATTGCGATCTTGGTATTCGCATGCGGGTGATTCGTCGCCGGCGGTTGTCACGCAGGACGTGCGCGACTCCTGGCCGCTCGGTCAAGCTGCTCGCCATGCCGACCACCCTCGACGACCGGACCTCGCTCCCGCCCGCCGCACCCGATGCCTGCGCTGGCCGTCCGGGCGCCATCCGGTGATGCTCGGCCGGGCTCGTCCGCTGGAGTGGGGTCGAGGTCAGAAGGCCCTCCGCCAGGAGGTCGGCCGGGTCGTCGGGTTGTTGCGTTCGGTCCGCAACCCGACGGCCCCGGCGCTCGGCGACTGGAAGGTCGCCGAGGTGGCCATGCACCTGTCCCAGGCCTGGATGGCGGTGCCGGGCCTGGCCGGCCGTGACATCTCGGCGATCCGCGAGGTGCTACCCGAGCTCACCGGCCCGTCGCTCATCCGGGAACTCTGGGATCTCTCCGAACTGACCAGCCTCGGCGTACGGAACGATCCGGAGCGGAACTGCTCCGTGCTGGCTGATCGCATCGAGCAGCGGGCCGCCGGCTACTTCGCCGCCATCGACCAGACGGCCGCCGCCGACCCCAGGGCCTGGCTGGTGGATGGCTCCGAGGTCGCCTTGTCCACGCTGACCTACCACTTGCTCAACGAGACGGTCGTGCACGGTTGGGACATCGCCCGCGGTGACGGCCAGCGATGGGAGGTGCGACCGGACACGGCCTGCTTGGTGCTCGAGGGGTTCCTGATACCGGTCCTGCGCGCGCTCGGACCCCGCGATTTCGTCGACCAGGTCGTGGCCTCCCGGCTGCGCGCGACCTACGAGATCCGAGTCAAGGGTTGTCGCCGGTACATGTTCGTCTTCCACGACGGAGCACTGAGCGTCGAGGACCCCGAGGGCCAGCCCGTCGATTGCATCATCGACGCCGACCCAGTAGCGATGTTGCTGGTCACCTGGGGCCGCATGCACCAGTCAGAGGCCATCGTCAAGCGCCAACTCGTGGCCTCGGGGCCGAAGGACTACCTCGGGCCAAGGTTCCGAGGGCTGATGCGCAACCCGTGAAGCCAGACCGCGAACACCGCGACGACGATCATCACGTTCCTCAGGGAGCACTCCCGGGCCGGGAAACGACCGGGCGTCGCACCGGCCTGCCGGTAGCGTGGATATCGATGGTCCCCGAGCGCCTCCAGCCCCTGCTCGATGAGACCGCGCCCCTCGCCGAGCGCTTCGCGGCCGCCGGCTGGCGGCTGTACCTGGTCGGAGGAAGCGTGCGAGACGCCATCCTCGGCCGCCCGCTGGCCACGCCGGTCGACCTCGACTTCACCACCGACGCCCGCCCCGACGACATCGAGGCGGTGGTCAAGGGCTGGGCCGACGCCCTCTGGGACCAGGGCCGGCGGTTCGGCACCATCGGCGTCAAGAAGGACGGCCGGACCTACGAGATCACCACCCACCGGGCCGACGCCTACTCGCCGGACTCCCGGAAGCCCGACGTCGAATTTTCCGATGCCGTCGAGGCCGACCTCTCCCGGCGTGACTTCACCGTCAACGCCATGGCCCTCAGGTTGTCGTCTGCTCCCGGCCCCTCGGGCCTGGCCGACGCCGAGCTGGTCGACCCGTTCGATGGGCTCGACGACCTGGCCGCGTACCGGCTGCGCACGCCGCTGTCGCCTACGGAGTCCTTCACCGACGACCCGTTGCGGATGCTCCGTGCCGCCCGGTTCATCAGCGGGTACAACTTCCTGCCCGAGCCCGAGTTGGTCGACGCGGTCAAGAAGCTCCGCGGCCGGCTCGACATCGTCTCGCCCGAGCGCATTCGCGCCGAGCTGGACAAGCTGCTCACCGTCGAGTCCCCTGCCGACGGCCTCTGGTTCCTCGTCAACACCGGCCTGGCCGAGGAGTTCCTGCCCGAGCTGCCCGCCCTCGCCCTCCAGCAGGATCCTGTCCACCGCCACAAGGACGTCCTGGCCCACACTGTCGCCGTCGTGGAGAAGACCAGTCCCGACAAGATCCTCCGGCTCGCCGCGCTCCTCCACGACATCGGCAAGCCCAAGACCCGTTCCTTCGGGAGCGGCGGCGTGTCCTTCCACCACCACGAGGTGGTGGGCGCCCGCATGGCCGAGGACCGCATGCGCGCCCTGCGCTACCCCGAGCACGAGATCGCCGACGTCCGCCGGCTGGTCGAGCTGCACCTGCGCTTCCACGGCTACGGCGACGACGTCTGGACCGACAGCGCCGTCCGTCGCTACGCGACCGACGCCGGCCCGTTGCTGGACAAGTTGAACGAGCTGACCCGCTGCGACTGCACGACCCGCAACGCCCGCAAGGCGGCCGAGCTGTCCCGGCGCATGGACCTGCTCGTCGAGCGCATCGCCCACCTGAAGGAGCGGGAGGAGCTGGAGAAGGTTCGTCCCGATCTCGACGGGAACCAGATCATGGAGCACCTCGGCATCGGTCCCGGCCCCGCCGTCGGCCAGGCGTGGAGGTTCCTCTACGAGCTTCGCCTCGACGAGGGCCCGCTGGGCGAGGACGAGGCCCGCCGGCGCCTCGATGCCTGGTGGGCGGAGGCCCACGATGGGTGACCCACGCCGCCGGCGGGTCGTCCGCGCCATCTGCCTCGCCGGTGGACCGCTCCTGCTCGTCGCCGGCATCGTCGCCGCCGCCATCGTGGGCAGCGACGACGACGACGCCACGCCGGTGGAGGCGGGGACCGGGGCCACGAGCACGACGGTGCCCGGCCCGACGAGCACCGCGGCGACGACCGTCCCGACGACCACCGCGGCGACCACGCCGACCACGATCCGCGCGGGGGCGTCCGTGACAACGGCAACCGCACCCAGCAAGGCCGCCGCACGCGTGCTGGTCAAGTTCGCCGACGGCACCGACGTCCGGCTCCGGAGCGGGAGCCTCGTCAGCCTTTCGGGGAAGGACATGACCCCGCTGAACAAGGTGCTCCAGCGCTACCCGGGCACCGGCATCGAGCGGCTGTTCCAGCGTCCGGAGGCCGACCTGGCCAAGGAGAAGGCCGATGTCGAGGCGCTCACCGGCCGGCCCCAGCCCGACCTCAACCTCTGGTACGTCCTAACGTCGGCGAACGCATCCAAGGTCGACGCCCTCATCGCCGAGCTCAAGCGGCTGGCGATCGTCGAGCAGGCCAATCGCGACCCGGGCGCGGCCCCGCTGCCGTCCACGGCTAGGTAGCGCGGCACCCGACCGGCGTCAGCCCTGCGTTCTTCCACGTACCCGCCGTTGCGAACGTCGACACGGTCCCCCCTCCTGAGTCCGTAGACGCCAAGCGTTGCGAGCGGCTACGCCGGCGGGCGTAGTGGCGGCGACGCCCCACGGCGGACGACACCGGCCTGGCGTTGCCGTACCGTCTGGACCATGAAGGTGACCGACCCGCGGCGGCGGTGGGTGGTCGACGCGGCCCTCGCCGTCGCCATCGCGGTGGCCCAGGTCGGCGGGACGTGGCTGGCTGGTCGGCACCAGGCCGACCGGGAGGCGTTTGACGTGACGGCCGGGCTGCTGCTGGCCGTCGGCCCCGCCGCGCTCGTCGTGCGCCGGCGCTACCCGGTGGCGGTCTACCTGTTCGCCTTCGCCACGACACTGGGCTACGTCGCCCTCGGCTACCCCCGGGGGCCGATCTTCTTCGCCCTCATCGTTTCCTTCCTCACCGTGGTGCTGGCCGGTCACCGGGTGGTCGCCATGGCCGTGCTCGCCGCCGGCTACGTGAGCTTCCTCTTCGCCGACGCCGTCTTCCTCGACGAGCCCGGCGCCGGATGGGTGCCGGCGGTAGGGCTGGCCGCCTGGCTCATCGTGCTCGCCGGCGTCGGTGAAGGTATCCGGGTCCGGCGCGTACGTGTCCTGGACGCGGCACGGGCCCGGGAGGAGGAGGCCCGCCGGAGGGCCAGCGAGGAGCGGCTGCGCATCGCCCGGGAGCTGCACGACGTGCTGGCCCACAACATCTCGCTGATCAACGTGCAGGCCGGCGTCGCCCTGCACCTGATGGAGGAGCAGCCGGCGCAGGCCCGCACCGCGCTCACCGCCATCAAGGCGGCCAGCAAGGACGCGCTCGGCGAGCTGCGTTCGGTGCTCGACGTCCTGCGCCAGGTCGACGAGGGGCCGCCCCGGGCACCCACCGCCGGCCTCGAGGATCTCGACCGACTGGTGTCGGGCGCGACTGCGGCGGGGATCGACGTGCGGGTCGTGACGGAGGGCACGCCGCGGCCGCTGCCCCCCAGCGTCGACCTGGCCGCCTTCCGCATCGTCCAGGAGGCGCTGACCAACGTCACCCGCCACGCCGGCCAGGCGACGGCCACCATCTCTCTGACCTACGGCGACGCCGACCTCACCGTGCAGGTCGACGACGACGGGCGGGGGCGGTCGTCTGTGAACGGCACGTCGGCGGGGGGCAACGGTATCCCCGGCATGAAGGAGCGGGCCGCGGCGCTCGGCGGGCGGCTCGACGCCGGCCCCAAGCCCGACGGCGGGTTCCGCGTCCGGTCGTCGCTCCCACTGCCGCCGCCCCCCGAAAGACCAGGGTCGGCGTGATCCGCGTCGTCCTGGCCGACGACCAGGCGCTGGTGCGGGCCGGCTTCCGGGCCCTGCTCGACGCCCAGCCCGACATTGAGGTGGTGGGTGAGGCCGGCGACGGCGACGAGGCCGTCCGGCTCACCATGGAGCTGCGGCCCGACGTCGTGCTCATGGACATCCGCATGCCCGGCCGCGACGGCCTTGACGCCACCCGGCTGATCGCCGCCGACGACCGCCTCGCCGGCGTGCGCATCGTCATCCTCACCACCTTCGAGCTGGACGAGTACGTCTTCGAGGCCATCCGGGCCGGCGCCAGCGGGTTCCTCGTGAAAGACACCGAGCCCGTCGAGCTGCTGCGGGCGGTGCGGGCGGTGGCGGCCGGCGATGCTCTCCTGTCGCCCAGCGTGACCCGCCGGCTGATCGGCGAGTTCGCCAGCCGGGCCAAGGAGCCGGCGCTGGGCGCCGAGCTCGACCGCCTCACCGAGCGCGAGCGCGAGGTCATGGCCCTCGCCGCCGGCGGCCTCACCAACGAGGAGATCGCCGAGAAGCTCTCCATGAGCCCGGCGACGTCGAAGACCCACGTCAGCCGGGCCATGGTGAAGCTGGGCGCCCGCGACCGCGCCCAGCTGGTGGTCTTCGCCTACGAGTCGGGGCTGGTACGTCCTGGGTGGAGCGGCTGAAACGTTCGACATCAGGGGTTGACAGTCGAACGTACGTTCGTGTACCTTGGTGGTGACTTCCCCCTGGTCCGGCCGCCCTCCGCTTGAGGGAGCCGTTGTGTCTTCTGCGGTAGCTGAACTTGAAGCGGTGGTCGACGGCCTGTGCGTCGTCGATCCGCCGGCGCTGGCCGACGCCGAGACGGTGGTGGCGTTGCAGCGCCAGCTGGAGCGGCTGACGGCGGTCGCCACCCGCGCGGTGGCGGCCTTCGACGCCGGCCGGTCCTGGGAGGCCGACGGGGCGCGGACCGCCTCGTCGTGGCTGGCGGTGCGGTGCCGGGTGCCGGCGACCTCGGCCCGCCGGCGGGTGCAGCTCGGTCGTTCGTTGCGCCACCTGCCGGCGGTGGAGGCGGCGTGGCTGGCCGGGGCGGTGGGCGAGGCCCAGGTGCGGCTGTTCGCCGAGGTGCGGACGCCGGCGACGGCGGAAGTGCTGGCCCGCGACGAGGCCATGCTGGTCGAGCAGGCCCAGAGGTTGGGGTACCGCTCCTTCGTCCGTGCGTTGGCGTACTGGGCCCAGCTGGCCGATCCGGCAGGGACCGAGGCCGGCGCCGAGGCCCAGCACGCCGCCCGCAAGGTGCACCTGTCGGAGACCTTCGGGGGTTCGTGGGCCCTCAGTGGTCAGTTCGACCCCATCGGCGGGGCGGTGCTGTCCCGGGCCCTGGGCATCATCGAGCAGGAGCTGTTCGAGGCCGACTGGGCCGAGGCCAGGGAGCGCTTCGGCGACCACGTGCTCCTCAGCCACCTGGCCCGCACGCCGGCCCAGCGCCGGGCCGACGCCCTGGTGGAGATGGCCCGGCGGGCCCTGGCCGTCCCCGCCGGCGCCCGGGCGCCCGAGCCGCTGTTCACCGTCGTGGTGGGCTATGAGACCTTCGCCGGGCGGATCTGTGAGCTGGCCAACGGGGCGGTGGTGGCCCCGGGCTCACTCGTGGCGTGGATGGACGAGGCGTGGGTGGAGCGGGTGGTCTTCGACGGTCCCAGCCGGGTCAGCGACGTGGGCGTGCGCCGGCGCCTGTTCGCCGACGCCACCCGGCGGGCGGTGGAGGTGCGAGACCGGCAGTGCTTCCACCCCTACTGCGAGCGCCGGCGGAGCGGTGCGAGATCGACCACGTGCAGCCGTGGGCCGCCGGCGGGTTGACCACCGAGGCCAACGGGCGGGTGGCGTGCGGGTTCCACACACCCGGATGGCGCAGTTGACGGCCGGCATCCACCACCTCGAACATCACGAGCGTCCCGACTATCTCAACGAGCTGTCCACGCTTCAGCACAACCACCAGCAGCTGGCGGGGTTGCAGGGGGCGCTGGTCAACAACATCGCCACCGTGCTGCGTCTCGTGTTGGCCATCGCCCTCCTCGCCGCCATCCACCCGCTGCTCGTCCTCCTGCCGTTGGCGGGCGTCCCCTCGCTGGTGATCAACGTCTACGTGGTGCGCAACGGACACCGGGTCGAAGATCGCGTGGCCGCGCCGCGCCGCCTTGTGCTGCGGATCTTCCAGATGGCCACCACGCGGGACGCGGCGAAGGAGATCCGGCTGTACGGAATCGCCGACGAACTCGTCGCCTGCACGGACGAGGCCCGCCGTGAGATCCATGACCTCGAGGACGCAGCCACCATACGCGCCGCGGTGCTGGGCGCCCTCGGATGGTTCATCGTCGGGCTGGGCTTCGTCGCAGCCATGGCGGTCGTCGCCCGCGAGGCCGCCGCCGGTCGGGCCACACCGGGCGACGTCGTGTTGGCGCTGACCCTCGCCGGGTCGATCAACTACGGCGTGAGCGGGCTCGCGTCGACCACCGGTTGGTTCCTGACCAACCTCAAGACCGGCCGCCGGCTGGCGTGGTTGGAGGACTTCGCCGCGGAGGCGGCGGAACGGGCCACGCCGGTCCAGGCGGCGCCGGTCCCTTCGGTATTACGCGACGGCATCCGCTTCGAGGGCGTTTCCTTCCGGTATCCCGGCACGGAGGCTGAGGTTCTGCCCGGCGTCGACCTGTTCCTGCCCGCCGGCTCCACCGTCGCCATCGTCGGTGACAACGGCGCCGGCAAGACCACGCTGGTGAAGCTCCTGTGCCGCTTCTACGACCCGACCGAAGGCCGCATCACGGTGGACGGCGCCGATCTGCGCCAGTTCGACGTGGCGGCGTGGCGGGAGCGCCAGTCCGGCTGTTTCCAGGACTTCGCCCGCCTGGAGCTGCTGGCACGGGAGGTCGTCGGCGTAGGCGACGTGGTGCGCGTCGAGGACGAGGTCGCGGTCTCGGCTGCGCTCGAGCGGGCCCACGCCGCCGACGTGTCGGGGACGCTGCCGGGCGGCTTGAGCGCCCAGCTGGGGCGGTCGTTCGACCGCGGGGTCGAGCCGTCGACCGGCCAGTGGCAGAAGCTGGCCCTCGGCCGGGCCATGATGCGCGACGAGCCGTTGCTGCTGGTGCTCGACGAGCCCACGGCCAGCCTCGACGCCGCCACCGAGCACGCTTTGTTCGAGCGCTACGCGGGCGCCGCGGCCCGGACGGCGTCCCGGTCGGGCGCCATCACGATTCTCGTGTCGCACCGCTTCTCCACCGTGCGCATGGCCGACCTCATCGTGGTGGTGGACGGCGGCCGGGTAAGCGAGATCGGCCGCCACGAACAGCTGGTGGCCAATGGCGGGGCCTACGCCGAGCTGTACGGTCTCCAGGCCCGGGCGTACCGGTAGCGCTCAGTTCTGATCCGCCGCCATCAGGAGCATCCCCTCGTCGGCGACGAAGGAGTGGGCGGCCACGTAGGTTCCTCACCCGGCCCTTGGCTACCCGTTCTCCAAGGCCTACGATCCACATTGGCGGCTCCGGAAGCAAAACCACGACAGCCGTCCTGCCGGCCGAAGTTTCGGAGTTCGAGTGGCACGAACTGCGGTTGGCGTGATGCGACCGGAGCCGCACCACCGAAGCGCAGGATCGAACTGGCGACTAGCCCGCCAGTTGTCCAGGATTGCGACAGGTCGACCACCGCGTCCGCCGGCTCGGGCCGCAACAACAGGACCTCACGTCCGAACCACCCGAGCGCGAGCTCGAATGAGAACGGGGCGACGGGGCGTACGAAGGCCGTCAGCTCTGCGGTCGCTTGTGCAGTCACCGCTTCGGGCGCGATGAACGGGTAGACGAGGGTGATGTGCGCCGGAGCGGTCAGCCGCCGCTCCGCTGGCACCAGCCCGTTCGCCACCTCCACTGCGCCCTCGGCTTCAGGGACGGGCAGCGCGAGGTTCGTCGCCGGCTCCGTTGCCACTCCGGGAAGTCTGCCTCATCGAAGATGCACGCCCGAAGCGACGCACGCCGGCCGCATCTCCCGCGCACCCGTCCAGGAACAAGGCAGTCCACGGTCTACCGGCCGAGGGCGGCGAGCTATCGACGGACACCTTCGGCGTTGAACTCTGGACCGGCTCCACCCGTCGAGACGTCGTTCAGCAGCCGCCAGGCGAAATACCACGCCTGGGCGGCCTAGCGCAGTCGGATGCACATGTCCAGGCCGGCGAGGTCATCGATCGCCAGGGCCGCATGCTCGGCGTAGGTGTCGATGACGACCGCGAACTGGCGGGCGGTGAGTGCGCGCCGCCGACGTGGGCGCCGGCCGCTCGGCTAGGCGCTTGGCGCCTTCGATCGACAAGATGTTGTCTATGCCGCGGCGGCTCGGGTGGTGATGCCGAGGTGCTCCAAGAGACCGACCATGTTCCGGCGGAGGGTTTCGTAGTCACCGT
>JAHFUP010000045.1 GCA_023265025.1 Acidimicrobiia bacterium | reverse complement strand
CTCTCCGTGCGCGAGCGTCTACAAAGAAATAGACCGCCCCCCGGGGGGGATACATCCATCATCCGACACCCGCCGTGCGCGCGAACATCCTGATGACCGTCGCTCCTACGGGGTATGGCCGCAGTCGATCGCGGCGGATGCACTCCCTCACGTCCACCCCCAACAGCGACACCACGCGGGTCGTAGCGCCGAACTCCGCGGCTATGGCGATGATCTCACGCTTCGAAGGCACCGTGATGTTGCAGTTGTCGATGACGAGGCTCTTGCCCTGGCCCAGCGCCTCGCGCATGAGCCGAACGCGGGCCTGCTTGATGGCTGTCTCCGTCTCCGGGTTGTAACGCTCGCGGAAGAGCGCCCAGCGGATGGCGTCGTTGTTGATTCGAACGTAGTCAGGATGGGCAGCTATCCATCGCATCGCCCAGGTCGTCTTGCCTGAGCCCGGCAGCCCCATCATCACGATGATCTCCAGCGTCACGGCACCGCACCCGGGTGCGCCTCGCGCGGCCGGCTACGCCCAGCGCCACCGCCACGCCGCGACGCCACCTCCAGCGCCGTCTTCACATTGTGATGCCCTGCACACAGCCCCTGCCCGTTCGCCACGTCGAACTGCGCCCCACCCTGGCGCCACGGCACGATGTGGTCCGCGTGCGTCGCCAACGCCGCGCAGCCCGGCCAGCGGCAGAACGGGTCGCGATCGAGCACAGCCGTCCGCCACGCCCGGTGAGCCGCCCCGTAGCCTTGCGCGCTGGACGACGACGGGCGGGCGACCGAGGCGAAGGGCCGGCGGCGCGTCATGCCATCAGCCCCAGCTGCTCACCGATGCGCCGCGTCGCCATCTCGCGCAGCACCGCACGCACATCCCCCAGGTAGGACCGCGCCTGGCCGTCATCGTGGTAGGGCGTGTCAGTCATGTCAGCGCCTCCATCAGTCGCCGAAGGGCGTAGGCGGCCTGTTGGGGCACGACTCCGTTCCCGATGATGCGGAGCTGAGCGGCGCGAGAGAGGTCCATGCCGGGTCCCACCCCATCAGCCAGGCTGCGAATCTCGGGTTGAGCAAGCGCCGGGGCGAGGTCTGGCCGCTCGGCAAGGACTCGCTGCCATCCTGCAAGGTCTCCGGGGCCAGGTGGGAACGGGCTTGGTGGGTCAGCATGAACTGCATTTTGCCATCCAGCGTCCCTGCCGCATCCTCGTTCGCCGATGGTGTCTGCCACATCGCGCGAGCCTGTTGATCCAGTCCCATCTCGGCTTTCCGGTCGCCACCACGGCTGCGGAAGCTGTCCGAAGCGGGCGTCTGCCAGTGCGCTGTTGCCGTTTGCAGGTTCAGCCCCCCGTCGCGACCCTGCGCCCCGGCCCCCGTCGATGCGTTCCCGTGCGGACTCGGCCATTGCGAGGCTGTCCGGGTCAATGAATTGAACCCTCCGCTGGTCCTCTTCAGATTGCTCGCGTCGTCCTCTGTCACGGTAGGCCAGTTCTTGGCGGCCCGGTGAAGCGGCGAGTTGTCCGGCAGGTTGTTCTCCGGCTTCGACCCGGCTCCCAAACCCATCGCAGTCGGCCAGTTCTTGGCGACTTGCTGATTCAGCCCAGCTTGCCCATTCGGTCCCGCATCCATCTCCGTGTCGGGAGTAAGCCAAGATGAAGAGCCGTTCCCGCTGGTGTGGCGCGCCGACTTCCGCCGCCGAGAATATGCCTGCATGAACTGAGTAACCCATGCGGAGAAGGTCACTTCGCACTGTTCGCAGTCCGATCCGCACATGCCCTCGCACGTTCTCGAAGAAGCACCATTGGGGTTGAACATCTCGAACGATCTCTGCGATGCGAGGCCAGAGGTGCCGGGGATCGGCCTCACCCCGCTGCTTTCCGGCGACGGAGAAGGGCTGGCAGGGGAAACCACCAATGACTCCCTCCACTCTTCCGCGCCACGGGCCACCGTCGAAGGCGTGGATGTCTGTCCAAACAGGTGCTGCATCCAGGGAGCCATCTTCCATGCGCGCCGCCAGGACTGCGGCGGCTGTGATCTCGTGTTCCACGTAGCAGACTGTGCGAGCACGTCCGCCCAGGGCCATGTGTACGCCAAGGTCGAGTCCGCCGGCCCCGGAACAGAGGGAGAGGATGCGTTCGGGCAGTACACCCACATCAGTCACGCCCCGCCCCCAGGTCGTCCGACCGTGAGACCGCCCCCGCCGGCGCCAGCGCGTCCGTTGTCTCCCATAAGGGGCAGATGCGGCAGTGGCGCCGGTAATCACTGAACGCACCCCGAGTGTCCCAAATCGTCTCCCACGGTTGCCACACATGCTCGTGCTTCGGCGGCGGTGCCGGTGGGGGTTCGAGCCTGGCTCGCAGGTCTTCGATGGCGGCTCGGGCAGACTGGCCGCTGTCACCTTCCGTGGCCCACGTTGCGGCTCTCCATCCAGCAGGGTGATGAGTATGGCTTACCACGAGTCGTCCTCCAGCAAGAGCATCTTCCCCGGCACTTTCGCCCGCATCACCGGGAGCAGGTCGTCGATGCAGGCCTGCACATCCGTGGCCCAGGGCAAACGGCTGACGTGCTCAAAGCAGTAGTCAGAGCAGATATGTCCCGATTCCTTCGGGCGATGCCATAGGCGATGACTGCTGGTTCCGCTTTCCAGCGTCCATCCCATCGCCAGTGCCACGGCCTCGTTCAGCCTCTCGTTGGCCGGGTCAGCAGTGGTCATTTCGATTCCTCCCATGCCTGGTGGCAGGTGACGAAGTCGATAGCCCTGGGGTTGGCATTCATCGCGGAAACTCCTTGACTCGCCAGAGGTCGTCTTCAATCCGTCCTTGCATCCCCGGTCGAGGACCGGAATCTTGTTTTACGAAGAGCGGGATTCCCGCCACGGCGCACTGGTCCCGCAGACTCCTCGCCCATGCCAGGTCAAGCGTCCGCGCCCCCGGCCCGCTCTCACCACCCGTGACGAGCCAATCGATGCGGGCTCCATCCTTGGTCGGCCAATCGTCGCCGGCAATGTTCTGCCACGTTCCGCTGAGCGCATTGCAAGTTTCTGCCCAATCATCGGCAGGGCACCGCACTCTGGTGAAATCCACCGGCCCGAGGAGCGGTTCGGCAGACACCCAGCGTACCGCCGCGACCGTCCTCAGCAGGTGCGGGATGCGGTTATTCGCCGCTGGTTGGTCTTCGATGCTCACCCCCGCCCACACGTTCGGGAGAGGCCAGTGAAACATGTGGGGCAACGGCAAGGCGTATCCCATGGCCGCCGCTGCATCGACCACTCGAACGTCCCGGACTTGACCAGGGCTCCCGTACGCCTCCATCCGCACCGCCCGCTTCGTCAGCACCTGGAACGTGTGCGCCGGCGTCAGCGCCATCACCGCGAAGATCCGGTCCAGCCACTCGTCCGGCACCCACTCCCCGAACAGGTCCGTCATCGAGCACACGAACACCCGGCGCGGCTTCCGCCACCTCAACGGCTCCAGCAGCACCTTCTCGTCGAGGTACATCTCGACCTGCTCCATCGCCGGCACCGTGTAGTCCAGCCCCGTCCCGAGTCGCCGGTTCATGGTCGCCGCATAGCACCGGGTACACCCCGGCGACACCCGCACACACGCGTGGCCGTACTTCACGTTCTCACCCGTCGGTCCCACCACCCGCCGTCGCGCTTTCACAGGATTCCAACTGTCATCCGCCCATTCGATTTTCGTCACGCCTTCACCCTCTCCCACGCCGCGTTCAGTTCCGTCATCGCCTCCACGCTCCCACCCGCGTCCGGGTGCAAACGCCGCGCCTTCGCCTTGTACGCCGCCTCCATCACGTCCAGGTCCGCGTCCGCACGCACCCCCAGCACCTCGAACGGGTCACGCTCCCGCTTCGGCGCCGCGATCTGCTGGTAGACCTGAGCAGCGACCGTGTCGAGGCCGCGCAGCTCATTCATCCGGATATCATCGAGGCCCACAGCAAGCGCCCAGAGGTTGTCCACCGGGCGCGGGAACTTGTCGACGGTCACCGTCCGGTTGACGTGTTTGCCCGCCGTGAACGTCACACTCACCGCCCGATCCTCCGGGTTGGCAAAGCTGCTCCCGTAGCGCGGGGCGGCCGCACAGTCGATGACAACGCGTTGAGGCTTCTGGGAACTGTAGAGACCCTGCCACTTGGCAATCGTCGCCAGCAGCCGATCCCGGCACGTCACCCACCCCTGATTCTGAGGATTCGGGTTGTAGCTCACGGTGTCACCGCCTCAGCCGTCTTCGCCTTCCCCCGCTCCCGGATCTCCCCCGTCTTTCGGTCGACCGTCGCCCCCGCGTCCTCGAACGCCTTGGCTACGACCTCCTTGAAGTCCGCGTCCGCGCCCGGCCGGATGTAACCGACGCGATCCTTCGCCGGCTTCGGCTCCTTCCCGAACCCCGGCAGCATCGGCTCCTCGAACGCCACCTTCGCCGCCTCCAGACCTTCTTCCCACGCCCCATACCGGCGCAGCTCCATCACGTACCCCTCGAACTCGTGCGCCCGCGCCCTCAGGTGCGGCGGCTCCACGGCCACCATCTCCCCGTCCTCGTCATCCTCCATCACCAGCTCCAGCGCCGCCAGCTCGTGGTACAGCAGCGCCTCGAACCAACCCCCGTCCTTCTCCCCTTGGCGCGCGAAGTCCGCCGCCACCGTCACGATCCAGTCCGCGTCACAGAAGTGCCGTAGCAGCCCGCTCGTAAGCTGGCACTTCGCCAACACCGCCCGGCCGCCCGACATCGACCCCTTCTTTCGCCACAGCACCCGGCCCCGGAACAGCCGCAGATGGTCCATCTCCGGCCAGTGCCGCATCAGGTCCTCCGAAAGAGCCCACAGGTCAGGCGCCTCCAGGAAGTCGTACTCCCCGAACTCCCCCGAACCAGGCACCCGGATCTCCCTCGAACCCATCGCCTCGGTCATCGTGAACGCCCTGCCTTTCTGTTCTGGCGCGCGATCTTTCGGAGTCGTCGAAGCGACCGTGACGCCAACACCCGCTTGCCGATGAGCTGCGCTTCCGCGACGTGTTTCGGCACGGCCACGAATCCATCGGGCATGGGCTCGCCGTCTTTCACCATGATGATCTCGCCTGTTCTTGGGTTCATTTCAACCTCCCCTTTCTGTGTCGAAACCTGTGACCTGGACGCGCGCCCCGGGCTGATCCCCGGCGCCTGCGAACACCTTCAAGGCCCAGAGCGACACCACGAGCGCATCGTCCCGGAACACCACGCCCGTCATCGCGTCGAGGCACCCTCGCAGGAGCTTGTCGAGGTCCGGCTTCTTCGCCGGGTACGCCACCCTCTTCGGCGCCGCCTTCGGGCGAGGCAAGTAGAACAGGACCTGCACCTCCACCGGCTCGTCGAACAGCGGGAGCCCCGCGTCGCGCATCGCCTCCAGTGCCGCCCACGCCACGCTGTCGCGCCACGGGCGCAGCCGCGCGTTGTCGCTGGTCAGGGCCACGTGCCCGCCCCGGATGTAGCCCCTGAGCGACCCCTGTGGCGCGGGCACCCCAAGGACTCGAAACGACAGCGCGCTCACGCCCCCACCTCCCCGAACCGCCGCACGTACGGCCGGAACCGCGTCGCCAGCACATGGATCCCGTCCGCATCACGCCGCGCCACGTTCGCCGTCACCCGCACCGTCTTCCCCCCCACAACCACCCGCCGCAGACCGTACCGCCGCTCGTAATCCCCGTGGTCCGACACCGCCGACGTCCGGTAGGAATGCCGCTTCGGCGCCGAAAGCTCCCCCTTGATCCGCTCGCAGTCCCCCGGGTCGATCCGCCAGTAGTGCCCACCCACCACCTTCCGCGCCGGCAGCTTCCCCGTCGCGATGAACCGCTTCACCCGCGCCAGCGGACAGTCGTACAGCTTCGCCACCTGCATCGCCGAAAGGTCCCCGCTCACATCCCGCGCCCGCCCCGCCCCCAGGTCGTACAGCCGCCGCCTGCACGCCGCCGCCGACCTCCGCAGCCGCCGCGCGATGATCCGGAGCGTGAACGCTCCCGCCGTCTCCAGCAGGTAGTCGTCCTCCTCAACCGTCCAGGGCACCCACTGCCGCGACACCTTCTTGCCGATGGCCGCCCAGGCGTCCGCCATCGTCCCGTGCAACTCCAGCACCCGGGCCGCCGTGGGCCACTCCATGTGCCCCCGCTTCAGCGCGCTGTACTCGTGGTCGCTCGTCGGCAACGCCGCGTGCTTCGCGGCGAAGTCCCGCAACCCCTCCAGCACCCGTTCAGCCGTCCACCAGCGCCGGTTCCCCAGCGGCGAACCCATCCACCGCGGCCCCTTCGCCGGCGGAGGAGGGAACCCCCTCCGGCGCTTGAGCGTCACCGCGTTCACCGACCGCCCGAGCACCGCCGCGATCGTCTCGTATGAATCCCCCACCGCGACCATCTCCCCAAGCCGCGCCACCTCCCCCGCCGTCCACGCGCTCACGACGCCGCCTCCCCCGCCACGTCCGTAGTCCGACTGCCAGGGAGGGCAGGCACCCCCGCCTGCATCGCCGCCACCGCCGCGAACGCCCGCGACACCACCGTCACCGTCGCCGCCCACCGCCCCTCGAACGGGAACACCAGCACCGACGCCCACGCACCAGGCGTCCACCCCCCCGTCGACGCCATCAGGTTCGCCGCCGCCGCCATCACTTCCCGCCGGTCCCTCCCGTACACCGTCTCCATCTCGTGCAGCCGCGTCCCACCCCATCTCACCGGCTGCGCAACCGTCATCCCCGCGTCCGCCGCCGTCACCGCCCCACCTCCATCGTCGCCATCACCCGCGCCGCGTACGCCGACCCCTCCTCCGTCCCACACCCCCCGTCCCCCGACTGCCACATGCACAGCTTCCCCCGCGCATCCAGCCCCGCGTACGGCGCCTCGCTCAGCGCCCGCGCCACCCGCTCGATCCCCTCCTCCCACGACCCGAAATTGTCCCCCAGGCACGACCCCCACCCCCACGCGTTGAAGCCGCAGACATGCTCTCCCCCGCCCGACTCCCACACCGAGATCGCCGCCACCATCAGCGCGTCCGTCGCCGGATACCGCCCCGCGGCCGACACGATCGCCCCCGACCACGGCTCCAGCGGCCTCCCCGCCAGGATTCGGCTCACCCCCGCCACCCGCGCGTCCACACCCTGCGCCAGCACCTCCCCAGGCACCCCCGGCAGCGGCACGACCTGCACCCCATCCCGCGCCACCCCTGGCACGAACACCGGCGCGCTCACCGCAGGCTCCTGAAGAGCCGCACCCACCACGGCCGTGGCCTGGCCATCCGGTAAGGGAGCAACGTCAACAGCCCCGTGTGTGGATCGACCTGCGACCACAACCGTGGCGGCCGATACGGCGAAGAGGCAGAGCGGCCAGAGCCACCGAAGTTGTTCACGTCTCACAACGTCCCTTTGCGCTGGCGGGCACCGTGCCCTCGTCGAAGGGCGTCGCTACCGCCCCGTACTCCCCTGGATGCAACCGGAATCTCCTGACGACCGACTCCACGTGGCTTCGTCGTCGCCGTCACTCCCCACCCCCACGCGCCAGTGGGTAGAACCGCCCCCCGTGCTCCCACGACAGCATCAGCGGCACGAACCCCGTGCTCCCCTCCCTGTTCTTGAACACCTCCAGCCGGTAGAACAGCCGCGTCGACCGCGCCTTCTCCATCGCCGACTCATCCTGGCTCATCTCCACCCACTCCCCGTTGTCCCCGCGCCGCACCGGCTGCAGAAACATCACCACGTCCGAATCCTGCTCCTTCGAAGACGAGTTCTTCAGGCGGCCCATCTTCCCGCCCAGTCCGCGGCTCATGTGAGAAACTATAACCAGCGCCACTTCTTCGCCCAGCGCCAGCCGCGTCTTCAGGTCGCGCATGAGCGCCTCCAGTTCCTGTACCCGGTTCTGCGCGCCGCCCCCGACGTGGTCAACGTGGTCAACGAACACCACCTGACAGCCCAACTTCGACGCTTTCACCCTTCGCACCTCCCCCAGGAGCGCCGGAAACGACAGCGGCCCCGAGTACACCGTCAGAGGCAGCGCGTCGTACCACTCCATCGCATCCCGTACCGCGTCCCTCTCCCCCGTCCAGTACGACCCCCTCTTGCGAGGCACCAGCGGGTCCAGCCCCGCCTCCAGGTACACCATCCGCCGGCCTACCGTCCGCGCGCTCATCTCCGTCGAAAACAGCAGCATCGGCACACCGTCCGAGCCCAGCTTTCGAACCAGGTTGTGCGCCATGAGCGACTTCCCCGCCGAGGTCTCCGCCGCCAGCGTGTAGACGTTTCCCACCTGCAGCCCGTCCACCAGGTCGTCCAGTTCCGAGTACCCCGTGCTCACTCCCGCCAGCCGCCGCGGGTCATCCATGTGACCTTCGATCCACCCCGCAAGGCCGCCGTCGTACAGCGTCTCCGAGGCCGTCGCCGCGCGTCCCGACACCCGGCCCGAACCCGTCCGCATCACGCCCTCGACGATCCGACGCGTCACCGCCTCGTAGTCGTCCGGCGCCGTGTAGGCGAGCTGCAGGCCGCTGCTCAGCATGTGGATCAGCCGCCGGTAGCGTGCCGTCCGTTCCACGATCCCCGCGTAGTACGGCGCCCCCTCGGCCGTCGTCAGCTCCCGGATGATCTGGTGTAACCACGTCTGCCCGCCCGCGGCTTCCAGCCGGTCAACCCGCGCCATTTCCGACGCCACCGTGATTACGTTGACGCCCGCCGAGCCGCTCAGCTCGTACACCGCGAGCTCCGCTTCGAAGGCCCAGCCGTTGCGTTCGTGGAAGAACTCGCGAGGCGTCAGTCCCAGCCCCACGACGTCCGGGATACGCTCGGGCTGCACCATGAGCGACGCGATCACCGCGTCCTCGGCCTCCCCGTCGAAGGGCGGCAGCCGGTCGATTCCCGTCGCCGCGCTCACTCGATCACCCCCAGGGCAGCCATCTCGGCCTTCCGCGCCTCACGGTTCGCCTCGTACTCCGCCTCGCCCCGCGCCAGTTCCTCCGGCGTCGCCCTGGGCGGGACAACGTGCTGCTTCAGCCACGAGCCGTCCTTCACCGGTTCCGGAGCACGCTTCGCCGGCGCCCCCCGATCCGTGTCCCGTCCGTCCAGTTGCCAGCGTTCGAGGATGGCCTTCAGGTACTTGGTGGACTTCGCCCCTGCCGCCCCCGTCTCCCGGATGGCGTCGGCAACCCACTCCTCCGACACCGTGTTCAGCCAGGTAGCGAACGTCTCCCCGAGCATCGCCGTGACCGTCGTCCCCGTCGCCCGTTCCCACTCCCGGCAGAGCCGGCCGACCGCCTCCTCGGTTTCGTCGGCGACTTCCCGCGCGGCAGCAGCTTCTAAGGGGACGGGACGGGACGGGACGGGGTTGTTCGTTTGCTGTTCCCGCTGAACAGCAAAGTGTTCCGCGTTTGCTGTTCGTTTGCTGTTCGTTTGCTGTTCGTTTGCTGTTCGTCGTGCGACACCGCTGGCGATACCGGCGCGGCGCTTCGCCTCGCTACCTCCCGCCTTTCCAGCCAGCGCTCTGGCCTCGCTTCGCGCCGCCCGCGAGCCCAGCACCTCTTCTCTCGACGGGTTGTACAAGAGGAAGTCGTGGACCTCGTAGCCGGTCGCGGTCTCCTCCCACAGCCCGGCCTCAACCAACTGCACCGCTGCGCGCGAGCTTCCCCCCAGGCGTGCCAGCGCTGCCTTCGGGATGGCCCCATCGCTCAACGTCCGACTCGCATAACAGAGGCTGGCCACGAACAGCCGAAAGGTGCAGTCCGACAGCCCGATCACCTTCGGGTGGTCGGGGAAGTTCTCGTCCAGTCGTGCCCACACCATCAGCGGCTAACCTCCAGGTCGTCCTTGCGTCCCTCCCACAGCCAACAGGCGGCGGTCTTGGAAACCTTGGACCAGAGGCGGACCTCCGGGGGGATTCGCGTGTAGCTGCGTGGCATGGCCTCAGCGTTCCTCTTCGGAGGCGGCAGTTTTGCGATCCAGCGCCCCCGAAACCAACATCCGTATGGACCTGCCTTTCTCGCCCTGAAGCCACGGCCCTATGCTCGCCTTGACCTCCCCCGGCGCGCAGCCCATCACCGCCGCCAGGTGCACCATGTCCGCCGTCGTCAGCCCCGCCGCCAGCCGCTCCCGCTTCCATTCCTCCATCCACGGCGGCGTCAGTTCGTCACTGAGCCCCGGCTGCTCCCCCGAGTCATCCACCGGCCCCGCCGCCTTCCGCGCGCTGGCGGGCTCCTGGGCAGGCGCAGGAGCCGTTTCCGCCTCCACCCCCAACGGCGCGTCATCGTCGAGGATCTCGCCCGTCTCGCCGTCGACGAGCTGGCGCGCGACCGGGATCTCCTCATCGCTCACCGCCTCCACCGAGACGTTGAACTGCCCGATGACCTCCTGGGTCCCCCGGAATGCCTCCGGGCACGCCTTCTGCAGCGCCTGGTACTCCGCCCGGATCGCCAACATGTGGGAGGGCTTCTCGTCCCACACCGTGGACTTGCTCCCCCTCTTCGCGCCGGTCCGCTGGAACTCCCTCCAGGTCACCACTCCCCACACCGGCGCGGGGCCGCCGGTACGATAAACTCCCACCCGCGCCGCCGCCGGCGGGACGTCTTCGAGCCACACCCCCCGCCACTGGCCGTCCGGGCCGCACCACTCCGGAGGAGTCTGCCCCGCGTAGCTCCCGGAGTTCGCCGCGAGCCCCCTCCACCCGCCGATCGCGATGTGGATGGTGAGTTTGTTCCCGTCCTTCCACGCGTAGATCTGCCGCTTGAACGGGTCGAGCCCGGTATGCTTGCAGATGGCCGCGTACGCCCGGACATCGTCCTGGCTGAGTCCCCGGCCCAGCACCGTCGCGATGATCTCCGCCTCGCGGTTAGTCCATGCCCCCACGCGCGACAGAGCCTGCTGCCCCGGCGTTACCACCGTCGCCGCCGTCGAAATCCCGTTGCTCACTGGTTCCTCCTCACCGTCGGGCCGTACAAGCCCAACGGCGTCACGTTCTCTGGTCGAATCCGCGTCACGTTCCCCGGCAGACGCCACTCCGGCAGTTGGTATCCCCACGGCTCCATGATCTGCAGCGCCACCACGAGCAGCGCCCGCCTGGAGGGGTCGACCTCATCGTCCAGCGCCTCCCGCGCCATCTCCTCCCCTACCCGGTGCAGCCAGAGCCCCGCCGCCTGGCTCGCCGAGTTCCATGCGAGCATCGGCGCCTCAGGGTGCTCCCTGCACGCCAGCGCCACCGGCCCCACACCGTCCCGCAAGACGACGTCCATGCTCCCCCGGCCGCACTCGGAACAGCGGTACTTCGGGTACGGTTTCGGCATCGCCTTCATGCCGCACCGTCCAGCGACAGCCCCGGCCAGCGTTCCATCGCCTTCAGCCACTCCTCCGCAGTCTCGAACCGCACGGCCGCCAGCATGTGGAAGACGTTCTCGACCGGCCCAACCACCACCGCCGCGATCACCGGCCGCAGCTGGAGCGCGATCCCGAACTCCACGTGCCGGCCCCCCCGCGTCGGCCCCGCCCGGGGCACCTCCGTGAACGCCACCAGCATCTGGCAGTCCTCGATGTCCTCCACGTCGTCCGCCGCCAGCCGCCCCGCCAGCTCCGGACGGGTCACCAGCTCCTCGTCCAGCGCCTGGTGCTGCCCGTGCAGCCACCTCGACGTGACCTCGTGCCCCATCTCCTCCAGCCGGGCACGGTAGCCGCACAGTTCCTCCCTCCTCGAGTAGCGCGCCGCCAGGTAGACCTTCACGACCGCACCTCCACAGCCGGCACCCCGCCGTGCCGCCGCTCCCAGTGCCCCAGCAGCCAGGTGATCGGCCCCTCGCCGTCCGGCGCCATTACGAACACCGCCCCGCACCGCGAACACTCCACCCTCGCCGACGCCATCACTCCACCCCCGGTACGAACAGCCAGCAGCCGCACCGCCACTCACGGCACGCCTGCCCCTGGTGCCGATGCCCACAGATCCCGCAGACCAGCCCCCCCGGCTTCGGCCGTTCGTCCACCGGCGCGCTCACGGAAGCACCTTCGCAATCGTCACCGTGGCGCGCTTCTCCACCTTCGCCAGCCCCTGCGGGAGCACCCCGGCGATGTCCTCCACCGCCAGCCGCTCGAAGCGTCGGGAGTCAAGCGTCAGGCAGTACCCAGAGGCCCGCGCCCACTCGAACGCCATGTCCTTGTCGTAGACAACTTCCGTCGTCTCCCGGATGCCGATGCCCGGACGAAGCGTCTTGCTCTCCTGGTCACCCTCCAGCCAAGTCGCCAGCGCCACCTCGCGCGCGTGCTCCTCCATCGCGGTCAGCATCTTCCGGGCTGTCGACCGCGCGTCTAGGAGATCGCGGTGAGACTCCTCCCACTCCTCCATCCCGGCAGTGACCTCCGCATCGATGCTGGCGAACTCGCTGCGGGCGTGCTTCAGGCGTTCGACGGCATCCTCAAGATCGGCGACGGCGTACCTCGGGGCTACGGCGCTCATCGGTCCCACACGTCCTTCCCGAAGACCCGCTGGCCAAGCCAGCCGAAGACCGCGTACGCCCCGCAAACAATCGCTGTCGCCGCCGCCACCACGATCAGGTCCGCGCTCACGAGATCCCCTCCAGAGAGGGACGGTTGGCGAGAACGGCGAGTTCTCCGTACACGTTGGCTATGCGATCAGCTACCGCCTCGAACGACGGCTCCGAGACGCCGCAGAACTGGAATCGCAGGGAAAATGTCTCCCCGTCGGGATGGTCATCGCGGCGCATGCTCTCCAGCGACCAGATGAGATCACGCGCCAGGCGCTTGTTGGGAACCTTCTCCTTCGTGATCTTTTTGAGCAGAGACTCCGTGCTCAGCAGAAACCGCGCAACGTCCCCGATGGGGATAGGTTTCGTGCACTCCAGGGCCGTCGCAATTCGAGCAGGTCCCATTCCTTCCTGCCTTACGGACTCCATCAGCGCCATGCAGTCATCGACGATCGTCACGCCCCCACCTCCGCTGCCCGCAGGGCGAGCCATTTCTCAACCCGCTCAGGCGTCCCCCACACCCCGGACGGCAGTTCGTTGTAGACGTAGCTTACGATGTGAGGCAGGTTGCACAGCCCCCCGGGATCCGCGCGGTGGACCGTCTCCATCAGGTTGTTTTCGAGGACTGCCTTCAGGAATCCTCCGGTTGGAAGCATCGCCTCCACGTATCGGTCCAGCGCCGCCTTGAAGCGCGGCTCGATCAGCTGCGGGTTTGGATAGGTCACGGCCACACCCCTTCGCCCGCCACCGACACCGGGAACCAGGTCACCATCCGCGTCCCCTTCTCCCGGCACTCCCGCGCCGCCCCCTTCCTCACCCGGTGCGCGTGCTCCAGGTCGCTCAACCGCCGCTGCGCCTCGATGTGCCCCAGCCCCGTCAGCGACCCGTACTCCGCCGCCGTCATCCCCCGGCCCGCCACCACCGCCGCCATCACCAGGTCAGCGTGCCGAAGCCGCCCCCCCGAAGCGTCGTGCCCGTCCGCCGCCGCCCCGCTCGTGTGCGGATCGGAGGATCTGTATAGCGTGCGAACAGGAGAGAGAGTCATCTGCAGCGGATTGTTCATGACGCACGCTTCCTCTCATGCCACTGACGCGTGTTTTCTCTCTTCCTGGCAGCGACTTCCGGGCGACTGATATATTCCCGATCCCCCGCGCGCTTACACGTTCTGCATGTACGGTTGCCCTTCTTGTCCCGACGGGTGTTGTCCTCCGAGAACTCGTGTCCGTGAACACAATGCGTCTTCTGGGCGTTTAGGCCAGACGGTCCCTCTCCCCGGCGGATATTCTCCCTTTGGGGGACGGGTTCGAGATGCGCGGGGTTCACGCAAGCCCGATTGCGACAGAGATGGTCGAGCTGCATTCCTTCAGGAATGGGGCTAACCAACATCTCGTAAGCGAGCCGATGTGCCCTGACGCTGGGTAGTCCCCTGGCGACACCAAGGCGTCCATATCCGTGTCGATCCAAACCGGCCGTCCACAACCAGCAGCCACCCGCGCCGTTCTTGTCAACTTTCGGCCAGAAACGGTCCTCAATAGGAGCAGGTGCCCGGTACAGGTGCCGCACCGGCGCCAGCAAAAGTTGCGAATCCATCGCCAATCCCATGTCTCTCCCCCGTGGTTGGACTCAACACCCCCCGGCACTCGCCCCTAGGCGACTCGCCGGCCGATCCGGAACAACCCTCGCCAGCCGACCACCGTCCGGCAGTCCGCACAGCCACGGTCCTCCAGGTGATTGCTGGGAGCGGGAGCCGGACTCGAACCGGCGACCTCGGGCTTATGGGGCCCGCGAGCTTCCTGCTGCTCCATCCCGCTGTTGTCTGCCTCCACGTTCATTCCCACAGCCCCACGTCGATGCCGGCGCACGGCACGGAGATGTGCGCTCCGTTCGCCCGGAGAGGTGTTTCGGCGTCCCCACTCGGCCGGCCAGCCAGTTCGGGACCGTGCTCCCCGGCATCGACTGAGGCGCGACGCATAACCCCGTACTGCCGCTGGACATGAGCCACTTCCAGCGGGATCACGTAGTCCTTCAGCGAATCCCGCACCCGCATCAGCATGTCCACCTCGTCCGGGTGGTTCGGCCACATCCCCGCGGCCGTCATCTCGTCCTGGACCCGCGTCAGGAGCAGCTGCAGCGCCGTCACCTGCTCAGGCGTCGTCACCGGCAGGTCGAACTCCGTCGGCGTCAGTTGCCCCGGCCACTCCAGCGTCCACCTCAGCGTCGCCACCGCCCGCCGCAGCGCGTACGGGAACCTCCCCCAGGGCGCGAACGTCACCAGCACCCCACCAGCCGCCTCGGCCGACGTCGTGGGCACCGCCAGCGGCCCCACCACCGCCCGCCCGCCACCCTCGTACCGGCACTCGTCCGGCTCGGCGCCCGCAACTCCGGCCTCGCCCCCGCGTTCAACTGCTGCTATCATTCGAGAAGCCCTCCATTGGCTATGGCTTGAGCCCCTGGCATCCCCGCCGGGGGCTCGCCGTTTGCGCCGCCTTCGAACACGCCGACCGAGGTGGGAGCGCGCCCACCAGGCGGCTGGCTGACTACCACCGCCCACGCCACTCCCACCCCGGCCGGCAGGGACGAACCCCCGCCGCCTGTTTCGCTCGCACCCACGGGTCCGGGAAGAGACGCGCCCGCGACTGCCGCCGCGATCTCCGCTTCTGCGCCCCCCCTCCCGGACCCGTGGGTGCGAACCTCCTCCACCGTCGCCACCGCCCGCCCCCAACGCCGGTGCGCCATCCGCACGAACGTCTCCCGCGGCGATGACAGGCTCACGCCCCCACCTCACGGCCAGCTACGCCGATCTCCTCGGCAATGCGCTTCGCGAGAGCCGGCCCCAGCGCCCGTTCCCGCGTCACGAGCACCCGGTGGAGGTGCGAAACCGAGACCCCCACCTTCCGCGACAGCCACGCCACCGTGCGCTCCTGAGCCTCCAGCTCTCTCAGGATCTCCTCCGTCCGCATCCCCATCTCCGTTGTTGCCATGCCCATCTCCCGAATTGCCGTTTGCCGAACGCTACCACGTCGTTCGGGGGAGCGCAATACCCGTTCGCCGCCTCCTGCAAAAATCCCAACCCCCGGCCGCCCACCACGCCGGTAGTGTGGCCGATCTCACATTTCTCCGTATGGCGGGGTGAAAGGGTGGCGGCGGGGCTTCTTGTTGAGAGCGAACCCCGCCGTCGAAGGGAGGTGGCTCAGGGGCCGGAAGTACCGTTCGTCACGCGGCTCCCCGCGAGGTAGCCGCCGCCGCCGCCGAGCACCGCCCCGGCGATGAGGTTCGCCAGGTCGCCCGAGAGAAACCCGGTCGTCGCGAGCACTCCCGCGACGATGACGAGCCCCAGCCCGGCCAGCATCTTCCAGTTCATAGGTCGTTCCTCCTGGGCTGGCAGCATCAATCCCGGGGTGCTGCCAGATTCGGCGCCGGGTCGCCTCACAAACGCGGGGGCCGGCCCCCACGATCGCTAGCTATGGGAGTCAGATCCCGCTGATGACCACACCCTCGACGGCGACCCGCACGCGCGCACCAGCGATCGGCGGCGACGCCATAGGGATGGGCCGTTCTTCAACTGCGCTCAGGCGCTGGGCAAGTACTTCCAGCCAGTCACGCACCGCCCCGGATTCCTCCGTGGCCCACTCGTCCAGCCGCTTCACGGTGGGGACACCGGGGCCAATCAGCCCTCGGGCCTCCAGGATGGCCAGTAGCTGCGCTTCGGTCATCTCGTCCTCCTGCAGTGCCAGGTATGGTGCCCAGAACGCCGCGCCCGGGTCCGACTTCCCCTGGGCCTTGCCCTGAACCGTGTCCTCGTGGCCGATCTCTCCCGTCCACGTCCAGTCGTCCGCAGTCCCGAACCGCCTCTCCAGCGGGAACGAGTACCGCGCGGACGCCCACGCCGCGAACCGCCGGCAGTTCGCTATCGTCTCCGGCTCGATGGCCTGGTCGAGGTTCGACTGCGCGACCTCCACCGAGATCGCGTGCTCGTCGCTCGGGTGGCTGCTCCACGCCGGGAGGTAGTCGTCGATGGGGACGACCTCCACGATCTCGTCAGGGCCAATCACAACGTGCGACATCCCGGCGTAGTCCTCGAAGCGCACGTCGTGGACGCGATTGTTCGGCGAGCGAAACCAGTTCAGCGTCGCCCCCATCTCAGTCCGGCCGTCGTAGCCCTGACCGCCGCGGGTGCAGTGCCAGATGATCCCGTCGACACCCTGCGACCTCGGGCGCCACTTCCAGCCGTGCGGCCGCACGTCCTGCCAGATCGAGCGCGTGAAGATCGTGGTCATCGCAGCAGCCTCCGCCGGCGGAGCGCCGCAATCACCCCCGCCATGAACCCGGCGACCAACAGCACTACCGTTCTCATGCCACCAGCCTCGCAATCACCGTCGCCACCGTGCTCGCCAGCCCGCCGCCGACCGTCACCATCCCCACGAGTGCCGCCATCTGCCGGCGTTGCAGACCAACCTTGCCCTCGACCACGCCGGAGTCGTGCGCGTCAGCAAGTTGAACGGCGTGGCGCCAGTCCTCGATGACCCCGACGCGCCCATTCTGTTTCGTGACCTGTTCGCGGAGCCCCCGTATTTCGGTGGAGGTGACCTTGAGTTCCGCCGTTGTATTGATGCTCAGGCCCTTGATCTCCGCGCGCAGCGAGCCGATTTCCTCGACCAGGCGCAGGACCAACCTCTCGTAAGACTCGATCATTGGCTCACCCCCTGGCATGGCGCCCTCCTCCGGCGATAGTAGCCAACCGCCGCGGCGAGCCCTTAGTGCTCATGTCCAACCTCGGCCGGCGGGGATGCGAGAGCCGCCGCCAGCCCGCGCCACCACTCGCGCTCGTCCTGGTTGAGGTAGACCTGCGCGACATGGCACGCGGCCAGCGAGACGACGCGCAGCGGGCCGCCGTTCTCGGACTCGATGAGCAGGTCCCCGGCGCCGGTAATGCCCATCACCAGCCAGGCGCGGTCGGGGTACTCGTCGCCGTCGATGCGTACCGTGAACGTCCTCATGCTTCCCTCCTAAACCGGCACCAGCGCGCTCGCGGTGACGATGCTCCTGACCACGATCTCCAGGTCGAGCAGCTCGCCCGCCCCAAAAACCACGGTGTTTCGCTGCTGCAGCGGCAGCCCGTCCGAGTCTATCAAATAAGCCGTGATGTCGATGTCCGTGAACGTCGCGTCCCACGAGCCGCCCAGGGCGACGGTGCGGTCGACGCCGTTGATGGTGACCGTGACGTTTGCCGAAGCCGTCGGCCCGCTCCCCTCGTAGATGCCATAGGTGATGGCGTGGGTGTGGGCGCTGACCGTGTGCGTGTGCGCCGACTCCGCCGCCGCCGTCTGCCCGCTCACCGAGTGAGTGTGCGATGCCTCGGAGGCGGTCGTCTGCGCGGTGTAGCCGTGCGTGTGGGCGTCGGTCGGGAGGTAGACGAAGCTGCCACCACTCAACTGCAGGAGGTGGCTGTGGGTGCCCAGGGTGTGTGTGTGGCTCGGGCCAGTATGAGTGTGGGCGTCGACGTTATTTGAGTTCGTAAGAGCGGTTGCATCTACCGACCAGCTCGCGGCAGATGAAGCATGGCCATGGGAGGTCCCACCGCCGCCAGTTCCGCCACCAGTTGCACCCGTCCCAGCCGCCCCGGAGCTGCGCCCGCTGTCCGTATCCGTGTAGGAAGTCGTCGGCTGCCAGATCGGGGTCGTCAATCCCGTCGCGTCGGTCGTCACCCCGGAGAGAGAATGGCTGTGAGACGAGCCCGCCGCGCTCGTCGCCCCGGAGACCGAGTGAGAGTGGGCACTCCCCGCGCTCGATGTCGACCCACCGCCGCTCGCCGCGCCCGTCGCGTTCGTCCGGACCGCCGCCACCGTCACCGACAGCTTCGCCGAGTGCAGGTAGGTCACATTCGCGTCGTAGTCCACGAGGAACGTCACGGTGTGGGTCGCGTCCACCGACCGCCGCGACGGCCCGTGGATCTCCCGGTAGGTGAACGGCCGCAACGACACCTGGAGCGAGTGAAGCTCCTCGATCGCCCCCGCGACCTGGGCGTCGCCGTCGAGCTCCTGGCGGTCGACTGTCGACACCTTCAGATCCCATGTGTCGCTCCCGTCCTCGTGGAACGACCGTTTGTAGCCCATCAGCCAGAGGTTCGCGTCGACCGACCTCCACGCCCGGGCCGTCCCGTCGGTGTCTTCGACGATGCCGCGGTACACCAGCCTGAACTTGTCGCCCACCTGGAAGCGCGGCGCGCCGGCCGAGTCCAGGTGCTTCATCCCCACCACGCTGACCGAGTAGGCCGTCTGCGGGTCCTTCGAACGCAGCAGTTCGGTGGAGGCGACATCGTAGAGCGCGTTCGCGGCCGCGACGTGGCCGGCCAGGGTGTTCGCGATAGGCTGGATGCCCTTCACGCTGAGGGCCTTCCGCCGCCGCCCGTAGGCCGTCACGCTCGTCGCGTCCTCGATGTAGTAGAACGAAACGCCATCCCCGCCGGCCGCGTTCTGGACGGTGTAGGGGCTCGCCCGGGTCGCCCTCTGGAGGGTGAGCTTGTTCACGCCCTCGCCCGCGCCGATGGGGACGATGCTGTTCCAGAGGTCGCCCGACTCTTCGAGGACTTTCAGCCCCGCGACCGGAACGAGCGCCGGGTTGTCGCGCTGATTGACCGAGATCGCTTCGAGGTTCTGCAGCGTGATCCCGCTCGAGGTCCCGAAGGCCGAAACGTCGAGCTCCTTGTTGAGCACGTCTTCGCGGAGGTGGAGCGTGAAGCGCTTCGCCGCGTCCTCCACCGACGCCCACACCGAGGCGACCTCGATCCGCTGGAGGAGCGTCGTCGCCGGCACATCCAGCGTCCCCGCGGACCAGCCCGTGCCGGAGAGCAGCGTGGTCATGGCCGAGGCCAGCGTGGCGCCCGAAAACGACCGGCCGATGATCGGCGTCCAGACGAGCTGGCGCGCGACCGACGACCCCTGGACGGCGAGGGTGATCTGCCCATCGTTGGCGACGTTCGTCTCTGCCCGGTCGATGATCCCGCGGAACACCAGCCCCTCGCCCTCGCGGTAGAAGCGGAGTTCGTTGCCCTGGTCCATGAGGTCGGCGCGCGGGTCGGTGGCGGGGATGGCGCAATGGAAGGCCCCGATGCGGTCAAGTTCCTGGGAGTAGTCGAACGTCAGCGCCGTGAGGATGGGCCCGGCGCCAGCCAGGGCGCCCGCCGGGGTGTAAACCTCGATGCGGATGCGGTTAGAGAACAAGGGCAGGAAGCCGACCGCGCTCGCTGTCAGACTCGGAAGGGTCGCCGCGCCCGTGCCGACGTGTGACTGGATGCCCGCTCCCGAGGCCGTGAGGTGAGGGAGGGTCGCCGCCGCCGTGCCTGGTACGGACTGGCCGCCAGAGCCAGACGTTGTGAGGTGCGGAAGCGTTGCGGCGCCAGTGCCCGTGGGGTGCATGACCCCGGCGCCGCTGGCGGTCAGGTGGGGGAGGGTCGCTGCGGCCGTGCCGGTGTGGTTCTGAGTGTGCGTCCCTGACCCGCTCGCTGCCAGCCTCGGAAGCGTGGCAGCACCACTTCCCGAATGGACCTCTCCGGCTCCGTACAGCGGCAGAAAACGGATCTTCGACGCCATCGCGTTAGGCGACCTTGAGGAGCTTCCAGATGACGCTACGGCCCGTCCCGTGGCTCTGTTTCAGGGTGACCTCGAAGTTGGCAGCCGTCGCGTCATGGACGAACGGGTCTGACTGCACGATCTCCTCGTCCGTGGGGCGGTCGTCACGGAAGCCCCACAGGAACGCGGTACGTTCCGTGCCTGCGGCGAGGATGTTGGTCTTGAAACGCACCTCGAACGCGTCACCGGCGGCACAGACGTTGAGGTCGAGCTGGAGGACGTAGACGCCCGCCGCCGTTTGGATGCTCAGTGAGTGCTCCGTTGTGACGGTGCATACCTGCGTTCCTGAGTCCGCTACTGTTATTGCCATTATGCCAATCCCAACACGATGAAGGGGAAGTTGTCCACCGTCAGCGCCGCAAGTGTGGCCGTTGCGGGCAGCACGTAGGCCGTAGCCATGCTCTTGATGCCTATCATTGCGGCCCCCGCCGCGCCCAACGGCATACCAATATCAACCGACAAAAACGCCCCAAACGTGGCAGTCGCACTATCGCTCGCCATCGCCGCGTAATAGCGGCCCGGAGACAGGAGGGTATCGGTGATGTTGAATGTCTGTATTGCATCCGCCCCTGAGTGCGCGGCCCCGCCACCTGAAACCAGCCGGTTGCCGGACATGTCGTAAAGCCCAACGTCCACGTTCCCGGCAATAGTGGCGAAGTTGTAGACGTGAATGTTGGTTACGGTCACGGGGCGCGACACCAGAAACGGAATGAACCGCGCCAGATTAGCTGTTCCCCATGCGGCCGAGGTCGGCTGCACCCCAGAGGGAGCGAAGGGGTATGGGCCAGGGGCGACAATATCCACCCACGGGTAGACGCGCGCCAGGGCGGGCCACACCTGCTGCGCAGAAGGAAATTGAGCGACCATCTGCTACACCCCTCAGCTTTCGGGCATCGTCACGGTGAACGACGTAATCGACACCGTGGAGCCTGCCGTGAACGACACAGTGTTCATGTTGAGGTCGGCGCCCGAGGCCCCAACCGAACCGTCACAGATGACCGAGCCGCCAGCCTGCGTGAGCATCCGGAACCACGCGGCCGTACCCGTGGCGTCGGCGCTGGCGTCGCTCGTGACGGCGTTAGCCGTGATGCGCCCGCCGGGGTTGGCGTCGGCAGCGGCCCCGAACGAGGTGGCGCTGAACGTCAGCTCGGCGAGCAGCACCTGGGCGCCGATGGCCGTGTCCGGGTCCGTCGGCTGGGCGCCGTCGTAGATGCGGATTATCCCGGCCGTGCCTGCGTCCAGCGCCGTGGCGAATGCGTTGGCGAGCGCCTGGGCCACCGCATTCGAGATTTTAAAGTTGTTCGCCATCTAGTCCTCCTGCCCGGCGCCGAGACTGACGGTCCCGGTGATGTGTTGGGGTGGGTACTCGGTGAGCAGCCACATGTCGGCGATGATGCGGTCGGTCTCCAGCCCCCTGGCGCGATACTCGCCCACCAGCACGACGATCTCCGCCAGCGTCAGCGGTTGTAGCACGGGGGCGATCTCCTCCCGGTGGGAGGCGACGTAGTTGCGCGCCATCTGCCGGGCACGGTCCCGGTTCCCGGTTCTCCACTCGCGGTCGAAGCGTTGCAGGTCATTGATTCGGGGCATAGAAACTCCACTCCAAATCGAAGTTAGGCGTGCCGTCACAGGTGACGCGCATGCTGTTGTTGCCCGGCTCGAGCTGCATGAACCCGACCTGGGTGGCGCCCAGGCTGAACAGGGCGTAGTCGTCGGCGTAGCTCACGCCGTTGTCCGTGGAGAACTCCACGCTTGCCAGCTCGGTGTCCACCTTGATCTCGCTGTCGGCTGAGGCCGAGTCGCGGGTGGTGGAGAAGCTGTAGCCGTTCGTGAGGTTGGCGAGCGCAGGGTTCGTGAATCCCGCCGCGGCATTCGCCCGCAGCCGGAACACGATGAACTTGGCCGGTGCGTTGCCGGGGTTGTTGATGGTGAACGTGTCCGGCGAGACCGTGACCGTGCGCGAGCCCGTGGTTGCGCTCGCCCCGAACCAATCGCTCAGCCGCGTGAAGTGCAGCGCGACGGGCTGAGCCAGCCAGCTGAGGCCCGCGATGGTGATTGATGGCCTGGCCGTGAGCCTGGCGTAGCACCAGCGCCGGGTGCCCGCGGAATCGTTCGTGAAGAGCTTCCCCTGGCCGATGCGCATCAACTGGCCGAGCATCGCGTCGAACGCGGTGTCGAACGCCGCCGGGGAGGCGTAGCCGGTCATCATGAAGCGGACGACCTCTATCCCAACGGACTTCGGGGCCAACGAGATCCCCGCGAAGTCGTGAGCGTAGTCGGCGCCGACGCCATGGCCGTACGCGACCCGCAACCCCTGCTCCGACTGCCACTCGTACTGGTTGAGCGGGAACGTATACGTCAGGGTGGCGTCGATGCTCTCGAACTTCTCTGCCCAGCGCTGCGCCGTCGTCATGCGACACCCCGGGCGCGAAGAGCGCGGCGAAGGCCGTAGCCCAGGTCGCCGAAGAACGCGCGTTCGTCCGCGCCGTTGGAGATGGTGATGGTATTGCCCGTGACGCTGACGATGACGTCCCCGTCGCGCCCCCCGCGCCGGTTCTCCGCGGCCGGGATAATCGCCTCGCCCTTGTGAATGAACGCCAGCATGTCGCGCGGCACGTAGTCGGTCCCGCGCGCGAAGGGCGTTATCCCACCGTTCAACCGATCCGGGGCCCAGCCGGGATCGTTCGGGAACGTGTTGAAGCGCCACGTCGACCCGTCCCAGTACACGGCGGGGTTGGTCCCCTGCGATCTGTAGCCCGGCGGCGGGCTGTTCTTGTCGTTGTACCCCGGGATGGCGTCCCCCTGGCCGGTGAACGGCGGTGGAGGCCCCGCCGGGATCGTCGTCTTGTACGGGTCCTTCGCGCCCGGCGGAGGAGGGTTGATCGAACCGCCACTCCATCCCGCGCCGGCGGCCCCGGCGGCAAATCCCGCGGCCACTTTCATCCCCGCCTGGTTCGCGGCCCACGCCTCTTCCTCCATCGCAGCGATGGCAGCGATGGCAGCGGCCCGGGCTGCCTGCTCGGCCTCCGGCGTCCCTTCGACGATGCCTTCCGCGAGCCCCTGGGTGATGTACGTCCCGAACGTGTGGAACACCTTCGACGGCGACTGAACTCTCACGATCACCCCGAACTCGTCGATGACCGCATTTCCCAGTTCCGCCGCCGCGCCCTTCGCCCTCGCGATCGCGTCGCCGCCGGACAGCCCACTGACGAGCCCATCGACCACGCTGGCCCCGAGGCGCTCCCCGGCTCCGTAGACCACCGGATCCTGGGAGCCCAGCCCGGCCGTTATCGAAGCGCCCGTAGCAACGGCGGCGGCCACGGTTTCCGCCTGCATCAGCGCCAGCCCCTCACGCATAGGCTTGTTGATGCCTACCTCAACGGCCGTGGTCACGCCGGGCGCTGCGCCGATGATGCGCGCGACAACCGCGTCGGACGCTTCCCCCATTGCCGCCGGGGCGACGACCTTCAGCGCGGCGATCGCCGCCGCCGGGTCCTCCGAGTACATCTTGGTGAACTTCGCGACGAACTCCGGGCCCTTGTCTGCAATGGCCGCGAGAATAGTCTCGGGCATCGCAACGCCAGCCGCTGTCAGCCCCTGCCAGATCAGCCTCAGGTTGACGTCGAACGCCTGCTGATCCTTGACCATTTGGTCGAGGCGCCCCTTCCACTTCTCAAACGTCTCGTCAGTCGACGGCAGGACGGAGGAGATGGCCTCCTTCACGGAGCCGAAGTTCTCCTCGGTCGCCTCGACGAGGGTTTCGAAGCTCTTGGCCACGTCCGGCCCAAAGGTGTTTTCGAGGTACTTGGCAAGACCCTCCGCCGTCATCTGCACGGGCGGGAACGAAGAGATCATCTCCTTGAGCTGTTCCTTGCCTTCTTCATTCACGCCCGCGAACGCCTGCTCCAGGGCTGGTCCCCACGAACCGCTCATGTAGGTGGCGAGGTCCTGGGCGGACTTCTGCGCCTTCGGCAGCTCCGTCGCCACGCCCGTCGCCATGCCCGCCGCGGCACCGGCCGCTTGCGCCAGAGAGCCCGACCAGCGGTCCGTCATGGTCTTGGCCTCAGCCATCGCGAACTCTTGGGTCCTCATCGCGGCTTCTATGCCGGATGACTCGTCGGCGGCGGCACGCAGCTCTGGGGGCAACTTCTGATAGGCGGCGGCTAGATCAAGGACGCTCGCTCCGCTCGACTGCATCTCGTCGAAGGCCGCCCTCACGGTCGCGTTGAGCGCGGCCATGTCCTTGTTGGCGGTGGTCGCACCCTTGCCCACACCAAAGAGGGAGGTCGATACGCCGAAGAACTTCCCATCGGAGCCGAGCATGACCTTCTCGCTGGCGCTCAGTTCCCGCGAGAACCCGCTGATCCCGGAGGTGACCTTCTCGCTCGCCGCCGCCAGTTGCCCTTCGGCCAGCGCCAGCCTCTGGGCCGGGTCAGTGATGCCCGAGAGAAGCGCGCCGAGCTCCTTGGCCTTCGCGTTCGTCGCCTCGATCTTGTCGATGTCCCCGAAGACGAGGTCCGTCAACGAGTGGCCGGAGAGTTTCTGAGCCGCGATGTCCGCCGCGATGACCACCGCACCGATGCCGAGCGCGAGCCCCGTGGCCTGCCCCTTCCCGGTGTGCATGAACCCGCCCATCTGCTTGACCGCCTGGGCGCCCTTGCTCACCCCGGAGATCATCGCGGGCATCGCCGCCGTCACCCCAACCACCCCGAGGATCAGCCCCTGGCTCTCCCCCGGCAGCGCACCAAACGCGTTGGTCGCCGCCGTCGCGCCGCCCGCAAGCTCCCTCAGTACCGGGATCGCCACGCTCCCCACCTGAATCCCGAGAGTCTCCAGCGACCCCTTCAACGCCTCCACGTCCCCGCTCAGGTTCCCCATCCGCTGGGCCGCCACGTCCGCCGCGTCCGTCGCCCCCATCTTGTCGGACATCGCCTGGAACTCGGCGCCGGTCATCTTCATCAGGCCGCCGGCCGTGCGGTAGGCGTCGTTCCCGAAGATTGTCTTCAGCGCCGCGACCTGTTGCGCCTCCCCGAGCGTCCCGATCTTCCCGTGCAGCTCGTCGACGATCTGGCTCATCGGCTTGAGTTCGCCGGTGGCGGTGCGGAACTCGAGCCCGTACTCCGCGATCGTGCCCTTGGCCTTGTCCGTCGTCCCGTCCAGCCCCAGGAGGAACGTCTTGAAGCTCGTGCCCGCGTCCGAGCCGTTGGCGAACGAAGATGCCGTCGCCGCCACGCCAGTGCTCAGGTCCTGGAACGAGACTCCCATCTGCGCCGACACCCCGCCGGCCTGGGCGATTGCCCCGCTCATGTCCTCGACGCCGAAGCGGGAAGCGTTCGCCGCGCCCGCGAGACGGTTCACGACGTCGTTCGTCTCGAGCTGCGTCCCCTTCCAGATGTCCATCGTCGTCGCGATGGTCCGGGCGCTGTCCGCCAGCCCGTAGTTCCCGGCCGCTGCCAGGTCGACCGCGGCCTTCGCCTCGCCGCCCACCATCTGCGCGACCGAGCGCCCACCGGCCGCCAGCTCTTCCATCGCCGCCGTTGCTTCGCCAGCGGAGAAAGCGGTGTCGGCGCCGAGCTGGAGCGCCGTCTTCCGGAGCGCGTCCATCTCCTTGTCGGTCGCCCCGGCGACGGCGCCGACCTGGTCGAGCCCCTTCTCGAAGTCCATCCCCATCTTGATGGACGCAACCCCGAGCCCGGCGAACCCCGCGGTCAGCCCGATCGACGCCTTCGTGACGCCGGAGAGCTTCGCTGAAGCAGAATCTTTCGCCGTTATGAGTACGTTGACAGTGTTGGCCATTAGTCGCCGTCACCCCCGGCGAGCTTGAGGAGCTTCAGGTGCCTCAGGTTCGAAGCGGGCGCGGCGAGGATCTCGCTGGGCAGCTTGTGATAGCGCACCGCGAGGACCTCCACCATCTCTGCCCACTCCAGTTCCCGGGGCTTGCCCACGACGTTTCCCTCCGAATCGACGGCTCCGCCTACGTGACGCCACCTCGCGACAGCGCCTCTAAAGGGGTGGAGGTATCCACCACGGCTTCGAACCATTTCTGCATGACGAGCGAGATCAGTGCCCGGGGCAGCTTCTCCACCGGCGCTTCGATGGGAATCGGCTCACCCTTCCGGTCTTCGAGGTTCCACGAGATGAGCGCGTGGGCCTGGAACCACTGCCACTGATCCGCGAGCTTCGTTTTGGGCTCCGTCGGGTAGCCGATGACGTCGCCGAGCGGTATGTCGAGGTTCATCGTGATCTCGGCGCCGGCGAAGCGGCTGCCCTCGAACGTGAACTTCACTGCCGTGAACGGATTGAATCCCATGGCCTACAACCTTTCGTGTGGTGCCCGGCCGTGCCCCCGCGGTTGTAGGGACGGGAGCCGTGCCGGGCGCGTTCGTCATGGCGTCTGGGTTTACGCCCAGTACGCCTAACTAGGAACCTAGTCATTCAGGCCCATGTGGGGACAGCCCCATCCCCGAGCTGGCCGCTACTGGAGATGGTGAGTTCACCCCCGCCGCCGCGGGAGAGCTTCATGTCGCTGTAGAACATCTCCATCGCCAGCGTCTGCCCGGAGACCGCGAATGAGGTCGTCCGGATGACGGAAGTTGAAGGGACCGTCTTCAGCACCGTGAAGAGCCCGGTAGTGGCGGCATCGTTGAAGACGCCGTTGATGTCGACTTGCCCATCCGCGAGCAGTTGAAGCCGCTCGATGGCCGACTTGTCCAGGCCGGTGACGTCCTGGACCGCCTTAGGGGTCGAGATGTTGACGTCCCGGACGTCGTTGGTGACAGCGCGGGCAACGGCCCCGCTGTCGTCGATCGAGATGCTGGCGCCCAAACCATTTTCCTTAGCGATGACAGTTATCCCTTCTCCATGCAATGTGTTAGCATGGGGGCATGAACAGCCCAGTTTTGTGTTGCTGTGGGTGCGGCGAGGAGATTCCCTCGAAACACCTGTTTCGATACCGCGAGCCGGCCTTGCTTCGCGGCCACCGTCAGACCATGCCGCCCTGCGCGTGCGGGTGCGGTAAGCCTGTGAAGTGGAATGTGAACTCGCGCTACAACGAGGTGCGCTTCGTAAAGGGCCACGACAAACGCCTCGGCTTGAAACCCCAACCTTGCGCGTGTGGATGTGGCGAGATGGCCGGCCTCTGGCACGGCCGTCCGCGCCGCTTCATTTCCGGCCACAACAGCAAGGGCATGAAGCGTGGAGCGGGCCGCTACGTGAACACCCACGGGTACGTCCTGCTCCGCAAGCCCGATCACCCCCGGGCCGCCTCGATGGGCGGATACGTCATGGAACACCGCTACCTGATGGAGCAGCACCTTGGCCGCCTGCTGCGGGCCGATGAACATGTTCATCATCTGAACCACGAGAGGTCGGACAACCGAATGGAAAACCTGATCCTGGTGGATCCGGTCGAGCATGCTAAGTACCACACCTCGCAGCCCCGCCGCCGGCAGAGCGAGGAGCACCGCCGGAAGACATCGGAGGCAATGAAGCGCGTTTGGGCGGAGCGGCGGTCCCAACCTAAAGCCCCCTAGTGCGGATGAACTGGATCGCGTCCGTGCCTTCGTGGAGCCGGGTGAGCCATTCGTCGACCACAACGGGCCGCGCGCCGGTCACATCGGCAAGAGAGAGCACGGGTACGATCTGAAAGTCCGGCACGAGGTGACCCCTTCTGCCGGTGGTTGCGGACCGCGCCATAACGCGGGAGGGGCAAGGACAGTTCGCCGTGCCCGCTTTGCACGGCTCACAGTGCCCACAGAGAGCGCCCGAAGGACGCGGACTCACACAGGGTTTGCAGCGTTTCGTGTCGGCACACTCGACGCCGGCGGGATGGACGAATGGCTCCCCCTGGTCGAATCCCACCTTCCCGTTCAGGAACCATTCGCAGTCGGCCTCTTCGCAGGTGCCGACGCGGAACTTCTGGTGGAAACCCGCCTGCTGCATCCCCGGGAGCGGCCGGTTCGGGATGTGGATGACGGGCGGCATTAGTAGGCCACCGCGGTCTTGTGCCGGACGACGACGACGACGAACGACAGGCTGGTGAACCCGCCCGTGGTGACGGTGGCCACCCTCAGGTAGCGGCGGACGGTGAGCGTCAGGCTCGTCTGAATGCGCTCGGCGATGTTGTCGGCGGTGATCTGGGTGAACCCGCCGCCGGTCACATCCGCCCAGGCCGCGTCGTCGGCGGAATCCTGGAGCTTCACGGTGGCGTCGGTGCCGGTGATGTTCGTGCACTGGAGGTAGGCGGCCAGGCCAAACGTCGTGGAGACGGCCCCGAGGTCGATGCTGGCACCGTTGGTGGCGCCCGTGTCGGTGCGAAGCCCGGCGGTGAGCAGTTCGCCCATCTCGATGCCGTAGCCGTTCGCCTGAGCCTGGACGTTGAACCCGAGCGAACCGTCACCCGGCCGGCTGAGTTTGTAGTCGGCCTGCTTGCCGATGAGCGCAATCCCGGCATTGCCGAGGGTTGCTCCACGGCAGTAGAGGAGATGTACGTCGGCCGTGGGAAGCGCGCTCAGGACGACATGGGTAGACCCCGCCCCGGCCGCGCGGTTGGCCGCGCCGTTGTCGTTGAAGTAGCTCGCGAAGTCGATGATGCCGTCGCGCTGTCCACCAATGCGCTCATGCGCGCTGGCGTTGATGGCGGTCACGTCGATGGAGGCAGGCCCACCGCCGAGCGAGCTGATGGAGGCGATGTCGCCGCTGAGGTTGTAGCCCCCGACGAACAGCAGATCGCCGAGCCCGTTACTTTTCACTGTCGACCTCCCTCACGGCTCCGATGGAGAGCCAATCCTTGATGGCGCTCGCTGGCGCATCGCTCACGTCGTCTCCGGCGTTGCGGTCGACCCACCCGTCTCCCTTGCGCCAGCTCACACCGCGTTCGGCCACGTATTTCTTGCTAGGCACTGAGCGCCTCCCCTTCGAGGTTGTCCAGTTGGAGCTCCATCGAGAGCACCCGGTAGAGCCCGCGCGTGTTCGAACCGCTCGCGATGGGCAAGTCCGCGTAGCCGAGCTGCGAGTCCCCGATGTCCAGGTCCGTCAGGTTGCTGTTGATGGCGCTGTTCGCCCGGAAGCGCCTCCGGATCGACGTGTCGATGGTGGCGATGTCCGATTCCCAGGAGCCGAGCGTCGCCCTCTCCGCCTGCATCGGCCAGAGGCAGAGGATCTGGATGCGCGCGGCATACATGACGTTGCCGAGCGTCAGCTTCCCCGCGCCCGCGTCGGTGCGGCCGAGATACCAGAAACAGGCGTACGGGCCTCCCAGGGGCAGCCCGATGGGTTCGCCCTGGATCACGTCGGCGAACGCCGCGTTACCGGCCGTGTTGAGCACCGCCGTGAGTTCGTCATCGATGGCCGTGAAGATCGTCGCCCAGACCGGCACTTGCTCCGTCATTCGAGCACCGCCTGGACGCGCTTCGCGATCCGCTCCTGGGGCTGCATCTGGCGGAGCACGTTCGTGGTCCGCGCGAAGATGTCGAAGCTCTTTCGCATCTTCACTCCACCGCGAAGCCCGCGGGCGATCCACGTGCGCGTCGGCCGGTCACTGTCGGGCCAGGTCGCCGTCGGGAGGATCTTCGCGTAGCCGATCACGTCCTGGCTCGACCGGACGAAGACGACGTCGACGGACCGCAGGAACGCACCGGTGCGGATGAACCCTCCCGCGCTGATCTGCGCCATCATCACGTCCTGCCCCTCTTCGGCGAGCTCCTCGATGCCCTCCGCGACCGCCTGCTTGAAGTTGCGGATGACGTTCGGGTCGAAGAGCGGCCCGTCGAGTTCGATGTAGGGGTTCGGTCGTCTCGGCATCACGCAATCGCCCAGCGCTTGTAGCGCTTCACGGTGTTTCGCCAGCGGGCGTAGGAGGCCCGCATCGTGGAGGTCCCGGCGGCGACGGAAAGGTCGCCCACGAGCGTCGCCTGCGCGGACATCCCGCCCTGGGTGTCCCAGCGGAGACCGGTCACGCGTTCCTTGACCGCCATCTCCACGTCGCGCGGGTAGCGCCGGCGGGTGACGGGCGCGTTGATGAGATGGGTGGCCGCCGTGGTCCCGTTGATGCCGCGCACCAGGGTCAGGGTGTTGGTCGAAACGGCCGTGACCTCGATCTGCTCCGAGTCAATCCAAAGGGTGTCCCCCGGCTCCACGGAGTGGCCCGCGGTCATGGTGGCCGAGGTGGCTGTAGCGTCTGTGATGGCTGTGCCGAGCGTCCCGGCCGCCTCCGTCTCGTTCGAATACCCGGCGAGCCCGACGACCTGGATCTCCCGGCCCCGGGAGTTCCGCTGCCAGGTGCTCAGGAGCGTGCTCTCCGGGTGAAGGTCGATGCGGACGTACGGGGTGTACGCCGCCTCATCCTCGCCGCGCCAGAGGACGAAGTCCGTGCCCTCCACCAGCGTCAGCCCGTACGTCCAGTCCGCGTCGTCGTCGACTTTCAGGCTGGTCACCGAGATGAGGTCGAACGGCAGCCAGAGCTGGCGGCCCCAGTTGTTCGCCTCGCACGCCCGCGGCACGGTGATGTACCTGGTAGCGAGCTGCGCGTGGAAGTGCCGCCCGGTCTCGCTCACAATCTCGCCGCTCACATCGGCCATGGCCTGGAGAATGCCCAGCACGGTATCGGTGGTGTTCTCCAGGCTGGACACACCTCCGAGGTCGCGCTTGACGTGCGAGAGACGGCACAGACGGTTCATGTCACCCCAGTTGGTAGTAGAGGTTTCCGACGATGAGGGCGCCGTTGACGGAGTTGTTGGCGAAAGTCAGCGTGAGCGTTTCGTCCATGCTCACTGGCGGATTGACGGACGTGCCGCTGTAGACGACAGGCACTTGCTCGCTCGTGGCCGTGGCACGGTTTAGTCCCACGCCCTGGAGACGGTCGAGGCCGTCGCCGTCGACGAGGGTGATGTCGTACAGGTTGGTCGGCGCCGTTGCGCCAGGGTTGGTGTGCAGCCCCAGGAGCCTCCCCTGGAACGTGGGGAGCGCGGTGTCGGGGACAGTGCCGTTGGCGGCGTCGGCCGTGATTTCGAACTTGACGCGCCGGATGTTCCCGAGCGTGTAGTGGGTCAGGGTGACGGTGCCGGCCACGGTTAGGCCACCCTGACGCCGAGCACGTATACGGTCGCGTTCGGTTGGGACGCGCCGGTCGCGCTCGTCACCCGCAGCGTGCCCGCGGCAGCTATTTCGTGGGCGGCGTCGTCGATGGTGGCCGCCCGGACAACCGCCTGGTCGGAGCCGCTTGCGGCCATCGCATCCGTGATTGCCGCCGCCCCGTTCTTGACCTGCAGGGTGGTGGTGGCGACCCCGGCCCCCCTGAGGACCAGCCAGGCGTCGATGACCCTGGTCTTGTGGGTCAGGACAACGTCGGTGTTCCCGAGGACGCCGGCGGTGATGTCGACGCGGTGGAGGACGGGGAGGGCTCCAATCACGTTGGCGTTCGCCCCGACTTTCGCGGCGGTGCCGTCAAGGATCGCGGCCACATCCAGGAGCGAGCCCGCCGGGAACACGAGGGAGCGATTCGTCCCGTCGATATGGAAGATCTCGTTCTCGGCCTTGTCGTAGAAGTAGAGGTCGCCGCCGACCCATCCGGTCTTGACGTTCGTAACGGGCATTTCCTGGTCTCCATACCCCGTGGGGTTTCGTCGTTGGCAGCGGTGGTTCCGCTAGGTGGAGGGAGGGGGAGGGCTGGTCGAGAGCCCTCCCCCAGGAGCGGGGGGTGGCTAGCTCAGGGGAGCCGCCATGTTGGCGGGAGCCCGCTGGACGGCGAGCCCGTGCATGATGTAGATGGCCGCCGCGAGCTGCGCGTTGTTCGAGAGATCCGCCTGGTTGACGGAGATGTACTCGTAGCCCGCGTCGAGCTGCTCAGCGGCAACCTCGATCACGTAGATCTTCTGGACCTGCGCGTGGTCTGCGATGGCCGTGAGAATGGCGGCATTCGTCTGGGTGGCCTTCGTCCAGGTCTCGTCCCCGTCCAGGGTTGCCTCGGCCTTGTGGTAGAGGTGATCGAGGACGGTGAGGTCCGCGGACGTGCCGCCGGACGAGGCCGTGTGCTGCTGCAGCGAGGGCACAGGGTCATCCCCGTCCGTGCCCGCGCCGTAGAGGAGCACGATCGAGATGCCGCTGCAGTGCTTCATGCTGACCCGCTTGCCGGTCATGCCTGCCGTCGCGAGGTCAACCGGGGCGAGTGCGATCGAGATGTCGAAGAGTCGGCCGAGGGCTTCCATGGTCTGATTCCTTCCCCCGCCGGGGGTTCATTGCCGGCGGGATACTTGGCTCGGGGAGGGGGGTTCAGTGCCCTCCCCGGCTGGTCGTTAGGCCACTAGGCCCTCGTCGCCAGGGTCACGAACGGCGACTGGCTGGCGTTGCCCTTGTAGGCCGAGATGGAGCTCAGCCACGCCGGGCGGCCGTTGATGTAGTAGGTCCAGCGGAACGCCATCTCGCCGTAGATGAAGCGCACGTGCATGGACTGCTGGGCGTCGATCGCGCCCTTCGGCGAGACGATGTACTCGTTGAAGTCGGCGAAGATGAAGTCGCCGGTCGTGCCAAGGGCGGCGCACTGTTCGAGCTCGAGGACCGGGCGGCCCTTGATGCGGAGCGCCCCGTTCGTGTCGTAGCTGACGAAGCGCGGCTCCAGGGCGGCGGTGCCGGCCGGGATGCTGAGTTCGTCGAGCTGAGGCCCGCACTCGGCGTTGTGGAGCCAGACACCGCGGGCCTTCGACCGCGCCGCCACGTGCATCCACATCTTCGAGATGTTGGCCGAGACGATGGTGGCGGCCGCCTGCCCCGTCTCCTTCGCCTGGTCGATCGTCGGGGCGTTGCCGAGGATGCCGAGGCACTCGTCGCCACCGCCGCCGCGGATGATCTCGTCCGTCAGCTTGAACGCGAACTCGGAGGCGAAGGCGTCACCGAAGACGCGCTCCATGGCAGCCGCATTACTGAGCAGCCGATCCGTCGCGTAGGCGAGGCCCATGATCTCGGAGCTCGAAATCCGCAGCTTGCCGAAGGCCGGCTTCGTCGCCGTGACGGTCGCGGCCTCGGCCTTGCGGTAGACCTGGACGCCGCCCCAGCGGGAGCCGGTCGCCCGGCTGGTTTCGTCGATCACCGGCAGTTCGAGGCTGTCCATCCCCTCGCCGATGGGGATCTCCCGGCACATGGCCAGGATGGGCGACTCTTCGCGTGCCCGCCCGAGCAGGGCATCGCTCTGGGCCGTGCCGACGAGGAAGCCACCCTCGGAGGGAACCCCCAGGTTGGCGCCCGTCGCGGCGGCGCGGATGAGGCGCGGGTCGCGCTCTCCGCCGAGTTCGGCCCGCGCGACAGCCTGGAGCATCTCCCCAAGGCCACTGGTCCCGGGCCGCGTCGCCCACGGCTTGTCCTCGGCGAGGTCGTGGATGCGGATGATGGGAGGAGCCGCGCCGGCGCCACCCTGGGTGCCCGCACCCGCCATGGTCCGCTCGGCTTCGCGCTGGTCTTCGATGACGGAGAGTTGGGCGTCGATGGCCGCCCGCCGCGATTTCAGCGTCGCCATTTCCGCCATCTCTTCGGCGGTGAGTTCGCGATCCTCGGCCTGGGCGGCTGCGACAATCGCTTCGCCGCGGTTGGTGGCCTCGGCCTTTTCGTTCAGGAGCTTCTTCCGGAGCACTGGTGCCTCCTCGCTGGTGGGGCGGGAGGCAAACCAAAAAGCGCAAGGCTCCTCGCCCCGACGTTCTGTCGGATTCGAGTAGCCCTGCGCTCTCGTCAGAGGTGCTCAGGTTACTGTTGGCCCACGCTCCCCGGTCTCAACGGAGCCGGATGGCGTTGCCCTTAGACGACGCCATCGAAGCACAAAGTGCTAATGCGTGTCAACTGGCGATCGTCACTTACTCCCGGAAGCGTGCCAGGGCGAGATCCCGTTGCGCGGCCGCACGCTCGGGTGCGAGCACGCGCGCCGCCGGATCGTAGGCGTCACCATCAAACGGTGGCAGCGCTTCGCCTGAACCATCGCCCGTGACCGTGCCGGCCTGCCCCTCTTCGAGCTCGATGGCTTCCAGGAGTCCGCGCAGGTTCGTACCGGTATCGTGTCCCGGTGCCATGGCGCGCGCACCGGCCGTCATGGTTCGCCCGGAGAGCCTCAGCAGCGTCTCCTGGAGCGTGCCCACCCGGTCCGCCATCCCCAGCCTCACGGCCTCGCGCGCCCGGAACATCCGCCCCTGGCCCCAGTCCTTCATGACTCGCGCGGGGTCGACCCCCCGATTCTTCGCCACGTCCCGGACGAAGTCCATCCCGTACCCGTCGACGCGCTTCTGGATGTAGTCGCGCGCCTCTTCGCTCAGCGGCTCGATGTCGTTCCCCTCGGCCTTGTGCTCGCCGAACTTGATCAGCGTCGGCTTCACACCGGCCATCTCGTAGGCTCCGCTCCAGTCCTCGTGGATCATGTAGCAGCCGATCGACCCGACTTCGCCGCCCGTCGTCACCACGACCTCCTGGGCCGCCGTCGCCAGCCAGTAAGCCGCGGACCCCGCCATCGAGTTCACCACGGCAACGATTCGCTTCTCAGACCGGGCGGCGAAGATCTCCGCCGCGAGCTCGCCGATGCCGTAGACGCCGCCGCCAGGCGAATCCACATCCAGGACGATAGTCCCGATGTTCGGGTCTCCCATGAGCGCCCGGAAGTCCTTCGCGAGCCGGTCGGTGGACGTCCCACCGCTCATCTCCAAGAGCATGTCCAGCCGCTGGAGGAGCACGCCGTAAATGGGCATGACCGCGATCGCGCCGTTGCGGACGGTGTTACGGCGGGCATCCACGGCCCCGATGCGGTCGCGGATGTCCTCCGCCTCCAGCTTCTGGCCGGAGAGCCGCATCGCGAGGAGTTGCTGGATCGCCGCCAACTTGTCGAGTGTGATCGACCAGGGCTGGTCGTACACCAGCGTCCTGATGTGTTCGAAGTTCATGCTGCATCGCCTCCTAGAGCCATGTCTGCCAACCCGGCAACGTCCCGGGCGTCCCATTCGTCCATCACGGCCAGTCCGCCGGCGAGGACTTCCGCCGCCTTCTCCGCGCAGTACGCCGCGGCGAGGAAGTCGCTCAGGTTGAGCACCGACGCGACGTAGGCCCGGTGCTCGCCATAGAACCCCTCCACCTCGGACCGCCATGCGTCGAACGCCTCTGGGTTCTTCTTCGGGTCCGCGTCCGCGAATCTCGGCGCCTTGCGCGCGATCGCCGCCTTCTCCCGGCCCACGACCTTCCGGGCGGCCGTCTCGGCGAGGGCACGCGCGCGGCTGGGAGTCTTGCCGCCGGGGTCGCTGCCGCCGCTGCCGGTGCCGGGCTGCACATCCCAGAACACTCCGCCGCCGGCGTCGGTTCGCGGGTTGCGGTCTTCGATGGCCCGCCATTCGTCCGCATTGAGGGCGCCGTTCCGCCGCTGGATCTCGAGAGACTGTGCCCTGGTGATCGCGTCGCCGCGAAGCAGCGCGTCCAGGTTGTGCTTGACGAACAGGTCAGTCTCGATGATCAGCTGCACGGCGATCGCGTTCTCCCAGCGCACGCACCATGGACGGAGGGTGTCGGTGACGTACTCGATGCCCTGGTGCTCGATGTTGTTGTTCGTCGAGCGCAACAGGTGGGCGACCTTGTGAGGAGGGACGCGGAACCACCGGCACACCTCCTCCACCGAGAACTGCCGGGACTCCAAGAATTGCGCATCCTTCGGGTCCACGCCGATCTTGACCCACTGCATCCCCTCTTCGAAGATCACGGTCCGGCCGGCGTTCGCCGCACCGCCGTGGTCCTGGTCAATCGACGCCGCCAGGCGTTGCTGCGCCTCGGCAGACATCGTCCCCGGGTGCTGCAGCCCCATTCGAGGCTTGATCCCGTTCTTCCACATGGCCGAGGAAAACCGGTCACCGGCGATCGCCGAGCCAATCGTCTCCCGGGCCAGCGTCACCACGGAGAGCCCGAGGCGCCCCGGCAGCCGGAACACGACCTCGGCGTCCAGCGTCTTCTCCTGGCCAGTACCCTCGGGCCGGTGCTTGTAGCGGACGGCGCCCGACGGCAGCCGCTCCTTACTCGTGCGGTTGGGGTCGAGCGGCTTCAGTTGGTCAGCGAACCCGCGCCGCCCCGCGACGATCTCCGCCAGCGCCTCACCCCGGAGCGCCGCCACGGCCGTCATCCACTCGCGAAACTCCTGGGCGGTCTGGTCCGGGTTCGGCTGCATGTTCAGCAGGTAGTGGAGGGGGTGATCGTTCCGCGAGATTCGCATCTCGGCCCGCTTCTGGAACACCGGCAGCGGGACAGTCGATTCGTCTTCAGCGATGACGGCCGTGCAGGCGTAGACGGCCGAGTAGGTGAGCGCCACCTCCGGCGTCACGTTGACCCCCGCGGCGGAGTTGCTCACGCTTCCCGACCACATGCGTTCGTCGGCGGAGTTGTCGGCGCGGACCCGGTTCGAGATGACCCGTTCGAGAAGTCCCGGCATCTACCGCTCCCTTCGCCGCTGGGGCAAGGAAAGACCCGCGAGCCAGAGGCCGCCAATCAGCAGCCCCGCTCCCAGGATGATCCACGCCAACGGCGCATAGATCGCGTGCAGGCCGTACGTCATGAGCACCAACCCGATGAGGGTCGTCACCGTCGCGACTGAGAATAAACCGGCAATGCGCCTACTCACATGCGCCGTTGTCAACAGCATACTCCGGATCGTCAATCTCCACCTCCTAGAACGACAGAACGCCCCTTGGGCGCGCCTCCGTATCCACCGCGAACTACGGAAACGACAGAACGCCCCGTAACTCATATACCGATGGAGCCGGCGACATCGCCCGCCGCCGGCTCTCCGGCAGCACCAGGTAGTCCTGGCGCGCCTTCCTCGCCAGCAGATACGCCGCCACCGCGTCCACCTTCCGCGAGCTGAACGCTGATTCCTTCGCGAACGTCACCACGTCCGGGATGTTCGTCATCCGCCGCCGCGCGTTGTAGTGATGCTGGTTCACCCCCGGGTCGTTCGAATGAGTCAGGTCCCGCTCCACGATGGCGTCGTGGTAGGACTGCGCCGCCATCGCCGCCTCCCGGGACCGCCGCATGTCCCACTTGATGGGATGGGCCTGCGCCGCGCGAGCACATAGCTGCTCGCCGAAGTCCTGCTCCCAGGTGTCCGTGTAGCTCTCCCACTCGTTCACGTCGGAGTAGAACCCCACGACGTCATAGGTTTCGAAGGCCCGCCGCACCGCCGCGTCCACGTCCGCCGTCGGAATCAGGTTGTCCGCGAACGTCGCCGGGTCCCACATGCCCAGCGGGAACAGGTACGAGTCCGACACCCGGCACGCCGCGAGCACGGAATGGTCCCGCGACTTCGAACCGTCGAACCCGAGCGTGACCTGTTCCTTCGCGTCGACCACCACGCCGGCGGCGGCGCACGCGTCCCACTCCTGCGGCGACAGCCAGGCGTCCTCCGCGGCGATGATCTGGTTCAGGTAGAACCGGCGCGCCACGCTCGGCGGCGTCCGCGGGTCGTAAATCTCCTCCACGAGGCGGTCGATGTCCAGCCACTCAGAGTCGCCCCGGGCCGCGAGCAACCCCGCGCGCAGCGAGTCCGGGTCCGCCAGGTCGATGTCCGGCGGCGCCTCCAGGCTGTCGTAGAGGAACCCCCGGCCACGCGTCTTCCCGGCCTCCATCTGGAGCCAGGCTTCGTAGTCTCGCTCCGCGTCCGAATCCTCGCCGGGGTTGTGGGCGTTCGAGAACGCCAGTACCCGGCTCGAACCGCCGCGGCTCTTGGCAGCGTTCCGGGCGATGACCTCGCTCATCGCGTGGCCCTCGTTGGACGACAACCAGTGGTGCGGCTCCTCCTTCAGGGTGAGCGTCGGTCTGCCTCCCTCAAGCGCGCGCGGGGAGCTCGTCACCGCCTCGATGCGGCAGCGCCCCTGGTGCGCGTAGATGATCTCCTTCCCCAGGTCGATGGAGTGTTCCTCGATCGCGCGGCCCTGCTGCTGCCCCGCCGGCATCTTGCCGAGCGTCCCCGGGAACAGCGTCATGGCGTTTTTCACCTGCTCCCGGGCGACGGCGGCGATCTGAATCCACGCCGAAGGGTGAGGAGCCGCCACCGGCTTCCCATCCTTCCAGTGCGAAAACCGGCACGGGCCGACGAACTCCACACAACAGATCGCCACCGCCAGCGGCGTCTTCCCCGCCCCCTTCATCCGTCGATACATGCCCTTGCTATAGAGAAAGCGCCCCTGGGCGTCGACGGCGTACCACCAGAGGAGGAAGCGCGCCTGCTCGTCGGTGAGGCGGAAGGGGTGCCCGGCCAGCGGACCGTCCGGCTGCTGCAGGTTGTCCGTGATCCAGCCGAGGATCTGCCACCCGAGCGTGTGTTCGGGCAGCCCTTCCGGCCCGATGCGCACCCCCTGGACAGCCGTCGGCGCCGTCATTGCGCCCCCAATCGCGCCCGGTAGTCGTCGATCGCCGTCGGAGCGGTGATGTCTCCGGCGGACTCGCCCTCGTCGGGGCGTTGATGTTTGATCCCGCTCCGCAGGCGCGCCGAGGGCGAGATCCCGAGAGCCGACGACAGTTCGTTCAGCGCCTGCCCCGACTGCTGCCGCATGAGCCAGAGCGGGTTGCGGACGACGTTCCCGTCGCGCCCCTTGATCACCCTCCCCGTCCGGGCCAGGTCAGCATCGAGTGAACACCATTCGTCCCATCCCCGGCAGTAGCGAACCAGGAGAGCGCGGTCGGCGGTGTGCAGCGCGCCCATCTCCTCCAGGATGTGGACCACGCGGCCCCATTCGGCCTTGGCTTCTGGAGGCAAGTCCCGCGGCATCGCAGGCCGCTTCATAGTGAGCGTGCCTCGGACCACCCGCTTGTTGCGGCGGCGGACGACAGGCTTCGGGAGAGGGCCTCGGAGTCCCATCAGTCCAACACCGCCTTCCCGCCCGTGAATGACTCCCACCGGGCGACGATGACGTCGACGTAGTGCGGCTCGATCTCCAGCCCGAAGCAGCGCCGGCCGAGCTGCTCACAGGCGATGACGGTCGTGCCGGAACCGAGGAAGGGGTCGTAGACATCACAGGGTTCGTGGTTGCGAATCGGGCGGGCCATGCACTCGACTGGCTTTTGGGTTGAATGGCCGCCCTCGACGTTCTTATCGAGGTTGATCTCCCATAACGTGGTCTGCGTCCGATCGTCCGTACGGTGGGCTGGCTTGTCCTTTCGCACCGCATACCAGCATGGTTCGTGGCGCACATGATAGTCGCCGCGGCCAATCGGAAAGTTGCTCTTGGCCCAAATGATCTGCATTCGCAGCACGAACCCCGAGTCTTGGATAGCCGCAGCGTGGACAAGACTCGTGGCACCCGGCGGGTGCCACGAGTACATCACGTCGCCCGGGAACAACGCCCAGGCCTCGCGCCAGTCCGCCCGGTCGTCGTTCGTCACTTGCCCTACGCGGCGAGCCGCGTAGGCCAACAGCCCAGGTTCCGAGCGCCAAGCGGGATCGTAACTCACTCCATAGGGCGGATCGGTGACACACATAAACGGCACCGCCCCGTCGAGCGCCCGCGCTACGTCGTCGGCGTTCGTCGCGTCCCCGCAGAGCACCCGGTGGTCCCCGAGGAGCCACAAGTCCCCGCGCTTACTCCGCGGCTCGACGACCTCGGGCACGGCGTCCGGGTCGGTGAGCCCGTCCTTCACGCCCCCCCCCCCACCCAGCCCGTCGAGCATCGCCCTCAGCGCCGCGTCGTTCGTCTCGGCCTCCCCCAACAGTCGCGCCAGTGCATCCTGGTCCGTTCCCGCAAGCGCGGCCAACGGGTCCAGGCTCGCCAGGACAAGCGCCTCCTCAGCCTCGCTCAGGTCAACGTAGACGACCGGGATAGCGGCTTCCTCACGGCTGATCGCGAGACTCACGCGCAAGTGACCGTCGACCACGTGCCCCGTGCGCCGGTTCACAATCACGTCCTGTACCCAGCCGACTTCGGTCAGCAGCCCCGCGAGCGCGTCCTGTTGAGCCTTCGGATGGATGCGCCAGTTCTTCGGGTTCGCCAGGAGCTGGTCCGGTGCCTCTTCCCCGTGTCCCGTGATGCGGTTCCGCCATGCGGTCGGCGACGCTATCGGCTTAGTCTTCGTCACGAAAATCCTCCGAAACTTGTACGCGATGCCTGCCGG
>JAHFUP010000044.1 GCA_023265025.1 Acidimicrobiia bacterium | reverse complement strand
AGCGTGCTGCGAATCCACGGCCACACCAACATCGCCCGAGCGCTGCGACACATCGCCCGGAACGCCACACGAGCACTCACCCTCCTCGGCCTATAGCCCGCCGACTACCGCGCAACCCTGTACCGGCTGGGGGACCTCATTTCAACGCGCCTCCGCAGGGTTGACATGAACGGCGGCCGGATCAAGACTCTGTTTGTCGGTCCGTCGTAGCTCGCTTCGGGCAGATGGGCCAACTTGGTGATCGCGTAAACCGTTGTCAACCGTCTGACGCCGAGACATCGGCGTCGGTGCGGCACGCGGTTGTTCTGGACTCGCATTCAGTCGAAACGAGGCGAGGGGCGGTATGAACGGCGACGAGCGGACTCGTGAGGCCATCGCCCTGGGCGAGTCCCCTGTCGGCAACTTCCTCTATCGGCCGGGCCAGCTCCTCGTGGCAACCGACGCCCTCGAAAGCGCCGAAGGCGTCATCCGGGAGTACCACGGCGAGACGACATCGGTAGAGGACGATCTCGGGCTGGCCATCGTCGCGATTCCCGAGGAGTTCGACCTGCCGGCGATCGTCGAGGAGATGCGGCGCCGACTCGAGCAGCCGGTTGTCCATCTCAACCACGTCTTCCAGGCCGCAATGATCCACGACGACACGCTGCCGCAGCTTCCAGCCCTTCCCAGACCGACGAGAACCGTGCCTCCACGTCCGATCGATGGCGGCGGGCGTGGCGTACGGGTGGCGGTGCTCGACACCGGGGTAAAACTCGACCATCCCTACCTCGCCGACCGGGTGCGGTCCCGGGGCCGCCAGGACGACGACGCCCTCGACGTCGACCCCGACGGGGCGCTCGGCCCGTTCGCTGGCCACGGGACGTTCGTCGCCGGCATCGTTGTCCAGCACGCGCCAGGAGCGACCGTCCAGGTTCGTTCTGATCTGGATGTACGCGGGACCGGCGACGACCTGGCGTTGGCCTCCGCCCTGCTTTCGATCGACGCTGACGTGGTGCTCTTGCCCTTCGGCGGCTACACAAGCGACGACCGCCTTTCCCCTGCCCTCCGACGTGCCCTCCACGGTCTGAGCGCCGACACCGCCATAGTTGGGGCGGCGGGCAACTTTGCCAGCGATCGGCCGTTCTGGCCCGCAGCCGCCTCGTCAGTCCTGGCCGTGGGCGCTATCGACGGGGAAGGATCGCGGGCGCTCTTCAGCAACTACGGACCGTGGGTCAACGCCTGGGCCACTGGTGTTGACGTCATAAGTAGCTTCGTCACATTTCAAGGGCGTCAAGCTCCGTCCACGGGATCGATGGTGGCCTTCAACGGCTACGCCGAGTGGAGCGGGACGTCCTTCGCCGCGGCATCGGTGGCAGGAGAGATCGCTCGCACCATGCAGCCAGGAACGATCCCTTCGGCGGCCACGGCGAGCGTTCTCGCAATGGGACGGCCGTTCTCCGAAGGCGGGGTGGTACTCCAGTGGAGGGGGCGATGACATGGGGGAGGCGGAAGCGATCGCCTTCATCGGGCGGGCCGAGGACGCGTGCCACCGGGAGCAATGGGGCGACGCCATCAAACTGCTCGATATAGCCCTCGCCCAGCTCTCCGAAGATGAGCACGAGGAGGATGTCCTGATCGCGAATGCCCTCCTAGCCCGGGCGGCCTACGAGACGGATCAGTGGGAGACGTCGAGGAAGGCGAGCGCCGACGTCCTCCGGATCGCGCAGAAGCACCCCGGGCCCGAGGCCGACGAGGTCGTGGCGTACGTGCGGCTTGTCCAGGGATGGCTGGCCATGCGGCTCGGCAAGCCGACCAAGGCCATAGAGGCACTCACGCTGGCGCTTCAAAAGGAACCGGACCGGGCAGACGCCTGGTCCGTCCTCGGACTCGCTCATCTACAGGTTGGCGAGTACAAAGAGGCCGAGGCTGCGCTCCGGCGGGCGGTCGAGGAGGGGGACAGGTCGGCGGCTACTCTGAACAACCTGGCCGAGGCACTCCGGCGCAACGGCGACCTCGCCGAGGCCGAGCGGCGGGGACAGCAGGCGATCCTCGCCGACAAGAGCCCGACTTGGCACGTCCGGGCTACCCTCGCCCAGATTTATATCGACATGGGCGACCGGTACCTCGACGACGCCTTCTATCTGGATGCCCTCGGGGAACTAGACGAAGCGAAACCTGTGCTCCCGCGTCTCCAGGGTGACCCCCCGAAGTCCGAGCCCCACGCGCTGGTAGCTCTGTTGCGAGGATATGCGTTGATGAAGCTGTCGCGGATCGGGGAGGCAGCCCGGGCCTTCGACGCCAGTGTGCACCGGTCGGACCCGGGCAGTGGCATCGGACGGGTCGCGGAGCGCAACCTGCGGCGCATCAACCGGAGACGGGGCGTTTCATCAGGCCTCCCGCCGGTGTGGCTTCCCTACCTCGTCACAGCGGGAGCGGCAATCCTGATCGCCATACTTCTCGTCAGGCTCGATGGCAAGGATTTGACGTCTACTGGCTTTAGCAGCCTGGTACTCGGATCCTTGCTTCTCGTTCTGTGCGCGTTTTCCTTTCCGACTATCACCAAGCTCAAGGCGGGGCCACTCACGATGGAGAAAAACACGGCCCAGCCTCTGAACGTGAAATCTGCGCCCCTCGACATCGGTCCTGCGCCGGAGAAGGAGCGGTGACCCGGGGTGGGTAGGAGGAACGACTATCGGGCGCTCCCGCAGCAGGAACCACGACCCGGGGCCGGCAGGAACGGCGTCCGGAGCCCGCAGGAGGAACGACGACCGGGGTGCCGCAGGAGGAACGACGACCGGGTCCCGCAGGAGGAACGACGACCGGGGTCCCGCAGGAGGAACGACGACCGGGGTGCCGCAGGAGGAACGCGCGCTGATGCTGGGAGTGTCAGACAGGCTCACAGATTGCAGCGCCCAGCCCGAGAACTGGGCCAACCGGGACCGGAAGGGTCGGCGCGTCTAGCGATCGCCTACCCGACCATCGCCGTCGCCACGACCGCCTCCACTTCAGCTTCGTGGCGCTGCTCGAAGATGGCGATGTGCGAAATGGGCAGGAGCCACGCGCGGTGCTCCTCGATCTTCAGGTCGCCCTGCGGGCACGACGAGCGCCAGAACCGGAACTCGGCCGTTCGGTCGCCGATCGGCCGGAAACCCTGGTCGATCAGGTCGACGCGGGCAGGCGCGGCGACGGGTGCGCCCAGACACCTGGTCGGCGCCAGGCTGTCGATCGTCCCGTCGAAGCCGGTCTCGACGCGCAAGGTCACGTCCCCGCGCCCACCGGCGAGCACGCCGACGTAGGCCCTCGGCGGCCCGCCGTCCACACCCCATGAGGGAGGCACGTGAAAGGTGATGTTGCCGATGGCGATGGTCTTGGAGAAGGTCGTCGCGGTGGAGGACGGCGTCGCTGCCGAACTGGTCGCCGAGGAGGCCGTGGTCGACGGGACGGGTGGAGTGCTCTGCGTGGTCACCGCCGGACTTCCGGCCTCTTCGCTCGAGCACGAGACTCCGGCGAGAAGGCAGGCCAAGACGGTGACAGGGACGAACAGCCGGTGGATGACCACCGCGATCACCTCGCTTTTCGCCCTGGCCCGTGGCACGGGACAAGGGTTGTCGCAACGATAACGGGTAATCGCCGCTACCCGTGGCGAGGAAGTGAAGGCATAGGCGTCACAGGTCCGATCGCGGTAGCTCGTGAGGAACGTAGGCTCAGTCGACGATCGACCTCTCGTCGTACGCCTACCGATCTGACGAGATCACCGACCAGTTCACCAACGACGACCGGGGTCCCGCAGGAGCAACGACGACCCTGGCCCGCAGGAGGAAATCTCAGCGGATGGCGATGCTCCGCGAGGGCACGACTTCAGCTCGTGTCCCGTAGGAGTGGTTCGGTGAAGCGTCCCGGTGACGGGGGCTTCGGCGGAGCAGCCCTGAGCCACCGGATTTCACGGACGGTCTTCTCCGAACCGAGCGGTTCGGCGCTCTGACTCCGTATCGAGTCACGGCCAGTTGGATTACAGGGGAGGGGCTCTCGTCCCTCCCCTGTTCGTCAGAAGTTCCCGAGCGTCCCGCAGTTGCGAAGGCCGTAGGTGTCGAACTTGGCGTGGGCCTGGGTGATGAGCATGGTGTTGAGGTCGTCGAACTTGTCGACCTGGGCCGTGCTGCCCTTCTGGGCCGCGGCCTGGGTGTCCTTGTCGTTGGCGATGACCTTGTCCTGGGCGGCGACGATGTCGGCGATGGTGGCCTCGTCGCCGGGCGGGGCGACCAGCGCCTTGATGTCGTTGAGCAGCTTCTCCTCGATCGGGATATAGGCAACTAGGAAGCGGCTGAACGACGCCAGCGATGTGGGTGCGGCGAGGCCCTCGGCCTTCTTGTTCGCCGCGGTGCAGAGCGAGTCGGCCCGGGCGACGTACGCCGCCTTGATCACCGTCTTCCCTCCGTCGAACACGGTCGCGACGGGCGCCTTGAGGCCGACCGCGCACGCAGCGAGGCCGTAGGTGGAGGCCCGTGTCGACGCGGCGTCGGCCTTGGCCTTGAGGTCGTTGATCGCCCGTGCCGTCGCCGCGTCGTCCGATTTACCCGCCGCGTCCTGCAGAGCGCGGGCCGGTGCGGCGACCTCGGCGAGGGCGCCGATCACGTCGGCGACGGCGGCCTTGTCGTCGCCGGGCGCCTTGATGGCGCGTAGTGCGCCGGCCTGGGCGTCGACGGTCGTGGCCACGGTGCCGGCCGCCGTGGCCAGCTCCGGGAGGTTCGACGGCTTGGCGACCGCCCCGAGCGAGGCGTTACCCGGCCCACACGCCACGTCCGCCTTGGACACGTAGCCCGACTTGGACACGCCGCCGCCGCACGCGGCCAGGCCGGCGGCCAGGGCCAGGGCGCTGACGAAGGGGCCGAACCGCCAGGCGCTCACACGCCGGCCGATCCGCAGACGGTCAGACCGTAGGCGTCGAACTTGGCGTTGACGGCCGTGCCGGCCACGTCGAGCTCGTTGACCAGGCCGCCGGCCAGGCGCGGGTTGTTGGACACGGCGGCGGCGCCGATCTCCTTGAACTTGGCGATCAGGTTGTCCAGGGCCGCCGTCAGCTCACTGATGGCCCCCTCGTCGCCCGGCGCCACGGTGAGGGCCCGGATGTCGGCCACGAACTTGTTCATCACGGGGGTGAAGGTATCGATGTAGCGGGTGAGCGACGCCAGCGTGCTCCCCGGGCGGGTGATCGAACTGGCCTTGCGGTCGAAGTCCCGGCACAGGGTTTCGGTCTTGGACACGAACGTCGCCTTCACCACGTTCTTGACGCCGTCGAACATGTTGCCCAGTCCGAACTTGAGCTGGGTGCCGCACTGGGCCAGCCCGTAGGCCTCGGCCGACTTGTTGGCCGCGTCGGCCTTGGCCTGCATGTCGAGAGCGGCCTTGGCCATGGCTGCGTCGTCGGTCTTTCCGGCCGCGTCCTGGAGCGCCTTGGTCGGCACGCTGACGTCGGCGATGGCGGCGACGATGGCCTGGATCTGGGCCTTGTCCTTGCCGCCGGGCATCTTCAGTGCCCGCAGCGCGGTGACCTGGCTGTCGATGGTGGTGACGGCGGTGCCCGACGCGGTGGCGACCTGGGGGGCGTTGGTGGGCTTCGCCGTCGTGGAGATGGCGTTGTTGCCCGGCGCGCACGCGGCGTCGGCCTTGGCCACGAACTCGGCCTTGTTCGGCCCGTCGTCGCCGCAGGCGGTCAGGGCGGCCGCAAGCGCGACCGCAGGGATGAGCATGGAAAATCTGGTCCGCACGTGAGGTTCCTCTCGCCGATGGAGTTTGTCATGTCCACGTTTCACCGCTCGGCCCCGGAGGTCAGAAGTTGCCGAGGGTCCCGCAGTTGCGCAGGCCGTAGGCGTCGAACTTGGAGTTGGACTGGGTGACGAAGGTGTTGTTGAGGTCGCCCAAGCGGTCGACCTGGGCCGAGTCACCCTTTTGCGCCGCAGCGCGGGTGTCCTTGTCGTTGGCGATGACCTTGTCCTGTGCGGCCAGCATGTCGGCCACTGTCGCCTCGTCGCCCGGCGGCGTCACGAGCGCCTTGATGTCGGCGAAGAGCTTTTCCTCAATGGGGATGTAGATGACCAGGTACCGGCCGTACGCGGCCAGCGAGCTGCCTTGGTTGAGGGCGTCCGCCTTCCTGTTGGCCGCGGTGCAGAGCGCGTCGGCCCGAGCGACGTATGCCGCCTTGAGCACCGCCTTGCCGCCGTCGAAGACCGTATTGACCGGCGTCTGGAGGCCCGCGCCGCAGGCCGTGAGCCCGTAGGTCGTGGCCTGTGTCGACGCGGCGTCGACCTTGGCCTTCAGCGCGGTGACGGCGCGGGCCGTTGCTGCGTCATCGGCCTTGCCCGCCGCATCCTGCAGGGCACGCGCTGGCGCGGCGACATCGGCCAGTGCCGCGATCACGCCGGCGATGGCGGCCTTGTCGTCGCCGGGCGCCTTGATGGCGCGCAGGGCCCCGGCCTGGGTGTCGACGGTGGTGGCCACGGTGCCGGCGGCGGTGGCCAGCTCAGGCAGGTTCGTCGGTTTGGCGACCCCCCCGAGCGTGGCGTTGCCCGACCCGCAGGCGCCGTCGGCCTTGGACACGAAGCTGGACTTCGACACGCCGCCGCCGCAGGCCGCGAGTCCCGCGGCGAGGGCCAGCGTGCCCACGAGAGGGCCGAACCGGTGGAGGCTCACGGCCCGGTCGAACCGCAGACCGGCAGCCCGTAGGCGTCGAACCTGGCGTTCATCGCCGTGTTGGCCACATCTGCCTCCTCGAAGAGGCCGATCGCCAGCCGGCCGTTGCCGGCCTTGAGCGCCTCGCCGGCATCCTTGAACTTGCCGAGAGCGGCGTCCATGGCCGTGCCGATGTCGGCGATGGTGGCCTCGTCGCCCGGTGGGGTGGGGATGGCCTTGATGTCGGTTACGAGCTTGGTCGTGAGCGTGAGGAAGGAATCAAGGTAGCGAGCGAAGGAGGCCGGCGTGCTGCCCGGCACTCCGAGGGCGTCACTCTTGCGGTAGTACTCGCGGCACAGGGTCTCGGCCTTTTGGACGTAGGTCGCCTTCACCACGTTCTTCACGCCGTCGAACATGTTCCCCAGGCCGAACTTGAGCTGGGTGCCGCACTGGGCCAGCCCGTAGGCCTCGGCCGACTTGTTGGCCGCGTCGGCCTTGGCCTGCATGTCGAGAGCGGCCTTGGCCATGGCTGCGTCGTCGGTCTTGCCGGCCGCGTCCTGGAGCGCCTTGGTGGGGGCGCTGACGTCGGCGATGGCGGCGACGATGGCCTGGATCTGGGCCTTGTCCTTGCCGCCGGGCATCTTCAGTGCCCGCAGCGCGGTGACCTGGCTGTCGATGGTGGTGACGGCGGTGCCCGACGCGGTGGCGACCTGGGGGGCGTTGGTGGGCTTCGCCGTCGTGGAGATGGCGTTGTTGCCCGGGGCGCACGCGGCGTCGGCTTTGGCCACGAACTCGGCCTTGTTCGGCCCGTCGTCGCCGCAGGCGGTCAGGGCGGCCGCAAGCGCGACCGCAGGGATGAGCATGGAAAATCTGGTCCGCACGTGGAGGTCCTCTCGCCCTGGGATATCCCCATGCTTATCGGCCCATGGTCCACACCGCTGTAGACAGATGATGCAAATGCATGTCGACGTCTTCACCGCCCTGCCCCAGATCCTCGAGGGCCCCTTCTCCGCCAGCCTGCTCGGCCGGGCGCGCGAGCGGGGCATCGTCGACGTGCGGATCCACGATCTCCGCGACCACACCGCCGACCGCCACCGGTCGGTGGACGACTCGCCGTTCGGTGGGGGAGCAGGCATGGTGCTGTCACCGGAGCCGGTCTTCCGGGCGGTGGAGGCGGTCCAGCCCCAGCGGCCCCTCTTCCTGCTCGACCCCGGAGGGCGCCGGTTCGACCAGGCCCTCGCCGCCGAGCTGGCCGCCGGCCCCGGGTTCTCGCTGCTGTGCGGACGGTACGAGGGGGTCGACGAGCGGGTCCGCCGGCACCTGGTCGACGGCGAGCTGTCCGTCGGCGACTTCGTGCTCGCCGGCGGCGAGGCGGCGGCCTTCGTGATCGTCGAGGCGGTGACCCGCCTGGTGCCCGGTGTCATGGGCAACGACGCCTCGGCGGGGGAGGAGTCCTTTGTCGACGGCCTGCTCGAGGCGCCGCACTACACCCGGCCGGCGGACTTCCGCGGGTGGGTGGTGCCCGACGTCCTGCGCTCCGGTGACCACGCCCGGGTCGCCCGGTGGCGGCGGGCCGTCTCCCTGGCCCGGACCGTCGACCGGCGACCGGATCTCATCGCGGCACGGGGGGGGCTGACTGCGGAGGAGGAGGTCCTGGTGGAGGAGTTGGGTGAGGAGGAGTATCGTGGCCTGTCCCCGGAAGACCCGTCGCAGGAGTCGAGCGCGCCATGAACCCCACCGATCTCGTCGATCGCGACAGCCTTCGCGACGACATCCCTCAATTCGGGCCGGGCGACACGCTCAAGGTCCATGTACGGGTGGTGGAGGGGAACCGCGAGCGGGTGCAGGTGTTCCAGGGCGTCGTGATCCGCCGCCAGGGCTCCGGTGTGCGGGAGACCTTCACGGTGCGCAAGGTGAGCTTCGGCGTCGGCGTGGAGCGGACCTTCCCGGTGCACTCGCCGATCCTGGCCAAGATCGAAGTGGACCGCCTGGGCGACGTACGCCGCGCCAAGCTGTACTACCTCCGCGACCGGATCGGGAAGAAGGCCAAGATCAAGGAGAAGCGCACCGTCAGGTGAGCGCCCCCGGCGAGTCGCAGACCGGCCCGGGAGGCTGGTCCTGACGGACGTGATCGGGTCCGACCGCCAGCAATCCAGGGTCCTCCAGGTCGTCCGGGAGCTCGCCATCCTGGTGGTGACCGCGCTGGTCATCGCCGTGGTGGTCAAGAGCTTCGTGGCCCAGGCCTTCTACATCCCGTCGGGCTCGATGCTGCCGCAGCTGCAGATCGACGACCGGGTGGTCGTCTCGAAGATCTCCTACCGGATTCACGACCCGCACCGCGGCGACATCGTGGTTTTCGACGCACCGGGTGGTGGGCCGAAGGACTCCTCGCCGTTGCCGGAGCGGGTCGTGCGCAGCATCATCCAGTCGATCGGGCTGTCGGCGCCGTCGACGGACGAGTACATCAAGCGGGTGGTGGCGCTGCCCGGCGAGCGGGTGGAGGGCCGCGGCGGCAAGGTCCTCGTCGAGGGGCGTGAGCTGGTCGAGCCGTACCTGCCCAAGGGCACCACCACGAGCGAGTTCCCGGCCGTCGTCGTCCCTCCCGGCACGCTGTGGGTCATGGGCGACAACAGGGGGAACTCGGCCGACAGCCGGACTTTCGGTGCCGTGGCCCAGTCGACGGTGGTCGGGCGCGCCTTCGCCCGGGTCTGGCCGCTCAACCACACATCCTTCCTCTGATCCTCGCGTTCGGTCGTACAGTGATGCCATGAGCGAAGAGGATCTGGAGCGGTATGAGACCGAGATGGAGCTCCAGCTGTACAAGGAGTACCGCGACGTCCTGCCCCTCTTCGGGTACGTCGTCGAGACGGAGCGCCGGTTCTACCTGGCCAACACGGTCGATATGCAGCTGCGCGAGGACGACGGCGCCGGCGGGGGGCGCAGCCACCTGGAGCTCGAGTTGAAGGACGCCTGGGTCTGGGACATCTACCGGCCGGGCCCGGCCCGCTTCGTGTCGTCGGTGCGCATCGTCACGTTCAAGGACGTGAACATCGAGAAGATCCGAAACGACCCTTGACCGGCCGGGACGGCCGGTCCAACCAGCACTCACGGGGACGCGCTCCCGAAGGGAGTGTGGACCCGTGACGCCCGGTCGGTGACGCAGGCGCGCCGGGCGCTGGGGGCCGGGGGCGAGGACGCCGTCGCGGCCTGGTACGTCGCGCAGGGCTATGAGATCGTCGAGCGGAACTGGCGCTGCCGGTCAGGCGAGCTCGACCTCATCGTGCGCCGGGGCCGGACGTTCGTGTTCTGCGAGGTGAAGACCCGCTCCTCCGACGCCTTCGGCGCGCCGGTCGAGGCGGTGACCCGGGACAAGCAGGTGCGGGTCCGCCACCTGGCCGCCCGGTGGCTGGAGGACGCCCCGCTCCGCCCGACCGACATCCGCTTCGACGTGGCGTCGGTGCTGCGGGGCGAGATCGAAGTGCTCGAAGGGGCGTTCTGAGGGGCGGCCTACGCCGGCGGGGCACCCTTCTTCTCGCACTCCTGCTGCTCGATGGCGGCCAGCTGGTCGATGCGGGCCTGGTGGCGCCCGCCCTCGAACTCGGTCTCCAGGAAAAGGTCGAGGATGAGCAGGGCCCGGGCGTCGGCCACGACCCGGGCGCCGAAGGCCACCACGTTGGCGTTGTTGTGCTGGCGGGCCATGCGGGCCATCCACTCGTCGTGGCACAGGGCGGCGCGGACGCCGTTGACCTTGTTGGCCGCGATCTGCTCGCCCTGGCCGCTGCCGCCGATCACCACGCCGAAGTCGGCGAGGCCGTCGACGACGGCCCGGCCGGCGGCGGCGCAGAACGGCGGGTAGTCCACCGACTCCTCGGAGTCCGTCCCCATGTCGAGCACCTCGTGGCCGGTGTCGGCCAGGTGGGCGGCGACAACGGTCTTCAGCCGGTAGCCGGCGTGGTCGGCGGCGACGGCGACCCTCATCTCGGGAGGAGGGCCCAGATCAGGAGCACGGCCACCACGGCGAACGCGGCGACGACCATGAGGTAGTCGCTGGGTCGCCGGCGCTGCTGGCGGAGCGGGTTGAAGCCCATCGGGTGATTCTGTCCCACCCCTTCGTTATGCTCCAATCAGCTCGCTTCGAGTGGCCGGCGCCACGGCCCTCCTCCTGGTCCGTCCTGTCGAGGAGTGCACCGTTGATCGCCACCATCCCGTCGGCCACGCTGCTCGGCGTCGAGGGTACGCCCGTCGCCGTCGAGGTCCATGTGTCCAATGGCCTGCCCGGGTTCACCGTGGTCGGCCTGCCCGACGCGTCGTGCCGGGAGTCGCGGGACCGGGTCCGCGCCGCGCTGATGTCGAGCGGCCTGACGTGGCCGCTGAAGCGGGTGACCGTCAACCTGGCCCCCTCCAGCGTCCGCAAGGGCGGCGCCGGCCTCGACCTCCCGATCGCCGTGGGGTTGCTGGTGGCGTCGGATGACCTGGTCGGGGAGGCGGTCGCGGGCTGCGGGTTCATCGGCGAACTGGGCCTCGACGGGTCGATCCGCCGGGTGCCGGGCATCGTGCCGTTGGTGGCGGCGTTGTCGACCCGGGTGGTGGTCGTCCCGCCCGACTGCTTCGCCGAGGCCAGCGTGGTCGGGCGCCACAAGGTAAGGGTGGCGGGCTCGGTAAAGGAGCTGCTCGCCGCCCTCCGTGGCGATGCACCGTGGCCCGACCCGCCGGTCGCCGGGCCGGTGCCGGAGCCGATGCCGGCGCCCGATCTCGCCGACGTCCGCGGCCAGGCCGTCGGCCGCACCGCCATCGAGGTGGCCGCCGCCGGCGGTCACCACCTCCTGCTCTCCGGCCCACCCGGCGCGGGCAAGACCATGCTGGCCCGTCGGCTGCCCGGCCTCTTGCCGGCGCTGTCCGGGGACGACGCGCTGACTGCGACGCGGATCCACTCCGCCGCCGGCGTGGCGCTGCCGCCGAGCGGGCTGGTCGTGCAGCCGCCGTTCCGGGCGCCACACCATGGGGCGTCCGCGGTGGCGCTGATCGGCGGTGGCACCGGCTTCATGCGGCCGGGCGAGATCAGCCTCAGTCATGCCGGCGTCCTCTTCATGGACGAGATGTGCGAGTTCCCGGCCTCGGTGCTCGACGCGCTGCGCCAGCCGATCGAGGAGGGCGTGGTCCGGGTGTGCCGGGCGCGGGCCACCGTGTCGTACCCCGCCCGGTTCCTCCTGGTGGGTGCGACCAATCCGTGCCCCTGCGGCGACGGCGGCCCTGGTCGACCGTGCCGGTGCCCGGTTGCCGCCCGGCAGCGGTACAGCCGGCGGCTGTCGGGCCCGCTGCTCGACCGGTTCGACCTGCGGGTGGTGGTGAGCCGGCCCGACGCCATGTCGGTGCTGGGCGGGCCACCGGGCGAAGCGAGCGCGCCCGTCGCCGATCGCGTCGCTGCAGCCCGCGAGCTGGCTCGGGAGCGGGGTGTCCGGTGCAACGCCGAGCTGCCGGCGCCGCGGCTCGACGTCCTGGCGCCGATGACGCCGGGCGCAGCCCGGGTCCTGGAGCACCGGCTGCGGAGCGGGCAGCTGAGCGCCCGCGGCGTGCACCGCATCCGTCGTGTCGCCCGCACCATCGCCGACCTGGCCGGCGCCGGCGGGCCGGTGGCCGAGGAGCACGTCTGCCTCGCCCTGAGCCTGCGGGCGGAGCTGGCGCCGGCGGAGGCGGCGGCATGAGCGAGGTGTCGGTGCCGCCGGAGGGGTGGGCGGCGGCGCTCGCCGGGCTGCCGGCCATGGGGCCGGCCCGCCTCCGGGCCGTGCTGGCGACCTGGGCGCCGGTGGCGGCGTGGGCCCACATGCTGGCCGGCACGGCGTGCTCCCGGCCGGCGGTGGCGCTGGCCTGCCGGCCCGATCCCGCCGGGCTGGCGGCCCACTGGCGGGTGGCGGCGCGGCGCACGTCAATTGTCGACGTCTGGGAGGCGCACCACCGGCGGGGGATCACCGTCTCCCTGCCGGGAGGGCCCGGGTACCCGACCGAGCTCCACCTCGACACCGAGCCGCCGGCGGTCCTGTTCTCCCGTGGCGACCCGGCCGCGCTCGAGGGCCGGCGAGTGGCCATCGTGGGGAGCCGCCGGTGCACCCGCTACGGGCGCGACGTCGCCTACGAGCTGGGCCGCGACCTGGCGGCGGCCGGCGTGCGGGTGGTGTCGGGCCTGGCGCTTGGCGTCGACGGCGCCGCCCACCGGGGCGCCCTGGCCGCCGGCGCCGCCCCGCCGGTGGCCGTAGTCGGCAGCGGGCTCGATGTCGTGTACCCGCCGGCGCACAGCGCCCTCTGGGAACAGGTCGCCGGCGCCGGCCTCCTCCTGAGCGAGGCGCCCCTCGGTGCCCGCCCCGAGCCGTGGCGCTTCCCGGTGCGCAACCGGGTCATCGCCGCCCTCGCCGAGGTGGTGGTCGTCGTCGAGTCGTCCGACAAGGGCGGTTCGCGTCACACCGTCGAGGCGGCCATGGCTCGCGACCGGCTGGTGATGGCGGTGCCCGGCTCGGTCCGCAGCCCGGTCTCGTCGTACACCAACGGCCTGCTCGCCGACGGCTGCCACCCGGTGCGGGACGCCCTGGACGTGCTGGTCGCCCTCGGTCTGAGCAGCGCCGGCGGCGGGGCCCCTGTCGACCGTCGAGAGGCACCCGGCCAGGAGGAGGCGCCGGTCTTCGACGCCCTCGGCTGGGAGCCGGCGACGTTCGACGACCTCTGCGCCCGGACCGGTCGCAGCCCGGGGCAGGTGAGCGTCGGCCTGGCCCGGCTGCAGGCCGGCGGGTGGGTGGCCGAGCGAGCCGGCTGGTGGGAAAGGATCACGACGTGACCGCCGCCGGCCGGGGAGAATGGGCCGATGGGTTGGGAGCAAGAGGCGTTCGTGCGCTCGCTCTCCTCATTGTCGGCCAACACCGTCGACGCCTACCGGCGAGACGTCCGCGACTTCGTCGTCTGGGCCGAGCGGGCGCAGCTCGACGGCCCGGCCGGGGTCGACCGCCTCGTGCTGCGCCGGTACCTGGCCTTCCTGACCACCCGGGGGGTGGCCAAGCGGTCGATCGCCCGCAAGGCGGCGGCGCTGCGCCGCTACTTCGCCTGGCTCACCCGCACCGGGGCCCTGGCATCCGACCCGGCCCGGCGCCTTACGGCCCCCAAGGGCGACGGCCGGCTCCCGCAGGTCCTGAAGACGGAGGAGCTCGACACCCTTCTCGCCGAGGGCGCCGACGACGGGCCGATCGGCCGCCGCGACCGGGCCGTCATCGAGCTGCTGTACGGGAGCGGCCTGCGGGTCGGGGAGCTGTGCAGCCTCCGACCGGCCGACGTCGACCTGGTCCGGGGCCAGCTCCTGGTGTGGGGCAAGGGCTCCAAGCAACGCCAGCTCCCGATGAGCGAATCGTCGGTCGACGCCGTCCGGGAGTGGCTGCGCGACGGCCGGGCCGACCTGGCCACGACCGACACGCCGGCCGATGCCGTGTTCGTGAACCGGCGCGGGCACCGGCTCACGCCACGGGATGTTCGCCGCATTCTGGACCGGCGGGCAGCCTCGCCGACGCACCCCCACGCCCTGCGCCATACCTTCGCCACCCACCTGCTCGACGGCGGCGCCGACCTTCGTGCTGTGCAGGAGTTGCTCGGTCACCAGGACTTGGCGACGACCCAGTTGTACACTCATGTCAGCAAGGAGCGGTTGCGGTCCGTGTACGACGGAACCCATCCCCGAGCCTAGGAGCGCGTGGAACCCGAATCGGCCGCCATCACCAAGCTCTGGGAGGACTTCAAGTCCAAGGGCTCGATGGACGACCGCAACCGCCTCGTCGTCCACTACTCCCCGCTCGTGAAGTACGTCGCCGGCCGGCTCTCCGCCGGCCTACCGAACAGTATCGAGCAGGCCGACCTGGTCAGCTACGGCATGTTCGGCCTCATCGACGCCATCAACAAGTTCGAGCCGTCCCGGGGCTTCAAGTTCGAGACGTACGCCATGTCGCGTATCCGGGGCTCGATCATCGACGAGCTGCGCTCGATCGACTGGGTGCCCCGGTCGCTGCGGGCCAAGGCCCGGGCCGTCGAGAAGGTGTACACCAAGCTCGAGCACGAGCTGCTGCGCACACCCACCGACGCCGAGGTGGCCGACGAGCTGGGCACCACCGAGGAGGAGTTGCAGAACGTCTTCACCCAGATCTCCTTCTTCGGCCTCGTGGCCCTGGAGGAGACGGTCTCCGTCGGTGCCGACCGCAGTGAGTCGGTCACCCTGGGCGACACAATCCCCGACGCCGGCCTCGGGCCCGTCGGCGCCTTCGAGGTCGAGGAGACGAAACAGATCCTCGCCCAGGCGCTCAACCGCCTCCCCGAGCGGGAGAAGATCGTGCTCACCCTCTACTACTACGAGGGTCTGACCCTGGGCGAGATCGGCGGCATCCTGGGCATCACCGAGAGCCGGGTGTGCCAGATCCACACCAAGGCCGTCATCCAGCTGCGCTCGAAGCTCGCCGAGCCGCAGCGGGAGCACGCCTAAACCTTTCCGTCTCTAGAAGTTTTCTAGGGCCTCTGGCGCTGTCTCACCCCACCGGGTAGAGTTCCACCCGGCTCGCCGCCGGCCTTCCGGCGGCCGTAGCGCCGGTCGGCGCCCCCTTCCCCCCAACGGTCCACCCGTTTCCAGGGGGTTTCCATGCGCCGGTTGGCCTTCGTGCTGGCCACGCTCGTCGCGCTCGCCGCGACCGCTCCTGCCACCGCCGGCGCCGCCGGCCCGCCCGGCGCAGTCACCTACCGGCCACCGGTCGACGCGCCGATCATCGACCCGTTCCGCCCGCCGGCGGAGAACTGGAACTCCGGCAATCGGGGTCTGGAGTACGCCACCACGCCGGGCACGCTCGTCGCCGCCTCGGCGGCGGGCGAGGTCGTCTTCGCCGGCCCCGTGGCCGATGGCCTCCACGTCGTCGTGCTGCACGACGACGGCCTGCGGACCAGTTACTCGTTCCTCGCCCTCATCGCCGTCCATCGGGGCGAGAAGGTCACCCAAGGCCAGACGCTGGGGACGACCCAGGACCGGTTCCACTTCGGCGTCCGGGCCGGCGACGCCTACCTCGACCCGGCCCTCCTGTTCGGCGGGGGACCGCCCCAGGTCTACCTCGTGCCCGACGAGCTGCGCCGGCCCCAGACCGAGGCGCAGGAGCGGGAGGGCGTGGCCCGCATGTTCCCCGGGTTGGCGGCCCGTGCGTTCAAGGCCGGAGCGGCGGCGGTGGGCTGGGCCAAGGACGCCGCTTTCAGCACGGCGGCCGGCTACATAGCGGACAAGGTCGACGAGGCCCGCGGCGCCATCCACTACCTCGAGGCTCTGCAGCCGATGGCGCACTTCGAGCGCTTCGCCGCCGCAGCCAAGGCGTGGTGGGACGCACGGGCGACCTGCACGCCGGAGGACGTACCGCAGCCCAAGCTCCAGGAGCGCCACATCCTCGTCCGTGTCGGCGGTTTGGGCTCCTCGGGCGGCAAGGAGGGCAAGGAGGGCAAGGACGGTGCCGCAGTCGACGCGGTCGACGCCGCGGCCCTCGGCTACGCCCCGAACGACGACATGCGCTTCTCCTACCTCGGCGGCACGACAAAGGAGAACAAGTACAATGCCACCGACACGACCGAGGATCTCAAGGTCTCCGCTCGCCGGCTCAGGGACCTCCTCGCGCGGGTCCAGGCCGAGAACCCCGGCGTCCCGATCGACATCGTGGCCCACTCCCAGGGAGGTCTCGTGGCCCGGATGGCGATATCCGACGAGGGGGAGCCCACCGACCCCCGGCTGGCCCAGGTGAGCTCGCTGGTGACGCTGGGCACGCCCCACCGAGGGACGCCGGCCGCCACCGCCGCGACCATGCTCAACCACACGGACATTGGCGGCATGTTGCTGCTCGCCGGGCATGTGGCGATGCCGAACCAGATCGACCCCACCGGCACGTCAGTGGAGCAGATGGCCGAATACTCCGACGTCATCGAGCGGCTCAAGCGCACGCCGCCTCCTGCCGGCGTGAAGTTCACCTCCATCGCCGCCCGGGAGGACTTGATGGTCCCAGCCGGCCAGACGGTCGTTGACGGCGCGAACAACGTCACGGTGTCCGTGCCGGGCCACTTCAACGACCATCTCGACCTGCCGGGCTCGCCCGAGGCCCAGCGCGAGATCGCCCTGGCGTTGGCCGGCCTCACGCCGACCTGCCAGAGCTTTGGCGACGCGATGGCCGATGCCGCAGTGTCCGGAGCCATCTACACCCAGGAGACCCTCCTCGGCGCCGGCGCGTACGGCGGCGCCCGCTATCTCCAACGCAGGCTCGACAGCCCCGAACTCAAGACCACAGTCCCCCGGAGGTACGACCTTGAACCGCCCCGTTAGCCTCGCCCGCATCCTCTGCGTTCTCGCCCTCCTCGTGGCCACCGGCTGCCGGTCCGGCGGAGGCGGGCGGGCGGCGCCCGAAGGCACCGGCGCCGGCGACCCCCACGCTGGCGACGCCCGTCCCGGCGCCGACGCCACTGCGTACGGCGACGGGTGGATCTGGACCGCGCCCGGGCCGGCGTGGGTCGGATTGCCTGCCGCGGACGGCAAGGAGGTGACCTTCACCTACGGCCACCAGCATCTGGTCCTCCTCGACGCCGATGGCCGGCGGCAATGGGACACCTACCGGCTCGGCCTGCGCGACGTCGCCCCCCGGCTGGGCGCCGACGTCGTTGTGGCCGCCACCGATGACGGCGTGGCCGCCTTCCGGCGCTCGGACGGCGTCGCCCTCTGGGACACGCCCCTGGCGGAACGGGCGAACAGCCCGGTGATGGCGCGAAGCCTCGCGATCACCACGACCTGGGAGGGTTCCCTGGCGGCGTTCCACCTGGCCGACGGGAAGGTCGCATGGCGGGTGGCCCTGCCTGGCCCCTCGCTCGGGCCGCCGGCCACCGATGGCTCCGTGGTGCTCGCCACCTGGGACCGTTCCGGCACGCGGAGCGGGGGCGTGGTCGCCATCGACGCGTCGACGGGGCGCCAGCGGTGGGCGGTCCCGCTGCCCGGTGGCGGGATCAGCGGACCGACGCTCACCGGGGCCGGTACGGCGGTCGTGGTTGCCGGCGACCTCGCTGCCCATGCTTTGGCACTGACCACCGGCGAGGAGCGGTGGCGCACGGCGCTGGGTGGCGCCGGCTCGCCGGAAGTGCCGCCATTGGCGGTGGACGACCGCTCGGTCCTGGTCGCCCACCGCCTCGGCGGGCTGGATCTCCTTGACGTGGCCACCGGCCGGCGTAGCTGGAAGGTGGCGACCGACGGTGCCGCGATGCGGGGCGGGCCGATCGCCGGCCCGGCGGGCACCTTCGCCCTGACGCTCGACGACGGGCGGTTGCTCCTGGCCGGGCCCACCCGGGATACGGAGTTCCTGCGCCCGCCCGCCGGTCGGGTCAGTGGAATTGCCACCGGGCCGGGCGGGTTCCTCGTTTCGTCGCAGCGGGAGGCGCCGGTGAACACCGTCGAAGCCGGTCCCGCCTGGTGAAGCCGGCGCCTCAGCCCGGTGGGATCTGGATGCCCTCCATGCGGTCGCGCTTGAGCTCGTACACCGCGCCGGCGGAGGCGAGGTAGGCGAATGCGTCCCAGAGGTCGAGGGCGGCTTTGCCCTCGGGCTTGTGGGAGAGGACCGGCCCGAAGAAGCCAAGGCCGGGAGCCGATTCGAGGGCGATGGTGGGGGAGGCGGCCGTGGAGCCACACAGGTCGGCGGCCTCGACCATGGAGGCCTCGATGGCCCGGTCCCAGGCCGAGTCGGAGTAGGCGCCGGCCAGGCCGGGATCCATGCCGGCGGCGGCGAGGGTGTCGGGTACGTGCAGCGGCCACATGCCCGAGAACAGCTCCCGGCCGGCGCCGGTGTAGAACTCGCCGATCGCCGACTGGTGCTCGCCGGCGTGGCGGGCAGCCTCGACCACCCGGAGGACGTCGTGGGCGCTCTCGGCCCGGTCCCGATACTGGTGGGGAACGTCTGCGCACCCGTTGAGCAGGGTGAGACTGAAGCTGCGCCAGTGGACGTCGAGGTCCCGTTCCGGGGCCACGTCCAGGAGCCAGCGCGACGTCACCCACGTCCACGGGCATCCCGGGTGGAACCAGAAGTCGACTCTCACGTGCTCTCCCTCGTCGTGGCACCCCGGCCCGGAGCGTCCGGGGTGAGGATAGAGTGGCCCATCCACCCGGCTCGGGTGGATCCGAACCTCCCTGCCCGCTGTCCCACGGTCGCCCCTGCGGGGGCGCGGCGCGCAGGGCCCGCCAACCGATGGGAGAGGAGAACAACGCGTGGCTGTCGTCACCATGAAGCAACTGCTGGAGGCCGGGGTCCACTTCGGTCACCAGACCCGGCGCTGGAACCCGAAGATGAAGCGGTTCATCTTCGGCGAGCGCAACGGCATCTACATCATCGACCTGAACCAGACGCTGGTCCGGATCGAATCCGCCTACACCTTCGTCCGTGACATGGCCGCCAACGGCGGCACGATCCTGTTCGTCGGCACCAAGAAGCAGACCCAGGACCCCATCGCCGACGCGGCCAACAAGTGCGGCATGCCGTACGTGAACGAGCGCTGGCTCGGCGGGATGCTGACCAACTTCACCACCATCAGCGCCCGGGTGAAGAAGATGATGGAGTACGAGCGGATGAAGGAGGCCGGCGACTTCGAGGCCATGCCGAAGAAGGAGGCGCTCATCCTCAGCCGCGAGCTGGAGAAGCTGCAGCGCAACCTCGGCGGTATCCGCGGCCTGAACCGCATGCCCGACGCGGTGTTCATCATCGACACCAAGAAGGAGCACATCGCCGTCACCGAGGCCAACAAGCTCAACATGCCGATCGTCGCCGTCGTCGACACCAACTGCGACCCCGATCTGATCCAGTACGTCATTCCCGGCAACGACGACGCCATCCGGGCCGGAACGCTCATGTGCCGGGTGATCTCCGACGCCGTCGAGGAGGGCAAGTTCATCGCCTCCCGCAAGAACGCCAACCGGGCCGCGGCGGCCGCCGCCACCCGCCCGACCGCCGCCGCACCCGCTCCGGCCGACCCCGAGGCCGAGGCTCGTCGCACCCAGCAGCAGGCCGAGGCCCGCCGCCAGGCCGCCCTCCAGGCCCAGGAGCGCGAGGCCCGCCTCGCGGCGTCCCGCCGGGAGGCTGACGCCGCCGAGGCGCCGGCCGCCGAGGCGACCGCGGCCGAGGATGCGGCGCCGGCTCCCGAGGCCGCCGCCGACGGGGCTCCCGCCGCCGAGGCCGCGGCGCCCGCAGATGACGCGGCGCCCGCCGCCGAGGCCGACCCGGCGCCGGCCGCCGAGACCGCCGGCACCGGCGGCGCCACGACCGCGCCCGAGGAGGCCTGATGGCCGACATCAGCGCCAAGGACGTCCAGGCCCTCCGCAAGGCCACCGGCGTGGGCATGATGGACGCCAAGCGGGCCCTCGTCGAGAACGACGGTGACTTCGACAAGGCCGTCGTCTGGTTGCGCGAGAAGGGCCTGAGCAAGGCCGCGGAGCGGTCGGACCGGGCCAACGAGCAGGGTGCGGTCACCGTCGTCCAGGACGGTGCCGCGGCGGCCATCGTCGAGCTCAACTGCGAGACCGATTTCGTGGCCAAGTCCGAGCAGTTCACCAACCTCCTCGACGAGATCGCATCGGCCGTCGCCGGGGAGGGAGAGCCGGCGACCACCCGCTTCCAGGACGCCATCGACGACCTGCGCATCACCCTCAAGGAGAACATCGCCCTGGGTCGGGTCAACCGCTTCGAGGCGCCGGCGGGCTCCGTCATCGGCACGTACCTCCACGTCCAGAGCGGGCGGGGGGTCAACGCGGTGATGGTGGAGCTGCAGGGGGGCGACGTGACCCTGGCCAAGGAGATCTGCCAGCACATCGCGTTCACCAAGCCCCCGTACCTGTCGCGCGACGACGTCCCAGCCGAGCGGGTGGCCGAGGAGCGCCAGGTCCAGGAGGCCATCACCCGCAACGAGGGCAAGCCCGAGGCCGCGGTGCCGAAGATCGTCGAGGGCCGGCTCAATGGCTTCTTCAAGGACCAGGCGCTGCTCGAGCAGGACTACGTCCGGGACACCAAGATGAGCGTCCGCCAGGCGCTCGGGGACGCCACCATCACCCGGTTCGCCCAGGCTGCGATCGGCGCCTGACCCTGGTCATGCGCGGCAACTGGAGCCGGGTCGTCCTCAAGCTGTCGGGGGAGGCGTTCGCCGATCCTGCGACCGGCTTCGGGATCGACGGCGCCACCGTCGCCCGCATCGCTTCCGAGGTGGCCGAGGTCCGCAGGGACCTCGGCACCGAGATCGCCATCGTGGTCGGCGGCGGCAACATCTGGCGGGGGATGGCCGGCGCCGGCGCCGGCATGGACCGGGCCCAGGCCGACACCATGGGCATGCTCGCCACCGTCATCAACGGCCTGGCCCTTCAGGACGCCCTCGAGCACATCGGCGAGCCCACCCGGGTGATGACCGCGGTGCAGATGGCCCAGGTGGCCGAGCCCTACATCCGCCGGCGGGCCATGCGCCACCTGGAGACCGGGCGGGTGGTGATCCTGGCCGGCGGCACCGGCAACCCGTTCTTCACCACCGACACCACCGCCGCCCTGCGGGCCGCCGAGATCGGCGCTTCGGCCATCCTGAAGGGCACCCACTCCGGTGTCGACGGCGTGTACGACGACGACCCGAAGCTGAACCCCGAGGCCGTCAAGTTCGACGAGGTGGCCTACATCGAGGTCCTCAACCTCGGCCTCAAGATCATGGACTCCACTGCCATCACGTTCTGCATGGACAACAAGCTTCCTATCGTCGTGTTCGACCTCATGGGCCCCGGCAACATCCGCCGCGCCCTGGAGGGCGAGCCGATCGGTACCCTTGTGTCGTGATTGACGACGTCCTGCTCGAGACCACGGAGAAGATGACCAAGGCCGTGCACCACACGTCGGCCGACTTCTCGACGGTCCGCACCGGCCGGGCCACGCCGGCGCTGGTCGAGAAGCTGAAGGTGGAGTACTACGGATCCGACGTCCCCCTCCAGCAGCTGGCGGGGTTCAACGTGCCCGAGCCTCGGGTGCTGGTCGTCGCCCCCTACGACAAGTCGTCGCTGAAGGCCATCGAGAAGGCCATCCAGCACTCGGACCTCGGCATCACCCCGTCCAACGACGGCACCGTGATACGCCTTGTGTTCCCGCAGCTCACCACGGAGCGACGCAAGGATCTGGTGAAGGTGGTCAAGCACAAGGCCGAGGAGGGGCGGATCGCCATCCGCAACCTCCGGCGGGCGGCCCGTCACGAGTTGGAGGCCTTCGAGAAGGAAGGCGAGATCTCCGTCGACGAGCTCGATCGGGCCGAGAAGGAGCTGGAGAAGCTCACCCACGAGCACATCGCCGAAATCGACAGAGTGCTCGGGCGCAAGGAGCAGGAGCTGCTCGAAGTCTAGGAACGCTGGCCTTCGGGCCGCAGGAGGGGTCCACTTTTGGACGATTTCCAGACCGACGACCACCCAGAGGCAGCGAAGGACGATCATCTGGCGACGGATCCGGGCCCGGCCTGGTCGGGCATCGCCCGAGGTCCCCGGCCGCCGGCCGAGGGTGTGAGGATCATCGGCGCCGAGGAGGCCGCCGCCGCCATCGAGTCGGGACAGGCGTCGCCCCGGGTCCCCGACGACGCCCCCCGCTTCGGCGACGTGCCGGAGACGCCGTCCGGTCCCCAGCCGCCGCTGCGCTTCCCGGGCACGGACCCCGCGGCGGTGGCCAAGCCGGCGGTCGTCGTCCCCGACCCGCCACCCGTCCCGCCGCCGGCGCCGGAGCCCCGCGTCGCCGCATCAGGGTTCGACCTCCGGCCCTTGGGCGCCGACGACGCGAGCGACTTCTGGGACCCGCCGGTCGTGGCCACCGCGCCGCCCGGGCGGTTCGAGGAACTGGTCGCCGCCGCGGCGAAGGCCGAGGCGGAGGCCCAGGCCCAGGCGGTCGCATCCGGGTCACACCCCTCGGTGCCGCCGGCCGCGCCGGCCGAGCCCGAGCTGCGCGAGATCAGCCCCGACCGGCCGCTCACCTCCGACCCGGTGTCGGGGGAGTGGGCGGTGGCGTCCGGCCTGGGCGGCAACGTCGGCCCGCCCTCGCATGCAGGGCGTAGCCTTCCGGGATCATCGGGCCCGGAAGTGGTGGCCCAATCGGACTGGGACCGGCTGACCGGGCCCACCAGCGGAAGGAGGCCGGTGGGCGACGGAGACAAGGGATCCTGGGACTTCCTGGACGATCCGACGCCATCGGGGCCGCCACCGGCCGCCTCGTCTGCGGCGGACGACCCTCCCACCCTCTCGCTGCCACACTGGACCGAGCCGCCCAGCGGCGAGGTGCCCCGCATCCTGGCCGACGGCCCCCCGCCGCCGGCCGCCTCGGCGGACGACGAGCTGAGCGCCTGGTCGGCACTGTCCACCGGTCCCCGCTGGCGGGACCAGCCCGCCGACTGGGACGAAGCCGACTTCGGTGACACCGTCCTCGACGACCGGGAGGCACGGGTCGGCGCCCTCCGCGACCAGCCCGACATCGACGACGAGGGCGACCTGTTCGCCTTCGACCAGGCCGTCGCCGCTGCGCCACCGCCCCAGCCGGTCAGCCAGGCCCGCGGCACGGCCACCCAGGTCCGCCCGACGTCGCGCCGGGACCGGCCCGGTGCCGGCCCCGGCGGGCCGAACCGTCCCCAGCCGGGGGCCACGGGTCCGGGAGGGCCCGGCGGGAATGGGGGCGGCGGTGCCAGCGACCTGTCGACGCGCGTCGTCACGGGTGTGATCGCCGCCGGCGTGCTGCTGGCGGCCGCAGCCATCGGGTCCACCGCCCTCGTGCTGCTCGTGCTGGCCGCCGTCACCATGGCCGGCGCCGAGCTGTTCCAGGCCCTGCGGGCCCGCGGCTACCAGCCGGCGACGCTCCTCGGCCTCGTCGGGTGCGGGTCCATGGTGCTGGCCGCCTACAACTACGGCCTGGTGGCGTTCCCGCTGATCCTCACACTGGTGGTGATCTTCAGCTTCCTCTGGTACCTGGCCGGCGTGGTCCACGCCAAGCCGACGATGAACATCGCGGTGACGGTGTTCGCCTTCGTCTACGTGGGCTTCCTGGGGAGCTTCGCCTGCCTCTTCCTCGCCGTCCCCGGCGAGCGCGCCGTGGGACTGCTGCTCGGGGCGGTCATCTGCACGGTGGCCCACGACATCGGCGCCTACCTGGTGGGCAAGTACTGGGGCAAGACGCCGCTGGCGCCCGAGCTGTCGCCGAACAAGACCTTCGAGGGCCTGGTCGGCGGCGTGCTGGCGTCGGTGTTGGTCGCGCTGGTCGTCGTCGGCCGGATCGACCCCTGGGACGGTTGGACCCAGGTCTTCTGGCTCGGCGTCGTGGTGGCCATCGCCGCCCCGCTGGGGGACCTGTGCGAGTCGATGATCAAGCGCGACCTGGGCGTGAAGGACATGGGCAAGATCCTCCCCGGCCATGGCGGCGTGCTCGACCGGATCGACGCCCTGCTCTTCGTCATCCCGGCCGTCTACTACCTGTGCGTGCTGCTCTTCAACGCCGGCGCTATTTGAGCGAATCGCCTCGCAACCGGAGGTTGCTCGGCGAGGCAATCGCGCTCCGGCTGCCCGGCGGAACCGGTCAGCCTCCGCCGTCGCTTGCCTGGCCGGCAGCCGGATGGTGGCCGGCTCCGCCGGCGTGGGCGGCCGCCGGCGATCCTCATCGTTCCCTTGTCGCCCCTACCACGGGCGGAGGGGGGCTTTGAGGACAATCAGCGTTGTCGGGTCCACGGGCTCGATCGGCACCCAGACGCTCGAGGTGGTGGCGGCCGAGCCGGAGCGGTACCGGATTGTCGCCCTCGGCGCGAACCGGTCCGTCGACCTGCTGGTCGCCCAGGCCCAGGCGGTCCGTCCCGAGCGGGTCGCCATCGCCGATGCTTCCCTGGCCGGCGAGCTGGAGGCCAGGGTGCCGAAGGGCACGGAGGTGTGGGCGGGGCCCGAGGCCCTGGCCGCCATCGCCCGCGAGGCCGACGTCGTGGTCAACGGGGTGGTGGGCTTCGCCGGCCTTCCGGTCACCCTCGCCGCCCTGGAGGCCGGCCGGCGCCTGGCGCTGGCCAACAAGGAGTCGCTGATCGCCGGCGGCCCGGTGGTGCAGCACGCCCGGGCCACCCCGGGCGCCGAGATACTGCCGGTCGACTCCGAGCACGCCGCCGTGCACCAGTGCCTGCGCGCCGGCGGCATGGAGCGTGTGGCCCGGATCGTGCTGACCGCCAGCGGCGGCCCGTTCCGGGGCCGGAGCGCGGCCGACCTCGCGTCGGTGACCGTGGCCGACGCCCTCGCCCATCCGACGTGGGCCATGGGGCCGAAGATCACGGTGGACAGCTCGACGCTCATGAACAAGGGCCTGGAGGTGATCGAGGCCCACGAGCTGTTCGGGGTCGACTACGAACGCATCGAGGTCGTCGTCCACCCCCAGTCGATCGTCCACTCCATGGTGGAGTTCACCGACGGGTCGACCATGGCCCAGCTGTCCCAGCCCGACATGCGCCTGCCCATCTCCTACGCTCTGGCCTACCCCGACCGGGGCGAGGTGGCGTTCGGGGCGCTGGACTGGTCGGCGGTCGGCCGCCTCGATTTCGAGGCCCCCGACCGGGTCGCGTTCCCGTGCCTGGACCTGGCCTACGAGGCCGGCCGGGAGGGCGGGACGGCGCCGGCGTGGTTGAACGCGGCCAACGAGGTTGCCGTCGCCGCGTTTCTGGAAGGAATCATTTCTTGGAAATCCATCGCAGATGTATGCAAAGAGACGCTGGTACGGCATCATGGAACGAAGCCGGTGAGCGTCGACGTTGTTCTTGATGCGGACCGGCTAGCGCGGGAACGAGCCAGGCGGGTCGTAGAACGGAGCGCAGCAGCTTGACTCAGACCAGCCCCACCTTGATCCACGACGAGCCGGTGATGACCGACCCTGATGTGCATAGCGCCGAGCGGCGCAAACTGCTTCTGCTGGCGGGCATCATGGCCGGCGGGATCGGCCTTTCCCTGATGACCGGGACGTTCCCGGTCGTCGCCTTCTGTTTCGCCATGGCCGCGGTGGTCATGCTCCACGAGGCCGCCCACTTCGCCGCGGCCAAGTGGTCCGGCATGAAGGCCACCGAGTTCTTCTTCGGCTTCGGCCCCCGCCTGTGGTCGGTCCGCAAGGGCGAGACCGAGTACGGCATCAAGGCCATCCCCTTCGGTGGCTACGTGAAGATCATCGGGATGAGCAACCTCGAGCGGGACATCGCCCCCGAGGACGAGTCCCGTACCTACCGGCAGGCGTCGTACCCCAAGCGCATGCTGGTCGCCATGGCCGGGGTGGCCACCCACTTCACCATGGCCTTCCTCCTCCTCGTCCTGCTCCTCACCGTGGTGGGGGTCCCCAACTACGACAAGCCCAGCCTCACCGTCGGCAGCCTGAGCCGCCTGGAGACCGGCCAAAGCCCGGCCACCGACGCCGGCTTCAAGGTCGGCGACCGTATTCTTGCCGTGGGCGGCCGGGCCGTCGCCAACTGGGACGCTGTGCTTCCCCTGGTCCGTGAGAGCCCCGAACGGCCGCTCGCCTTCGTCGTCGAGCGCGACGGCCAGCAGGTCACCCTGACCGCCACGCCGGCCAGGCTGGAGCGCGACGGCGTGACCCGGGGGTTCATCGGCGTCGGCCCCAAGCCGGAGATCGAGAAGACGAACCCGATCGCCGCGTCCGGCGAGGCCATCGCCGACATCTGGGACCTGTCGGTCGGGTCGCTCAAGGCCCTCGGCTCGTTCTTCACCCCGTCGGCACTGCGTGACTACGCCGGCGAGCTGACGAACTCCACGAACAACAAGCCGGCGTCGGCCGACGACCAGCGCTTCGTGTCGGTGGTCGGCGTCGCCCGCATCGCCGGGCAGGCGGCGGAGAGCGGCATCTTCAACGTCGTCTACCTGCTCGTCCTGCTGAACATCTTCATCGGGGTGTTCAACCTGGTGCCCCTGTTGCCCCTCGACGGCGGGCACGTGGCCATCGGCACCTATGAGCGCCTGCGCTCCCGGGCCGGCCGGCGCTACCAGGCTGACGTCGGCAAGATGATGCCGATCGCCGCCGCGGTGATCATCGTCCTGGTGCTCATCGGCGTGTCGTCGATCTACCTCGACATCGTCAAGCCCGTAGCGAATCCATTTCAGTAATCGCACTCGCAAGCAGAGCTTGCTCGGCGAGGTAATCGCACGAAGGGGCGCCGGCGGAGCCGGTGCCCCTTCGTCGTTCCCCCTGCTGGGTTGTGGGGGCCGCCTGGCGGCGGCGACTGCGGCCACCGCGCCGCTGGCGCCCATACTGGTCCCATGATCGCTCGTCGTCAGACCCGCCAGGTCACGCTCACGGGGGCTTCCGGGTCCGTGAAGGTCGGCGGGGACGCCCCCATCTCGGTGCAGTCGATGACGATCACCAAGACGGCCGACGTCGAGGGCACGCTGGCTCAGATCTACGCCCTGGCCGCGGCCGGCGCCGATATCGTGCGCTGCACCTGCAATGAGCCAGAGGCGGCCGAGGGGCTGGCCGCCATCGTGCCGCGGTCGCCGGTGCCGATCGTCGCCGACATCCACTTCCAGTACAAGCTGGCCCTGGCCGCCCTCGACGCCGGCGTGGCCTGCCTGCGCCTCAACCCCGGGAACATCCGCAAGCCGGCGCAGATCAAGCTGGTGGCCGAGGAGGCCAAGGCCCGGGGCGTGCCCATCCGCATCGGGGTCAACGCCGGCTCCCTCGACCCCGAGATGTACACCAAGTACGGCTCGGCCACGCCCGAGGCGCTGGTCGAGTCGGCCCAGCGCGAGCTCGCCTACTTCGAAGAGGTCGACTTCCATGACGTCAAGATCTCGGTGAAGGCGTCGAACGTCCCCCTCATGATCGAGGCCTACCGGGCGCTGGCGGAGGTCACCGACCACCCCCTGCACCTCGGGGTCACCGAGGCCGGGCCCCCGCCGGCGGGGCTGGTCAAAGCCACCGCCGGCATCGCCACCCTGCTGGCCGAGGGGATCGGCGACACGATCCGCTACTCCCTCACCGCCGACCCCGTCGAGGAGGCCCGCGCCGGCCGCCAGCTGCTGGAGGCGATGGGCTTGCGGACCCGCAAGACCGTCGACCTCATCGCCTGCCCCTCCTGCGGCCGGGCCGAGGTGGACGTCATCCGGGTGGCCAAGGAGGCCGAGGCCGCGCTGGCCGACCGCAAGCTCCCCATCCAGGTGGCGGTCATGGGCTGTGTGGTCAACGGGCCCGGTGAGGCCCGCACCGCCGACCTGGGCATCGCCGCCGGCAACGGCAAGGGCCACCTGTTCGTGAAGGGCCAGATGATCCGGGTCGTGCCCGAGGCCGACATGGTGGCCGCCCTGGTCGAGGAGGCGGAGCGGCTGGTGGCCGAGGGGGCGGAGGCCCGCATCGCCGCCGCCGACGTCGGGGCGGTCGAGGAGGCCGAGCGCGACCGCCAGGTGCTGCTGGCTGAGCAGGGCGACGACCCCAACGCCGTCGGCCAGCGGGTCGAACTGATTCGCAAGGAGCTGACCTGACCGCCTCCGCCCCTGGCGACTGGGACGGCGCCACCTACGACCGGATCGCCGACCCGATGACGTGGTGGGGCACCGAAGTCCTGGGCCGGTTGCCGCTCACCGGGGACGAGACGGTGCTCGACGCCGGCTGCGGCAGCGGGCGGGTCACCGAGGAACTGGCTTGTCGGCTCCCTGGCGGTCGGGTCATCGCCGCCGACGCCGCGCCCTCGATGCTGGTCGAGGCCCGCCGGCGCCTGGCGCGCTTCGGCGACCGGGTGACGTTCGTGGAGTGCGACCTCGGCCGCCCCCTTCCCCTCGACGGGCCGGTCGACGCCGTCTTCTCGACGGCCACCTTCCACTGGGTGCCCGACCACGACGCCCTGTTCGCCAACCTGGCCGGCGTCCTGCGTCCCGGCGGCCGCCTCGTCGCCCAGTGCGGCGGCGCCGGCAACGTCGCCTCTGTCCGGCGGGCGGTGGCCGAGCTCGGGGAGACGTGGCCGGGGCCGTGGACGTTCGCCACCCCCGAGGAGACCGTGCCCCGCATGGAGGCCGCCGGCTTCGTCGACGTCGAGGCGTGGCTGCACGAGGAACCCACACCCCTCGAGCCCGGCGAGCCGACGGAGACGTTCCTCGCCACTGTGGTCCTCCGGGCCCACGTCGACCGGCTGCCGGAGGGGGAGCGGGCCGGCTTCGTCCGGCGGGTGGCCGAACGCCTCCCGAGCCCGACGCTCGACTACGTGCGCCTGAACTTGGTCGCCCGCCGGGCCTGACCCCTACGCCCGCCGGTCCTCCATCTCCCAGGCGTGGTCGAGGACGTGCCACGCCACCCGGCGGGCGGTGTAGCGCCAGGGCCAGCTCGTGTTCTTGAGCTCGGGCTGGGGCTGGCGGGCGGCCCCCAGGGCGTCGAGGAAGGCGTCCCGGCCGTCCTTGACACCCACCTTGGCGAAGTAGGCCGTCTCGGCGTCGACCACGTGGGCGACCATCTTGTCCCGGTCGCGGCCGCCGCCGCGGGGGCCCGTGCGCAGCTCGGCGGGCGACGCCTCGACGACCCGGTCGAAGACCGTCCAGGTCGCCTGCACGAGGCTGGCGAGCCGCTCGGCCTGGGCCTTGGTCAGCGAGGAGGCGTCGGCGCCGGCGGGGATGTGGGGGGCGCCGAAGTCGGTGGTGGCGTCGCCCCCCAGTCGCTGGACGATGTCGAAGTCGGCGCCGGCGGACTTCGGGAAGTGGGCGCCGGCCTCCACCGCGACCGGCCGGTAGCGCTCGGCGTAGGCGGCCAGCGACTGCAACGCCGCCTCCGCCGTGCGGTCCGCCCGGCACCAGCCGGGCCAGTCGAGCGAACAAGCGAAGACCTTCTTGGTCCCGACTTCCAGGTACACGGGCGTGGTCATGGAGAAGATCCTGCCTCGGTGTGTTTCTGGTCGTGAAATTCGGCCAATTCGGACCGGATCACGACCAGAAACACACCGGCAGGCGTTGGGCTACGAGCCGAAGAAGGCCAGGGCGCCACCGAGTCCGGGCAGGCTGCCCAGACCGGGCAGGCCGGGCAGGCCGGGGGCGGTCGTCGGCATGCAGGCCGACAGGTCGAGCTTGGGCGTGGTGCCCGTACCCGCCGCGCTGGTGATCGACGTGAGGCAGGCGGTGACGTTCATGGGGACGCAGCCGGTGACGGTGCTCAGACCGGGGAGCGAGCCCAGGCCCGGGAGGCTGCCGAGGCCGGGGATGCCGCCCGTCCCGCCGGGGATCGTCCCCAGGAGGCCGAGCAGGTTGGTCACGCACTTGGAGACGTCCATGGGCACGCAGGTGGAGACGCTCAGGCTGCCGATGCTGGGCACGGCCGACGTGGGCATGCCGCTGGCGCCGCCGATGGTGCCGAGGATGGACGAGACACACTTGGCCACGTCAGGCGGGAGGCTGGCCGTGCCCAGGACCTGGGTGATGCAGCCGGGGATCTGGGTCGCCAGTCTGGTCGGGTCGGGGGTGGTCCCGCCGGCGGGGATCAGGTTGGTCACGCAGGCGGGAAGGCCCTTGACCAGGTTCGACACGGCCGGCGGCACCGTGACCTGGGGCAACCCGGGCACCGTGGGGAGGGTCGGGGTTGCCGCGGGTGCGGTGGCGCCGGCCGAACCCTTGGCGGACGTCGACCCGGCCTTGGCGCCGGCGGCGACGGTCACCGAGACCGGCGGGATGGTGGGGACGCTGACGTTCGGGACGGGCGGCACGGTGACGGTGGGCAGCGCCGGGACGGCGTGCTCGACGGTGCCGACGACGCCGCCGGCGTCCGGGAAGTTCAACGGCGTGGCCGCGTTGACGGCGGCGGCGACCAGGTTCTGGGCCGGTGCGGGCAGCACGCCGGCCGCGCCGCCGGCGAGGGCCATGGTGGTGACGGCGGTCACCGAGGCGAGGGCGGCCTTGGCCGCGGCCCCGATCCCGCTGATCTTCGCGAACAACCCCGCGGTGATTCCAACTGCAGGCATCTCGTTCTCCTCTTTCCAGTTCGGTAGTCCGGCCACCTGCGACGCAGGCCCGTGGACGTTGCTCCCTGCTGTCACCAGCAGGTCGCCCTTTTCGGTTGGAGAGACGCCCGAGAACCCCGCATACAGGACCTCCGCCAGTGCCGCGGACGGCAGGGGCGGGGGGCCGCTGACTGCGAAGCGGACCTCCTCGGCGAACGACGAGAGTGCATCGTCCCCAGGAAGCTCACCGGACATCTCGAAGGAGAAATCGGACGAGCGGCTCACAGGGGTACGCCCTCGCGCTCGATTGTTTTGCGGAGGGCGCAGAGGCCCCGGCGCTGGAGGGCCTTGACCGCCCCGGTGTTCTTGCCCAGCACGCCGGCGATGGCCTCGACGGTGAGGCCGGAGACGAGCCGGAGCAGGAGGACGTCGCCCTGGTCGGGGGCGAGGCCGGCGCACAGCGAGCGGACCCGGTCGGCCGAGAGCCGGCGCAGGGCCTCCTCCTCGACGTCGCCGCCGGCGATGTCGCCCAGCTCGGCGTCGGCCGTCTGCGGGCGGCACCCGCGGGCCCGGCGCTCGTCGGTCAGCCGGCGGTGGGCGATGGTGAACACCCACGAGCGGAACTTGGCCTCGTCGCCCCTGAACGACCTGATCCCCCGGAACGCGCCGAGGAAGACCTCGCTGGTGAGGTCCTCCGGGTCGGCCACGCCCTGGAGGCGCAGGTAGCCGCAGATCGACGGGGACAGCGAGCGGTACAGCTGCTCGTAGGCCCACGGGGTGTCGGCCTGGGCGGCCGACAGCACCCTCTCGAACGGCTCCCGGTACGCCATTGCATGGTTTTCTCGGGCACGCCGGCGCCGAACTTGAGCCCTTAGTACCTCGACGCCTGGAGGCGGAAGAGCTGGGCGTAGCGGCCGCCGGCGGCGAGCAGTTCGTCATGGGAGCCGAGCTCCTCGATGCGCCCGTCGTGGACGACGACGATGACGTCGGCCATCCGCACCGTCGAGAACCGGTGCGAGACCAGGATGGTGACCGGGCTGTCGCCGGCCTTGCGCCGGGCCATCGCCGCGAAGGTGGCGAAGACCTCGTGCTCGGCGCGGGGGTCGAGGCTGGCGGTGGGCTCGTCGAGGACGAGCAGCGCCGGCGCCGGCCGCATGAGGCCGCGGGCCAGGGCCACCCGCTGCCACTCGCCTTCGGACAGCTCGACGCCGCCCTCGAACCATCGGCCGAGCTGGGTGGACAGGCCGGCGGGGAGGCGGTCGATCACCCGGTCGGCGCCGGCCTGCTGCGCGGACGTGCCGACCCGCGCCAGGTCGTCGATGGCCGGGAGGTCGCCCACGCCGACGGCCTCGCTGGCCACGAGCTGGAAGTGGACGAAGTCCTGGAAGGCGGCGCCGGTCCTCGAGCGCCAGCCGTCGAGGTCCATGTCCCGGAGGTCGATGCCGTCGACGGTGATGCGGCCGTCGGTGGGGTCGTAGAACCGGCAGAGCAGCTTGACCAGGCTGGTCTTGCCGGCGCCGTTCTCCCCGACGAGGGCGACCGTCGTCCCCGGGGGGAGGAACAGCGAGACATCGGTGAGGACCGGCTCGGTGGTGCCGGGATAGGTGAAGGAGACGTGCTCGAAGGAGATGCCGCCGGCGATGCGGTCGGGCGCCGGCACCGCCTCGCCGGGCGGCTTGACCGTGACCGTCGGGCGGTAGTCGAGCAGCCACAGGTAGCGCTCGCCGACGAAGGACAGCTCGGCCAGCCACGCCGCCTGGCGGGCCGCGCTCTGGACCTGGCCGATGGCCATGCGGGCCACCTGCACGACGAGGGCGACGTCGCCCAGCGAGGCCCGCCCGTCGATGGCCAGCCAGCCGACGAAGCCGATGGCGCCGGCCAGGCCGGCGCCGTAGAGCCCGCCGGCGGCCACGCCGGCCCACGCCCGGTGCAGCTGGTCACGGAAGAGCATCCCGTTGTACGCGTTGGTCAGGACCCGGTGGCGCTCGATCAGGTGCGCCCCGAGGCCGAAGAGGCGGATCTCCTTGGCCGCCGCCGGCTCGGTGGCCAGCTCCAGGTAGTGCTTGGCCAGGCGCTCGTCGGGGGCGGTGGCGTCGTGACGGGCGAAGTGCTTGCGGTAGTTGCGGAACTGGATCACCACGCCGGGGGCGACGACCACCGGCAGCAGGATCAGCACCGGGTGGACGAAGCCCAGCAGCACGATGGCCGCGGCCAGCCCGAAGAAGATCGACGCGAACCCGTTCAGGTTGGTGAAGGCGAAGTAGGGGATGAAGCTGCGGTCCTTGACCAGCTTCACCTTGTCGGCGAACTCGGGCCGCTCGAGGTGCTCGAGGCCGGCGGCCGCCGAAGAGACCGCCATCAGCTTCTGCTCGACGGCCTGGCTGGTCTGCTCGGCCAGGTCGGACTGCAGGAGGGAGGCGACGTCGTCGATCAGGGCGCCGGCGCCGACCAGCAGCAGGTACACCACGCCGATGCCCATGGCCCGGCCCGGGTTGCCGCTCGACAGGGCGTCGACCACGAACTTGGTGATCAGACCGGTGACGGCGCCGAACATGCCGAACAGGCCGGCGCAGGCGAACAGCGCCACCGCCCGGCCCCTGGCCGCCTCGAACGCCAGCCCCAGGATGACCCGGTAGACCCGCAGGACCCGGCCGAACGTGCCGGACTGGTGACGCTTCGACCGGTCCTGGCCTGTCCGATCGTCACCAGTTGCCCGGTTCACTCCAGGCTCCCGGTCAGGCGGTAGTGCGACGCCTGGATCTCGTACAGCTCGGCGTAGCGGCCGCCGGCGGCGACGAGCGCCTCATGGCTGCCGTCCTCGACCACCCGGCCGCCGGCGAGGAGGACGATTCTGCCGGCCATGCGGACGGTCGAGAACCGGTGGGAGACGAGCAGGGTCGTGCGGCCCCGGCTGAGCTCGGCGAAGTGGCCGTAGAGCTCGTTCTCGACCCGCACGTCGAGGCTGGCGGTGGGCTCGTCGAGGACGAGCAGGTCGGCGTCGCGGCCGATCTGGCCCATCATGGCCCGGGCCAGGGCGACCCGCTGCCACTCGCCGCCGGACAGGTCGACGCCGCCGAACTCCCGGGCCAGCGGCGTGTCCCAGCCGTCGGGGAGGGCTTCGAGCTGCTCCAGGATGCCCACCCGGGCCGCGGCCCGGCGCAGCACCGACTCGTCGCCGGCCGACTCCAGGGCGCCGAAGCCCACGTTGTCTCTGGCCGGCAGCTGGTAGTGCACGAAGTCCTGGAAGATGACCGCCAGCCGGGAGCGGTAGTCGTCCAGGTCGAGGTCGCGGACGTCGACGCCGTCGACGGTGATCCGGCCCTCGGTGGGGTCGTAGAAGCGGCAGAGGAGCTTGATGAGGGTGGTCTTGCCGGCGCCGTTCTCGCCGACGAGGGCGATGGAGGTGCCGGCGTCGATGTCGAGGTCGAGCTGGTCGAGGACCCGGCGTTGGGTGCCCGGGTAGACGAAGCTGACCCCCTCGAAGCGGATGCCGGTGCGGGCCGGCTGGCGGGCCGGGCGGGTGCCGGCGACGTCGAGGCGGGGGTCGGCCTTGGCCAGTCCCAGGACCCGCATGGCCGAGGGCATGTAGAAGCTGCTCCGCCGGGCGCGTGATGCCTCGCGGAAGAGCATCACGACCGCAGTCGACAGGCCGACGGTGGCGATCGAGGCGGCCGTGAAGCGCCCGACCGCGGTGTCGCCGTCGATGGTGCTGCGCAGCATGACGACGTAGGTGAACGCCAGGCCGGCGACAGCCAGGGCGTGGAGCCACAGGACGGCGATGAGGCCCTTGCGCCGCAGGGCCAACATCTCTTTCACGCCGGCCAGCCAGTGGCGGGACTGGCGGGCCTTGGCCCAGCCCGGCAGCGAGAAGATGCGCAGCTCCTTGCCCGGCTCCCGGGTGACGGCCAGGTTGCGGTAGTAGTCGGCCCGGCGGGTGTCCTCCGACCGGCGCCAGCGGGCCAGGCCGGTGATCGACTCGAACCGCCACGACGCCAGCCCGCCCGGGATGGCCGAGGCCAGGACGACCAGAGGCACCCAGCCGGCGAAGGTGGCGGCGACCGCGGCCATGGCCAGCAGCTGGGTGGCCTGCTGGAGCACCTGGCTGAGGAACTGCAGGGTGTGGACCGGTCCGTACCCGATCCAGTGGGCGACGGCCAGCTCGTCCCGGAAGGCCGGATCCTCGAAGTAGGCCAGGCCGGGCAGGGCGACCGTCGCGCGCATCAGCCGGCGGGACAGGTAGGCCTCGAACTTCCGCTGGAGGCCGAACAGCACCGCCTGCTGGAGCGGGCCGACCAGCTGGCTGAGGAAGACGGCGCCGGCGATGAGGAGGAGCGCCGAGCGGACCTCGCGGCCCGGCAGCGAGTCGCCGCCCTGGCGCACGGCCTCGGGGAGCTGGGACAAGAACCGCCCGGTGGCGCCCACCGCCAGCGCCGGCGCCCCGCCGGAGACCGCCGTCAACGCCAGCAGGGCGAGGGCCAGCCCAGGGGCGGCCTTGACCACCAGACCGACGCCGCGGAGGTTGGCGAGCACCTCCTCCCGCGGCGTCGGCTGATCCATCCGCCCAGCATGCCGCTTCGCGGCGCTACAGGTCCGGCCCGATGTACCGGATCGTCAGTTGACCGTCGTTGGGGCCGTACTTCCAGATGAGGAGCCGGTCATCGTCGCGCCAGCGGACGAGGAACCCCCACATGTGGCCGACCGGGGCGTACGAGCGTCTGCGGAAGCGAGCGTCACCCGGACTCATGGCGAGCGCCCGGAGCGCCGCATTGAGGCGATGGACCAATGCAGCGGCCGACGGTTCCTGCTCAAGCGCCGTCATCGCTGCGTCGGCGGCGGGCTCAAAGAGGACTTCCCACATCCCTTCAATATACTCTGTGTAAGGCCGGCACGGCTACTAGCTCCTGCCCTATTGGACCTAAAAGGGCCGTGCCGTGGTACCCTTCGGGACATGAGTACTACCGAGGACGTCCTGGTCGAGCTTGATGAGCGTCGGCGGGTGTACCTCTCCAAGGTGGGGCGTAGCACCGACCGCCGGTATCTGGTTCGGACCGACCCGGACGGGACGATGACGTTCACGCCGGCGACCGTCGTACCGACACATGTGCTCCGACTCCTGGACCACCCGGAGATCGTGGCCGCCATGCGGCACGCCGCCGAGCATCCGGAGACCCTGGTCCGCCGGCCGCTGAGGGACGCTCCCGACGTCGACTGGGAGAACCCTGACTGAACCGCGGCGGGCGCTGGTCGTCGGCGCCCACCCCGACGACATCGAGTTCGGCTGCGGCGCCACGATTGCGTGCTGGGTGGACGAGGGCTGGGACGTCCGGTACGTGATCGTGACGTCGGGCCAGAAGGGCAGCCAGGACGTCGACGTCGACCCCGAGGCGTTCGGCCGTGTCCGGGAGGCCGAGGCCCGGGCCGCGGCGGCGGTGTGCGGCGTGACCGACGTGACCTTCCTCCGGTACATGGACAGCGAGCTGGCGTGGGCCGACCCCCGCCGGCTGCGCCTCGACATCGCCCGGCAGTTCCGCATCCACCGGCCCCACCGGCTGGTGGCCATCGACCCCGAGATCCTGCCGACCGAGCGGTTCGTGAACCATCCCGACCACCGCGCCACCGGCGTCGCCACCCTCGACATCACCATGACCGGCGGGACGACGGCCGCCATCTTCCCCGAGCTGATCCGCGACGAGGGCCTCCAGCCGTGGCGGGAGCTGGAGGAGGTGTGGCTGGTCGGGCCGGGCGCCGGCCCGACGGTGGTCGACGTGAGCGCCGGCTTCGACCGCAAGGTGGCCGCCCTGCGGGCCCACGCCAGCCAGCTCGGGGATCGGGACGTCGGGCCGTTCGTGGCCCAGCGCATGGCGGCCGCCGGCGAGGCCCACGGGTACCGGTACGCCGAGTCGTTCCGGGTGATCTCCTTCCGGCGGTGACAGAATGCGGCCACTCCGGCGAAAGGGGTGGTCATGACCACACGGCGATTCCTGGCATTGGCGGGCTCGGTCCTCCTTCTGTCGCTCGGGCTGGTCGGGCTGGCGTCGCCGGCCGGCGCCGTCCATGTCACCTGCGGGCAGACGATCCTCGTCACCACCGTGCTCGACGCCAACGTCGGGCCCTGCGCCACCGGGCTCACGATCGGGGCCAGCAACATCACCCTCGACCTCAACGGGTTCACCATCTCCGGCAACCCCGGCGCCGGCGAGGACGCCGGCATCACCCTGGACGGCCGCACCGGCGTCACGGTCAAGAACGGCACAGTCACGCTCTTCGACGCCGGCGTCGCCGTCCTGGGCGGGTCGGCGAACACCGTCGTCAGCATGAAGGTGGTCGACAACCGGGGCAGCGGGGCCAACTTCGGCGACGGGATCGCGCTGTTCTCCAGCGACCGGAACCGTGTCCTCAACAACGAGGTCCGCAACAACGGGCCCTACGACGGCATCGGGATGATCACCGCCAACTTCAACGTGATCGACGGCAACAGGGTGACCGACAACAACCAGTCGGCCTCGAACACCGCCGGCATCCGCATCGAGAACGCCGGCCGGGTCGCCTCCAACGACAACGTCATCACCAACAACCAGGTGACCAACAGCGGCATCTACGGGATCGAGGTGTTCGCCGGCGGCAGCCGGAACCAGATCCGGTCCAATCAGGTGCTCTTCAACGCCCTGGACGGCATCACGGTCTTCGCCGGCGGGAACGACAACGTGATCGAGGGCAACAACGTCCGGGGGAACCGGGGCCAGGGCATCTTCGTGCGGGCCGCGGCGGGCAGCTTCCCGGCGCCGGCGGGCAATCAGATCCTGCGCAACGTCTCCTTCGGCAACACGTCGTCCGATCTGCGCGACGGGCAGCCGACCTGCGGCACCAACCAGTGGCACGGCAACCTGGGGGGCACCGGCACGCCGCCGTGTGTGTTCAACCCGTAGGTTCCGTCTCGCACGCGGAGCTTGCTCGCCGAGTTCGCTGTCCCTTCTCAGCCGCCAGCCGACGTGGCCGCCTCCGGCGGCAGGAGCGGCCGACGGCAATCACCCCTCACCCGAGCGAGCCATCGTCGTACGCGGAGCGGGCGTCCTCGGTCGTCGCCCGGGGTCGATCCGGGCCCGGGTGAGCCTTCTACGGCGACGGCCGGCGCTATGCTGGATCCTGAATCTGTCGTCGACATTGGGTGGTGACCGAGCGTGGGCAGTGCCCACGCTTTTGTTTGCCCAGCAAAGGAGGGAGAGGAGTGACCGACCAACACGCAGACGAACGCGTCCGTGCCGTGGTCGAGCAGCCTCTCGGCGAGCACGGCTTCGAGCTGGTCGACGTCGAGCGCCAGGGCAGCACCCTCCGGGTGACCGTCGACCGGCCCGCCGGCGTGGATCTGGAAGCCGTCACCGAGGCCACCCGCCTGGTCAACGAGCTGCTGGACGCCACCGACCTGGTGGGCGAGCGGACGACGCTGGAGGTCTCCAGCCCGGGCATCGAGCGCCCGCTGCGCACTCCCGAGCACTTCGTCCGCTTTGTCGGCACCGAGGTGGCGGTCAAGCTGCGTCCCGGCGTGGAGGGCGAGCGCCGGCTGGCCGGCGTCCTGGAGGACGCCGATGACGACGGCGTGGTCGTGGCGGGTCGGCGCGTCGCCCATGCCGACATCGAGAAGGCGAGGACAGTGTTCGTGTGGCCCGCCGGGGGCCAGAAGTCGCCGGCCAAGAAGATCGGACACCCATCATGACTGCAGCCAATTTCGAGCTCATGGAGGCCCTCCAGGTAATCGAGCGCGAGAAGGGGGTGTCCGTCGACACCCTCCTCGAAGCCCTGGCCAACGCCCTGGTTTCCGCCTACAAGCGCATGCCCAAGGCGGCCGAGGAGGCCTTCGTCACCATCGACCCCGACACCGGGGAGATGCACGTCTACGCCCAGGAGCTGGACGACGACGGCAACGTCGTGCGCGAGTGGGAGGACACCCCCGACGACTTCGGCCGCATCGCGGCCCAGACGGCCAAGCAGGTCATCCTCCAGCGCATCCGGGAGGCGGAGCGGGAGATGAAGTACGAGGAGTACGCCGGCCGCGAGGGCGACATCGTCACCGGGATCATCCAGCAGAACGACCAGCGCTACACCCTGCTCGACCTGGGCCGGGTCGAGGCCCTGCTGCCCCAGGCCGAGCAGGTCCCCTACGAGCGCTACGAGCACGGCGCCCGCCTGAAGGCCTACATCGTCGAGGTCCGCAAGACCACCAAGGGCCCCCAGATCGTCGTCAGCCGCACCCACCCGGGCCTCATCAAGCAGCTGTTCGTGCTGGAGGTGCCCGAGATCGCCGACGGGGTCGTCGAGCTCAAGGCCGTCGCCCGTGAGCCCGGTCACCGCACCAAGATCGCGGTGTGGTCCAACGACCACAACGTGGACCCGGTCGGCGCCTGCGTGGGCGCCCGGGGGGCCCGGGTGCGCATGGTGGTCAATGAGCTGCGGGGCGAGAAGGTCGACATCGTCCCGTTCTCGGAGGACCCCTCGGAGTTCGTGATGAAGGCGCTGTCGCCGGCGAAGGTCAAAGAGGTCCGCATCGACGAGGAGACCGGCACCGCCGAGGTGATCGTCCCCGACTACCAGCTGTCGCTGGCCATCGGCAAGGAGGGTCAGAACGCCCGCCTGGCCGCCCGCCTCACCGGCTGGCGGGTCGACATCAAGAGCGAGAGCCAGCTGGCCGAGGAGGAGGCGAGCTACGCCGGCGAGGAGTGGGCCGAGGGGGAGTGGGTCACCAACGACGCCGGCGAGATGGTGTGGCAGCCGGCGGAGGGCGGCGAGGGCGTGTCGGCGGTGGAGTACGCCACCCCGACCGAGCCCGTGAGCGACGGGGCGGCGCCGGCGCCGGCCGAGACCGCCGGGGAGCGTCCGGCATAGCCCCGGCGCGGACCTGCGTGGGCTGCCGTAGGGTGGCGTCGCCCGGCGAGCTGGTTCGGGTGGTGGCCGGCCCGGGCGGAAGCCTCGCAGTGGGACGGACGAACCCCGGACGGGGGGCGTGGCTGTGCGCCGGATCGCCGGCGTGCGTCGACGCCGCCGAGCGCCGCAGGGCGTTCGACCGGGCCTTGCGGACCACCCTTCACGGACGGGCTGTGGAAGACCTCAGGACCACCCTCGCCGAGCGTGGGAGACTAGATAGCTGACGCGGCCGACCGCCGCAGGGAAGACGTCGCCTGAGACACAAATCGGGGACGCCACGAACGCAGTGACCGGTGGGAGCCGGGAAAGGACGGATTCGCCAGTTGGCACAGAGGATCAGGGTCTACGAGCTGGGCCGCGAATTGGGGCTCACCAACAAAGAGACGCTCGATCTCTGCATCGCGCTCGGCATTGGGGTCAAGAGTCACTCCTCGAGCATCGAGGACGCCCAGGCCGACCGCGTCCGCCGCAAGGCCGACCGTGACGGCCTCCGTCGCGACGTCTCGCCGCCCGAGCCCACCGCCCGCGGCCGTGGCGCCAAGAAGGCCGACCCGGCCACCGCCGGCCCCGGCCCGGGCCCGGTCGACGCGCCCGCACCCGACACCGGGGGCACCCCGACTGTGCCGCCCGCCCCGCCGGAGCCGGAGGTCCCCTACGAGCGGCCCGCCGACCCCGAGCACCGCCTGATCACCAGCCGCCCGGCCAGCGAGCAGCCCGAGCCGGGCTCGCCCAGCCAGCCGATGCCGCCCCGCCGCCTGCCGCCGCCCCCGACGATCCAGCGCCCGGCCGCGGCCGCCCCGCC